>JAJXYO010000064.1 GCA_021780495.1 Deltaproteobacteria bacterium
TGATTCATTGGATGCAGCAACTGAACAGGCAGAGCACGGTTTAACTCAAATGGCATCAAATAAAACGAGCATGATGAGCCTCTCAAATTGGCCATGGATTAATGCCATCTTGAAGGCTTAATGGAATTATCAGGGTTACGTGCCGAACAACCCAGCGGGGTTATTTATCTTCCCCGATCCAGTTTTGGAGAATCTGGGCCACTTGGTATGGATCTTTCTTGGCCTGGTCGATCAGGTTCTTTTGCTCTGACATCTGCATCGAGATCTGTGCCCGGTCAGCAGAGCTAATTTTATCTCCGCCTTCACGAAGCGGCTCGAAACTTTCAAGCATCGTCGGGCGGATGCTTCTGAGCGAAGCAAGCAACGGACGGATGACAAACAGTATCAGTGCCAGGAACCCCAGACCGATAATCAGATTTTTGAACAACGCCATAAAGAACGGATTAGACCACCAGCTCGGCGTATCCAGCGTACCGACCTCACCCGTATCCTGAAAAGGAATATTCTGCACACTCAGCTGGTCACCCCGTTCGGCATTGAACCCGACAGCGCTTTTGACCAGTGTTTCTATCTTTTGAAGTTCTTCAGGAGATCGTGGAATATATTTGGCTTTGGCAACCTGTCCTTCCTTCACTGCTGCCGGTTCTTCATATTTGCCATCCACCAGCACCGCCACCGAAATTTTGCTGAGAGCACCAACCGGCTCAATGATCTTGGCTGTTGAGCGACTGACCTCGTAATTGAGTGTCTCGTCATTTTTGGAACCGCCGCCGGAAGACGCAACTGCGCTTGGTGCCGTTTTTCCCAGGTTGGTCTGCACTCCGGGAACGCCGGTAGCGGAAGTGCCGGAAGACCCTTTTTCCTCAGAGCGTTGCTCACTCCTGACCGCAATGGTTTCGGGGTCAAACTTTTCTTCTACCCGCTCGACCTGCTTAAAATCAAAGGAAGCGGTCACCCGGGCAACCGACTTACCGCCACCCACAATACGATCTAACAGCGACTGGATGCGCTCCTCTAAATTTTTCTCATAGGTTCGTTGGGTCTCCTGCATGGCTGATGTCATGCGGGAGGTTGGGTCACTGCCGCCACCCTTGCTGAGAATCATGCCGCGGCTGTCAAGAACGGTAACATTATCCGGGTCCATACCTTCAATTGATGATGACACCAAGTGAACGACTCCCTGCACCTCACTGTCTCGCAACGCATGGTTTGACTTCATTTTCAGGACAATCGACGCTGTAGCCGGTTTTTCGCTGTCCTTGAAGAGGGATTTTTCGGGGATGACCAAATGAACCCGAGCTTGCTCGACACCGCTGAGCTGCGAAATGGTTCGGGCAAGTTCGCCCTGAAGGGCGCGTTGGTAGTTAAGCTTCTGCACGAACTCGGTCATACCGAAATTTTTACGGTCAAATATCTCAAATCCGACCCCACCACCCTGCGGCAGGCCCTCCGATGCCATTGTCAGACGCAATTCGTAGACTTTATCGGACGGTACCAGGATCCCTTTGCCATCGGAGGTAATCTGGTACGGCGTTTTGGCATCTTTCAATTTCTTGACGATTTCACCCGCATCCTCGGTCGAAAGATTGGTAAAAAGAGGCCGGTAATCTGTGCGATTGGCAATGAATATCAGTATTGCAAAGGCGATCGCCGCCATGAATACCACGCCGGCTATCAGCATGCGTTTCCCGGCGGAAAGCGCCATAAACGGCTCTATGAGTCTTGTTATCCCTTCTGGCATTGTGACGGGGAGCTTCCTTTCTGTAATAACCGCTGCAAAGTACTTCTAACTGACTAAACCTGCATGCGCATGACTTCCTGATACGCCTCAAGGGCCTTGTTGCGCACCGAGGACATGAACTGAAAAGAGATGCTGGCTTTTTCCATGGAGATCATCACCTCATGGAGGTTCTTGTTCTCTCCACTGGCGAGGCTCTGGATGGATTTATCCGACTGGATTTGAAGGTCGTTCACCTTTGACACCAGCTCGCTGAAAAACTTGCCGGCCCCATCAGCAGGACCTGCTGCCTTGGCTGCACCCAGCTCGGGAAACGCTTTGGTGATGCCGATTCCACCTTCGATACCCTGTATGTCCACGTCAAAACCTCTCTTTCATACATAACTTAACGAGCACAAACATTATTTACTGATTTCAAGTGTTTTGAGTGCCATGTTCTTGGCAGCCTGTACCGCTGTTACATTGGCCTCATAGGCTCGACTGGCGGTTAACATGTCAGCCATCTCCTCGATCACG
This sequence comes from Deltaproteobacteria bacterium, assembly GCA_021780495.1. Classification (GTDB taxonomy): domain Bacteria; phylum Desulfobacterota; class Desulfuromonadia; order Geobacterales; family Pseudopelobacteraceae; genus CAIPTY01. Next base: position 2,255 of record JAJXYO010000064.1, read on the forward strand.
TTTACGTTAGGCATAGCCACGTATCCCTGAGGGTCTGCGTCAGGATTACTTGGATCGTATTCCATCCGTGGAGGATTCTGATCCTCAACGATGCGCGAGACCTGCACCTGACTGACCTGTTGGCCGGTGGCTCCATCCAGCGTTCTGCCGAAGGAATTTTCCAGCGGCGTAGCAGAAAAGACCGCATCCTTACGTTTATAGGGCCCCCCTTCCGGGGTACGGGTCGTATTGGCATTGGCCAGATTACTGGAGATCAGGTTCATCCGTGTCCTCTCGGCAGTAAGCGCCGAGGCACCAACATTCATTGCGCTAAAGAAGTCCATTTATTTACCTTCCCTCAGGGCGGACTTTAGTTCCGCGAATTGTCTGGCCAGAATCTGCACCGATGCATTATACATGATCTGGTTTTCCATCATGCGGCCCATCTCGTTTTCAATCTCGACCGCATTTCCATCCTTGCCAGGCGTCTTGGCAGGTGTCTCGACGACACGCCCGGTAACCGACTGGAGTCTGCTAGCGACCCCCTTCAGTGGCAGATGCCGACTATTGGTAATGGCAGGAGTCCCCATTTCCCCACCCTTGAGCGCATCCTGAAGCTCATCCTCGAAAACCAACGTCTTGGGGATGTAATTAGGTGTTTCAGCGTTGGCAATGTTGGCTGCTATCAGGTTCTGGTTCCTGGCGCGCAGATCAATGCTCTTTCCCAAAACCTCTACGGTTGTGTTGAAAAGACCGTCCAGCTGCATGATGCACCTCCTTGTGGCGATCATTCACTGCAATATATATGCCTTGAAAACACCGCCTATGAGCGTGACGAAATAACTAAAATAACAACGGTTTCTGCGGCCATCAGCGCTACACACCCATTTTGAAGTATTATCCTGAATTGTGTCTGATTTTTGACATTGTCGGATTTTTGACAGATCTGCACCGTAAGATCAGGGGGAATTCTTCACATCCAGTGCATCAAGCGCCTGTTGGGCAAGTTTCTTCCAGTCGGGGTCTTTGCCTTTTGACACAACCTGCTCGAAATACGTGCGAGCCAGTTGGGCCTTGCCTTCAAGGAGATTGATTTCACCGGTCTTATACAGAAATTCTTCACCGCGAGGATTCCCCGGGAGCTTCAGCCCGGCATTGAGCAGTCGCAATGCGCCCTTGCGGTCTCCCGTCGACTCACGGGATGAGGCGGCGACCATATATGCATCCGGCAAGAGTATCGCACTGGTTGCACCGGCCGATTCAAGATAGAAGTCCATCGCCTTGGCAGCTTGCGAATACTCTTTCAGGGACCATAGCGACCGGCCGAGATAATAGTAACTTTCCGGCTTCTGGGCCCGCGCGCCCTTGTTGAGCAACCACAGGAGATTCTCTTTGACTTCACGGAATTTGCCGTCTGCAAAAAATAACCTGCCTAACCGCTCCATCATCAATCGCGAGCGGGGATTGGAAGGATATCGGCTCAAGGATGTGCTCAGCGTGCGTTCCGCCAGAGCTACATCGCCGATCAACTCGGCATTATTCGCAATTTCTTCGTACATGTACGGCACACCAGACGCGGCCCACTGGCGATCAACCAGGTATTTGAAAAGGCTGATCAGCTCAATCGGCTGACCTGCTTCAGCATATGCCGCAGCTACCTTCTCAAGAAAACCGGGCGATTCTACGCACTCAGCAAGGTATTCCTGATGCTCCTGGACAAAGCGGATCAATGCGGCCGGATCCTTGCCCCAACTCCTCTCATGATACACCTGCCCTACCAGAACTTCCCGCATCACCCTGATAACGGTTGCATATACCCCTTGCGGAAACTTACGCTGGAAAGCGACCAGCGCCTGCAGCGCCTCCGCTGCCTCGCCATGAATTGATTCCAGCAAAACGTGTTTAAAATATGCTTCTTCGCGCATATCAAAATCGCCACTCTGGAGCGCAATGTCCTGATAGGAGTCGCTCAGGGCATGGTAGTTCATAGAGTTCACCTGCAGAAACTTCCGGTCGTTGAGCCTGAGCTGGGCCATGTAACCGGCCTTGTTGTCTTTAAAATTTTCCGCCACCGTACGATAGAGCGCCAAAGATTCCTGATCATGCCCCTGCCGGGCAAGAATATCTCCCAAGCGCACCAACAGCGTCGGGGCATATTTTTTGTCCGCCAATCGCCCGATCAGGTTTGCAAGAAGCACCCTACCCGCGGCCAGATCACCGCTGCGGGCAATACTGTCGCCATAATAAAACGTAACGCTGGGGTTAAAGTTAAGGTAGGCCGGCCAGATTTTTTCAGCTTCACGGAAAGCGGCCAAGGCTTGGGAATATTTCTGCAGCTTGTACCAGGTTTCACCCAGGCGATAGAGAGCCAGCGGCTTTATAGCGCCATCACGCGTAGCAAACGGCAAAAACCCTTCCTCTGCCTCGATCAGCCGCCCCTTGTACAGGGCTGCTTCGGCAGCCATGAACGTCTGCTGGTCGGCATCACTGAGGATGCCTTTGAGAACCTGTCGATCCGTTGGCTGGAACGGGATATCCGTCTTGAGCGGCGGATCGAAATCCCGCACAAGTTTTTCTACACCGCTCCATATTTTCTCGCGGCCGGGAAAAGTGGAATGGGGGGGTGGCGGGCTAAACCTCGCACCCACATCCAGAGTAATGACAGTGGCGCCGCCAAAATCAAGATCTCGCCAGCCAGCACCGCTGGACGTTTGGAATGTCACCAGCAGGGAATTGCCACGTCGGGAGAAAACCAGCCCTCCGATGTTCTTGTCCGAGTAGCGTCGGAATTTTTTGAACAACGGGCCATCGGCACCCGCAATGGAAATACGCAGACGGTTACCGGCCAAAGCGGTAACCGTATAATCGGGGATATGTTCCAGACCGAGTACGATACGGGTGTACCCTTTTTCGGGCCGGATATCAACACGCTGAAGCCGATTGGTGATTGACGCCCGCGCCGCTGGGGCCGGCATACCGAGCAGAGCTAAAAACCCTGCTAAAATAACAATCAGCAGGGCCTTTGCCAATACCAGACGTTGTGCCACGACACGTATATTATACCATCGGCGCATACCGCTTCCCCCGGTCAATGCAGAGCCATCATGGCGGCGGCAACTTACAGAATCTGCGTACCTTGGCCGCTAACTCATCTTCTCCGCACGGCTTAATGATAATCTCCCGGGCTCCATATTTCAAGGCCTTCAGCACTGCAGTCCGAGTCCAGCGATGGGCGCTCATGATAATAGGGGGCGGCGCATCCTGGCGCATGGCGTTGATTTTGATACAAACCGCCAGTTCGCGGTCATCGGCATCCAGCGACCCAATCAACACCAGCCGGACATTACGTCCGGAAAAGAGCTCTTTGATATCTGCATTGAGCGTTCCCTCCGCCACATGATATCCGGTAAAAGCCACCGCCTCGACCATCTGCTGACGCTCTGCAGCATCGTCTTCCAGCACAACGATGCTGTCCATGCCATCTTCTGCAAACGGCATCTCTGATGAGGTTTGCGACGGTTCGGCATCAGCCGTCAGGCCAGAATTGGCCTCGCCCGGCACATCTTCCGCGACAGCCTCCTCCGGCAGGACCGCTGCCGGAGGGTCAAACTGATTGCCCAGATCCACCGGAATTAACACATCCAGATGGTTCAATTCCTGGCCGGGCATCTCCAGCTTGGAACGGAACATGAGGTATTCACCCTCGGGGAGCGGCTCATCCTCGCTCAACTGGTCGACTTCGGGAATGAACTTTTTGGGAGAGAGGAGTTTCAGGTGCACCTTGTTGGCAAGGCTGCCCTGAAAGACGGTGTTGAACGACCCGTTGATCATATTAGCGATCTCGGAGAAAGCATCAATATCGTCGTTTTCGATGATGCAGAGGCGCTTTTTTTCCTGAATACGGGCCGGAGGAATGCCCAGGAGAATACTGCTCATGACGATAGCATCCCGCAAGGAGAATACCAGGTAGAACTGACCGACGTACGATTCACGTGAATCAACGCCGATCACAAAACAGGCATCGTCAAGGCAGCCGAAATATGATGTTTTGCTGGTGGAGAGTGAGTCGGAGAGGGCAATGGAAAGTTCCTGCCCCAGAAGCATGCCGCTCTCTTCGCCGGCCTGCTTCAGGGCGGACCCCAACATCTCATGTAATGTGTTGTATCCATCCATCGGTAACAGTCTTCCGGTTCGGAATCAGCCTCAACGTCACATGCGTCACGCTAAAAACTGTCATACGTGGTGCTGCTAGTCTTCCTTCTTGAGAACCAGTCCCACCAGGAATTTTTCATCGTCAATCTTGAAAGGGATGACAACGCAGTCGCTATCCGAAAGGGAGTTAACGGTATAATCCTCACCAGCGATGACGGTCGGGATGGAGAGTTTCACATCCAGGCCACCTTTGGAAAGCACCTGTTTGACACTGCCGCCGAGCATGTTGGAAATCTCGCCGATAGCATCATTGAGGTCTTCGTTCACCTCGTCACATTCCATCCCAAGCATATTGGAGGTAATCTTCATGGCCAGACTGACCGGGCAGTGCATCGAAATGACACCCGAATAGGTACCGGCGAACCCGACCATGCCGGTTATACTGCATTTGAAACGGTTGACAGGCTCCTGCATGGGATAATCATCGGTCGGGTCCATCATCACCATGGTGGAGAAGACCTCTTTCGTCGCATCGATGACGTACTTGGCAAGCTGCTCTTCGCTGAATTTAGTTGCAGCGACTACGTCGGCGTTGAGGCTCACAGCAGACCTCCCAACTTCTCCTGGAGCTGATCAGGGGTAAAGGGTTTTTTGATGCTGTCACTGGCACCACTCGCCATGGCGTCCTTGATGATCTCCTCGCCACCTTCTGTCGTGATCATCACTACCGGGGTGGTGTTGCCGTTGGCCCGGACCGCTTTTATGAACTCAAGCCCATCCATATTGGGCATGTTGATGTCGGACAGGATCAGGTGAATGGTCTTGCCGGAAGCGATCACACCCAGCCCTTCGATACCGTCACCGGCCTCGAATATCTCATCAACCGGCAAACCTGCCTGCCTGAGTGAACGTGAAATAATCTTGCGCATAGTGGATGAATCATCGACAATAAGAATGTTTGCCATAGCGGAATCCTCCTCTTTCACGAGTCCCGTGGGGGGTATACATAAATGAATTCAAGTCCTATTTAATACCATAGAACGTATAAAAATCATCTCTTTTTTATTGGTGTATCTGATCATCGAATACGAAGCACTGCTTCCGCAGATGTCCCGCCTCGTGCCGTACCGAAGAGTACCTGCCCCTCACCAACATCCTTAAATTCCAGCAAGCACGACCGCTGACCGCAGAAAACGATCCACCTGGTCAACCTCAGCTGCTTCGCTGTAGAGTCGAATCACCGGCTCGGTGCCCGAGGGGCGGATCAGCAACCAGTCGCCGTTTTCGAACATGAATTTGAAGCCGTCGCTGAAGTTGGTCCCCGTGACCCTTCTGCCGTCGATTTCAACCGGTGGCTGTGTTTTCAACCGGGTAATCAACTCTTCCTTGGCACCGTCCTCAATGCGCCGATCGATCCGGCGGTAGGAAAAATGACCGATCTCAGCCATGGTCTCGTTGAGCATCTGCCGCAACCCTTTGCCACTGACCGCCATGGCCTCCAGCAGCAGCAGGCCCATCAGGATGCCGTCCCGCTCGGGGATATGCCCTTTGACCCCCAGGCCACCCGACTCCTCGCCCCCCATCAGGATGTCCTTTTCGAGCATCAGCTCACAAATGTGTTTGAAGCCGATGGGTGTCTCAAACAGCTGCAATCCGTATTTATCGGCCAGCAGATCGATCATGCGGGTGGTTGAAACGGTCTTGACCACACCGCCGCGCAATTTCTTGTGTTCGATCAGGTGCCGCAGGATGACGGTAAAGATGCAGTGGGAAGAGAAAAATTCGCCGGTCTCATCCACCGCGCCGATCCGGTCGGCATCACCATCCAGCGCCAGGCCCACCCTGTATTTTCCACTTTTAACGAGAGTGGCGAGCTCCTTGAGGTTATCACCGATCGGCTCGGGGGGCAGACCACCAAACGAGGGGTTTTCGCTGTTATGAATCTCGGCGACGCCGTTCAGCAGACGCGGAATGAAGCCGCTGCCGGCCCCGTACATCGGGTCGACGACTGCTGCAATGTCCGACTTGGCAATCAGATTCAGGTCCACATAGCGATTGATCTGGTGAAAATAACTCTCGCAGGGGTCGAAAAGCTGTATCAGGCCCTTACGCTGGCCTTCTTCAAAAGAGCATTCCACCACCCGCCGGCCGTTGGCCACATTGTAGGCCACAATCTCCTCCAGGATCTTTGTGGTGGATGGCCGGGCCGAACCGCCATATGATTCCTTGATCTTGAAGCCGTTGTATTCCGACGGATTGTGGCTGGCAGTGATCATAACACCTGCCCCGGCCCCCAACTCATGAACCGCCCAGGAAACAGCCGGCGTCGGCGCATAACCGTCCGTCAGACAGACATGAATACCGTTTCCGGCAGCCACCTCCGCCACCCGCCGGGCAAAATCGCGGGACAGAAAACGGCGGTCGTAACCGATCACCAGAAGCTTATCGCCCAGCCCTTCGCGGTTGAGGTAATCCATGGTGGCCTGTGCCACCTGGGAAAGATTGTCAAAGGTAAAATCGCGGGCGATCACGCCGCGCCAGCCATCGGTACCAAATTTTATCTGCATCAAACCCCCTTAACTTTCAATATCCGCTGAGAACAATATGTTTTTTGCCGGCACCGTTTGTATGCTAAAATTGACGCAAACAATATCAATAATATTCACTGTTCACAATCAATTTTCCAATTTTTATGGAGGCATGTATGTCCAGCCGCATTGAAAAAGACTCGCTTGGCGAAATGGAAGTCCCGGCATCGGCCTACTACGGCGCCCAGACGGCGCGGGCCCTGCAGAACTTCCCTATCTCCGGGCTCAAACCCCATCCGACCTATGTCTGGGCCGTGACCATCATCAAGAAATGCGCTGCCCGCGCCAACATGTCCACCGGGAGATTGCCGGCCGAAATCGGCAACGCCATAGTGGCGGCAGCAGACGAAGTGCTGGCTGGCGAGCTGGCTGACCAGTTCGTGGTCGATCCCTTCCAGGCCGGGGCCGGCACCTCCCACAACATGAACGTCAACGAGGTGTTGGCCAACCGCGCCCTGGAACTACTGGGCCGCCAACGAGGGAACTTTTCGATCCTGCACCCCAACGACCATGTCAACATGGCCCAGTCCACCAATGACCTCATCCCCACCGCCATCCGCTTGGCCGCGCTGGAGATGCTCGACCCGCTGCTGGAAATATTGGAAGAACTGGAGAACGCCCTGGCCGCCAAGGCAAGCGAGTTCGATCACATTTTGAAATCCGGGCGCACCCATCTGCAGGACGCCGTGCCGATCCGCCTGGGGCAGGAATTCGGGGCCTATGCCACGGCGATCCGCAGGAGCCGTGAAGGGCTTGAGTCATGCATCCCTCCCCTGCTGGAACTGGGCATCGGCGGCACCGCCGTCGGGACCGGCCTGAACGCCGAGCCGGCCTACATCAGCACTATTATCGAGGAGTTGACGCTGGCCACCGGCTTCCCGTTGACCGCCGCCCCGGATCTGTTCGAGTCCATGCAGAACATGGACCCCTTCCTGGCGCTCTCCTCGGCCTTGCGCCGCACCGCAGTCACAATCGGTCGCATCGCCAATGACCTGCGCCTGCTTTCGTCCGGGCCCCGCACCGGTCTGGACGAGATACGTCTGCCGGCGGTACAGCCCGGCTCATCGATCATGCCGGGCAAGATCAACCCTTCCATGGCCGAGATGGCCAACATGGTCTGCTTTCAGGTCATGGGGTGCGACCAGGCGGTAATGCTGGCGGTCCAGGCCGGCCAGCTGGAGCTGAACGTGATGATGCCGCTGATCGCATATAACCTGTTGTTTTCCATGGAGCTGCTCAAGAATTGCGTGCAGAAATTCACCGATTCATGTATTACTGGAATTGTAGCCAATGAAGCGCGCTGCCGACGCTATCTGGAGGATTCCCTGGGGCTGGTGACGGTCCTGGCGCCCTCCATCGGCTACAACGCCGCCGCTGAAGTGGCCAAGGAGTCGGTGGCCACGGGACGCTCCATCCGCGAGATCGTACTGGCACGGGGGTTGATGCCCGTAGCGGCGCTGGAAGAGGCCATGCGGCCGGAACACTTGACAGAGCCCGGTCTGCCGCTGGGTGAACAATGATCCTTCATCACGATACACGGAACCTTCCGTTTTTGCGGTGAATATATAACCCTTCAAAGGAGAAAGAACATGAAAGCAGAAGTACAGAGAGTCCTTGATCAGGTACGTCCCGGCTTGCAGGCCGATGGCGGCGATGTGGAACTGGTGGAGGTGACCGAAGACGGCATCGTGAAGGTTCGCTTAAAAGGCGCCTGCGGCAGCTGCCCCATGTCCACCATGACCCTCAAGATGGGCATCGAGCGGGCCATGAAAGAGCAGATTCCGGGCATCAAGGAAGTCGTCGGGGTCTAATTCCCGAAATGAGGAAGAGTATGTCAGGTAGTTGTCCTTTTAACAAAGGGCAAAAAATCATGACGTACCAATTAACTTATTGTGGCCAGATGGATAGACAGCCCCGCCGGACGCTTCCTGCGGGGTTTTCTATTGGCAGACAACTGCCGGGAGGACCGTTACAACCATGAAAATCTGGATCGACGCCGATGCCTGCCCCCGGGTTATCAAAGATATCGTCTTCCGGGCCTCGGAACGGCTGGAGATTCCGGTCTGTCTCGTGGCCAACACCGGCTTGGCAAAGCACCATTCACGGCTGATCACATCCGTCGTGGTGGCCGATGGCTTTGATGTGGCAGATGATTATATCGTCGAACATGCCACGTCCCGGGATCTGGTGGTTACGGCCGACATACCGCTGGCGGCCCGGGTCGTTGAGAAGGGCGCGCTTGGTCTTGACCCGCGCGGTGAGTTGTATACCGAAGAAAACGTCGGTGAACGGCTCTCCATGCGCGACCTGCTGCAGGAATTGCGCGTGGCGGGTATGATTCAGGGTGGGCCGGGCCAATTCGGCAACACCGACCGGCAGCGCTTCGCCTCATCGCTGGACCGGGTACTGACACGCATGTTGAAAGGCTTACGAAACCCATGAGCTTCGAAATACGTGACAGCGACATCAAGGTCGAATTCTACCGGGCCTCCGGTCCGGGCGGTCAGCACCGCAACACGACCGACTCGGCCGTGCGGATCCGCCACCTGCCGACCGGTATCGTGGCTCAGGCATCTGAAAGCCGTTCGCAGTTTCAGAACCGCGAGAAAGCCATGGAGCGTTTGCAAGCGGCCCTGGCGCGACGCGAACGCAAAGAGAAGAAACGCATCGCCACCAGGGTGCCGAACCGGGCCAAGGAGCAGCGCCTGAACGAGAAGAAAATCATATCGCAACGCAAGAAATTGCGGTCAACGGTGGATTGAGATGATAACTAGCTCCAGCCTGAGCATTAGGTGGGTGAAGCCGGACATAGCCGCTGAACAGTGGGAATTTTCCCACCACCCTGACAAACAGGGATTCTACCAGCGCCACAACATCGGCTGGGACGACATTGACTCCGGCTTTGATGCGGGTCAGCTCGCACCCTATCCCCGTTCGGAGCGGATCAATGGCATTCCGGTGGCGCTCTCCTATAGCAGCTATGACGACTATGCCCGTTACCTGGCCAAAGCCAAACGCGGCTACCGCAGGAATTACTCCCTGATGGAGGAGGCACTTCAGCGGGATGGCCAGCTGACACTCCCGGCTGCCATCATCCTGCTGTGCAACAGTGAAGCGCTGCTGTTCTCCGGCTATCGCCGCCTCTGCCTGGCCTGGAATTACGGGATGACACCTTGCGCCTGGCTTTTGCCGATCAAAGGAAAGTGATAATCATGCGTATCGTGCTGGTAGCCGTTCACCCCTACCCATCCCCCCAGGCCGTGCCGCTGGCCAACGCCTATTTGCAAAGCTACCTGGCAACTATCCCGCAGACTGCGGCGATCGAGATCGAGCGGAGTGATTTTTTCCTCGGCCAGGACCCAGCCGATTGTGTGGACACAATCTCTGCCCTTCGGCCGGCCCTGGTCGGCTTTTCGATGTATGTCTGGAATCGCACAACGTGCCGGGAGATGGCAGATGAACTGCGACGGCGCACACCTGGGATCACCATCTGCGCCGGGGGTCCGGAGGCCACCGCTGACCCGCAGGGCATACTGGCCGGGACCGGCTTCGATTTCCTGATCTGCGGCGAGGGAGAAGTACCATTTGCCGCCGTCTGCACATGTCTGGCGGAAGGCGGGTCTGTCAGCAATATCCCCGGTGTTGCCACTCGGACAGGCAGAGGGATAACCCTGAACCCGGCGGAGCCTTTCGCCAATCTGGACGCCATCCCATCCCCCTGGTTGACCGGTAGTATCGATACCGGAATCTACCCCGGCATCCTCTGGCAATTGTCGCGGGGCTGCGGTTTTTCCTGCGATTTCTGCTTTGACTCCCGCGACCGGCACGGGGTGCGACGCTTCTCGCTGGGACGGATCGAAGCCGAATTGCGACACTTCGCCAGCCATGGAATCAACCAAATATTCGTGCTGGATTCTACCTTCAATCAGGACCAACAGCGCGCCAAGACGATCCTGCGGCTGATCGGAAAGATCGCCCCACGGATCCATTTCCACTTCGAGGTACGCAACGAGTTTATTGACCGCGAAATGGCCGGACTCTTCGCCAGAATCACCTGCTCCCTGCAGATCGGCTTGCAAAGCGCTGATCCGCAGGTGCTGAAGCAGGTAGGGCGAACGTTTCGGCAGTCTGATTTCATCAGCCGCACCATGTTGCTGAACGAAAGCGGGGCTGTCTTCGGTTTTGACGTGATCTACGGCCTGCCGGGCGACACCCTGCCCGGCTTCCGCCGCAGCCTGGATTTCGCCCTGGGACTCTACCCCAACCACCTGGACATCTTCCCGCTGGCGATCCTGCCCGGCACGGCCCTGGCAGCACGCTCGGATGCCAGCGGCCTGAAACATCTGCCGGCCCCGCCCTATACGCTGATCTCTTCACCCACCTTCACGGCAGCAGACATGCAGAAGGCACAAAACCTGGCGCTGGCCTGCGACATCTTCTACACCCGCGGCAGGGCCGTAGCCTGGTTCATCGGAGTGCTCGACCCGCTCGGGATGCCCCCTTCGGAATTTCTGCAGCAATTCGGGGACTGGCTGGCAAGGGAACGGGGCGGTAACCTCAACGAGACCGAACTGTCGGATGGACAGATCTGGCAAATGCAGCGGACCTTCCTGTCCCGCCTGTTCTCGCCGAAAAGATTGAGGCGCTTCCTGCCGGCGGTGCTCGACCTGGTGGATTATCACTATCACTACGCCGCCGCTCTGATGAGCCCGCCACCGGCAACGCCCCGGCAGATTCCTGCCGCAAGGCAGCTCCTGGAACTTGCGCTGCGACAAACTCCGACAACCCGCTCGGCACGCTTTCACTATGAGATTTTGGAGATTCTGGAGGCTGGGGCGGTAGACGTACGCGGCTTCAGCGACAGACTGCAACGGAGCGCTTCATGGGCGATCATCTATCCCACTCCCAAGGGGGTCTGTACCGAGTCCATCAGTGAGGCGTACTTCAGGCTGCTGGAATGCTTGGATGGTACGAAACCGGCCGGGAGCGTGGCGGCGTGCCTCGGCATCCCGGACAGAGAGGTCGCAGAGTTCCTGGAGTTTGCGGTGCAGGAAGGTATCGTGGAAAAATGTTGAAGGAAATATCTTGAAAAAAAACGGGAGGACCATAAGTCCCCCCGTCGATGTCATGCTTTATCAGTCTCGCTCGCGTCTTTCACGTTTTCTGTCCTGTCTTTCTTCTTTCCACTCTTCTTTATTACGTCGGCGCTCGTATTTCCATTCTTCCTTGCGTTCATGATCGGGCCGGAAGTGGCGCCCGCGGTAGTGATCCCGGTCATTGCGATAGACGCGATACTCCCGGTCACGGTATGTGCGGATCTCATCGATGCGGTGCCTGCGGATCGCTGGCGGCAGCTCCCGATACGGGACTTGAATCCAGGGGCCGTTGTGATGTCGGGCGCGATGCCAGTTGTTGCCATAATACAGGTAGTAATAATCCGAGTCGTAGATAATGTCATAGGGGGTGCCTACGCCAACATAAAAGCCCAAACCAGGAGGGGCAATGAAGTTCGGCGCTACGTCAAAAAGGACTGCCGGCGGAGGGGGCAGGGGTGCCGGCACGATAACCCTCGGAGTGGGCAGACCGACATTGATATTGACATGAACCTCTGCCTGTGCAGCCGATGCGGCCGTGATTGCAGCAATTACAAGTACCAGAACTGTTCTTTTCATGCAGAATCTCCTTTCGTACTTTTCCGTCTAACAGCAATCAGCAGCAAATTCAGTGCCGAACTTTTTTTGACTCATGAAAATGGTGAAGCGGCTGAACCTGGTGCGATATACCGCTCTGAGATCAATCATGTCATGTTTTATGTACCCGATTTGGGGCAAAAACCGCTTATAACAGACTGTCCCGTCAGCCGAACGGCCCATTTCCACGAAGAAAGACATTGCCGACTCCGTGTAGTTAATGCTATATATCAAGCATCTGAACCGCAGGGAGCGACCCTGTGGTTTTTTATTTGTCTGAAAGGAATATTCTCCACATGATTTCTGCATCCAACGTTTCCCTCTCCTACGGCAAGCGGGTCCTCTTCAAAGACGTCAACATCAAGTTCACCCCCGGCAACTGCTATGGACTGATCGGTGCCAATGGCGCCGGCAAGTCGACCTTTCTCAAGATCCTGGCCGGTGAGGTCGAAGCCGACAAGGGCGAGATTGTCATGGGTCCCCGGGAACGCATGGCGGTGCTCAAACAGGATCAATTCTCCTTCGATGAGGAAACCGTCTTCAATACCGTTATCATGGGGCACGAAAAGCTCTATAAGGTTATGGTCGAGCGCGATGCCATTTACGCCAAACCCGATTTTTCCGAGGAAGACGGTACCCGTTCGGCCGAACTGGAGGGTGAATTTGCCGAGATGAACGGCTATGAAGCCGAGTCTGAGGCAGCGGTACTCCTGAATGGCCTGGGCATCCCCGAGGAGCTGCGTCAAAAGAAAATGAAGGAACTGGAAGGAGGCGACAAGGTGCGGGTGCTGCTAGCCCAGGCCCTGTTCGGCAACCCGGACATTCTGCTGCTGGATGAGCCGACCAACAACCTGGACCTCAAATCGATCACCTGGCTGGAGGACTTTCTGTATCGCTTTACCAATACGGTCATCGTCGTATCCCATGATCGCCACTTCCTCAATCAGGTCTGTACCCATACGGCGGACATCGATTTCGGCCGGATCACCGTCTACGTTGGCAACTACGACTTCTGGTACCATGCCAGTCAGTTGAACCTGAAACAGAAGCAGAACGAGAATCGCAAGGTATCCGAAAAAGCCGACGAATTGAAGGCCTTTATCCAGCGTTTTTCCTCCAACGCCTCAAAGGCCAAACAGGCCACCTCGCGCAAAAAGCTGCTGGACAAGCTGACCCTGGAGGACATGCCCACCTCCTCCCGTAAATACCCGCATGTGGTCTTCAAACCGGAACGGGCCTGTGGCGACATCATCCTGGAGATCCAGGGACTCACCAAGGAGGTTGACGGGGTCAAGGTTCTGGACAATTTCGATCTGATCGTGCGCAAGAACGACAAGATCGCCTTCGTCGGTGGCAACAGTCTGGCCAGGACCACCCTTTTCCAGATTTTGGCGGGTGAAATAGAGCCGGATAGCGGCAGCTTCCGCTGGGGAGTGACGATCACAACCGCCTATTTTCCCAAGGAGAATAGCTCTTATTTTGAAAAGGACCTGAACCTGATCGAGTGGCTGGGCCAGTTTTCACCTCCGACCGAGGGAGAGACCTTTGCCCGCGGGTTCCTGGGACGAATGCTGTTTTCCGGCGACGAGGCCACCAAGAAGACCAGCGTCCTCTCGGGTGGCGAACGGGTGCGCTGCATGCTGTCCCGCATGATGTTGACCGGTGCCAACACCCTGATCCTGGACGAGCCGACCAATCACCTGGATCTGGAATCGATTACCGCACTGAACGACGGTTTGATCGCTTACACGGAGGTTGTGCTATTCGCCTCGCATGACCACGAATTCGTATCAACGATTGCCAACCGGATCATCGAAATCACCCCGGGAGGCGTTATCGACCGGGTAATGGGTTTTGAGGAGTATCTGGAAAATAGCGACGTGAACCGGGAGCGGGATGAGATGTATCACGGACATGCGGATCTGAACCTGTAGCGGTAAGAAAATATAGCGGATCTGATAGTATATAGCGCCATTTCTCATGAAAATGGCGCTATATTTTTGGAGGCATTGCGCTGATTGACGTAATGTACACCGTCAGATCGCCGTTAGGGCGCTTGATAAAGACCTCGTCGTCCAGTTTTTTGTGCAACAGCGCTTGGCCGACCGGCGAATCGATGCTGATTCTGCCTTCGGTCACATTGATTTCATCCGGACCAACCAACTGGTAGCAGCGAGCATTGCCGACCTCATCCTCATACCCCACCCAGCAGCCAAACGAAACCACTCCCGGATTGGCAGGCGGCGCAGCCACTTTGAGCACCTTGAGCCGGGCGCCCAGGTGTTTCAGCTTGTGGTCAATCTCCCGCAACCGCTTCTTTCCGTAGATATATTCGGCGTTTTCAGACCGGTCCCCTTCGGCCGCTGCATCGGAAACACCCTGACAGATCTTGGGCCGCTCCACCCGCCACAGATAATGGTACTCGTCCTCCAGTTTTTTAAGACCGGCAGCAGAGATCAGATCCGTCATGGTGTTCCTGTCCGTTGACCAGCGGCCGGGCCCATCACACGCTTGACAGACGATTCCAGGGTTTCGCCGTCGATTTCAAGATAGAGAGAACCTTCGGTGACCGTAAGTGCCCAGGATATCGAGCGTTGCAGCCGTTCCGATATGCGCTTCAGAAATACCCAGTCCAGACTGAGAAGCGTCAGGTTGGAAATGCCGGCCAACTTTGGCAGCTGCTGTTTCTCCCAGACGGCCAGAGCAGACCCGAAGGCGCACAGAATGACCTGTTCGGAATGGCGACTGGCCTTGATCAGCCGTTCGGCATCCGGAAGTCCGACTTCAATCCAGAGCTTGACACGTCCGTCCGGCCCCTTGAGCCAGAGATCCGGCTCATCTCCCGCTCCAACCCCTTTGGTAAATGTCAGTTCCGGCTCGTAGTACAGCGCATAGGCCAGCATACGGGCCAGCAAGCGTTCTTCGGTTTCCGACGGGTGCCGGGCCACGGTGATCTGCAGGGTCTCATACAAACCACGGTCGATATCTGACAGTTGAATACCGGCACGGTAGATGGTTGCTGGCTGAGCCATATTTCGTACATCCTTTTATTCGATGCATAGTCGAATCGTAAACAAGACAACAAAAAGGCCCCGGATTTCTCCGGGGCCTCTCCATACGTGAACGCAGTCGAATATTACGAACGAACCACGTTAGCGGCCTGCAGGCCTTTTGGGCCTTTGACCAGTTCAAAGGTTACGCTATCGCCTTCAGCGAGGGATTTAAAACCGTCTCCCGCGATTGCGGAGAAGTGTACGAATACATCATCGCCACCTTCCTGCTCAAGAAACCCAAACCCCTTGCTGTCATTAAACCATTTTACAGTTCCGTTTACCATTTTCTTCTTTCTCCTGATACTTCTCTTTAAGTTTGTCCGGAATATCCAAGGACGTTTCTATAAACTATCAGCTTTGCGGTGGCAATGTCAAACTAATTATTTACACATGAAATATTTATTTTTCTGACGACGGCATCTCCTCACCATATACCTTGTGCAGGTAGTAATCATAGGTTCCCTCATAGGTTCGCATTTCGCCATGATCAATCTCGAAGACCCTATCCACCAGTAGGCGCAGGAAATGACGATCATGACTGACCAGTACCACCGTCCCGGCAAAATTTTTCAGCGCGTCCAGCAGCATCTCGCGCGAACGGATATCCAGGTGGTTGGTAGGCTCATCCAGGATCAGAAAGTTGATCGGCCGCGCCAGCAGGGTCGCCAGTACAACGCGGCTTTTCTCGCCGCCCGACAGGTTTTCGATGCGCTTGTCCACACTATCACCCGAAAAGAGGAAGGCACCCAGCAGGTTGCGGATCACCCCGATGTTTGCCAGCGGCATGGCATCCTGCAGCGTTTCAAAGACCGTCTTGCGCGGGTCGAGCACCTCCAGGGCATGCTGACTGAAATAGCCGACCTCTACGTTGGCCCCCAGATTGAAACTGCCGGTCGTGGGATCGGTCTGGCCGGCCAGGATTTTGAGCAGGGTCGACTTGCCGGCCCCGTTGACACCCACCACGGCGATCTTGTTTTGGCGGCGAATGGTGCCGGAGACCCCGCTGAACACCGGATGCTGGCGGCCATCGGGGGTTTCCCAGACCTTACCCAGATTGTCCATGGCAACCACATCGTCACCGCTGCGGGGCGGATCGATGAAATCGAACTTGACGGCGCGCTCCTCGGGCGGGATCTCGATCCGATCGATCTTGTCAATCTTCTTGACCCTGGATTGAACCTGGGCGGCATGTGAGGCGCGGGCCGCAAAACGCGCTATGAACTCTTCTTCCTTGGCCAGCATATCCTGCTGCCGCTTGTGACTGGCCAGCAGCTGATCACGACGGATATCCCGTTCCCGCTCGTAGAAGTCGTAGTTGCCGCTGTAGGTTGTGACCGTCTTGTTGGCCACCTCGATGATGCGGGTAACGATACGATTCATAAAGTCTCGGTCGTGGCTGGTCATCAGGAGCGCGCCGTCAAATTCGTTGGCCAGCCATTCCTCCAGCCAGATGATCGACTCCACGTCCAGGTGGTTGGTTGGCTCGTCCAGCAGCAGCACATCCGGTTTAAGGGTAAGGATCTTGGCCAGGGCGATGCGCATCTTCCAACCACCGCTGAAAGATTCCACCGGATGGTTGAAACGGTCAGGACCAATCCCCAGCCCGGTCAACACGGTCTGGGCCCGGGTATCCAGATCATATCCGCCCCGATGCTCGTATTCCTCCTGGGCGCTCCCGTACCGTTCCAGCAGAGCCGCCATCTCATCATCGGACTGCGGCTCGCACATGGCGGCTTCCATCTCCTTCAACTCTCCCGCCAATCGCACGGTATCGGCCGAACCGGCCATAACCTCATCCAGTGCCGAACGACCGGACATATCGCCCACATCCTGGGAGAAATAACCGATGGTCGTGCGTTTGGCGCAGGTCATATCGCCACCATCGGCCTCCTCCTCACCGGTAATGATGCGGAAGATGGTGGTCTTTCCGGCACCGTTGGGGCCGACCAGGCCGCTGCGGGAGCCGGGTAGGATCTGAAAGCTGGCCTCACGGAACAGAACCTGCGAACCGTGCTGCCGGGTTATGTTGGAAAGATGGATCATACTGTAATACCTCACGGCCTGAGATCAACTGTATTTGATAACATGCTGTTTGCATGGTGGCAATCGAAATAACGTTTTCATGGGTTGACGCCCATCACAAAATAGGTGACTATGCACCTCTTCGGATCATCAGTGGCAGAGACCCATGCAATGATACCTGTCGAGACATCGCCTGCTTAACAGACTGCATTACTCAGATTCGGAGACACGTTGATGCCAGACACTTCATTACTCCAACCCGGGCGGTACCGGCACTACAAGGGAAACCTCTACGAGGTAATCGGAACCGCGCGCCATAGCGAGACCGAAGAACTGATGGCTGTTTACCGCTGTCTGTATGGTGATTATTCACTATGGGTCAGGCCATTGGACATGTTCCTGGAAAACATACTCGTCGATGGACATGAGGTACCTCGATTTGCGCACTGCGACAAAGAGGTTTGACAACTGCAGCGTTCTTTCGTTCAATCAGATCAGCTGAGTAACTCAGAAACACGCGCATTTGACACCCCCGGTACCTGCGTTTAACGACATAAGCCACTGCCGGCAATCGCCAATCATGATCGGCTGCTGGTGCCTTTTGATTCTGCCTGACAATCCGCCGTCGTGTAGGCCGTAAATACAAACTGGCCGGTTCAGCAGGCCGCAGGTGTTCCAGGGACCGGGCCAATACTTCGGCCCAAAAATCAGGAGGCCCGCCCACCTGGCCCCAAACAATGTGTAGTTTGAAATCCACAATGGCCTGCCCGCGCAGACCATTATATTCCCTGGAGCGACCATGGCACTGCTTACCCTCCGCAACATCACCCTGGCCTTCGGTGGCCCAGCGCTTTTCGACGGTATCAACCTGCAGATCGAGCCGGGTGACCGCTTGTGCCTGCTGGGACGCAACGGCACCGGCAAATCAACCCTTCTGAAGCTGATCGGCGGAGAACTGACCCCCGAGGGCGGCGAGGTCCAACGCCAGCAGGGGCTGAAAGTGGCCGCCGTATCGCAGGATGTACCGCTGGGCCTGACCGGCAGCGTGTTCGACGTGGTGGCTTCCGGCATGGGCAATGCCGCCGACCTGCTGGCCCAGTACCACCACGTCAGCCACGAACTGGCCCTGGATGGCAACGAGGCGCTACTGGATCGCCTGGAATCACTACAACATGAACTGGAGAACTGTGACGGCTGGAGCCTGCACCAGGACGTGGAGCGGGTGCTAGATCGCCTGCAACTGGATGCCGAGGCTGAATTCACCTCTCTGTCGGGCGGCACCAAGCGGCGCGCGCTGTTGGCCCGTGCCCTGGTGTCGACACCCGACATCCTGATCCTGGACGAACCGACCAACCACCTGGACATCGAAACCATCCTCTGGCTGGAGGAGTTTCTGGCCAAAGCCGTCAAGACCGTGCTGTTTGTGACCCATGACCGCGCCTTTGCCCGCCGCCTGGCCAACCGGGTGGCCGAACTGGATCGCGGCCGGATCTACGCCTTTTCCTGCGGCTATGATGAATTCGTCGAGCGGCGCGAAGCGCTGCTGGAGGCGGAGATCACCCGTCAGGCGCTGTTCGACAAGAAGCTGGCCCAGGAAGAGGTCTGGGTGCGTCAGGGCATCAAGGCTCGCCGTACCCGCAACGAAGGCAGGGTACGGGCCTTGAAGAAACTGCGGGAAGAGTCCCGCCAGCGGCGCGAACAGCAGGGTACCGCCAAAATCCAGCTGCAACTGGCGGATCGCTCCGGTGCAATGGTAGCCGAGGCTACGAACGTGACCTTTGCCTATGATGGCCGCACTATCATCAAGAGCTTTTCCACCACCATCATGCGCGGCGACCGGATCGGGATCATCGGGCCGAATGGCTCCGGCAAAACTACCCTGTTGAAGATGCTGCTGGGTGAACTGCAACCACAGCAGGGGGAAATCAAGCTGGGCAGCCGCCGCGAGGTGATCTATTTCGACCAGATGCGCGAACAGCTGGATCTGGACAAGAGCGTCCAGGAGAACGTCGGCGAAGGGAATGACACCCTGATCATCAACGGCCAGTCCCGGCATATCATCGGCTACCTGCAGGACTTCCTCTTCTCGCCCGAACGGGCCCGCTCCCCGGTCAGCATCCTGTCGGGCGGCGAACGCAACCGTCTGCTGCTGGCCAAGCTGTTTACCAAACCATCCAATGTGCTGGTGATGGACGAACCGACCAACGACCTGGATGTGGAGACGCTGGATCTGCTAGAGGATCTGCTGCTGGAATACCCCGGTACGCTGCTGTTGGTCAGCCATGATCGCGAGTTCCTCAACAACGTGGTGACCAGTACGCTGTCCGTGGGTATGGATGGCAGGGTGTGTGAATTTGTGGGCGGCTACGACGACTGGCTGCGACAGGCCGTTGCGGCAGCCGCCCCGGTTGCGGCGGCTGCCGTAGCGCCATCCGAAAAAGCACGGCCGCAGAAGGAACGCCCGCGCAAGATGAGCTTCAACGATCAACGCGAACTGGAGACATTGCCCGAGAGGATAGCGGCTCTGGAACAGGAGCAGGAACAGCTCCATGCCACCATGGCCGATCCGGAATTTTACAAAAGCGCAGCCAGCGGGGTGGTGCAGGTCAACACCCGGCTGGCTGCGCTGGAGCAGGAACTGGCGAGCGCCTATGGACGCTGGGAGGAGCTGGAATCCATGAAAAATTCGGCCTGATCAGTGGTCGCGATACCCCAGCACCACCAGCAGACAGCTACCGTCAGCGATGACATTGATCCCTTGTTCCCGGCACAGCGCCACCGCGGCCGGGCTTTCAGCACCGGGTTGCATCCAGATATTCCTGATCCCGTGAGCAATAGCCTGGGCTACAAGCTGTTCCGTCACTGCCGGCGGGGTGATCATGGACAGGCTGGTTACACTTGCCGGCAGCTTATCGACAGAGGGGACACAGGCGATACCCTCGATCTCTGCCTCTTTGGGGTTGACCGGGACAGCCTGTTTTCCGTTCTGAAGGTAGCAGCGCAGCACACGGTTGCCGAACTTCTGACGGTTGGATGAGGCACCCGCAACCCCGAAGGCCGCTGCAGATAAAAACTGGTCGATCTGTTCTTGAACGTTCATGACATCCTCCACGTGTTTTTATATCCTGAGTATAGTCCAAATCATGTATGCTTGCCAGAGCGTGCCTGAAGCAATATTCTGCACCCGCGAAACCCGCGACATTCTACTTCCCCGTCTCACAGACAGGAAGATCGAGGTTTGATTATGAAATTGAAGCCAGGCATTATTGTCAGTCACAGTTCCGCGCCACAATGGGGTTCCGGCAGGGTGCTGGAGGTTGCCTCCGATAAGGTTACGATTGTCTTCAGCGATGGTGAGATCCGTAAGATCAAGGAGTCCCACCTCGACTCCCTGCAACCTGCCGACCCGGAATCCTTTCAGGAGCCGGTCAAGAAAACCCCGCTGCGGAGTACGAAAAAAGCGACCGGCACAACATCAAAACCGCGACTGTCCAATCAGGTACTACCCCGAGTAGTATCCCAAGAGTTCGATTTTACCTATCCAAAACATCTGCGCAAACAATTTGTTCTGGATACCCGTGGCCAGATCGAGACATGGCAGCGAGAGTATCCATTCCTGTTCGACGTGCGAGATGCAACCCTGGCAAACGAGTATCAGGGCCGGGCTTTGAACCCGCATTTTTTGGAGTGGTACGCAGCAATAAAACTTTACGAGACACTCGGGTACCACAGCCTCAATCAAAACTATGAGTGTCCCGATCATGCCGCCAAACAGGGGCTTTTGCGAAGGCTGGCGCCGGAAGAGGCCTTCCGCTTCATAGTCAACCCACACCCCGTATATGGCGCAGGACACTGCCCCGAACTTCTGTTGTACAAGCCGGATCTTTCCGACTGGTGTTTTTGCACGGTCACCGGCCCCAAGGATACATTGAAACTGGAGCAGGCGCGCTACTGGCAGGAACTGATTGCCGTTACCGGCAAAAAAATCATGCAGGTGTGCCTGAAGGAGACCACCTGACGCCAACAGCTGCTGTATCCATCAGACCTTGGCATAACGCTCGACAGCAGCGAATTGCCCCGGCAAAAGGCCATTCTCACGGGTGGCCTTTTGCCGGCGGATGCCGCCGTGCTATGTATTGACTACATGCCACATCTCTCCGCCGAGCAGAATATCAAGGAAGTATTCAGCGAATTCTGGACAAAAGAGAAGATTGAGGCGATCAAGCAGTTGTGTGCAACGGAGGGAATGGACCGGGAAGCCGTTTTGCAGATGCTCGACACCTATCAGTTCACCGGCAAAGAGCCGCTCCGCGAAACTGTCTTTGCCGCGCTCGATAACAAGCCAAAACTGCTGGAACGCAAAAACGTCTTTGAACGGATCGTTGACAAGCTGCTTTCGATTGTCAGGACATTCGATGATAGCATGGGTGACATCTGATTATTTCGAACTGTTTTGCATTGTTATTTTCCCTGGGCATCTTCTGCAAAATCCGCCAATCATCCCAAAACAGCCCTGTCAGCCTACAGGGTGTCGGCTTGCATTAAGAGCGGCTCCACTCACCGAATGACAAAAATGCCCCGAAACCTGTTTCCATGGGGCGTTGCACTATACCTCCCGGTTTATGGAATATCCCGCTGGACATCCTTTCATTCCCTCTGATAAACTACGCAATTCATGAAAATCAAACGACTTGAAATATCAGGGTTCAAATCCTTTGCCGACAAGGTGGTGCTCGACTTCCAGCAGGAGGTGACCGGCGTGGTCGGCCCCAACGGCTGCGGCAAGTCCAACATCGTGGATGCGATCCGCTGGTGCATGGGGGAGCAATCCGCCAAACACCTGCGCGGCAAAGCCATGGAGGACGTGATCTTCGCCGGCAGCGACAGCCGCCGTCCGCTGGGTGTTGCCGAGGTCTCGCTGGTGTTCTCGACCGAAGACGGCCGGGCGCCGGCCAAGTATCTGGATTATGCCGAGATCCAGCTCACCCGCCGGCTCTATCGCGACGGCGAGAGCGATTATCTGATCAACAAGACCCCCTGCCGCCTGCTGGACATCACCGAGCTGTTCATGGATACCGGAGTCGGTACCCGCGCCTACTCGATCATCGAGCAGGGCAAGATCGGCCAGATCCTCCATTCGCGGCCGGAAGAACGACGCTTCCTGATCGAGGAGGCGGCCGGTGTCACCAAGTTCAAATCGCGCAAGCAGCTGGCGCTCAAGAAGATCGAGTCCACCCGCCACAACCTGTCACGTCTGGCCGATGTGCTGGGTGAGATCCGCCGCCAGCTCTCCTCGCTGCAGCGTCAGGCCAAGAAAGCCGAAAAATTTCGCGAATACCGGGACGAACTGCGCGAGATCGAACTGCTCTTCACCGCCCGCGAGTACCGTGAAACCCAGGAGCAGCGTCAGGCCGCCGAACGAGAGCTGGCCGCGCTCAACGACCGCATCCGCGAGGTATTTGCCGCTTCTGCCCTGAGCGAATCCCGGGTGGAAGAAACGCGCGTGGGTGTGCTGGAGGCTGAAAAGCTCCTGACAACTGCCCAGGAGGAAATCTATCGCGTCAAGAGCGAATTCAGCACAGCCGAACACGCCCTGGAGTTTCAACGCAAGGAGTTGGCTGGTCTGGAAGGCAGGCTGCTGCGTCTGGAATCAGAGGCCGGAGATCTGGATGGCCGCCTGAAGGAGTGTGCCGCACAGCGCGCATTACTGGAGCTGCGCCGGGATACCTGCGCGGTTGATGTGGCGACCATCAGCGATGACCTGCTGCAGGCCGAGGAAGAGCTGCGCGTCCATCAACAGGCCGAGGAAGAGTTGAATCGATCACTGGAAGGGCGTCGCAAAGAGTTGTTTGAAGCCCTGGCTGAATCAGCCCAGTTTAAAAGCCGCCAGGAAAACGCCCAGAAACGCCTGACCGGCGTAAGAGAACGTCTGGAACGTCATACCCGCGAGGGGCTGCAACTGGCCGAACGCCTGGAGCTGACCCGCCGGCGTGCGACGGAGCTGGAGGGTGAGCTGGGCGGGATCGAGGCTGAGCAGGAGACTCTCAGGGTCGAATTGGCCGGGCTGCGGGGCCGTGAAGAGGAATTGAAAACCCACCTGCCGGAACTGGAAAAGGCTTGGCAGACGCGACGGGATGAACTGAACCTGGCCGCCTCCCGGCTGCATTCCCAGAAAGAACTGGAGGCCCGCTTCGCCGGCTATGGCCAGGGGGTCAAAAATCTGATGGCGGCTGCAGAGCTGCGTTCAGGATTTAACGGACTGCTGGCAGATGCCGTTGAAACCGCTCCAGAGCTGGAAGCAGCCGTAGAGGTGGCCCTGGCGGAACGCCTGCAATGCATTGTGTGCGACGGCGAGGCCAATGTCCTGCGCTCTCTCGCATATCTCAAAGAACACAACGGCGGCCGGGTCAGCCTGGCCCTGGCGCTGGAATGCCCGCCGCTGCCGGCAGTGGTCGTGGCCGGCGCCATCCCTCTGGCTGACCACGTGCAGACATCCGGCCCATGCCGGCGACTGATCCAGCGTTTATTGAACGATGTCATGCTGGTAGATGACATCCAGCAGGCCATCGAACTGGCCCGGTCCTATCCGGCGCTTTCCTTCGTCACCCGTGGCGGTGACATGGTCTCCCAGGGCGGTATCGTGACCGGCGGTTCTGTTGATCAGGTACAGAAGGGCATCATCCACAAAAAACGGGAACTCAAGGAATTGGAAGGGCAAGTAGCCTCCCTGGATCACGAGGTTAGCCAGCTGGGCAAGCAGCGCGGCGAGTTGCAGCAGCAATCTCGGGAGGTGGCCGAGGGACTCAAGGTCTCCGGTGCACAGCTGCATCAGACCGAGCTCAAGCTGGCCGGGCTGCGCAAGGATCGCCAGCAGGCGCTCGATGAGATCGGCCGTGTCGAAGAACGACTGGCGGTTCAGGCTATGGAAGCAGAAAATCTCCAGGAGGAGCGGGACGCTCTGGAAGCCGAATTCAAGCAGGCAGCGGAACGACTGGCCGAGGTCGGCAGCTCTTCTCAGGAGTTGGAGCAGGGCGTCACCCGCCTCAAAAGCGAGCTCGATACGCGGCGGCTCCAGTTGGCGGCGGTTCGCGAACGGGTCACGACCATCCGGGTGCAGGTGGCCACCCTGCGGGAACAGCATGAAGCCCATCTGCGGGGCATCGCTGACCTTGAGCGCCAGACGCAGGATCTCATCCGGCGGATGTCCTCCGACCGTGAAGACACGGCCAAGGGCGCTGCCGAACGGTCGCAGTTGCAGACAGCCATCAGCGACGGTACGCAGCGGCTGGAAAGATTATTGCAACAGCAGATAAGGGCGGAGACGCGGCTGGCAGAGGTCCGCACCGCCTATGAAACAACCGGCAGCGGCCTGGCGGATGCCGAGAAACATGCCAAACAGCTCCGCGATGAGAGTGATGCCGTGCGCCAGTCCCAGGCCGAACTCAAACTGCGCTTTTCCACCGTGAGCATGCAGGCCGAACATCTCGAACAAGGGCTACTGGAGAAAAGCCGCATCCCCATGGCCGAGGCGCTCACCAGGCTGGCAGCGGCCGAATTCGATGCAACCGCCCGGCGGACACGCCAGACCGACCTGCAGCGGCTATTGGACGATATGGGCGAGGTCAACCTGATGGCTATCGAGGAGTGTGCCGGCATGGAAGAGCGCTTTACCTTCCTGTCGGCCCAGAAGGAGGATCTGGAAGAGTCCCTGCGCAGCCTCCAGCAGGCCATCCAGCGCATCAACCGCACCACGCGGCAGCGTTTTCAGGAAACCTACGACCTGGTGAATGCCAAGTTCCAGGAGGTGTTCCCGCGTCTGTTCTGCGGCGGCAAAGCCGAGTTGCGCCTGACCAACGAAGAGGATCTGCTGGAAACCGGTATCGATATCATTGTACAGCCACCGGGCAAAAAGCTGCAGAACGTGACCCTGCTTTCAGGCGGCGAGAAGGCGCTGACAGCCGTGGCCCTGATCTTCTCCATCTTTCTGATCAAGCCGACCCCTTTCTGTCTGCTGGACGAGGTCGATGCGCCGCTGGACGACGCCAACATCGGCCGTTTCAACGACATGGTCCGCGAGATGTGCGCCATTTCGCAGTTTATTATCATCACCCACAACAAAGCCACCATGCAGGTTGCCGATACGCTCTACGGCATCACCATGGAAGAGCCGGGAGCATCGAAGGTGGTGTCGGTTCGGTTGCACTAAATATTTATACCCTGGCGCACGTCGCAACGTTTGATGCAATGCAGCATCGTTGTATGTTTCCGACCGTTACGCCATGAACTTCGGAGGAGCTATGCCATTCATCAACATTCTCAAAGCCCTGGTAGACCGCACGCCCGACTCAGTTGGAGCCATTCTGGTGGACTGGGAGGGGGAAGCGGTGCAGGAGTACTGCCACTGCGACCCCTATGATATCCGCTTCGTCGCAGCCCACAAGGGCATCATTCTGGCCCGTCTCAAAGAGCTGCATGACAGTGGCAGGGTGGGAGCCGTCGAGGATGTTGTGATTACGTCAACCGATGGCCACCTGATTATCGGTTGCATCGACCAGGACTATTCCCTGGTTGTGAGCGTCGGCCGCAGTTGCCCGCGCGGTCTGGCGCTGTCCCACTTCCGTGGCGCGATTGCAGAGCTGAGAAAGGAGATCTGATGACTGAACCGGTGAAAAAGGGATTTTTCCGTGGCTTGATCGACAAGATTGGCGGGGCACCGGCAGCGGGTGATGACACGGGTATAGCTGCCGGGGATCCGCTTCAGCAGCCGGAAGTACCCTCATCTGTTCAGGAAAAGCCGAAGGGTGAACCCGGGTTCTTCGAGCGTCTCAAGCTGGGATTGAAGAGGACCAAGGACGGTCTGGTAGGCAGGATCGATGCCCTGGTCCTGGGCAAAAAGGAGATTGATGCCGACACCCTGGAGGAGCTGGAGGAAATCCTGATCACCTCCGACATCGGCGTCAAGACCACCGTCGAGCTGATCCGCACCCTGGAGACCCGCCTGGGACGCAATGAACTGAAAGACGGTGAGGCGTTGCGGGCAGCTCTCAAGGAAGAAATCCTCAGCCGGCTTGAGGCCCATCACCAGGTGCTCGACATGACCGGCCAGCACCCCTTCGTACTGCTGGTGATCGGCGTCAACGGGGTCGGCAAAACCACCACAATCGGCAAGCTGACCTCGCGTTTTTCCGCCGGGGGCGCCAAGGTACTGCTGGCGGCCGCTGATACCTTCCGTGCGGCTGCGGCCGAACAGCTGGAGGCCTGGGGCGGGCGCAGCGGCGTGGATGTCATCCGGCACAAAGAGGGCGCCGATCCGTCGGCGGTCGTCTTTGACGCCTGCAAGGCGGCCATTGCCCGTCAGGCTGATATCCTGATCGTGGACACGGCCGGACGGCTGCACACCAAGGTCAACCTGATGGAAGAGATGAAAAAGATCCGCCGCGTGATCGACCGGGAGATTCCGGGGGCGCCCCATGAAACCCTGTTGGTGCTGGATGCCGCCACCGGCCAGAATGCCGTCTCGCAGGCGCGGCTTTTCAAGGAGGCCGCGGGTGTAACCGGTCTCGCTCTGACCAAGCTGGACGGCACCGCCAAAGGCGGCATCGTGGTGGCGGTCAGCCATGAATTTGCCCTGCCGATACGTTACATCGGCGTCGGCGAAGCGATCGACGACCTGCGCGATTTTGATCCGCGGGAGTTCACGGATGCACTCTTCCAGGCCTCGTAAAAACCGCTCCCCCGAGCGCCATGAAACCAACGAACCCCGCGATTTCGCGCAATTAGGGCTTGACTTCTCGATTGTTAGTGAGTATATTTTTGTCCCCCGAAAGGAAATAGAACCCATGAACCATGAACTACTTGCAACGCTCGAACACAAGGTCGCCGACCTTGTGGATAGATATACGGCCCTGAAGGATGAGAACAATCGTCTGGCAGAAGAAAACCACCGCCTCCAGTCCGAGCGGGAGGGTCTCAAAGCCGGCGTAGATGCGATCCTCGGCAAGCTGGACGGGATTTAAGCCGGTCCCGGGAGGCCTTGGCAATGGCAACACAGCTGCAGATGATGTCTGAAGGCCGCATTGCATGAAGACAGCCCATGTTGTCAGTGTGCTGGGACGGGAAATCTCTGTCAGGAGTTCGGCCCGGGCCGAACGGGTCCAGGCGATCGAAACCTTTGTCAATGCCAGACTGCAGGAGATCGGCAGCGCCCTCAAAAGCGGTGATGCCCAATTGGTATTAACCCTGGCGCTGCTTAACACCACCGAAGAGATGCTTAACCTGCGCGATCGGCAGGAATCGGAACAGGCTGACGAAAGCAGGATTCGCGGATTGATCGAACGGCTGGAAACGGCCTGACATATCCTGTGTATCAGGGCTCGAAAGTTACACGGTCTCTTCAGGGAGACTTGATTATATATTCTCAGCAGCATTTATCGGTCCGGCCTGATGCGTCAGTAAAGGCAGTTTCTTTACTGACATCTTGAAACCGCTGAATATATTCATCACGGAAAGGAAGGAATCGCTCAAGCACAGGAACCAGAGAACCGTCCTCATTCCGCGGCACGTAGAGCCATTCCACCTCCTTTCACCCTCCCTGATCGACCTCCCGGACAGCGCTCCGGGCATACCCCATTGTAGCGCCCGTAAAGGGACAGCATGCCCAAGCGATCACTTCGCCAGCAGATTCTTGCCCGGCGCCGGGCGCTCCGCCACGATCTGTGGCTCACGTCCAGCCGGATGGCGCAACAACAACTCGTTTCACTTGATGAGTTTACACGGGCGGACTGTATTGCCCTGTATGCCCCGGTCCACAACGAGACCGGCACGAGTGAAATTCTGGAGGTCGCAATTTCGGCCGGCAAACGGGTGCTGTACCCGGCCGTTTGTGGTGACCGGATGGTCTTCCGGCACGTGACGGGCATTGAATGTCTGGCCGAAGGGTGCTTTGGCATTCTGGAACCCTGCTCGACCGGCCACGACCACCAGGCCGACGAGCCCGACCTGATCGTGGTCCCCGGGGTTGCCTTTGATCTCTCCGGTCACCGCATCGGTTACGGCAAGGGTTTTTATGACCGGTTTTTGCACCATCCCGGCAGGACAGCCCATCTGATTGGACTATGCCACGATTTTCAGCTGATCGACGGGACAATCCCGGCCGAAGAGCATGACATCCGTATGGAACTGGTCGTCACCGATCAGCGTATCATCCGCACGGCAGATCAATTTTTCGGGACAAGGAAGTAACCGGCGCCATCCCGATGGCCCGGATTCACATACAGGAGGTTATTCATATGGATATGGGAGTATTGATTGGGATTGTTATTGCACTGCTGGTAGCCGCTGTCGGGGCCTACCTGGCAGGCAGCAAGTCAAACAAGAAGGATTCGGGTTCCATCGTTCGGCAGGCCGAGGAATTGGCCGCGAAAATGATCGACGATGCGCGCCGCGAATCGGACACCATCACCAAAGAAGCAGAACTCAAGGCCAAAGACCTTGCCTTAGAAGCAAAGGCTGGCCATGAGCGGGAGATGACGGAAAAGAAGAAAGATCTCCAGAACCTTGAACGACGCCTGCAACAGAAGGAAGAGAACCTCGATAAGAAAGTGGCCATCTTTGAGCAGAAAGAGCTGGATATTCTCAAGAAGGAGCAGTCAGTTGTAACGAAAGAACAGGTACTTGGGCAGAAGGAAGAAGAGCTGAAAAAGGCTGCCGATATACAGAAGGCCAAACTGGAGACCATCTCCGGCATGTCTGCCTCGGAAGCCAAGAAAGAGCTGATGGACGTCATGGAGGACGAGGCCAAGCATGATGCGGCCAAGATCATCCGCTTGATCGAAGAGGAAGCGCGCGAAACAGCGGACAAAAAAGCCAAGGAGATCATGGCACTTGCCATTCAGCGCTATGCCGGCGAGTACGTGGCCGAACGGACCGTGTCGGTGGTACCGTTGCCCTCGGATGAGATGAAGGGGCGCATCATCGGCCGCGAAGGGCGCAATATCCGTGCCTTGGAAGCCGCCACTGGCATCGACCTGATCATCGACGACACCCCTGAAGCGGTTATTCTGTCAGGGTTTAATCCGGTTCGCCGCGAGATTGCCCGGCTGTCTCTTGAAAAGCTGATCGGCGACGGCCGTATTCATCCCGGCCGCATCGAAGAGGTTGTCGCCAAGTCCACCGAGGAGGTGGAATTGTCCATCAAGGAAGCGGGCGAACAAGCCGCTTTCGATCTGGGCGTCCATGGTATCCACCCCGAGGTCCTCAAGCTGATCGGCCGTCTCAAATACCGCACCTCGTATACCCAGAACGTGTACCAGCATTCGCTGGAGGTAGCCTTCCTGTGCGGCATCATGGCGGCTGAACTGGGGATCAACGTCAAGCAGGCCAAACGAGCGGGACTGCTGCACGACCTGGGTAAAGCCGTCGACCATGAAGTCGAAGGTTCCCACGCCGTGATCGGCGCCGATCTGGCCCGGAAATACGGCGAATCCCCGAAAATCGTCCATGCCATCATGGCCCACCACGAGGACGAGAAACCGACTACGGTGCTGGCGGTACTGGTACAGGCGGCCGATGCCCTGTCCGGAGCCCGTCCCGGTGCCCGGCGCGAGATGATGGAAACCTACGTCAAGCGCCTGGAAGAACTGGAACGCATCGCCACCTCCTTCGGCGGTGTCCAATCCTCCTTTGCCATTCAGGCCGGCCGCGAGATCCGCGTGATGGTTTCCAGCGATCAGGTCACCGACGAGACGGCAGTCATCATGGCCCGCGACATCGCCAAGAAGATCGAGGCCGAGATGACCTATCCCGGCCAGATCAAGGTTAACGTTATCAGGGAAACACGGGCAGTGGAATATGCCCGTTAAGATGGAACGGCTCTTTTCCGCAATATCTGCGTAAGCCTTCAGGATCACTTGCGCGGAGGCGTACCAAGGGGTACGCCTCCGCGCAATCCTGCGACAGCCTTGATCTTACGAAAAATATCCGTTCCAGTTCGATTCGAAAGGCGTTATGGCAGTCAAGATTTTATTCATAGGGGATATCATCGGCAAACCGGGCCGCCAGGCGCTCTCCAGGGAACTGGACCGTCTGGTGGACCGGTATGCGGTTGATCTGGTCATAGCCAACGGCGAGAACGCCGCGGGCGGCTTTGGCTTGACGCTCGATACCGCCAAAGAGCTGTTCGACATGGGGGTGCATTGCATCACCAGCGGCAACCATATCTGGGACAAGAAGGAACAGGTTCCGCTCGTCCTGGCGGACAAGCGCATTCTGCGCCCCTCCAACTACCCGGAGGGTGCAGTCGGTGTCGGTAGCGCCATTTTTACGACCCCCGGCAAGGTCAAGGTTGCGGTACTCAACCTGGAAGGGCGCATCTACATGAAGAACCTGGAATGCCCCTTCCGTGCCGCCGACCGCGAAATCGAACGACTGAGGCAGGAAACACCGATTATTTTCGTTGATTTTCACGCCGAAGCGACCTCCGAGAAGGCGGCCCTGGGGTGGTATCTGGATGGCCGGGTCAGTGCGCTGATCGGCACCCACACCCATGTACAGACGGCCGATGAACGCATCCTGACCCAGGGCACGGCCTATCTGTCCGACGCCGGCATGACCGGCAGTTTCGATTCGGTCATCGGCATCGGCAAGGAAGAAGCTATCCGCAAGTTCCTGACCCAATTGCCGGTCAAGTTCGAGATCCCGAAAAAGGATCTCCGCCTGAACGGTGTTGTGGTCGCAATCGACGAATCCAGCGGCAAAGCGGTCAGTATCGAACGAATTGCTGTAAGTTGCTGAAATATTACATAAGGGGTTGTGCATGTCCGTAGTCGAACAGATGGCCGTCATCAAACGCGGCACCGTGGAGATTCTGGTTGAGAAGGAGCTGGAAGCAAAGCTTGAGAAGTCGCTCACCAGCGGCGTTCCGCTCAAGATCAAAGCCGGCTTCGATCCCACCGCCCCGGATCTGCACCTGGGGCACACCGTACTGATCCACAAACTGCGCCAGTTTCAGCAACTGGGTCACGAGGTAAACTTCCTGATCGGCGATTTCACCGGCATGATCGGTGACCCGACCGGCAAGTCCGAGACCCGCAAGGTACTGACCCGCGAAGATGTCCTCCGCAACGCCGAAACCTACAAGGAGCAGGTCTTCAAAATACTCGACCCGGAGAAGACCAAGGTCGTCTTCAACTCCAACTGGTTGAACGAACTCGGATCAGGCGGCATGATCGCCCTGGCCTCCAAGTGCACCGTGGCCCGCATGCTGGAACGGGACGATTTTCACAAGCGCTTTACTACCCAGCAACCGATCAGCATCCATGAATTTCTTTATCCGCTGGTTCAGGGCTATGACTCGGTGGCCTTGCATTCCGATGTAGAACTGGGCGGCACCGACCAGAAGTTCAACCTGCTGATGGGGCGTGAACTGCAGCGCGAGTGGGGACAACCCCCCCAATGCATCCTGACCATGCCGCTGCTGGAGGGGCTGGACGGGGTCAACAAGATGTCCAAGTCTCTCGGTAACTACATCGGCGTCAACGAAGCGGGCGATGACATCTTCGGCAAGATCATGTCGATCTCCGATGACCTGATGATCCGCTACTACGAACTGCTGTCCGACATACCACTGACTGAGCTTGACGGATTAAAAAGAGGCCTGAACGATCGCTCGCTGCACCCTATGGCCGTAAAAAAGGCGCTGGGACGCGAGATCGTCTCCCGCTTCCATGGCGCCGGCGCCGGTGAAGCCGCCGAAGAGAACTTTGTCAAGCGCTTCAAGGAGAACGAGATCCCGGACGATATGGTCCAGGTCAACTACTCTCTTACTGATGGCAGCGTGCTGTTGGCAAAGGGCATGACCGAGGCCGGCCTGACCAAATCCAATGGCGAGGGCCGCCGCGCCATCGACGGCGGCGGGGTCAAACTGAATGGCGAAAAGGTTTCTGATACCAGCCTGGAGCTGGCGGCAGCTGGTGAGTACATCGTCCAGATCGGCAAGCGGCGCTTTGCGAGGATCGTAGTCACCTAGGCGGAAAGCTTGCCTGACCCAGATAGTTCGAAGGCCTGCAGTAGCGACGTTTACAGCTTCCCCCCTTGCCTTACCACCACTCCCCGGGGCTCAGTCTGCCCCAAGCCCGGGTTCGCAACTCTGCCTCCGCCTTGCCGTTTGCCGCCAGCGGCCGCCTGACAAGCGATTGACAGACCTCGACAAAGTCTCCACCTGACGGTATGCTGTTTCCATCATGAAGCGGGGCTCCCATGGGCAACTCATCCCAGCAGCATCCACATATAGCCGTTGGTTCCAAGACGGTGCAAACCGCTCTGGATATTCTCGGTAAGCAGGACCACAAGCACCGGCTGACACGCCTGATGCCCTTTCTGGGGCCGGCTTTTATCGCCAGCGTAGCCTATGTGGATCCCGGCAATTTCGCGACCAATATTCAGGGAGGCGCCCAGTACGGCTACCTGCTGCTCTGGGTAATCGTCGCCAGCAATCTGATGGCAATGCTCATCCAGACCCTGTCAGCCAAACTGGGCCTCGCGACGGGCATGAATCTGGCGGAACACTGCCGGTCCCAATTCCCGCGCCCGGTGGTCATCGGCATGTGGTTTCTGATGGAGCTGGTCGCCATGGCTACCGATCTGGCCGAGTTCGTGGGAGCAGCCCTGGGATTCCAGCTCCTGCTGGGGCTACCGCTGATCCTGGGCGCCTGTCTGACCGCCCTGGTTACCATGCTGATCCTCGGTCTGGAGCGCTATGGGTTCAGACCGCTGGAGGCGGTCATCTCCAGCCTGGTCGGCACCATAGCCATCTGTTATGTCATCGAGATCTTCATCGTCAAGCCGGATTGGGGTCTGGTCGCCTACCACGCCGCTGTCCCTCATTTTTCCGGTGCCGGCAGCATCCTGCTGGCCACGGGCATCCTGGGGGCAACCGTCATGCCCCATGCGATTTTCCTGCACTCGGCCCTGATGCAGGGCCGAATCGTTGTCAGGGACACCCAACGCCTGAAGAGTCTGTACCATTATGAAATCGCCGACGTGGTGATCGCCATGGGCATCGCCAGCTTCGTCAATGCCGCCATGTTGATCATGGCAGCAGCGACCTTCTACGGAACGGGGCACACCGCCGTTGCCACCATTGAGGAGGCCTATCGAACCCTGGAACCGCTCTTGGGATCATCGGCAAAATGGGTATTCGGCGTGTCGCTGCTCTTCTCGGGCTTGTCGTCTACGACCGTCGGCACAAGCGCGGGACAGGTGATCATGCAGGGGTTCCTGAACTGGCATATCCCGATCTGGTTGCGGCGACTGGTAACCATGGCGCCATCGCTAGTCGTGATCGGCCTGGGGCTCGATCCAACCCGCACCCTGATTCTCAGCCAGGTTGTGCTCAGTTTCGGACTTCCGTTTGCGATCATTCCGCTGGTGATGTTTACCCGCCGTAGCGACATCATGGGAGAGCTGGTCAACAGGCGCATCACAACCATCACTGCCGCCTCGATTGCGGGATTGATCGTCCTGCTCAACGTATTTCTGGTCTATAAGACACTTACAAACGGGTGATATTATGTTCACACACATCCTAGTACCCTTGGACGGTTCAGCACTGGCGGAAGTCGCCGTGC
The DNA here is from genome assembly GCA_021780495.1 of Deltaproteobacteria bacterium. Taxonomy (GTDB): domain Bacteria; phylum Desulfobacterota; class Desulfuromonadia; order Geobacterales; family Pseudopelobacteraceae; genus CAIPTY01. The sequence continues at coordinate 36,364 of JAJXYO010000064.1, forward strand.
CCGCTGCCGCTTTTCTGGCGGACAGGTTCGGGGCGCGCGTAACACTGTTTCATGTGGTGGAACGTCATGCCCCCAGCGAGGTGCATGGCCAGACCCATCTGAGAAACGCCCGGGATGCGGATCTCTATCTGCAAAGCCTGTCCAAACGCGTGTTCCTGCCGGGGAGCCCGGTGGATTGCCACGTGCATGAAAATCATGCCGACGATGTTGCCGAAAGCATCGTTGCACATGCCGAAGAATTGCAGCACGATCTGGTCATCATGTGTTCGCACGGTCGCGGCCAGGCGCTGCACCTCTTCCTGGGAAGCATCGCCCAGCAGGTCATAGCCATGGGGGCGTTGCCGGTACTGATTACGCACCCAGATGACCAGGGCGGCGCCCCGGCCTTCAGCTGCAATTCCATCCTCGTTCCGTTGGACGGCAACCCGGACCACGCTCAGGCCTTGCCGGTTGCGAAAGAAATTGCGCGGGCTTGTGCTGCCACGCTGCATCTCGCCGTGGTTATTCCCCGCTTTGCATCGCTTTCCGGGGGACTCAAGGTCACCAGCCGAATGCTTCCGGCCACGGCTTCGAAGATGCTCGAGATCATATCCCAGGAAGCACAGGAAGCTATTCAGCTCGATCTGGCGTTGTTACGTGAGCAGGGTTTTATCGCCAGCGCCCATGTACTGCGGGGAGACCCGGCCAAGATCATCATACAGGCCGCCGACGATGCCGAGGTCGATCTGATTGTGCTGGCTACCCATGGCAAAACAGGGATGGAGGCCTTCTGGGCCGGCAGTGTGACCCATACCATCTGCAGCCGGAGCAAAAAACCGTTGCTGCTGGTTCCCATTGTTCAAACGCCGTAACCCCAGCATCTCGGGCGACACGAGAGCGGAGAAATCCGCCTTGCCTGCCATGCCCGATTCTGATATTAATGATCGCGTATCAGGAAAGGCGTGACATGAAGGTTACCATTCTGGGGAGCGGCACATCGACCGGCGTGCCGATGGTTGGTTGCAACTGTCGCGGCTGCTCTTCACATGACCAGAGAGACAAGCGTACACGGGCCTCCCTGCTGGTACAGCACGAAGGCCGGAACATCCTGATCGATGCCTCGACGGATCTGCGCTTCCAGGCACTGCGTGAAGGCATCGAGCGGGTGGATGCCGTCCTCTTCACCCACTCCCATGCCGATCACGTCAACGGTATTGATGACCTGCGCGGGTTTCATTTTCTGCACAAAGAGATTATTCCCTGTTTCGGCTCACACGCGACCCTGAAGACCCTGCTGGCTGGTTTCAGATATATCTTTCACGAACACGATGGATCAGGCTATACGCCGCTCCTGCAGCCGCAGGAAGTAGACGGACCCTTTGAACTGTTCGGGCTGACGGTGGTGCCGGTGCCGCTCCAACATGGCAGGACAGCGGCGCTGGGATTCCGCATCGGCGCTTTTGCCTACCTGACCGACTGCAACGAGATCCCACCAGCGTCAATGGCGCTTCTGGAGGGGCTTGAGGTGCTGGTGGTCGATGGACTGCGCTGGAATCCGCATCCGTTCCACTTCCATATCGAGGCGGCCATTGCAGCAACTATACCGCTGAAACCGGTACGCACTATTCTTACCCATCTCTCTCACGACGTACTCTTTGCCGATGGTTCTGTCTTGCCACCGGGGTACGAGTTCGCCTGTGACGGGATGACATTTGATATCCATACCGCCTGAAGCACGGCAGGGGAATGAAATGCATAAAGATATCAGACTTCATGGACAGACCGGCGGTCAGATCGAGTATTTCGCCATGGTGGCCGGAACCGAGGCCTACCAGCGCTATTTCTTCAATATTGTCCAGGATGAGGACCAACTGCGCATCTTCTCCCCGGGTAACGACTTTATTATCGGACCGGAAGGTATTTCATACCAGGGCAATGGCGGCTATTTTTGCGAATACATGTTTGGCGTGGAGCAACCGGCCTCTGACCTGATCAAACCTGAAATCATCAACCGCCTGGTTATGTACGGCGCCCGCGCCGACGAAGCAACCGGCACCGTTCATTTCAGCGACCGCACCGCCGGTAGCGAGACCTACGAGAACATCTTCTTCGAAGGCAATGCGGTCTGCAACTACTTCTTCTTCGTCCATTCCAGCCTGCTGTCCCGTAAACTCAAAAACCAGCAGGTCGAGCTGGTCAAGCATATCGGTAAAATCATCAAACGCTCCGAGGCGGTGGGTGAGGAGCGGGATGATGTCCTGATTTCAGAGATTTTTCCGCTGCTGATGGATGAAGAGGCCCAATTCTTTCTGATCAAGCTGATCAACCGCCATCACCGCGAGTACCGCGACCTGTTCCGGCAGCTCTATTTCCGCAATAAAAAGATTGCCGACGAGGACTTTACCCGCCTGACCAACCTGGCCACAACCTACCAGATCGACCGTTACCAGCAGGAGCGCATGCGGATTGATGTCATGTACCGTCACCCTGCCAACAAGCGTATCGTTGACGAGTATCGCAACATCCTGCTGGCCTGCGATACCAAGAGCGAGATCAGCCATTTGGACAACGCCCGGCTGACGAGGTTGAAAACCCTCTCGGTTCGCAACAAGATCCCCGGCGCCCTGTTTTACACCCTGGATGAGATGCTTAAAAAGGGGCGTAACCTGGTCAGCCAGGTCGAGCAGGACTATATCGCTGCCACCCGCGAGGTGCTGCAAGGCATCTTCCTGCGCGAAAAGGATATCGAGAGCCTGATCGACCGCGATGACATGCTGGCACTGATCAAGTCCAAGAAGAAGGCCATGGAGAACCGCGATCACTCCTTTGACCAGCTCCTGCTGGATGCCAGCAAGGAGTGTGACGAAAAGATTCGCGACGGTGCCGATCCGGCGCTTCTGGATGGATTCTCGTATGTCATTACCTATCTGGACCGCTTCGACAGCGTTTCCAACCTGATCAGCCAACTGGCCTTCATGGAGAACGTGCGGGTCACCGAGGATATGCTGCACGGGCTGATCGAACATCGGGCCGCTTTTGACAATCTCAGGGATGGCTGCTTTGTGGAGCTGTTCATCCACGACCTGTTCGAGAACGCCTACCTGGGCCGCTTCGGACGACGCAAGGTCAAGACCCTGCTGGACGGGCTGGACGCCATCGAGCACCGCACCGGTTCCATCGAAGAGCTGCACGCCCGTTTGGTGGAAATAGATCAGGAGGAACGCATCTCCGGCGTCCTGCTGGAACACGTTCGTGACCGTATCCGTAATTTTTATTCCAAATTCAGCACCAAGGCTGATCAGGAGGCGCTGCGGCACGAGGTCGTCGAGGAGCTCAAGACCAAGAAGCGCATCAAGAACGACATCCCCGTTCACCTCTTTGAGGAGACCATCTTTACCATCAAGAAAGAGGCCATGTACCTGCACTCCCTGCTTCCGGCGATCGTTGCCGAGAAGAACGTCGGCCTGCGCGAGGATTTTCTCGAAAACTCCGGTCTGGACCGGTTCTACGTCGAGGAACTGGAGCGGGAATATTTTGAAAAGAATGATCTGGACCTGGAAGGGTTGTACCAGATCCGGAAGGGGCTGAGCTGATACCTGGGCAAACCTTCTGCTCAGCCGCTCGCTGGGGTCTGCGGGAACAAATTGAAGTGCAAAGAGGACGGAGCTGCTGGCTCCGTCCTCTTTTTATTGTCTTGTGACATATCTGTTATTGCACGGTGATCCGGTCCACGACCAGCTTGCCGCTGGTAACGGTCAGATGGCTTAACTTTGTCGTGGTCCGGCCGGCGGCGGAGAAGGTTGCATCGCTGTAACCACCGGCAAGGGTCACCGGAATCCCGCGGTTGATCGTTACAGCCGTCTTGGAAAGAGAGCTCGTCACTTGAATAGTGCTGTTCAGGACCGCCACATCGTAGGCATTGCCGATTGCGGGGAAGCAGAGTCCGCCGTCCATCCGCACGGAACAGCTGCCGGACATGCCGGTCGTGAAGCTCCAGGTGTTGTCAGCGGCCAAGTGGTTGCTGGCCAGGTCAGTGACCGCGCTGGTGATGGTGGCGGTATAGGTCCGCCCCGGTGCCAGGGTGGACGCACCGCCTGGCGTAAAGGTGGCGATCCTGTTCAGGTATGTCACGTTTCCTGATACCGGGACGGAACCGCTGCCAAGGGTATAGGTGGCGGAAGAGATGGTCGCAGGATCCATATCCTCGCTGAAGGTGACGGCAGGGAGTGCGCTCACGGAGACGTTGGTGGCACCGCTCGCCGGGTTCCTGGCGGTAATCGCGGGCGGGGTGCCATCGGGTGCAGCGCAGGTATAGATCCGCACATCGTCTATGAGCCAGCCAAGAGAACTGCCGTAGGTATCGCTGCCGACGCGGAATCCGATCCGGACGCTTTGTCCGGCCAGGGAGCTCAGGTCGATCCGCGTCGATGTGTAGCCGTTGCTGAGTCCCACGAAGGCGTTGCGGCCGCCCAGAGGATTGTCAGAAGTGGTGGTGATGGCCCCATTGTAGCCGTTTACCGAGCCGAGTGCGCCGGCATCCGACCAGGAACTTCCGCCATCGGTGCTGTACTCTACGGTACCTCCGTCGTAGTGTTCAGTTCCACCGCTGGAGAACTCAAAATCGTAGGCATGGCGGAAGTACAGGAAGGCATTGGCCGGGATGACCGTATCGACAGAAGTGAAGCCGATGGAATTGTTGGCTGTGGGCAGATCCTGTCCCCAAAAGCTGGTTATGCCGCTGGTGGCGTATGGTTGAGTTATGTAGGACCAAGATTGCGTGCCGGTTGGCGCCTGCACCGACCAGCCGCCCTGTGATTCAAAAGTGTCGTAATAAACGTTCACCGGATTGCCGGAGCTGCAGAGGGGTGCCTCCGGGGCGGCGCAATTGGCCGGTTGCGCGCTCATCTCCACCGCGTCCAGGGCGTTCTTCACCTGGATGCAGTCAGCGGCCGTAGTGACCCCGGTGGTGGTGAGGTTGCCGCACGCCTGCTGCAACAGATTGTAGAGGTCGCCGTATTCGCTGGCCGAGACCAGCAGGTTGGTCTGGGCCTCGTAATAGATCTTGGCCACCTTGGTGATCCCCAGACCGGTAACGGTTTTACCGTTGAAGCTGCCGCCGTCGGTCATGAGGTAGGCGGCCTTATTGTTGATCCCGCTGTTGTAATGTACTCCCCCCATGTCCGAAGAGCCGTAGTTTCCATCAGCGCAAATGTAGTAGCTGCTGCTCATCTTGTCCGGATTTTGGAACAGGGTGGGATCTTTCATGCTGCGGATCGGTCCGATGGTCTGAGGCAGGGCATCCCCCATGATCCAACGGTTTGCAGGGGACGGAAAAGGGGAATAGGTCTGGTCCACGAACTCGCCCCAGACATCGGACAGGGATTCGTTGATAGCGCCGGACTGCATGTAGTAGAAGAGGCCGGACTCTTTCTCCGTGACCCCGTGGGTCAGCTCATGGGCCACCACATCCTTGCTGGTGGTGAAACCATCGCCGTAGACCATCTGGCTGCCGTTCCAGAAGGCGTTCTGGTATGGGCAGGAATCATTCGTGCCGGAGCTGCAATACCGCACCGTGCTGATAAGGGGAAGACCGGCATTGTCGATGCTATCCCGGCCGTGGGTGTTCAGATAGAAGTCGTAGGTGTCGCCCGCGTAATCATAGGCGTAGTTCACATCCGGGACCGTGGCAGAGGGGGAGCCCCCCTCGCCCCTGACCAGCGTGCCGGGCAGTAACAGCGTCGTGGCATTTTCCCTTTGATTGTAGAAATCGTAGATGCTGCGGGTCTTGGCGTGCGGTGCCTGGTTGAAATGGAGGGCAATGAAACCACGCTTTGCGTCCACCAGCACCAGCTCCCGGATGGGGGAAAGATCGGTGGCGCTGACCTCCAGCCGCCAGACGAGTGAGTTCGTGTCCAGCCCCGGTCCCAGGATGATCGGGTTGTAGATTGTCAGTTCCGGGTCACTAGCCCTGAGGACCGCCCGCTCCTTGCGCCAATGTTTGCCGACCAATGCCAGCGCCGCTTCTTTGGCCGCTTCGGCTGTAATTGTCGGTACGACTTCCATTTGCAGATGGGGGACCGCCTTGCCGCTCACGCTCAAGACGCCGTTTAGTCGCCCGGTCTGCACCACCAGCTCCCCGCCGAATACCGGAATCCCCTGATGGACCTGCTGGAATCTGACAAAGGAGTGGCCCGCTGCATTGCTGGTCTTTCTTCGCACCTTCAGTCCCTCGTCCGGGGTGGTGATCCCGAACAGCGTGCCGTATTCCTTCATAAACCCGAGCGCCGCGGCTTCGGGCGTTGCCTCCGGTTTGATCAGCGCCCCCTTGTGCGGCATGGCGGCGCCATTTTCCAGCTTGAGAAATCTGAGTTTGCCGGTTCTTGGATGGTAGTCGCCCCGGACAGGGGAGCCGGAAGCCTGTTCCAGCGCGCCAAGAAGCTGATCATTGCCATTGGAGGCCCAGGCAGTGGTGCTTCCCATGATGATAGTTTCACATAATACGAGCAGTAACAATGTCAACAGGATGTTCTTGGTCACCGGGCACCTCCGGTCGGTATCATATTTGCGAGGTCTAACTTTAAGCCGGTCTCACAAAAAAGTCTAATATATTAAAACTTCGTTTATATATTTGTGGGCATGATGAAATAAAAAATTGACGGCAGTACCCGTGGATCTCTCAGGCAATTGCCTTTAATGCCCATTGACACGCACCACAGACCCCGCTACACTTCTGATGTGTAATAAATCTACACAGGAGTGTATCCCATGCCGATCGATCCCCTTCTCACCCATTTGCGTACCAAGGTCTCCACCTACGGCAAGGAAAATCAGGAAGAACTGCTCCATGCTTTGGCCGAAGGGGCCCGGCTGCTGTCCGGCAGCCAGCGGGTCCGCATCTACCTGGAGGACCTCACCCGTGGCGTACTCTCCTGTGTCCACGCCGCGGGTGACATGGCCGCCGAGATCCGTGAACACAGTTTCCCGATCATCTCCACTGAAACCGTAGTTTCCAGCGTATTTGTCAGCCAATATCCGTTGGACTTTAAAATCACCACGGCACCACCCCAATCGCCCGACAGCCAATTTGCACAACGCTTCGGCTTCCGCAGCAGCTATATCATGCCGGTGGTCAGCCTTGGCAAATCCATAGGCGTGCTCTGTATCGACAATGACCCGGGCAGCGCCTCCATCAGCGCCCAGGACAAATCGCTGCTGGCCGAATTTGCCGGTTTTGTGGCCGGCCGGCTCGATCAGGCCCGCATCTATCACCAGCAGGTACAACTGGCCCGCCGGCTGGAAGAGCTTAAGGCCCGTGAAGCGGCCGGCATGATGGTGGCATCGGCGGTTCGGCTGATCGAAAAGCTGACCCTTGCGTCGGTTCTCGTGCCGATCCAGTTCAGGGATGCCGCAGGCAGTGCCTTGGAGATACTTGCCAGTTATTCCGAGGACGAGGGGCTCAAGTCGCTCTACGATCAGCAGGGCGCCATTGACCTGAAAAAAGAGAGCTCGTTGATCTCCCGCTATATCAATGATCAGGCGGTCATCACCGACGATCGTATGCTCAAGCCGTTGTTCATCGCGGATCTGAGCCAGCACAGCCTGCAAAAACGTGCCCTGACAGAGGCCATGGCCCTGCAGTCGCTGTATGTCGTGCCGCGCTTCAACCCGGTCACGCGGCGGGTCATTTGCCTGGTGAACTATTTTTGCCGCGAGCTCCATCGCTTTAGCGATTTCGAGATGGGGCTGCTCCAGACCCACGCCGAGATGGTCGAGCGGGTCATCAGCGAGGTGGCGGGTGAACACCTGGAGATCCGGGTGCTCGCCGAGATCACGGAGCTTCTGAACGAGAGCACTGAGAGCCTGCAACCGTTTTTGACCAAGGTGCTTTCCAAGGCCACCGAGCTGATCGGGGCCGATACCGGCAGTATCGCCGTGGTAACGGAGCGTGACGGTCTGAAATGGCTGGTGGTGGAGAATGAATCGGGCACCATCGTCGGCGCCAAGAACAAGGAGTGGCTGAAGAAATACATCCCCCCGTTTCCGGTCGGCGGCGAGGAGCTGCGGCCTGAGGAGCGCAGCCTGACCGGCTACGTTGCCGCTACCAAACTGCCGAAAATCATCGCCCGGGTCGAAGAGGAGCTGCAGGCCGGCGGCTTCCACCGCTCCATGAGCGACCTGCTGAAGAGCGAGATCGCCGTGCCGGTGATCTGCGATGACGAGGTCATCGCTGTGATCTGCCTCAATTCCCTGCGCCACGACTACTTCCGTGAGGAGCACCGCCGCATCCTGCAGATCATCGGCAGCCTGACGGCCCGGCATATCTCCGACCTGCAGCGCATCGAGCGCCTGCAGGGCGAAGTCAACCGGCTGACCAGCGACGTGGCCTACAAAGACCCCCACGTCTCTTCCTACCGCTTGGGCAATATCATCGGCAACAGCCCGAAGACCCAGGAGGTGGTAGACTTCATCAACACCGTGTCGCCGCCGCTCTTCAACCGCATCGTCTACTGGAGCCGCAGCATCCTCCAGGAAGCCACCATCGGCCTCCCCTCGATCCTTGTCACCGGCCAGACCGGCTCCGGCAAGGAGTTCTTTTTCAACAACCTTTACAACAAGCTCAACGAGTTCTACCGCCGGGATATCAACCCCGGTGGTGAGTTGCCGGTCAAGAAGAGCAACATCGCCGCCTATGCCGGAGACTTGACCTATTCAGAACTGTTCGGACACAAGAAGGGCGCTTTTACCGGGGCCTACAACGACCGGCGCGGCATCCTGGAAGAGACCAGGGGCGGCATCGTCTTTCTGGACGAGATCGGCGACGCCGATCCCAAAACCCAGGTACAGTTGCTGCGTTTCCTCGATAACGGCGGTTTCATGCGGCTGGGTGAAAATACGGAACGCTACAGCCGGGTGCTGCTGGTGGCGGCCACCAACAAGAATCTCCAGGACGAGATTGCCGTTGGCCGCTTCCGCGAGGACCTGTACCACCGCCTGTCCGAGCTCTCCATCCGGCTGCCGTCGCTCAACGAGCGCCGCGAGGACATCCCCGACCTGTCGGTTCACTTCCTGGGGAAACTCTACCGTACCTACCGGGGCGAGGACGAGCCGGAAGACAATCCGCCGGCCTTGACGACCGAGGCCAAGGAAGTGCTGATGCGACACAGCTACAAGGGCAACATCCGCGAGCTGCGCAGCATCCTGCTGCGGGCGCTGTTCTTCAGAACCAAGAACATCATCAGCGCCGACGCCATCCTGCTGGCCATTGCCGGTACCGGCTCTGCCGAACCCGAGACACGGCTGCCGGCCTCACACAGCCTGGATGAGCGACTGGCAGAGGACATTATCGCCCGGATTCAGGCTGGCGGTGATTTCTGGGGCGAGGTCTACGATCCGTTCTCACACAACGACCTCTCGCGGGAGACGGTCCGTACGGTGATTGAGAAGGCGCGGGGCCTGGCCGGCAAGACCATGCCGGCGGTGGCCCGGTATCTGAGGGCGCTCGGCGAGGGAGTGACGAGCGCCGAAGAACAGCGCCTGCTGTTCAAATTCAAGAACTTCCTGTACAAGACCGTGAAATGAATCATCGTTGCAATCTCTGTTTTGTCCATGAATGGCGCAGAGATGCACTGCCGGAAAGGGAACCGAATGCCCACACCTACCGAAGGACAGGTCCGGGCCGGGACATCACAGTTCCGGCGTATCAACATAGCCCTGTTCTGCGCCGGATTCGTCAGCTTTGTCACACTGTATGACGTGCAACCGCTGTTGCCCCTGTTTGCGCTGGAGTTCGGGGTATCCCCGGCTATTGCCAGCCTGCCGCTTTCCTGTGCCACGGTCGCGCTGGCACTCGGCATGCTGGTTGCCGGCACCGTTTCCGAGACCCTGGGCAGGCGGCCGCTCATGATCTTGGCGCTCTTTTTGACGTCGCTGCTGGCGCTGGCCACACCCTTCAGCCACTCGTTCCAATCACTGCTGGGGCTGCGGCTGCTGCAGGGGCTCGTGCTGGCGGGGGTCCCTTCGGTCGCCATGGCCTATCTGGGGGAGGAGATGGATGGGCAGGCTATCGGTCATGCCATGGGTCTCTACATCAGCGGCAACGCGCTGGGAGGGATGTCGGGGCGGATCGGGTCGGCCCTGCTCTGCGATTACATGCCGTGGCACACGGCCATGGCAGTGATCGGCGTCATCAGCCTGGTGCTCAGCCTGGTGGTTCTGAAAACTCTCCCTTGCTCCACGAACTTCCGTCAGCGGCCGTTCCGTTTTCGCTACCTGTTCACATCGCTGCTCCAGCATCTGCGCGACCCCGGCCTGCTCTGCCTGTTTGGGCTGGCCTTCCTGACGATGGGCGGCTTCATCTCGCTGTACAACTACATCGGCTTCCGCTTGCTGGCTGCGCCCTACAACCTCAGCCAGTTCCAGGTCAGCCTGATCTTCCTGGTGTACCTGCTGGGCTCCTTCAGTTCGGGGATCGTCGGCCGGATGATACAGCGCTTCGGGCGCCCGCTCATGATGCGGCTGACCCTTTCGGTCATGCTGATCGGGACACTGATTACTCTGGCGGAACCATTGCCACTGATTGTGGCGGGGGTCGGGATTTTCACCTGCGGCTTTTTCACCTCGCATGCCATCGCATCCAGCTGGGTGGGCCGGCGCGCCCGGACGGCCAAAGCGCAGGCCTCATCGCTCTACCTGTTTTCATACTATCTGGGCTCAAGCATTTCCGGCACAATGGGAGGGCTGTTCTGGATGAACTTCGGCTGGATCGGAGTTGCGGCGATGATTGCACTTTTGGTCGTAATGGCCTTTGGAGTGACCGCACTGCTGCTTGGGATGCCGACGGCTGAATAATGCTACACTACACAACCGTCTCTGCCAATGGGAGGGTCACGGTAAAACGTGCCCCGGCATCTGTATTGGCCGCCTTGATAGAGCCATTATGATTCAGCAGAATGCGATTGACGATCGCCAGGCCAAGTCCGGTGCCATGACGTTTGGTGGTGAAAAACGGATTAAATATCTGCGGCAGCATGTCGGCCGGTATCCCGCCGCCCGAGTCGGAAATGCTGATACATGCAGCCGTTCTCCCGGCTGATGCGTACTCTATGTGAACATCGATACAACCGCCGCTTGGCATGGCTTCACAGGCATTCAGTATCAGGTTGAGGAAGACCTGTTTGAGTTGGTGGGCATCGCCGGTCAGCGGCCAGTGACCATCGGCGAGGTTTGCCGAGAGGCTGATGTTATGGTCTTCCAGGGTCGTGCTGCAACTGTTGAAACAGTCCTGCAGGATCTCGCCAAGCTCACAGGCGCTATAGCAGATGGTTGGCTTGCGGGAAAAGGCCAGAATGTCGGCCAGCATTTTTTCAAGGCGGCTGACCTCATTGACAATGGTGTCGGCATACCCGTGTTCCCGGGAGTCAGCGGGCAGGCCTTTCAAAAGTCGCCCCGCAAATCCGCCAATGGTGATGAGAGGGTTTTTCAGCTCGTGGGCCACGTTTGCCGCCATTTCGCCGATAGCAGCCAGGCGTTGACCATGTACCAGGCGTTCGCGGGCATCCCGCAGGTTGGCGTGGGCATTCTCAATGCGGTTGTAGAGCATGGAGTTTTCTATCGCCATGCCGGCCTGGTGTGCAAAGAGCTGCAAAAAATGAAGGTCGTCACGGCTGATCGGCCGGTCGGTTTGCGGGTTGTCTACAACGATGATGCCGAGTGTCTTTTCCCTGGCCAGCAGGGGTACCGCAGCAAACGAAACCGCCCCAAGGTGTTTGATAAAACTGCAGGTGCTGCATTCATGACAGCCCGCATCTTCTATAAGGCACAGCTTCTGCTGGATAACGACGTTCTTGATGACCGGGCATTCATTATCGATGTCTATACGGGTAGATCGGACGCGGCCACAGAATTCGGTTGCACGCTGGTGGGCGATCACCTCTGCGCTGATATCCCAACGGCTGCTGAGAGCATCGTCGCCGCCGATTATCGAGAGACCTTGCGCGGATTCCCGCTGCACACCGAGCATCCCCTGGAGTACGCCCGATTTTTCATTGCGCAGAAACAGCATGGCCCGTCCGAAGAGCATGGAATGACCGGAGGTGAGTGCGGTGAGGATGAGGTGCGTCAATTTGTTGATGTGGATGGTTGACAGCAGAGTATTACTGAACTGGTAGAGCAGCTTCAGTTCAGTGAGTTGATTACTGGTTGCGCTTGATTGGGAGGGACTGCGGTCAGTCATTGACATGCACCTGCAACAAGTAGTATGTGCTGTGTGAAATCAGGGGTGCCGTTCTTTCTGCTCCTCTTCCATCTTACAGTTGATGCAGAGCGTGGTGACCGGACGCACCTTGAGGCGCGCTTCACTGATCTCATCACCGCATTCCTCGCAGATGCCGAAATCTCCATTGTCGATACGGTCGAGGGCATCTTTGATCTTGTTGATCAGCTTGCGTTCGCGGTCGCGGATGCGCAGTTCAAAGTTGCGGTCGGATTCCTGGGTCGCACGGTCAGTCGGGTCGGGAAAGTTGGATGAATCGGAGGTCATCTCCGTGACGGTCTTGCCGGCATCGCTGAGAAGTGTTCTCATTTCTTCAGCCAGGACGCCCCTGAAATAGTCGAGTTTTTCAGCTTCCATTGCCTACTCCTGAGTTCATTTAAATGTACAGATTTTAAAGGTTATGATGCGGCAAGTCCAGCAAAAAATCCAGTTCCGCCATCAATGTTCGAAGAGCAGCTGCATGGCATCCTGAACAGAGGCCACGCCTTTGACCTTAATGGCGCCCTTTTTAAGGCGCTTTATGCTGCCGGATGGGATGATGCAGGTACCGAACCCCAATTTTTCGGCCTCGGCGATGCGCAACTCCGGCTGGGTAACGGCCCGCACCTCACCTGCCAGGCCGACCTCGCCCAAGACGACGGTTTGCGGGTCAATGGCTTTATCCAGATGACTGGAAGCCACCGCCATGATCATGGCCAGGTCAGCCGCCGGTTCGTTGAGGCGCACCCCGCCGGCGGCGTTCAGGAAGATGTCGTGGCCCGCCAGATGCAGCCCGACCTTCTTTTCCAGGACCGCCACCAGCAATGCCAGACGGTTATGGTCCACCCCGATGGTCGTACGGCGCGGGACGCCGTAGGATGAAGAGGTGACCAGGGCCTGCAGTTCCACCAACAGAGGACGGCTCCCCTCCAGGGAGGTCGTAACCACCGAGCCGGAGACCCCCAGGGGACGCTCGGACAGAAACAGTTCCGACGGGTTGGCGACACCGCACAACCCCTCCTGTTTCATCTCGAAGACGCCGATTTCGTTGGTAGAGCCGAAACGGTTCTTTACCGCTCGCAGGATACGGAAAGGGTGGCTGCCATCGCCTTCAAAATAGAGCACCGTGTCAACCATATGTTCGAGGACCCTCGGGCCGGCAATGGAACCGTCCTTGGTAACATGCCCGACAATAAAGATCGGGATGTTGCTCCCCTTGGCCAGCAGCATCAATTTGCCAGCCGACTCGCGTACCTGGCTGACGCTGCCGGGGGCGGACTCCAAGGCCGAGGTCCAGACCGTCTGGATAGAATCAACAACCATGACGCCCGGTTTCAACGAGCTGGCATGCGCCAGGATCGCTTCCAGCGAATTCTCCGCCAGCACCAGCAATCCTTTGTGCGAAACCCCCAGGCGCTCGCCACGCAGACGGGTCTGGGAGGCCGACTCCTCACCGGACACATACAGCACCGGCCCGACACTGCCGGCCAGATTGAGCATGGCCTGCAGCAACAGGGTCGATTTGCCGATGCCCGGGTCGCCGCCGATCAGGACCAGCGAGCCGGGTACGATGCCGCCACCCAAAACGCGGTCCAGTTCACCAATACCGCTGACAACCCTGGTTTCAGACTGGGCCGGCACATCGCAGATCGGGATCGGCCGGGTGTGCCCGCCAATCTGTGCACCATGTACCGGTTTGACGGCTGCTTCCTCCGCCATGCTGTTCCAGGAACCGCAATCCGGGCATTTGCCCAGCCACTTCGGCGATTGACTGCCACATTTCTGGCAGGCAAAGATGGTTTTTTGTTTCACGATTGCTCCCTGCGGAAATCGATGGACGGATATGAAACCGGCGCCATAAAACGGGCAGGGTAGGCCTGCTGCTGACCGGCTAATGGTTTGACAAAGACTATTTTCGGTATATTATTACACTTTGCACTCTGATTGTACAAGGAATGACAATGGATTTCTATCGTCCACCTGCACTCCAGGCGGCCCTGGATGCCTTGGGCAGTGTCAACAGGGCACTACGGGCGTGGAAGTTCTATCCCCTGGGGCACCCAAGCCGCAAGAGCAGCATCAAGCAGGCCCATGCCGCCATGCTGTCGCTGCTGGACGGCAACAACCTTTCCCTGAACAGCGGCCGGACAGATTTCAGCTTCCCCGATGGCGAATCCCTCAAAGACAGCACGCGCATGTCCTCCCGCTTGTCATACGAACTCTTTATCCGGCGTGTCCAGAAGGTTACCTTCCTGCATGACCTGCACCTGGAGGACCTGCTTGACTTCCTGAGACTCCTTACGATCCCACCCGAGGCTGTCCAGAAGGCGGGAGGCATGGACAAGCTGATGGTAGAGCATGGTATCCGCACGATCTGGGTCAATGAATTTGATCTCTCCATCATCTCCAGCAAGCGGCGGGAGGTGGAGTTCACGGGGAAAGCTCCCCAGGGGTTGGACGAGATCGAAAACGGATCCGCTCCGGAAGAAAGCGTCACGTCCGTTCAGCCGGTAGAATTCGTGGAGACACGCAGTCCCGTTGATCGGTTGCATCTGCTGCTCGGTAGATTGACCATTACCCTGGATGACGACCTGTATCTGACGTTTGTCCGCCAGGCCATCGCCTGTTGCGATGCTCACGAAATACGGCAGGAACTGGCAGCCATCTTCCCATTGATCGAGTTATTGACGGAACATGCCAACGACCCCGCCCGCGGGGATAATCTGCGCGAATGCGCCCGGTTCGGGCTGGAGCAACTTGCCCTGGGGGAGGGGTTTCTTGCGTTTATGCTTGATCGCATAGAGCAGGACAACTCTCTTTCGCAAGAGGCTGCACTGGCCATTCTGACCGCCGCCGGACCAATGGCGGTCGGCATGACGGTAGAGAAGATGGGGACAACCGATAACCTGGCGGTGCGCAAGACTCTCAGCACACTCCTGGTGGGCTTAGGGACGTCTGCTGTTTCCCATATACTGAAGATGATGGGCGATTCGCGCTGGTATATTGTCCGCAACCTGGCGGCCATCCTCGGCGACATCGGCGCCCGCGATGCAGTACCTGAACTGCAGAAATGCCTGCTGCATGCCGACGTCCGTGTGTGCAAGGAAGCCATTCGCAGTCTGGCGAAAATTGGCGGAAGGGAAGCGGAGACCGCTATTATCGAGGTCTTGCGACGTAACGACCCTGCGGTTTTCCCACAGGTGATCGCATCGCTGGGCGGCATGAAGAGCAGGAGAGCCCTGGTGGAGTTGATGTCTATTGTGTGCCGCTTTGATCCGTTTCTTAAAAGCCTGCCGCTCAAGATCGAAGCGCTGGCTGCCATTGCCCTGATCGGCGACCGGCAGGTAGTGCCGTTTCTGGCGAAGATTCTCGCCAGCCGCCATATGCTTGTGCCCGGGCGCTGGAAGCAGTTTAAGATTGCCATTGTCAACTGCCTGGCGCGGCTCGGCGATACCCGCGCCCTGCCGGCCCTTATGAAAAAGGCCGCGCGTCCGGGAGAGCTGGGCCGGGCCTGCGCAGAGGCGGTTGAGACCATAGAGCGTACGGGGGGAGAGCAACATGGAGTCGCTTGACAATCAGGGTGCGCTGAGGATGATCACACTCTTTTCCGGTGCGGTCAAAGGCATGGCATTTTATCCCGCCTCGCATCCCGCCATTCGCCAACCATTGCTGGAGCTGGACAAGGTCCTCGGCTCCGCGCTCGGCCGGGCAGCTGAGGTCTCCTGGGGCATCATCGATGGCGTCATGTTTTTCGAAGAACACCTCTTCATAACCCCATCCACCGCAATTGCAGACCTTTCAAACCGCATGCTTGAGAAGGATATCGGCCGGGTCATCATGTCGGCCGGCTTGACCTTTGACGAACTGGAGCGCTTTGTGAGGCTGTTTTCGGCCAAGGGCAGCGGCTTCGAACTGCTCGGCGCCCAGATCATGCAGGAAGGCATTACCCATATCCGCCTGGTGCGGCAGGGTGAGGAAACCTTTGAGAATCAGCCGGATGAAGACCCTTATGACAGCGATGACAATGGTGACAGCCTGGCCACATACGGCCAGGCGCTCAAAGCAATCCAGAGCATCTGCCGGGACATCGAACGTGGCCGTATCCCTCATAGTGCCCCGGTTATCCGGGTCGTCGACCGCATGGTCGGCATTACCATGCAGGACCCCTCTACGCTGCTTGGCTTGACGATGATCAAGGACTACGACAACTATACCTTTAATCACTGTGTCAACGTGGGGGTGCTTGCCATGGCATTGGGCGCCTCGCTCGGCATGGACACCATGTCCGTAAAATCCCTGGGCATTGCCGGCCAGTTGCATGACATCGGCAAGACCATGATACCCAAACTGATTCTCAATAAGCCCGGCAAGCTTTCCAGTGCCGAATTTGACGAGATGAAGCGACACCCGGAACTGGGCGCCAAGATCATCCGCGAGATGAAGGGCCTTGACCCTCATATCGCCCAGATCGTGCTTGGTCATCACCTGCACTTCAACCGCAGCGGCTACCCGGAATGGGCCCAGAAACTGCCCTTCAACCAGATGATCGACATCGTTGCCATAGCTGATACCTACGACGCCATAACCACACTGCGGGTCTACCAGCATCCGGTCAACCCCCGTGCGGCTCTGACCGAAATGCAGAAAATCGTGGGCACATATCTGGATGGCGCCCTGGTGGCGGCCTTTGTTGAGATGATGGGGAAATATCCGGTGGGAACCCTGGTTCGGCTGGATACCAACGAGGTAGCGGTTGTCTACCGCCCCAATCCACTTGATGAAGAAGCGCCGACGGTCAGGATTCTGATCGAGGGCGACGGCACACGCCTCAGTGTCCCCATTGAGCGGTCACTGGCTGAACAAAATGGGGTGCGCTATGCCAATGTCGTGGCTGTTGTGGATCCGCATCTGAAAAATATCAATGTCGGCAAGTTTGTTGTCAGCGGAAACTACTAGAATGGGAACCGGCTCAAGGCAATGGCAGCGGCCTTGCGGGTCGATGCGTGCGGTGAGACCAGCAGGGTAATGACGGTATCTGTCGAGGCGCTGTCTCCCAGCCGGGCCAGAGCAAGTGCTGCTTCTGCTTCCTGCTCGCCATCAGATGCCTTCAGAAACGGTCGCAGGCGGTCATAGAGCACTGCCGAAGCCGGGAAATTGCTCAAAGCGGCAATAGCTCCGGTCCGGACCGCAATATTCTGGTCATCGAGACGTTCCAGTAACACAGGCAACGCGGATGGCTCGGCCAAACACCCCAGCATCTCCACGGCAGCGGCCCGGATATCAGCTTCGGGTCGTCCGGCACAGTAGATCAGGGGCGCAACAACCTTTTCGCCGCCGATCTCTCCCAGAGCATGAATCGCCCCAATCCGGGTACCCGTGTCACCCGTTTTGAGTGCGTGCAAAATCTCGTTGATATCGCAAGAAACCTCAAGATGCTCGATGGACCGTGCAGCGGCAGCGCGCACATCCGGGTCGGCATCCTTTAACAGCGGTATCAGCACATCGATTCTTTGGCGGATAACGTCATTCATAATATACACTTTGTAGCAGATTGACGATTTCCAGACAACCCTCTTTATTTGTGGCTTGTATAGCGATTTACGGTTTGCTATAGTAGAGGACAAAACTGGTCATGAATCACACTCGCGACAGTGTCGTCGTGGACCAAGCATACAAACGACGAAAAGGAGACCACTTACAATGATGGGACCAATTGAAATAAAGCCGGGACTGCACTGGATCGGATCTGAAGACCCGGACTTGCGTGTTTTTGACGATCTCTTCCCCACGGAACACGGCACGTCCTATAACGCCTATCTGCTCAAGGGGAGCAAGAAGACCGCCATTATCGATACCGTTGACCACAAGAATGTGGACGAATATATGGATAAGGTACGCTCTCTGGTTGACCCGGCAACGATCGACTACATCATTGTCAACCATACCGAGCATGATCATTCCGGATCATTGGCCTATCTTCTGGAACTGGCGCCACAGGCTGTTGTGTATTGTACCACTGCGGCCAAGAACTTTCTCGGTCACATTGTGCACACGCCGATCACCATCCAAACGGTCAAGGATGGCGATACACTGGACCTGGGGGGCCGCACCCTGCGCTTCATTACAGCTCCCTTCCTGCACTGGCCCGACACGATGTTTACCCGCCTGGAGGAGGAAAACATCCTCTTTTCCTGCGACGCCTTTGCCGCCCACTACTGGAAGGTCGGGCATATTTTCAACGACGAATGTGAAGACTTCACCTCGGCCCGCCATTTCTATTTCGACTGTATCTTCCGCCCCTTCAAGGACAAGGTATTGTCGGCGGTTGAAAAGATCCGCCACGACGTGATCGACATGATCTGCCCAAGCCACGGACCGATCATCCGCCAGGATCCCTGGAAGGTGATTCAGCAGTTTGAAAACTGGAGCAAGCCGACCTCACAGGGCAAGAAAATCGTCATCCTGTATCTTTCGCCTCATGGCAGCACCGAAAAGATGGCCCACGCCGTGGCCAATGGCGCCACCCGTGACGGCCTGGAAGTCATCAGTTATCACATCAACAGCCTGACCGCCAGCGAGTTGCGCAATCTGATGGAAGAGGCCAGTGCCCTTATATTCGGCATTCCGACCTTCAACCGCGACATCGCCAAACCGATGTGGGAGGTATTGGCCTACCTCAGTACCGTAAAACTCAAGACCAATCTGGCTGGAATATTCGGCAGTTACGGTTGGAGCGGCGAAGCCTGCAAAATGGCTGAGGAGCGCCTGAAGAGCCTTGGTTTCAAACTGGTGGGAGATTCGGTCCGCACGACCTTCACACCCAGCGACGAGGTGCTGACACAGTGCGAGACATTGGGCCGGGCGGTTGCCGAAACGGTTGCAAACACGAACTGACACATTGTAATGGGCACCTGATGACAGAAAGGGCGGCTGAACAGCCGCCCTTTCCTATTCACCCCAGCGCCTGAACAGCTCATGTTCAAGGCCCAGCTGATCCAATACCTTGCCCACCACAAAATCAACCATCTCTATCACCGCACCCGGTTTGTGATAAAAGGCTGGCATGGCCGGTATTATCTGCGCTCCGGCCCGGGAGAGCCTGAGCATGTTCTCCAGATGAATCTCGGACAGCGGTGTTTCACGCGGCACCAGCAACAGCGGCCGGCGCTCCTTGAGCATGACATCGGCACAGCGTTCGATCAGGTTGCCGGAGATACCGCAGGCAATGCGCGCCAGGGTACCCATACTGCAGGGGGCGATGACCATGGCATCCGGCGCGGCCGAACCGCTGGCCGCCGGGCAAAAGAGATCATCCGGGTGTACCAGCTCCAGGCCTGACTCCACTTCCAGATGGGCATAGAGACGTTCCGAGGCCTTTGTCAGATCACCCGACAGGTCAAGCCCGGTTTCTTCACCGCAGACCAGGGTGCCGCTGCAACTGGCCGTGAAGGTCACGTCCACCCCGCTTAAACAGAGTTGCTCTACCAGCCGCAAACCATAGAGCGCACCGGACGCCCCGGTCAAGGCTACAAAAATCCTTTTTCCCGTCATAGTCACCTCGCCAGTACTTCAAGCGCCGTAAAAACCAGAATCGCAACACTGATATAGCCGTTCATATTGAAAAAAGCGGCATCCAGTTTCCCCAGGTCGCCATTGCGCAGCAGCCAGTGTTCATAGAGCAGCATGACCACAACCATGCCGATACCGGCCATGAAGAGACCGCCCAGCTGCATGATGGCGCACAACCAGGCCAACAACAGCAGCATCATCAGGTGAAACAGACGGGCCGCCCAGAGCGATCCGCCCACACCCAGTGCCACCGGGATGGAATGCAGCCCGGCTGAGCGGTCGAATTCCAGATCCTGCAGGGCGTAGAGGATGTCGAAACCTGCCACCCAGAAGAGCACAATGCCGCCCAGGATCAGCGCCGGCGGATCGATTGTGCCGCGGATGGCGATCCAGGCGCCGATGGGGGCGGCGGCCAGGCAGATGCCCAGCACGACATGGGCCAGCGCGGTGAAGCGCTTGCAGTACGAGTATAACACCAGGAAAAAAACCGCCAGCGGTGCCAGCTTGAGACAGAGCGGGTTGAGCCGGGCCGCCGCCACCAGCAGCAGGGCCAGTGCTGCCACGATGAACAGCAACGTCACCCCCTTGCCGATCAGACCGGCCGGTATGGCCCGTCCGGCGGTGCGGGGGTTGCGGGCATCGATATCGGCATCGATCAGGCGGTTAAGCCCCATGGCGGCGGTGCGGGCGCCAACCATGGCCATGATGATCCAGAACAGCTGCTGCACGCCGGGCAGCCCCCCGGCCGCCAGCAGCGCGCCGGTCAGGGCGAAGGGGAGGGCAAAGATGGTGTGGGAGAACTTGATCATCTCCAGGAAGACCGCGATCTTCTTGAAAATAGCAGTGGCGGGTGTCGTTTCAGTCATGATCGTTATATCCCGTATTCCTGCCAACGGCGCTGCAACAGCAGGTTTATTGCTGGGTCGCTGCAGAGCGGCAAACGTGATGCGCTGCCATTGGTGGCATCGAGTGCCAGGCGTTTGTGGTCAGAGTCATGGAACAGGTTCCGGGTCAGCCCGGGGAGATTGATAGCGTGCCAGGCCACTCCGGAGAGACCGGCAGAGCCTACTTCGGCATCAACAAAAACAAGTAAGCGGGCGGCGCTGAACCAGGGCATTGCCCATAGCAGGGCGGCAATCTCCCTTACCACGCCGGGCAGCGGCTTTTCAAGGGAAATGATGGCACTCTGGTGGAAGATCCATTCCAGGGGAAAGTGGATATCGTTGATCGATGGCGCCAGTTTCTGCAAAAATGCCAGCAGCAGCCGTTCCCAGGACTTGGCCATCCAGCAGTCTTCCATGGGAGGCGGCCCGACAACCGTAGCGGGAACGATGGCGCCGGGCCGCAGGCTGATGGCCGTCACCCGCATGAGCGCGGCCGGGCCGGCCGGCGAATAGTAACCGGTATGGTTGCCGAAGGGGCCTTCCAGGGCCGTTTCCGCTGGATCGACAAAACCCTCGATCACCACATCAGCCTGGCTGGGCACCTGTAAGGGGTTGGTCCGGCAGGCCGCCATTCCAATAGACACACCGCGCAGGAAGCCAGCAAAGGTCATCTCATCCAGCTCTCCCGGCAGGGGCAGCATGGCGCTGAAAAGGCAGGCCGGGTCGCCACCCAGGGCGATGGCCACCGGCAGCGGCTTGCCGAGGCGTTGAAAGGCGGCCAGGTGTCGGGCGGCACCACTACCTGCTTTCCAGCGAATCGCCAGCTCCCGCGGTCCCAGCAGCTGTGCCCGGTACATGCCGCAATTGGGGGCACTTCCATCGGGATTGGCGGTGAAGACCTGCGGCAGGGTGATGTAGCGGGGGTGGCCGCCGGCAGCACCGTCACCCGGCCAGCTCTGCAGGAAGGGGAATACGGTAAGGTCGGGGTGCTGCATGACCTCGGTCCAGCCGGGCGGCAACTGTAGCGCTGCAAAGCGGGAGAACTCCGGCAAGGCGCCGATCTGTTGGTCCAGCTGTGCCAGCGCGGGGGCGTGTATCCGGCCCAGCAGTGCGGACATCCTGGCCGTCAGGGAGCCGAGCTGGTCAACCCCCAAGGCCAGACAAGTCCGGGAGGGTGAGCCGAACAGGTTGGTTGCTACCGGGAAGCCGGCACCTCGCGGGTTCTCGAACAGCAGCGCCCGGCCGCCGGCCGGCCGTTTGCAGACCCGGTCCGTGATGGCGGCGATCTCCAGGACCGGATCGGTCTCCACGGTAACACGGGTGAGTTCGTCGCGGGCATCGAGGAGGGTGAGGTATTCACGCAAGCTATTTATCGGCATGGTTTTATACACAGACTCCGCTTAGTGACAGAAAAAACCCCGTATCAGGTAAACATCGAGACCACCCTGAACGGCCGGTGGCCCGCGCCCCCGTGGGGATGACGTCACCACGGGCATGAGCGGGGTGCCCGGCCACTATTTGCATGGCGCGCCCGGAATCAGCCCTTAACATGGCAAAATTCATTTTTTTGCCGCTGGGAGAAATTAGCATCATTCATGGCTCACCAGCAATGCCAAATTATCTGGGAGCACGGTGACATGATGAAATCTGCCACTGCCGGCTACGGAAAAGCCATCCAACGGCACATCACACTATGGCGCATCATTAGATTGTGACGAGTTCCCCGGATCGAACAGATGATTTCACTGCAAATCGGGAGGATGGTCAATGGGAACACGTGCTGCCGGATACCGTGCCGCGGAGCCGTGGAGCCGGCGAAGCCAGCCACGCCGTAATAACGTTGGTCCGCTCGACAACGGTCTGCAGAGCGGCATCTTTGTGCAGATACCTGTTCAGGCAGCCACCATGGCGGCTCAACAGGCCGAATATCCGATAGAGGTAGCAGCCATAAACGCGGATGGCATCGACCGGGAGCGAGTACTGTCCGGCCAGCATAGCTTTGGGCACAAACACCCTCTGCCGGAAAATGCGGATTTTATCCCTGATACGGCGGCTTCCCATAAACGCCGCGAAGGCGACCGGGATCATGGTGGTAGTGCAGCGGTTATTGAAAATCTGGGCACGGGCAATATCACGCACCGAGTTGTCCATATCCTCCGGGCGCAGCCTCTCCAGAATTCCGGGGGGGATCTCTGCCCCCACCAGTTCCCATGCAAGCAACAGGGTCAGGTAGACGCCGCGCCGGCACCCCCACTCATCGGCCCGCTCAACAATGCTCTCCCAGTGAAGGGCTGACGCGAAATGGGCGACCGTTGCAGCAATATCGCAGTACGGACGGAGTCCCTGGGCAAACTGATGCTGATAGGAAGCGTGCAGGCACAGGTGCAGCAGCAGATCCTCGGGGGAGAGGACCAGGGTATCGCTGCCGGCGATGCGGGCCGGTACGGCCTGTCGCCACCAGTATTCCGGATCGATGGAGCACTGTTCGGTCTGCCGCACCAAATTCCAGTGGATTTCAAAGCAGGCGTGCCCTTTCTTGACCATGGGGGGCAGGTGGTTGTCCGATAATGACGGCGGGGGCGAAGCATACCCCATACCGGCGAGGATTTCGGTAATCCTTCGGTGATCGCCGGAGCGGGCCAGCAGGTCGATGTCGCTCATCTCCCTGAGCCCCATGTTGACGTAGACCGTCTTGGCCAGGTACATCCCCTTGAGCAGGATCACCGGGATCTGCTCGGCCTGTAGTGCCGTGAGCAGGCGCCGCAGATCTCCGTAACGGCGCAGGTTCCGCATGGTGTTCCGGCTGAGCGCTTCGCGCAGCGTTGCCGCCGCTTCGACGGGCAGGAGGTACGTCACCCCCTGCTGCTTGAGCCGGTGCCACAAAAGGGGCCCGACCCGCTGGCCGGCCGCCAGCGCCAGCAACGCCTGCCACTGGTCCGGCATCAACCCGGCCAGCTGGCCGGTGTTCACCGGAACAGCCGGATTCAGTGTATCGAGAAGCAGCTGTTCAAGCCGGTGCATGGCCGTACTCCTCGCCCTGCTGCCGCATCTGCCGGGTCCATGACGCTTCGTAGCGCCCTTTTTCAGCCAGCAGTTCCTGGTGGTTGCCCGATTCGACAATCCGGCCCCGGTCCATGACGTGGATCATGTCCGCCTGCAGGGCGGTCGTAAAGCGGTGGGTGATGATCAGGGCGGTGCGACCGGCCACCAGCCGGCGAAAGCGGAGCAGCCAGTCCGCTTCGGCCCAGGAATCCATGGCGCTGGTCGGTTCATCGAGGATGATGAAGTCGGCGTTTCTCAGGAACGCCCGTGCCAGGGCCAGGCGCTGCCACTCGCCGCCGCTCAGTTCGGCACCGCCGAACCATTTGCCCAGCACCGCTTCGTAGCCGCGCGGCAGACGGCTGATGGGCGCATCGGCCCCGCTGGCGGCTGCCGCCGCCTTGATTCGCTCCAGGTCGGGGTCGTTATCGATATCGCCAAAAGCGATGTTGTTGCGGATCGAATCGTGATAACGCACCGGGTCCTGAAAGAGCACCGTGATCCCCTGCCGCAGCGCTGCCAGCTCCAGGGTGCGGATATCCGCGCCGTCAATCAGCACGCGCCCCTGTTCCGGGTCATAAAAGCGGCAGAGCAGTTTGATCAGGGTGGTTTTGCCCGCGCCGTTTTCCCCCACCAGGGCAGTGATCTTCCCTGCCGGAATGGTCAGGTTGAAATTATCGAGAGCGGTGCGTGATGTACCGGGGTAGGCGAAGGTGACATCGTGCAGCGCGATCTCCCGGTGTAGTCCGGGGTGGGGAACCGGCTGGGCCGGATCGTCGATGCGGGGCTCCAGCGCCAGGAATTCAAACAGGTTTTCCAGAAACGCCAGGTTGCGGTAAATCTCGCCGGCGCTCCCCAGCAGAGAGCGCATCATCCGCTGCCCCTGAAAGAACGCCTGGTAGAACATGGCCAGGTCCCCCAGCCCGATTGCACCTCGTAGCGCCAGCCGCCCCATCCAGGCCAGGGCGCCGGCCATGCTCGCCAGTCCGAAGAGCGCTGCCGCAGCTTGCGCCGTTGCCTCACTGCGGGCAAGCTGCACCTGTTCCCGCCGCAGCCGCAGGCGCAACGCATGGAAAAGCGCCCGGAAATGGGGGCCAAGCCCGAACAGCCGCATCTCTGCCGCTGCTTCGCGCTGGGTGAGCATCAGGTCGTAATAGCTGGTTTGACGGATGGCGGCGGTGTTCTGCATGCGCCAGCGGTGAAAGCGGATGGTGTGCCGGAGTACCACCAGCAGGGCGGGAACGGCGCCGATCGCCAGCAGCAGCGGGATCCAGATACCGAAGGAGAACAGCACCCACCCCATGGCAGCCAGGGTGATCAGGCTTTGTAACAGGGCGCCGGTGTTTTCGATCAGGGCGGTCGGCCTGCTGAGGGCGTCGATCCGGGCGCGGTGCAGTTGGTCGTAGTAGCCGGGGTCATCATAAAAGGAAAGATCCAGCCGCATGGCCTGCTCATGGATAAGCTCGTGCACATGATCCTGCACCAGCTCGGCCTGGGCCGTGCGCAGCCACTTGCCTGCGCTCTGAAACAGTTCGATGCCGATCAGCACCAGCGCCATGGCAATCGCCGCCGGGAGCAGCGGCTGCATGGCCTGCCAGCCGCCGCCCGCGCCGGCCAGTGACGCCACGCCGTTCACCAGGGTCCGGGTCAGGTAGACCGAGGCAATCGGCAGCAGACCCTGCACCAGCAGCAGGAACAGCCAGAGGTAGGTCAGCCGGCCGGCAGCGCGGCGCACCAGACGGAACGCCTGCGGCAGATACGGGAACTGTTGCCGGACTCTGCCGCTTGCGGCGCTAAGCAGTTTAAAAGTATGGCTCATGGTTATAGTCCGGTGTTTCAGGAAAACGCGGCAACGACCGTAAACTGCCGGTGCCCCGCGCCTCCGGTGAGGATGGTGCCGCCACAGCGGAGCCAGGCGTGGGCGGCGAGTTGCCCCGGTTTGGCGTCGGCTTTTGCCACACCCAGATAAAGCGTGGCTGAGATTTTACGTCGCTTCAGCATCCATTGGGCAGCCACGGCCTGGGGGAGGCAGACGCTTTGCCACGGGGTGTTGTTGGCGGCGGAGCGGACCGCCTGGCCGATCAGGCGGGCGTGCCGGAGCTCAGCCGGTGAAACCTCCGGCGCGGATTCCCGCATATGTCTCCCCAGCGAGACAGCCAGCCAGCGGAACGGGATAGCAAGTACCAGCAGGCGCGCCACGCCCAGCAGGGTAAAGGCTTCCAGGAGCAGCAGCCGCTCGATGCCCGTGCGCTTTTGCCACTTGGCCGCCATGGTGCGCAGATATGTTATCCAATTGCCGGGCATGCTGGTGTGTGTCACTCCGGTCTTTGTCCGTATAATAATTATGCCATCCGATCGCCCGGCCGCAGGCCAAAGATTCGCGCCAGGCGGCGGCCGGTAAAAAAACCATCCGCAGCGTAGAACAGCTCCAATGAAAGCGACTCCCCTTGACCGCATACTATGCGGATACCGTCCGTGGCGCTGGCCGCGATGATCGTGCCGGCGGGCGTCTGGCTGTCGGCGCAGGGCGGGGCGGCGGCGACTTCCAGCAACCGTACCGGTATTCCTTTAAGCAGCGACAATGCACCTCCGTACACCGGGTTGCAGGCCCGCACCAGGGCGTCGACCTCCACTGCTGACCGGGTCCAGTCGATGGTCCGATCCGCGTCGGCCGGGCGCGGCAGATAAGGTGTCGTCGTGGTTTCCTGCGCGTGCAGCGGGAGTTTGTCACCCTGGATGGCCAACTGCTGGACAAACTCGATCATCACCCGTGGCAGCGTCCCGCCCAGGCGCTGCATGTGCAGGGCGTAGGTGTCATCCGGGCCAAGCGCTACCCGCTCGGTGTGGGCGATGCCGCCGCCATCGATCTTCGGGGTCATGCGGTGAATGGTAATAGCGCCGAACGGCTCGCGGTTTTTGATCTGCCAGAAGACCGGGTCCGGCCCCCGGTAACGGGGCAGAGCGCCGCCGTGCAGGTTGAAAAAACCGAGGCGCGGCAGTTCCAGCAGTTCCGGCGGGATCTTGCCGGGAAAGCCCATGCAGCAGACCACATCGGCGGCGATTTGGCCCAGCCAGGGGGCAAGCTGTCCGGCCAGATCGTCCGTGCCTACGCGCAGAAACGGGATGCCCGCCTGGCGCAGCGCCATCTCCAGCGGGAGATTGACATCGTCGCCACCGGCGCTGTCCGGCACGGCCACCCCGGCCAGCAGGCCCTGACTGTACAGGGCCTCCAGGGTTGGCTGCAATACGGTGCCATGGCAGAGAACGGCAATGTTCATGACAAGAGTCCTTTGTAGTTGGGCGCCGTCCAGACCGGCGTTTCCTTGTAAAACAGCTTCTGGCGGGGCTGCAGCCATGTCGCCTGGCGGGCGTGTTCCGCTGCTTCGCCGGCACGGCGCTGGCCGGGCAGCAGCCGTGCCAGTTGCTCGTGGGCCTGCATGTGATCGGGGGCCATTTTGATGGTCTGCTGGAGATAGAAGACCGCTTCGATGCTGTGTCCCTTCAACTCCAGGGTCATGGCCAGGTTGAAGCAGGCCTCGGCAAAATCGGGTTTCAGGTTCAGAGCCTGCTTGAAGTGCAGGATGGCCTCGTCGTAGCGGAACAGGTCTTTCAGCAGGTTGCCCAGGTTGTTGTACGGGTCGTGATAGTCCGGGTTCAGTTCCATGGCCTTTAGAAAAAAAGTGCGTGCCGCTTCATGCCGCTTCAGTGCATGGGCGGCGACACCGGCGTTGTTCAGGTAGTTCGGTTCATGCGGGTTAAGATTGATAGCCTGTTGCAGATACGCCAGCGCATCGCCGAATTCATCGCACTGGTAGCTGATGATTCCCAAAAGGTTATGGGCCTCGGCATGGCGGGGATCACCCTTGATGCAGTCCCGCAGCATCATTGCCGCCTGGGGGAGCAGGCCGAGTCTGTAGTGTTCGATCCCCCCCATAAAATCTGTCTGGCTTCGGTTCATGGTCTGCTCTTTCGTGGTGTGTTGTTCCGTTTTTTTTATCCACAGATTGCACAGATTTCCACAGATTAAATCAAAACGATACGTCTGAATTGTGAAACAAAAAAACTGAAGCAACGAAACATGTTGGTTTTAAAAAATCCGTGTAATCCGTGTAATCCGTGTAATCCGTGTAATCTGTGGATAACGGTTTTACCGCCGGGCATACCCCAGTTCACTCAGCAGATCCCAGTCCATCAACTCGCCGATCTGTTGCATCTGTTCCGCAGGAATCCGCTGCAAATATTCATTGTTGGCGTAAAACTCGGGGCGGAAGGTATCCGGAGTTTCGATGACCGGCAGGTGATCCCACTGGGTCGGTTCTACTACCGCTGTAATGGCTTCAAAACCGCCGGAGCGTTGCCAGTCGAACTGCGCGGCGATTTCCGTCATCACCCGTTCCGGATCGGCCAGCAGCTCTTCGTATCTGACGAGTCGTGCTCGCTGGGGATGCTCCCGCAGGAACGAGAGCCAGGCCCGGTAGTTCCGGTTGTAGCCCAGGCAGGCCTCCCGCATCAGCTCGATAGACCAATCGCGCAACGGCTCATCGCCACGGATCCAGCCATTGAACCTGGCGGCACTGACAACCCAGGCGTACGGGTCTTTGATCGTCACCAGAAAGCCCAGCGCTCCGGTTGTATACGCCTTGGCAATCTGGGGCGCGCGCCGGGTCAGCTCCTCCTGTTGTGTCGGATCCTTGGGGTGGGACGCCCCGCCCCGCTGGCTATAAGTGGCGGTCGAGACAAAGTTGAACGCGGCATCCCCCCCGGCCTGCTGCGCCTCTGCCCAGAGCACGCCGAACGGTATGGGGGGCGCGTGCTTGCCGCCAAGGATGTAGCTCAGGACGTGGATGTCGGGGTAGTTACGCTGGATCAGCGCCCGCAGGTAATTGGTGCCGGTGCGGATTTCGCCGTACTGTTTGACGGTGGTGATCATGGTGTTGTCACGCCACAATCTCCCCATGCTCATCCAGATATCCAAAGCGCTGCATTACCGTGCGGTGGTCTTGCACAATCCGCTGCACCTGCTCGTCGGTCAGCTCCTCGCGCCACGAACCGCTCTCGCCCTTACGGAAAAACCGTGTTGAAACAGCACTCTTTTCCTGAAAACCCTCGGACTCTTCCTGCTGCTGAACTACCTCGAATTTGCTGAAAGCCAGTGCTTTTTTGATCTGCTCTTCGCCGTGGGGGAGTCCGGCAAAGCAAACCGCGCGAGTGAACGTCTCCAGCGGCTGAGTCTTCATATCTTCGTAGCGGAGCAGGCATACCGGAAACGGCGCGGCATCGGCCCAGGTCAGCACATGATCGCTCCAGGTGAGGAGCTTTTGGCGCAACTGTTTGTGCAGCCGCTTGGGTTTGCCACAGAAGGCAAAGGCGACATCGGCCATGTTTGCAATGGTGGTGTCGTAATCGGTGCCGTTGTGATGGGCGAACGATACCGCCACGTCCAGCGGGTTGCGGATAAAGTAAAGTGCGCCGCCGGTGGCTGCCGCCGGGATCAGCGGCAGGCCGTCGTCAACATGGGTATAGGCGTCGTGGATTTTCATGAAAAGTGGCTCTTCGGTGTCTTCGGCCAGATAGCAGTACAGCTCCGGGCGGAGCCGGTCGATCTCGTCGGCGCTAAGGTCTGACGCCTCAAAGCCGACGTGCTGATCGAAAAGACTTCTGGCGCTGGCAATGGGAGACTTTTCCAACTCGTTAATGTTGGCCGGTGTGTCGCTATCGCGCAGCAGGTTGGTCAGGAAGATGCGGAACCAGGTGTTGCCCGACTTTGGGTATGAGGCGAGCCAGATAATGCCGCTCAAAGCGCAAACCTCGTTGCCACCAGGTCCATCAGCTCATCCAATTGAAAGCCTTTGTCCGGACGGACGACTTTGCAGACCTCGGCCTTGGCTGCCACTGCGGCGCATTGCTTGAAATGGTCTTTCTTCCCACCCAGCCCATGCAAAAAACGCATCCGGTAGGTGTTTTCAATGAGCGGATCGATCTTTTCGTTTCCTGGCAGCGGAGTAATGGTCAGGACGTCTTTGTTGGTCGATTCCAGGATAAACACCGCTTGTAACGGAACCGGCGTATGCAGGGAGGAATCCACCGGCAGGAAGTATTTTTCCAGGTTCACTCCCCATCGGACGCTTTTGAGCTGGTTCATGCAGGTATCAAGCTTTTTCAGGGTGTCTGCCCACAACTTCAGTCTCGGAAAACCGGGGATCACCGCCGGGCGCCCATTGCAGATGGTTATGGCGCAGAGGTCGTCGGCCAGAAAAGGGTAACCGCGCTGGTGAAGTCCGGCTGCCAATGTCGATTTGCCGATGCCGGATGGCCCGCAGAAGGCGACGCTCTGGCCGTTCACCGCAATGGCGCTGCCGTGCAAAACCAGGATGTTGCGCTGGTGCAACAACGCCCCAAAAGCCGAGCCCATCAGGAAAATGAGGATGTCGTCCTCGCTCGCCCCGCTCTCCGGCATGATGGTGATGTGGCTACCGTCCTGCACGTAAAAACGGGCCACGTTGTCCACCTGCAGCAGGAATTCGCCATGCGCGGCCTGATAGCGAACTCCCTTGATGCGAGGATCGGCAAGGGTCTTGGGCGTGGTTCCGTAATCAATAACCACATCGGCGGCATGCGGCTGTGGATCCGGCACGGCAAGGGATGGCAAGGGCAAGGAGGAGGAAATGTTGAGGCCGAAAATACGATACATATTCATGGGTGGTTGATTCTCAAGACAAAGAAGGATGCTTTCAGCGGTTCTGACTCCAATGGATAGGTGCTTTCCCACGTCTCGACAAGCGTAAGCCGCTCTAATAGTTGATCGACACGGCCTTTCTTTTTCCGATCCACCTTCAACAGTAGAAAAGAGTCCGGTCGCATCAGTCTGGCTACGCTGGTGACGTAGGCGGGTAGTGTTTCTTCCGGCAGCAATGTGTAACATCCTCTATCCGCTATGACATCGAAAGTTTCGGTCAAGGCGGTTCGAGTGATGTCATCTTCCAGAAACCGGATTGCCACCCCAGTTGCGATTGCGTTTTCGATGGCGTCCACAACGCCGATGCGCGCAATGTCGGTCGCGGTGACGTCAAATCCAAGGGTGGCGAACTGGATGGCCTGGTTTCCTGATCCGGTTCCGATGTCGAGTAGGGCGCCGGTCTCGATTCCCCTGTCCATGAGTGCTTTGGCGAAATCAGGATCGAGGTGGTCAATATCGGTCAGAAAGGCATTTTCGGTCTGCCGCCCCCGCGTGCGTTTCCAATGTCGGGCTTCCCAGTTCAGTTTCCGAAGCGTTTGTTGTAGTTTGTCGTTGTCCAAGTGGGGCAGAATGTTATGATGCAGGACCGTTGATATGTAAGCCTGTCTCTGAAGTGTTATAATGTTTCCCGGCAGTCGTTGACGCCTCTATCCGTCGCAGCCTGGGTGCATTCCAGATTCGAAGTTGTTCCTGCTTGTTTTCGTTTTCGCTAGTGAAATCATTCATGTAATTACCTCATGTAATGTCAAAAGAAGTTTCAGGAAAGATGGATGCTGTTTCTAACTTGCTGCTGTTAAACAGAAAACCGGGAGCGCAGGGTGCGCTCCCGGTGACGCATTTCAGGTACGTGACGGAAATATACCTGCCGTGCAGATACAGAAGTTTAGCGCCAGCGACGGCTGTGCCAGAGAGAAGGCGGCACCGTTGCCGACGGCACCGATGGCCAGGTTGGTAGCTCTGAAAGTGGGGGTGACCGTGACCTGAACCGCATCCGAGGCCATGGCAACGTTGTGAGTGGTGCCATAGCATGATGTGTCGGCGGCTCCAGTCAAGCCTTTTGCCCAGTAGTGGGCAGTTGGTTTGGCGGCGTTACTCGAAACGTCACTCGCATTCACCGTGGCGGTTGCCGTTGCCGTTACCGTCTGCCCCGCCTGTGCCTCCTGAAGCGTGTGGGTGTGATTGGGCAATTGGGTCGTGGTGAGCGTCTCGTTGTCCTGTCCGAATGCAGATCCAAAGGTCCGTGCGACTCCGCCTTGCGCCGTGCCGAAGTGAACCGGTGTTCGCCCCTGCAGATTCGGCAGGCCGAACGTTTGAGTGCCGTTGCCGCCAAAGGTTGTGCCGAGCAGTGCAAAGAGTGCCGAGTTTTGTTGAATCTGCATGATTTGTCCGTTGCACGCGGCAAAATTCATTGGGGTGAAGTTAAACGCAAAAGTTGTGACCATGCCAAGATAACAATCCATAAATGCCTTCTCCTTTTTTGAAAAAGTGTTTTACATTTGTAATTGTGCTGTTAGCACATATGTTCATGCTTATCAATGAAATTTTGACTCAATTTTCTAATTGGTACAGTTAAATGCGCTACCGGGAAAATTGATTGATTGATCTGCCACCTTTGCTCTAGTATTGCGGCACAATTTGTACTTTATGTATTAGCGATAAGTTGCCGAGGAGATATGAATATGCCCAAATTCAGCAAAGCAGTGTTTGAACCATTGGTGAGCAGCGTCTTTACCGTGCAGATACGCGAGGGTCAGGTACTTCCGCTGCGCCTGGCCGGCATCACATCCCGGCAGATTTCTCCGCTCTTTGAAAGTTTTACCCTGAATTTCGATCCACCACAAGGAGTGCCGGCATTGCCGGATGATTCATACCTGATGACGGCGGAAGGGTTCGGACCGGAATTGATCCATATGTCCGCCACCCACGCCGGGACACCGGATCCGAACGTGTATTACTATGAAAGCGTGTTTAATGTGCTGGTGGTGCAGGAAGACGCTGATAAGGCATAGTCAAAAACGCTATCCACAGATTACACGGATTTTCACAGATTAAAGCAAGACAAGCCTTTTGAATTGTTAAAGAAGAATCAAGATGAGGAATTGAATCGGTTTTGAAAAAATCCGTGTAATCTGTGGACAAGGTTTTTTGGTTTCTGTTTATCCACAGATTTCACAGATTTCCACAGATTAAAATAAGACGAGTCTTTCGGGTTGTAAAAAATCCGTGTAATCTGTGGACAAAGCTTTTGATTAAGCTCTCTCCTCCATCGGCAATCCCCTCACCTGCCGGTTCGTGACCGCCGCCGTTATCCTCTCCGGATATTCGTCTCCCCAGGGGAGGATGAGCGGGAGACTGAGTTCCTTGCTGGCGCAGTGCCGCAATCCTTCAACCCTAAGTGGCGCAGCCGGGCCGAACAGGCGTTGATGCGCGGTGAACAGCCGCAGCTCCTGCCCCCAGAAGTACACCTCCGTAGCCAAAATGTTTTGCTGCATGCGCTGCGTATCAGTCAAGGCGTTGGTGTCGGCGATGGGGCGCCAGATATCGGCATAGAGAAAATCCACCGGCTCATCCGGCTGCCATTCCATGGCATTGGACCGGACGATGACGATCTTGGCGGCAATCTCCGGCGGCAGTTGTCCGATCACGCCGCTGGCGCCGATCAACTCGATCACCTCTTGATCCAGTTCCACCACCGTGACCTTTCGCACTGCCGGATTCAGCGCCGCGTTCAGGGCGACCCATCCCATGCCAAGCCCCATGATGACCGTGTGCCCTTGGGCGCACAGGCAGCCCGGTTCCTGACTCTCTATTTCATGCGGCGTAAGCGACATCCAGGTTTCCCACTGTTCCGGATTGACCGGAGTGCGCCGCATCAAGAGCGGCATACCGGAGATCAGCCACTGGCGGGTGTAGTAGCCATGGTCAAAGCCGGTAGCCATCTGAGCCAGCCGCCATGAACCCTGGTCGCCGGATGGGTAGACCGGGAGGAAGTAGGGGGTGCTGAATAACGGTACGCCCAACATCTGGGCTAACTGTTCAGGTTGAATTACGTTCATCAGTTTCCTTTCCGGAGAAATGATATTAAGGTCAAAAACACTATCCACAGATTTCACCGATTTTCACGGATTAAAACCAAGACAAGTCTTTTTGTTTTATTAAAAATCCGTCTAATCCGTGTAATCTGTGGATACGGTTTTTAACCATGTATCAAGCTGCTTCACCGCCCGGATATTGCGGGTGTGCTGGAATCTTTTGTTGTCGCCAGGCGGTGCGGTCAGGGAAGCCGTCAGCTGTTCGGCCTGTCGGCGCAGCTTGTCCGTATCCAGATGCTTCGTCAGTGCCGGGTGCAGCTTAGAAGGGTCGAGTTGCAGCAGTTGATCCGTGTCTCCCTGAGCTGGCCCCATGAATGCCCCCATATCCTTCCCCGGCTTCCAGGTCACCAGATCCGGCACCACGCCGTCGATGGCGCGGCGGTGCAGATAGCGCCCCATGCCGCGATAAAAGTTTTCCTCGGACGGGATAGCGAGAAAGAGCCGCACCAATCGTATATCCAGCAACGGCCAGCGGTAGTCTACCTTTCGCCCCGCTGCCATGAGGGTACAGTTCTCCATCCGGGTCGGCACAAACGGCAACCAGCGTTTTTCGAGGGTAAAACGCTTCAGGTCGGTGTACCCGGCGTCGAAGCGGGCTTCGTTGAAATAGCGCTCTTCCAGCCCGTAGCGATGTACCAACTCGGGGCGGATAATGTGGTGGGGCCAGCGTTGTTGGAATGCCTGGAAAAAGTCTGGATTGTGGGAAGAGGCGGTAAAGTTGGCCGTTTTGCGCCGCCGCCATTCCAGTTTGATCAACCGCAACAGACGAAACAGGGGATTGCCTGCCAGGATGTCGAAAAGCTCCCCATAGCGCCGCTGCAAGAGCATCTCCATGGGAACCATGTAGCCATGGATGGTGGTGCCGAATTCGTCGCCGCCAAAACCGGACAACATGGTGCGCACCTCCAGTTTTTCCGCCAGTTGGTAAAACGGTTCGTGGAACGGGCCGTTGCCATGCTCCATGGGGTAGCCGAGCAGATCAAGAGAACGCTGCATGGTCGCAAGCTGGTTACCTTCTGCCCCGGCAAAAATATGGTTGTTGGCCAGGCGGCATTCGCGGCTGACCGCCATGATGTACTGCGGCTCCAGCTCGGAAAAAGCAAAGCCAAAGGTGTGCAGATGCGACAATGGCTGCTTCATGAGCCTGGCCGCAAAGGCGGTAATGGTGGAGGAATCAATTCCGCCGCTCAGTTCGCAGCCGATGGCGTACTCGGAATCGAGGCGGCATGCGATGGCCTCTTCCAACTGTTCCCGGTAGGCGGCCACATAGTCGCGGGAGTCTTTCAGTTTCAGCGCCGGTTCGGCGGAAAGCTCGAAGTATTGTCGCAAGCGCAGCTGGTGAGGGGTAACGGTCAGACAGTGGGCTGGAGGGAGCTTCATGATGCCAAGGTACGGGGTCCGGTCGAAGCTCATGGAGAGCTGGAGCAGGTACTCCGCCACCCAGCGCTCGTCGATCTCAAACGGCACGCCGTCAACCAGCCTGAGGGCGCTGACATTGGTGGCGCAGACAAATAGATCGTCGGAGGCGAAATAGTAGAACGGCCTCACCCCCATGTGATCCCGTCCGCAAAAGACCGTATTGCGCTGCCGGTCGTGAATGACAAAAACAAAATCGCCGATCAGGTGGTCAACGCATGCCTCCTGCCACTTCAGGTAGCAGAGCAGGATCAGCTCCGTGTCGCACATTCCGGCTAAGTCCGCAGGCGCGATGTCCAGCTTTTTCGCCAGCTCGTCCCGGTTGTCCAGCCGCGCCCAGGACGCCGCCGCGCACCTGCTCTCGGCGTGATAGAGCGGCGCCGGCTCCAGCCGGGAACGGCTCGTGTTCCAGTGCAGACACTGCACCAGCAGGCTTGTGTCTTCATCGTCCAGGAAGCCGCTCTTGTCGGGAGGGGCGCAGGGCATGAGCCGGTTAATAACGGCGTCAGGATCGATGCCGCGTGGCGAGGAGGCGTTTTTGCGATTGAAATAGAAGAAAAACATGGCGGGTTAGAACTCCTGGTGGTAGCTATTCAGCAGAAAGACTTTGGCTTTTCAGATCTTCTTTTTATCCACAGATTACACAGATTTTCACAGATTAAAACAGGACAAGACTTTTGGGTTGTAAAAAATCCTTGTAATCCGTGTAATCTGTGGACAAAGGTTTTCAGTCCCGCAGCAGCCCCCCGTGAAGTACCTGCGGCGTGGTCATTCCCCAGCCGCTGTTCCCTTCCAACATGCAGGGGCCGCTGGGGGGTATGACGTAATCCCAGGCGATGGCGTACAGTTCGGGAAGCTGCCGGTGGGCGGTCATGGCGCTGGATTTTATCTCTCCCCAGAACGGAACGGCGCAATCGCCCAGCCGGACAAGCACGGCGGCGTGACGGGCCTGGGCCGTGGCAGGCAAGTGGCGCTCCGGAAAGGGACAGATCAAGCCGGACAATTGTTCTATCGGCAAAATCGTGTGGCAGAGGTTGCCGTCCTCCGCCAGGTGCGGTATCTCAAGGGTTGCACTGTAGCAGCGAATTCCTTGATCCGGGTGCAGCTCCGTGATGATGCGCAGGGTAACCGCATCCTCCGATAGAACGAGCGGGGCGAACAGCGGGTGATTCCCCATGAGCGGCTGTACCAGAAAATCGTCGCCAGCCAGCGCCTTGTGCAGGGCATCCATGCTGGAGTGCCGCATCTTCATGCCGTTCATGACCGCAAAGATTGCGGGCGTGTCTCTATCGTCCCGGCGCTCGATCACAAAGGCATCGCGGCTGGCTGAGCCGTGGCGCGGTTTGCAAAAGAGCCGGGGAGTGTCGTGCAGCCAGGGGTCCGGATTGAACGAAGCGCCGCGAGGGATGACCGCCAGTACCGGAGCCATCGGGACGCCGTGGCTGGCGAGCAGGGCGGCCAGGCCGGATTTGTCCTGTATCAGGGCCAGCGCAGCCGCGCTTTCGCCAGGCCGGACGTCGCGCCAGCGATGAAAGGCTGACGTTTCATGGGAGAACACATACTCCCACACCTTGTGGCTTGAGTCGCTCCGGTACAGGCCGAAGGCGAATATCTCTGCAGGCGAGATGCAATGACAGAGGCTCATGGTCAGCAATCGCAGCAGCAGGGTGCCTTTGCCGATCCCTTCCCGTGCGCAGATTTCCGGGCCCCGGAGCTGAACCGCGCGCCAGGAACGATGCCAGCAGGCAAACGTCACCCAGCGCAACCAGAGCAGCAGTTCGATGAGCAAAAACAGGGGGAGCGGGATGCGGCGATCTCTCGTCGTGAACCATAGCTGCCGGTGAATACGTACCTTTGCCGGGGGATTGGGGAGCAGATAGCGCCACGAAATTATACCGTGGGGCAGGGAGCGGCGCAGGAAGTACTGCCCGGCAGCGGCAAACAGACGTTTTACGGACATACGCCGGCGCTCATCTAACCTTCTACCTGTATGATCCCGGCTTGATGGAGTTCCCCAAGAAACGTGAGCACATCCCGTGCGCAGGTGTCCCGATCCACATCATATTGGCCGAGCAGGGTGTCGATAATGCGCGACACTGTGACAGGCGTTTCGATCAGCTCCCACACCCGGCTTCCGACCGGTTCCAGCCCATAATACTCCCCTTTTTCAATACTCATCATCACCTTCTCGTCGTCAATGTCGCTGGCGACAATGTCGTCAATCTGGCTGACCGTACTCTCCAACGTAATGTTTTTCATTATTCTGTAGGCTCCTTAAAGTAAGTTAAGGTCTCTTTTAATATATCTTTGCACTAATTGCCAAATATATTTGAGTAGTTGCTACAACCGAACCACACACCGTGTACAGCAAAAAAAAACCGCTTCATCAGCTGACTGCTGAATGAAGCGGCTTGTATTCGCATGTCAACATAGGCGGCTACTCCCCGAAGCGGTTGCGATAGTACTCCGCGCCCCGCCGGCGCTGGATGGCCAGTCGATAGAGCCTTTCGTATTTGAGGGCCGCCTCTTCCCAGGTGAAGCGCTTTTTCATGCCGTTTTTGCGCAGGGCCTTCAACCCTTTGGGATTATTGAAGAAGGTATAGGCCGCCCAGCCGATTGTATCGAACAGGGCTTGCGCGCTGTGCTGCCAGAACTTGAGGCCGTCGCCGGTCAGCGCCTGCTCGTCAAAGTTCTCGACACTGTCGTCCAGGCCTCCGGTGGCCCGCACGATGGGAGGCGTGCCGTAGGCCAGGCTGTACATCTGGTTCAGGCCGCAGGGCTCGAAGGATGACGGCATGACGAAGAAATCCGCCCCGGCCTCCACCTTGTGCGCCAACGCCTCGTTGTAGCCGATGTAACAGGCGAACTTGTCCGGATATGCAGCGGCGATATCGCCGAAGTAGAAGTGGGCCCAGGGTTCGCCGTTGCCGACCATGACGAATTGCACATCCATTTCCAGAATGCGGTGGATCGCCTCGGCGATGATGTCGGTGCCTTTCTGCTGCACCATGCGGGACACGACCCCGAACAACGGTATGTCCGCCCGCTGCGGCAGGCCGAGGCTGGCCTGCAGATCCTGTTTGCAGATCGCCTTGCCCGTCATGTTGCGCGGGGAGTATTTTGCCGCTATGTGCGGATCGTGGGCCGGGTCCCACTCCTCGTAATCCACGCCGTTGAGGATGCCGTACAGATCGGCGGCCCGCCCCCGAACCACTGCCTCCAGTCCCCAGCCATATTCCGCGGTCTGGATCTCGGCGGCATAACATTCACTGACCGTATTGAGCAGGTTGGCGTGGATGATGCCGCCCTTGAGCAGGTTGACCTGGTCGTCCTTCTCCAGGTCGAGATAGTTGAAGTGTTTCCAGCCGATGCCGAGCACCTCCATCAGACCGGGATAGAAATTGCCCTGATGCTGCATGTTGTGCAGGGTCAGCAGAGATGCGGAATCCCCCACGAAGCGGTCATGCAGGTAGGTGGTATCGAGCAGGGGAGGTATGACGGCGCTGTGCCAATCGTGGGAGTGGATGACGTCGGGCTGGAAAGCCAGCATCTTGCAGAGTTCCAGGGCCGCCTTGGAAAGGAACACGAAACGGTTGTCGTTGTCCAGGTAGCCCTGGCCATCCTGCTGGTACAGTCCGGCCCGGCCATAGAACTGTTCGTGTTCCAGGAAGTAGACCGGCACCTCGCTGCCGGGCAGGTGTCCTTCGTATACCCCGCAATACATGTGGCCGATGATGCCCATCGGCACCACCAGCGTACCCGGCAGCAGGCGCAGGCTGTATTTAGAGATATTTACGCTGTAGTAACGCGGGATGACCACCCGCACATCATGGCCCAGGCGGGCCAGATATTTGGGCAGCGCTCCGACAACGTCGCCCAGTCCGCCTTCTTTGGCAAAGGGAGCGGCCTCGGAAGCAACAAACAGGAGCGACAGGCGGTCAGTGGAAAGCATTCGTACTCCGGAGGTTCCTAGGCGGGAACATTTTCCCAGTCCGCCAGGAATTTCTTGATGCCGGCATCGGTCAGCGGGTGTTTTGCCAGCTGAATCATGACCGAGTAGGGGATGGTGGCGATATCGGCGCCGATCAGGGCCGAGTTGAGCACATGGATCGGGTTGCGGACGCTGGCCACGATGATCTCGCTGGTGTAGCCGTAGTTGTCGAAGATGGTACGGATCTCTTCGATGATGCCCATGCCGTCCTGGGAGATATCGTCCAGACGGCCGACGAAGGGCGAAACATAGGTGGCGCCCGCCTTGGCAGCCAGAAGCGCCTGCATGGAGGTAAAGATCAGGGTGACGTTGGTCTTGATCCCTTTGTCGGTGAGTGCCTTGCAGGCCTTGAGGCCTTCCGGGGTCATCGGCAGTTTGACGACGATGTTCTTGTGGATCTTGGCCAGTTCCTTGCCTTCCTTGATCATGCCGGGCGCATCCAGGGAGATGACCTCGGCCGAGATCGGACCGTCAACGATGGAGACGATCTCCTTGATGACGTCCTTGAACTTGCGCCCCGATTTGGCGATCAGTGAGGGGTTGGTGGTTACGCCGTCAACCAGACCCAGGTCGTGAGCTTCGCGGATTTCCTTTACGTCAGCCGTGTCGATGAAAAACTTCATGATATCCTCCTGTCAGGTACGTTAGAGATAGTTTCTGCGGATTGTGTGTGGAAAAGGGTTCATTGACGCACGTATCCCGATCTTGCGCGGTTATGTCGCAGTATGGTCAAGTTGTTCGCGGTATTTTTCGAGGCAGGCCATGGAGCAAAAGTAGTGACGCTGACCATCCAGGCGGCCGATTACGGCATCGTCTTCCGATACGTACATGCCGCAGACCGGGTCACGGTAGGTCATGGCCGCATCCATGGTGTTGCCATGATTGGCAGCAGACGGCTTTTTGCCGCTGCCCAGATTCATGACAATCCGATAGCCGATGTAGATGAGCAGAAGCCAGATGATCAGCCGAATCATGGTAACTCCATCATATGCGCGTCACGATTTCATCGGACTGTAATGAGGCCAGCAATTCTGTAATGGTGCGGCCCAGCAACGGATGCACCAGATCTGGCGCAATATCGTATAACGGCTGGAGCACAAAGCGCCGCTCAGCCATGCGCGGATGCGGTACGACCAGACCGTCTTCGGCAAGACGAGCGCCCCCATGGAGCAACAGGTCCAGGTCGATTCTGCGCTGCCCCCAGTGGATCGTGCGGGTGCGGCCGAATACCGCTGTTTCGATATGAAGCAACCGCTCCAGCAACTCGTGGGGAGTATAGGCCGTATTGAGCCGCAGGACTGCGTTGTAGAACGGGGGCTGGTCAAGAACGCCCACCGGAGAGGTTTCATAAAACGGCGACAAGCCCGTTACCTTGCTATCGTCAAGCCGGCCGATCTCAGATACAGCCCGTAACAGGTTCAGTTCACGGTCGCCCATGTTGGAACCGAGGGCTATGTACGCATCCGTATGCATCATGAGATTAAAACATATTGGCATGGTGGCGTCAACCGCGCAGTATGTAAAAAAACACCCTGGTAGCTAGGAGGGAAGCTGCCAGGGCAAATGAGATCTAATAAGACCTCTCATGTCTTATTAATACCAGATTGCCGTTTCTGTTGCAAGTAAATTAATGGAGGGGTCACGCGTTGACCGGCCGGGTCACGCCGCTGTTCGGGCAAACAGGCAGGCGGCGAAGAGCGGGCAGCCCTTGCAAAGCGGCTTCTTGCGGCAAAATTGCTTGCACTGCTCCACGATCAGGGCGTGGTATTCGTTGAAGAGCTGCGCATCGGCCGGAAGATGCGCCAGGAACAGTGTGCGGGTTTCATCGTAACCGGCATCTTCCGGCAGCAGCCCCAGACGATGAAACAAGCGCCGGGTATAGGCATCCACCACGAAGGTCGGTTTGCTGCCGGCATACAGCAGGATCGAGTCGGCTGTTTCCGGGCCGATGCCGCGAACCTGGAGCAGCTCCGCGCGCAGCGTGCGCCAGTCACCGGCAAACATCCGCTCCAGCGAACCTTCATGATGCAGGAAAAGCCAGGCCACAAAGCCTTGCAAGCGGGCGCTCTTGACATTGAAATAGCCAGCCGGGCGGATCAGCTGAGCCAGCTGGTGCGGCTCTATCGCCTGCATGGCAACCGGGGTCAGGCAGGAGGCCTGCTTGAGGGCGCAGATCGCCTTTTCTACGTTGGTCCAGGCGGTATTTTGGGTGAGGATGGCCCCGACGCAGACCTCGAAGGGGGTCTCGGCCGGCCACCAGGAAAGCGGCCCAAAACAATCAAAGAGACGGTCGAAGATATCCCGTAACGTCAAGGTGGCATTCATACGCAGTTGTGCAAACCAGCCAGAACGGTCGGATACTTCAGCATGATGTTCAGCCGTTCAAGCGCGCGGCTATTATCCACAACTCTGGATTCGGTAACATAGGAGAGCATCAGCGGCGACATAACCCGGCGGGCCTCTTCCATGCTTACCTGCGGCTGACGGGGATAACCGAGCTGGTCGGCACAGGCGTTAAAATAGCTGGTCATGCTGGTAGGATGACCGTCACTGATATTGTAGATATCCCCACCCTCTCCATGGTCAGCGGCGGCCAGACAGACTGCAGCCAGATCGTCCGCGTGAATGCGGTTGCTGGGGCCCGACTCACCTTCGCACAGCAGGGGCTGGCCCTGGCTGATCTGCATCAGCGGCAGCCGTCCCGGGCCATAGATGCCGCTAACCCGCAGAATAACGACCGGTGTTCCTGTGGCGCCCCCCTGTGCCAGAAAAGCCTGTTCCGCATCAAGACGCCGCTTGCCCATGGCAGAGTGCGGTTCAGCCGGTGACTCCTCGGTCACGATGCCGCCCCCGGTTTCGCTGTAGACCGAGGTGGCGCTCATATAGACGATCTTCGAAGGACTGGAGCTGTTTCCCATTGACTGGATGAAATTGCGGGCTCGGGTATCAACAACGCCTCCGCCGGGGGGCGGTATCAGATAATACAGGACAGCACCGGCCATCTCCGGCAGGCTGATGGCTGTGCTGTCATCGAATGAAACCGCACTGGCGCTATAGCCCTCCCCGGCAAGCGTCGCCGCCTTATCCTGCGAGCGCACCAGACAACATACTTCCGCACCCCGCTCCCGCCAGAGCTTGGCAACCCTGTGACCGATATAGCCACAACCGGCGATGACAATCCGCTG
Source organism: Deltaproteobacteria bacterium (assembly GCA_021780495.1). Taxonomy (GTDB): domain Bacteria; phylum Desulfobacterota; class Desulfuromonadia; order Geobacterales; family Pseudopelobacteraceae; genus CAIPTY01. The sequence goes on from JAJXYO010000064.1 coordinate 78,505, forward strand.
CATAACGACCTCCCATAAAAAAGCCCCGTGGTTTCCCACGGGGCTAAATGATAGCATACTGGCGATTAAACGATGATTACTTTTTCTTTTCGCCGCTTTCCTCATAGTTAAGCGCGGCCAGTTTCTGGTAATAGGCAAAGTGCGCCTTGACTCCCTGACCGGCTTTTACCATCAATGCTTCAGCCTGCTCCGGGTTTGCTTTCTTCAGCATCCGGTAGCGGTTCTGCCCTTTGGTATATTCGCTGAATTCAATAGTCGGAGTCTTGCTATCCAGTTGCAGCGGGTTCTTGCACTCGGCGATCAAGGCCGGGTTGTAGCGATAGAGCGGCCAGTAACCGGAGTTAACGGCCTTTTTCTGCTCATCGACGGCAGTGGTCATGTTGATGCCGTGGGCGATGCAGTGGGAGTACGCGACGATGATGGAAGGTCCATCAAACGCTTCGGCTTCCAGCATGGCCTTGATGCACTGGGCCGGGTTGGCCATGGAAACCTGGGCTACGTAGACCGTACCGTAGGACATGGCGATCATCCCCAGGTCTTTCTTGGAAACCGGTTTGCCGCCGGCTGCAAACAGTGCCACGGCACCCATCGGTGTTGATTTCGATGCCTGGCCGCCGGTATTGGAATAGACCTCGGTATCGAGAACGAAGAGGTTGATATTCTTGCCGCTGGCAATGACGTGGTCGAGACCGCCAAAGCCGATATCGTAGGCCCAGCCATCGCCACCGATACACCAGACAGATTTGTTGACCAGGTAATCGGCAAACAGCGCCAACTGCTTGGCTGAAGCATCCTTGCTGCCCTTGATCGCCTTCTTGAGCTCTTCCACGCGAGCGCGCTGTGCTTCTATACCGGCCTGGCTGGACTGATCAGCGGCCAGGATCTCTTTGGCAAGCTTGGCAGCCGGGAAACCTTTGGTTGCTGCCAGGGCGGACAGGTGCTCACGGGCGGATTTAGTGAACTGATCCACGGTCAGGCGCATACCGAAGCCGAATTCCGCGTTGTCCTCGAACAGCGAGTTGGACCAGGCCGGTCCACGGCCATCGGCACGTTTGGCATAGGGAGTGGTCGGCAGGTTGCCGCCATAGATCGAGGAGCAGCCGGTTGCATTGGCAACCAGCATCCGGTCGCCGAACAACTGGGTGAGCAGTTTCAGATACGGTGTCTCACCGCAACCCTGGCAAGCACCCGAGAATTCAAACAGCGGGCGTACCAGCTGGTTGCTGCGCAGGGTTTCAAGCTTGAGCTGGCTGGCATCAACATCCGGGAGTGACAGGAAAAACTCGAAGTTTTCGGCTTCGCTGGAACGCAGGGGCGGCTGGAAATGCATATCCAGAGCCTTGTGTTCCGGATTCTGCTTGTCCTTGGCCGGGCAGTTGTAGGCACAGGCGCCGCAACCGGTACAATCTTCCGGTGCGATCTGAATCGTCAGCTTTTTGCCGACCATCTCAGTGATCTTGCAATCGACTGATTTGAAGGTCTTAGGTGCGCCCTTGAGCAGCTTGCCGTCGTAGGCCTTGAGACGTACCGAAGCGTGGGGGCAGACAAAGGAACAGATGCCGCACTGGATACAGATCTTTTCATCCCAGACCGGGATATCGACGGCGATATTGCGTTTTTCGTACTGCGAGGTCGCGGTCGGGAAGGTGCCATCGGCCGGCATTTTGGAGACCGGCAGATTGTCGCCCAGGCCGGCGACGATGACGCCGGTCACCTCTTTTACAAACTTGGGCGCCTTGCTGGAAACGGCAGCGGCCATCTTGAGCTTGCTGGTAGCCTTGGCCGGGACCTTGACCTCATAGAAATTGTTCAAGCCGGCTTCAACCGCCTTGTAGTTCATTTCCAGAACCGCTTCGCCGGCCTTGCCGTATGATTTCTTGATGGCGCCCTTGATGGAGGCCACGGCATCCTTGAGCGGAATGATGTTGGAGATTTTGAAGAACGCCGTCTGCATGATGACGTTGATGCGGGGTCCCAGGCCGATCTCGTTGCCCAGTTTAACGCCGTCGATCACGTAGAACTTCAGTTTTTTGGCGATGATCTGCTGTTGCACCTCTTTCGGCATGGTATCCCATACGGCATCATGCTCAAATGGTGCGTTCAGCAGGAAGGTAGCGCCGTCTTTGGCACGGGCCAGCAGGTCGTATTTTTCCAGGAACGAGAAGTTGTGGCAGGCGACAAAGTCGGCCTCTTGTACCAGGTAGGGGGCACGGATCGGCTTTTTGCCGAAACGCAGGTGCGAGGTGGTCATCGACCCGGCCTTCTTGGAATCGTACACGAAGTAGGCCTGGGCGTTGTTGCTGGTCTCTTCACCGATGATCTTGATGGAGTTCTTGTTGGCGCCGACGGTGCCGTCGGAACCGAGACCGAAGAACATCGCCTCGTAGGTGCCCGGCATCGGGTTTTTGAAGGAGTAATCAACCGCAAGGCTGCAACCGGTGACATCCTCTTCGATACCGACGACAAATTTGTTTTTCGGTTTCTTGGCTTTCAGGTTGTCGAGCACCGCCTTGGCCATGGCCGGGTTGAACTCTTTGGAACCGAGACCATAACGGCCGCCTACGATGACCGGATAGCCGTCAAACTTGAACTTGCCGTCGGCCATGGCTTCGCCGATGGCGGTGCGGATATCAAGGTAGAGCGGCTCGCCCAGCGAACCGGGCTCTTTGGTACGATCCAGCACGGCAATCTTTTTAACCGTTTTGGGCAGTGCCTTGATGAATGAATCGAGTGGAAACGGACGATAGAGGTGAATCTTGAGCACGCCGACTTTTTCACCCTGTTTCACCAGGTTCTCAACCGTATCCTGAACGACATCCGCGCCGGAACCCATGATCACGACCACGCGATCGGCATCCTTGGCGCCGGCATACTCAACCAGCTTGTATTTGCGGCCGGTCAGCTTGGCGAATTTGTCCATCTCTTCCTGCACAATCTTTTCGCAGGCCGGGTAGAACGAGTTGACCGTCTCGCGGCCCTGGAAGTAGACGTCGGGGTTCTGGGCGGTGCCGCGCATGACGGGGCGGTCAGGTGTCAGCCCGCGCAACTTGTGCTCGGCTATCAGCTTGTCGTCCAGCATGGTGCGCATCTCGTCGTAAGAAATCTCTTCAACTTTCTGGATCTCGTGGGAGGTGCGGAAACCGTCGAAATAGTGCAGAAACGGGATGCGGCTGCGCAGGGTCGAGGACTGGGCGATCAGGGCAAAGTCCATGACCTCCTGGACGTTGTTGGAACAGAGGAACGCCCAGCCGGTAGAACGGCAGGACATGACATCCGAGTGGTCGCCAAAGATGGAGAGCGCCTGAGCGGCAATGGCACGAGCGGTAACATGGAATACCGTAGAGGTCAGCTCACCGGCGATCTTGTACATATTCGGGATCATCAGCAACAGACCCTGGCTGGCGGTGAAGGTCGTGGTCAAGGCACCAGCCTGCAGGGCGCCATGCACAGCACCGGACGCGCCCCCTTCGGACTGCAGTTCGGCAACCGTCGGGACGATCCCCCAAATATTCTTCTCGCCTGCGGCACTCTTGGCGTCAGAGATTTCGCCCATGACCGATGACGGGGTGATCGGATAAATGGCGATAACTTCGTTAGTGGCGTGAGCCACGTGGGCGGCGGCGGTATTGCCGTCAATGGTTACCATCTTTTTACTCATGTACTGCCTCCTCTGTGGGTTTTATCCTGAATCGTTGTCCGAATAGCGGCCATTATTTCTACAACTCGTTTCTGCCCTGCAACGCCCACTGAACCGTGGCCGCATCCACAAACTCGATATCGCTGCCCAGCGGGATACCATGGGCCAGCCGCGATATCTTGACACCCGTCGGTTTGAGTGCCTTGGTCAGATACAGGGCCGTGGCCTCGCCTTCTACCGTAAAATTGGTGGCGATAACCACCTCGTGGATCCCGCCGCGGCCAACCCGGTCCAACAGTTCGTCGATGTGCAGGGCCGAGGGACCGATGCCCGCCAGAGGCGATATGGCTCCCTCCAGCACGTGGTACACGCCGTGGTAGGCGTTACTTCGTTCCAACGCCATCAGATCCTGGGAGTTCTCCACCACGCAAACGATGCCCGCATCGCGCGTGCCGCTACAGATCGAACAAGGGTCGTCTTCGGTTATGGTGAAGCAGGTTGAGCAACTGCGCACCCGCTCCTTAACCGCCAGCAACGCTTCTGCCAATGCCGTCAGGTTCTGGGGCGACTTGAGCAGGTGAAACGCAAGCCGGAGAGCGGTACGTTCACCCACTCCGGGCAGTTTCTTTAATTCTCCTACCAGGCGCGAGAGAGAGGAAGCTTTAGTTAGCATAATTTCCGAGGCAAATAAAACATTTTTTTAGTATTATAGCGAGGTTAAAAAAGATGCTCCCCCCTTGTGAACGGGCCAAATGGCATCCGCAAACCAAGGAGGAGCATGAAAACAATACTTTTTTGCCTGTCGTGAGACAGTCGTAACGCTGGCGCATACACTGTTTCTATTAGCCCAACTAAAACATTTAGTCAAATTAAATACGCACTGCCGCTCAGAAAAGGCAATCTGGCAGCCAACAATCTGATAACACTAGAAAAGGCCGGGAATGCTCATGCCGCCGGTGATCTTGGACATCTCTCCGGAAAGTTCGGCGTGAACCTTTTTCAGCGCCTCGTTGACAGCGGCAATAACAAGGTCCTGGAGCATTTCTACGTCATTGGGATCAACAGCCTCTTTTTTTATTGAGAGTGAAGTTATTTCGTTTTTACCATTAACGGTGACCGCAACCGCTCCGCCACCGGAGGTTGCCTCAGCCGTCTTCAGGGTAGCCTCTTCCTGGAGCTTGGCCATCTTCTGCTGGATCTGCTGGGCCTGTTTCATGATGCTTGCTAAACCTTTTGACATCTCTTCATCCTCCACGTGTGGAATAGTATTATTCTGACTCCAGCCGGATATTACACTACGATGTGCCTACGTTTCACGGATATCGGTGATGGTGCCGCCAAACAGGCGCAGCGCCTCGTTGATCACCGGATGTTCCGCGACCTCCTGCTTCAGTGTCTTCAGCCGCAGATCGAGATCACTCTTTTTTTTTTCGGCCAGCGACAGCGGCGAATCACCGGTCTCCGGGGTGATCGAGCGGATCTTGACCGTCGTTGCGCTGCCACTGAACTCCAGCGCCAAGGCCTGAATCTCCTTGACTGAATCAGCGTCCTGAGCCGATGTCAGATAATAACTGCCGCTCGGAAACCCGATCTCCATCAAGCCCGGCTCTAGCTTCAGCGGGCTGCCATGCTCCAGCACCGAGCCGATGGCCGGACGTTTCTCGACCGTGAAGGCTACGAATCGCTCCCAGTCGGAATGTGAACCATGTGGTTGCGCCTTCGGAAGCGGGGCTACAGAAACCTGTTCTGCAACCGTGACTGGCGGGCCTGCTCCCCGTTGAGGTTCCGGACGGACGGACGCGCCTTCTCCGGAGACAGCCGGACGGGCGGCATTCCAGGGGAGCGACGGCGTGTGGACCGCCCCGGTCTCCAGCAGCTTGATCTTTTCGATAAGTTCGTTGATCGGGATTACCGGCACGAGTATGGCCGCCTTCAGCAAGGCCATTTCCAGAATCAGACGCTGGAAGGAGGCGAAGGCCATCTCGCCATCGGCCTTGATCAGCAAGGTCAGGCGGCGCTGGATATCCTGGGCCGAAAAACCGGCCGCCTGCTGACGCAACTCCTCCAGTTCGGCGTCGGCCAGGTCGAGGATCTCCTCCGGCTTCTTGACCGAACGGATCACCAGCAGATAGCGGAAATGCTCGATCAGATCCTGGCAGAACTGGCGCATGTTGTAACCGACGGTATCGACCCGCTTGATGCCTGCCAGAACGGCCTGGGTATCGCCCTTGAAGACCGCGGCCGAGATATCGGCCAGCAGGCGCGGGTCCACGGCGCCGATCAGCGTGACCACGTCCTCATCCGAGACGCTGCTGTCGCAGAAGGCCAGTACCTGGTCGAAGGCCGTCAGTGAGTCGCGCATGCTGCCGTCGCCCTTGCGGGCGATCAGGGCCAGGGCCGAGTCGCTGATGACGACCTGTTCCTTGTCGGCGATCTCCCGCAGCCGGACGATGATCTTGGCCACCGGGACTCGCTTGAAATCGAAGCGCTGGCAGCGGGAAAGTATGGTGATCGGGAGTTTGTGCGGTTCGGTGGTGGCAAAGATGAACTTGACGTGTTCCGGCGGCTCTTCCAGGGTCTTCAGCAGGGCGTTGAAGGCGTTGGTGGAGAGCATGTGGACTTCGTCGATAATGATGATCTTGTAGCGGCTGTGGGAGGGGAGGTACTTGATGCTGTCGCGCAGTTCGCGCACATCCTCCACGCCGTTGTTCGAGGCGCCGTCGATCTCGAAGACATCGGTGGAGGTGCCTTTGGTGATCTCAAGGCACTGCGGGCAGACGTTGCAGGGTTCGTGGGTCACGCCTTGTTCGCAGTTGAGGGTCTTGGCCAGGATGCGGGCCGTGCTGGTCTTGCCGACACCCCGGGCGCCGGTGAACAGGAAGGCATGCGCCACCCGGCCCGAATCGATGGCGTTCTGCAGGGTGCGGCTGACATGTTCCTGCCCGGTCAGCTCCGAAAATGATTGGGGGCGGTATTTTCTGGCCAGGACTTCGTATGACGTGCCGTTGGACAAAGGATTGAACCTCGCAGGTCATCTGTTGCCCCCGCATGGAAGGATTTGGCAGAGGTGTACGTGGATATCGGACGAAAAAGGGTGATGAGCCTGTCATTGTAGTGCTTGCAGGCGCAGATGATAGCCGGGTTTACCCGCGGCACACGGCGGGGGCCGCTGCCGTTGCTTCCTTCCGGACCTGGCGGAGTTCACGGCCTGCCGTTGCGCGAGGCCCGGCTATCATCTCCGCCTGCAAGTAAAAGAACCGATGCCATACTTGATTTATGGCGGAGAGAGAGGGATTCGAACCCTCGGTACGCTATTAACGTACACACGCTTTCCAGGCGTGCTCCTTCAACCGCTCGGACATCTCTCCACAAAATCGAATGGAAAATATAGTCGATGCCGATCCATTTGTCCAGCATTTCATAATATGCTTGGAAAAGGACCGGAGAAGGTTGTACAGTTTCGGCCGGGAGACCGTAATCGATGAGGATAGGGATCATCACCGCCATGCCCGAGGAAACCCAGTCGGTTGCCAGGGCGGTCGGCGGGACAAAAAGAACGCTGCTGAACAAACTGGCGATCCGTCAAGGGCACCTGCCGGGGCACGAGATTGTGATTATTGAGGCCGGCATGGGCTTCAACAACGCCGCTGCTACAGCCCAAAAACTTGTCCATGCCGCACACCCGGATATGATTATCTCGGCCGGATTTTGCGGCGGAATTTCTGCCGGTCTTCAGGTGGGGGATATCGTGGTGGCCACGGGCCTGACCATCGTGTCTGAAAACGTACTCGAACAGGTACCGGTTGAAATCCTGGCAGCCAGCCGGAATTTTGTTGTCCGGCAGTCCGCCGAAGGCCGTCGGGTGTTCGCCGGGCTGTTCGCCAGTACGCCAACCATTATGCCAAAAAGCCGCCTGGCCGCCCTGTTGCCTGTGGATGTGCCATTTCCGGTGGTGGAAATGGAGAGTGCGGCCATAGCCATAGTCGCAGTGGAGAACGGGATCTCTTTCAGCGCTATTCGTGCCGTCAGCGACCCGTTTGATGAAGAGCTGGGGTTTTCCCTGGACGAATTCTGCGATGGGCGGATGCGGATCCGCATACCCCGTGTGCTGCTGACGATCGCCCGCAAGCCACACATCATCCCCCAGTTGATCCGCCTGGCGCGCAACAGCCGCGTCGCCGCCGCCAGTCTGTCACAGGCCGTCGAGCGGTTTCTGGCCGTTGTGTGACGCCGTCCCTGCCGGAGACCAGGGGTAATCCCGGACATGTTCGCCGAACTCCTCCTTTGAATAGCGGTTCACCCTGCGTAGCGCCAGCATGACAATCATCACAACCGGCAGCGTGTACATCAATACCCCCTCCAGGGCCAGGAATGGCTCCCCGATCCAGAGCGTTACCCCCCAATTGAAGAGCAGCACCGACAGATAGAGCAGCGGTCCCAGCAGGGCACGAAAGGGAAGGTTGCAGACCCCCTTCGGGGCATCTGCGGTGCGGCGGGCGTCGATCAGTTGAAAGGCCCCCACCAGGAACAGGCTGGTCAGCAGCCAGCCCCCGTAGTTGGAGAGCGGCACACCGAAGTGGATACCCTGTTCGCGGTAGCCGTAGATCTGCCCCAGGAACCAGCGCCTACCTTGCAGCGCCACCGGGTCGATGACGATGTCCAGAAAGGTCTGCAGGAGGGCACCCAGGACCAGGGCTGCCAGCGAACGCCGGATGCGGCGGGTCTCCAGGGTAACCAGATTCCCGCGCCAGGCCTTCAGCGGCGAAAGAATGAAGAGGGCGGTAGCGTAGCTGCAGTAGGCCAGGAAGACGTAGGAAAGCGAGTCGAAGAACGGTACCCCCGCCACCCACAACTCCTGAAGCTTGGTGGTCTCGATGTAGTAATACCAGCCGTAGGGAAAACCGGTGTTGATCGAGAGCCACTCCGAGGCGAAGGCGATCAGGTAGCCGCAACCGGTAAAGGCCACTGTCCGCCGCCAGCCGACGTGTGGGACGCAGGACAGCAGGAAGGCCGCAAAGAAGGCGAACACGTAGGGACGCATGGTGAGGGTGCCGATGAGGATGTCCATGAAAATAACACCTTTTGCGAGTTGATTTTGTTACGTTTTTGGTTGGAGCTTTATCAGATGCTATCCGAAGTTATCCGCGTGAACCTGATTTTCGTTTCATTTCCAAGAACGACTCTTTTGAATTCAGGTTTCTTGCCGAAATTAAGCAACAACCCGACTTCTTTATCAGTTGCCTTCAGGTAATTGGTCAGCTGAGCAAAATGCTCATTTCTCAGGGATTCAGCCGCTTTCAATTCAAGGATCACCAAACCATTAACAATGATGTCTGCAAAATAATCGCCTACTTGAATGCCATCATAATAGACTTTTACGCTCTCCTGCTGAGTCACTGACAAGCCGATCTTCCTCAGTTCCACGGCCAGTGCATTTTCGTAGACCTTTTCAAGAAAACCGTTGCCGAGGATGTTGTATACATTGTAAAAGGCGCAGATAATTTGGTTGGTTAAGTCTTCATGCAGCATATAAACCTCCTGAAATCATTGCACGCGGATCAAATCTGATAACTTCTGATAAAGGCGGATAAATCTTTTAGATAGTGTCCATCCGGAAACCCCAGTTTGAGACGCACTGGATCTCCGGTCATTGTTGGTAGCCTCAGGTTTGTTACGTTTTAGCTACCAAGTAACCAGTTTTATCTGCTCTTTCTCAATTTCATGA
>JAJXYO010000057.1 GCA_021780495.1 Deltaproteobacteria bacterium
CACCACCTGGGGGGCGCCGAGGCCATCGGCCCGATCCTGATGGGCATGAGCAAACCGGTGCATGTCCTGCAGCGCGGCGACAGCGTCAATGATATCGTCAATATGGCCGCCATTGCCGTGGTGGATGTGCAGAACATCTAAGAACACAGATCAACCACCCCAGCCCCTCCTTGTCCAGGAGGGGTGTTTCCCCCCTGACAAGGTGGGATTGTGCGGGTTGCTGCGAAATTACCCCGAGATGCGACACGTCCTGCCGCCTGTATCCGCCTTGTGCGATGCAGGCGGCGTTTTTTGTTGTAAGCCCTGGCGCAATCGGGGCGGCTTGCTCTCGTGACCGGCTTCACCGGCCGCTGCCGGCCTATTTTTATTTACCTCTTTATCATGCTTGATTAATTCATCTGAAAGGTAATAATTGTAGATAGTAACAGTATGATTATCGATATCCGGACGGAGGATGACCATGGCTGCCCATGAGAGGTTGATTCAGCATCTTGTCGCGCTAAAAGAGGGTGAACGGGTCTTCGAGAATGCCTTTCAGTCTGTGGCCAGAATGATTCTCGGGGCGGGTTTTGACAAGGTGGTGGTGAATGGCCGGACCACCTATGACTTCAACGTATTCCGCACCGGCAGGAAGCACGCCATCGGCATGTACGATGAGATCAACAGCTTTGTTTCCTATGTCAAGGACGCCGCCGAAGGGGGCTCCAGCAAGGAGATGGCCTTTGTCCTGGTGGGTGAGCCGGGCAACGGCAAGACCTTTTTCGTCGAATTCCTGTGCAGCCAGTACCGGGCCTTCCTGTCGCTCCCTAAAAACCGCCGCTACACCTTCCGCTTCAACGGTCTGGCCCAACTGGGGCATTACGGCAAGATCAACATCATCGATTCCCAGACCTATGAAGATCCGCTGATCCTGGCCATGAACCTGCACGACGCACCCGCTGACAACCGCCGTTTCCTGGCCGAACAGGGCGGCCTGGCGGATAGCGCCATCGATGGGCTCTACGAAAACTACCGCCCGCTGGGCGCCTGCAGCGGCTACATCTGGAACGATATCCGCGAGTTCTGCGACGGGAACCTGGATAAGATGCTCGACTTCATCGAGGTGGTGCCGGTGCCGATGAGCGAGAGCCTGGGAACCGTAACCGGCAAGTATCCGGCCAAGGACAAGATCACCTCGTCGTCGGTCGACCTGCTGGGCGAGGAATCGATCCAGCGCCTGCTGCACATCTCCGACACCAACAACCCCTACCGTTTCGACCTGCGGCGCGGCGCCCTGGCCCGGGTGGCCGGCGGCGGGATACATTTCTCCGACGAGATCTTCAAGAACAAGAAGGACCTGGTGCAGGTCTATCTGGGGGTCATCCAGAACCGGGCCATCGAGATCGACGGCTACCGCTGGCCGATCGATTCCCTGATCATCGCCACCAGCAACAACTCCGAATTCAACCGCTTCCTGTCCGAGAAGGAAGAGGCGCCGATCGTCGACCGCTGCCGGATCTGCTACGTCTCCCACAACACCAACTACCGGCTGCAGGAGGGCTTGACCGCCTACGCCATCGGCAGTGAAGCCAAGACCACCCTGAGCAAGGAGGCGCTGCACCAGGACCCCAACCTGAACTATGCGGCCTCGGTGGGGGTCGTGCTGAGCCGGTTGCCCCGTTCGGAGAAACTCACCTCGATCGAGACCATGAAGCTGGCGGCCGGGGAGGTGGCCGGAGAGAAGAGCATCAAGGCCTTGGCCGAGGTGATCGATACCCTCGGACAGGATCCGGACATCACCAAGCGCTTCGGGCAGAAGGGGCTGGGACACCGCAGCCTGGGTCGCTCGATCCAGCTCCAGGTGGAGAACTCCGAGACCAACGAAGGGCGCTGCATGTTCGCCTACGATGTGTTCAAGACCCTGGAACGGGTGGTGCTCGATTACGTGGTCGATACCAATGACCGGGCCAAGTACCTGGAGGACCTCAAGATCGCCAAGGGGCTGTACCGCGAACGGATCATGACCGAGATGTTCAACGCCTATATGGATGAGCCCTATGCCATCCGCAAGGATGTGATGAACTACGTCAACATGATCATCGGCATCGATGCCGAGAACCTGGGACCGGACCGGATGTGGAAATACAAGGACCCCCAGAGCGGCGAACTGCGCGCCCTGAAGATCGACGAGCGCTATGTCAAGAGCGTAGAGGAGCGCATCGGTCTGAAGACTGAGGAACAGCGGGATTCGTTCCGCACCTCCATCCGCAAGATCTACGGCCAGAAGATCTCCATGGACCCGAACTATGACTTCATGGACAACCTGGAACTGGTCAAGGCCATCACCGACGTGCGCCTGAAATCGGATATCGCCGGTGCCGGCAGCCTGATCGGTGCGCTGGCCAACCGCACCAACGAGGAGAACCAGAAGCTCTACGACCGGATGATCACGACCATGCTGAACAAGCTGGGCTACTGCCGGACCTGTGCGCAGAAGACGATCGAGTACTTCTGCACGCAGGAGGATGAAAATTGAATTATTCCCCCCTTTGAAAAAGGGGGCCAGGGGGGATTTGGTTTTCAACGTCAAAAGCAAATCCCCCTAAATCCCCCTTTTTCAAAGGGGGACTTCAACGGACAACAAATCATATATGCGAGACGACCTGCTGACATACCTGGAAGAACTGAAGGCGCGCGGCCTTTCCCCCGAGCGGGAGGCACGCCTGCGGGCGGAGCTGGCGACCGCCGAGGAGGAGCATGGGCTGCCTCCGGCCGCAGCGCAGCCGCAGGGCGAGTTTGCCCGCTTCGGCCGCAGCATCTATGCCGCTGGTGATCTGCTGGTACTGCGGCAGGCGGTGGCGCCACAGCTCAGCTCAGCCGGACTGTCGAAATCCCTGGATGAACTGCTGGAGCGGGACCGCCAGCGGGAGCAGGACGGATTCCCGCGCAAGATCCAGGTGGGCAAGCTGGTGAAACCGGGGCGGGGCCGCAGCGGCAAGGTGGTGGTCGTACCGGCTACGGTGGAGGAAAAGCTCTTCCATGATCCGACCGTGCGCCCGCCGGGCGAGGGCGGGGCATCCGGCGGTACGGGAGAGGGCGAAGAGGGCGAGGTTATCGGGGAACAGCCGGTGCGCGAAGAGGGTGGAGAACCCGGAAGCGGCCCCGGCCAGGGGGAGGGCGAGAATCATGAGCTGGAATCGTCCGCCTACGATCTGGGCAAGTCGCTGGCCGAGAAATTCCAGCTGCCGAACCTGAAGGACAAGGGCAAAAAGCGCTCCTTCACCCGCTATACCTACGATCTGACCGACAAGAACCGCGGCTTCGGCCAGGTGCTGGACAAGAAGGCCACCCTGCGCAAGATCGTGGAAACGAATATCGCCCTGGGGAACCTGCCGGATGTGGCGGCTATCGATCCGACCCGTTTTCTGATCGCGCCGCACGACAAGATCTACCGGGTGCTCTCGCAGGAAAAGGATTATGAGCCGCAGGCCATGCTCTTCTTCCTGCGCGATTATTCCGGTTCCATGGCCGGCAAGGTGACCGACCTGATCGTCTCGCAGCATGTGCTGATCTACAGCTGGCTGCTCTACCAGTACGGCGGCCAGGCGGAAACTCGCTTCATCCTGCACGATACCGAGGCCAAAGAGGTGCCGGACTTCTACACCTATTACAACTCCCGGGTTGCGGGCGGCACGCAGGTCTACAGCGCCTATCAGCTGGTTAACGAGATCGTCGCCCGGGAAAGCCTGGCAAAGGATTACAACATCTATGTCTTCCAGGGTACCGACGGCGATGACTGGGACGAGGGGGGCGAGAAGGCGTTGCCGGAACTGGGCAAGATACTGACCTATGCCAACCGGGTCGGGGTGACGATTGCCGAGCATGGCCAGGGAGAGTCGGGCGGGACGCAGGTTGAACGTTACCTGAAAGGCTCGGGGCTGTTGAAGGACAAGCCGGAACTGCTGAGAATGGACATCATGGCCGAAGATGCGGATGAACCACGGCTGATCGAGGGGATCAAGAAACTGATTTCGTAATACCTGGGTAGCCAAAAAGAACTGATTGACCTTGCGATCTCCAAGAAACGCGATTTTTTCGCAAGGTCAAGGCGCTCAAGGAAATGCAGCGCTGGCGTAGCAGCGCTACGGTGAGCATGTATTTCCGCAGAGCAACGCGGAGATTGCGGAAAAGGTGCGTTTCTATCATGGAACTTATCAATCAACATACCAAACGGATCATGGAAGGCTGCAAGGAGCGCGCCCGGGCCGCCGGCCTCTCCTTTACCGACGAAAGCCTGGAGTACGTGGTGACCAACCGCGATCTGCTGGAACTCTCCCCCAAGGTGATGATCCCGACCCTTTACGACTACTGGGTCCACGATGTGGAGGTGCTGCGGGAGAAAGGCAAGTACGAACTCTACCCCCACAACCCCTATGAGACGGTCATCAATACCCGGCCGCCGATATCGTTCTACAACGACAACAACCCGGACTGGCTGAATGTGATGATCTTCTATCACGTCCTGGCCCATATCGATTTCTTCCAGAACAACCTCTATTTCCGCCATACCTGGGATTACGATTTCACCGGCCAGGCGCTCTCGGACAAGCGGGTCATCGCCAAGTTGCGCGCCGAGAAGGGGCGCTGGGTCGATTACGTGATCGAATTTGCCCGGGGGATCGACAACCTGGTCGACTTTCACGGTGACCTGGCGGATCTCTTTGTCCCCCCTGAAACGGAGTGTTCTTCGCGGCTCGATTACTATTTCGACGTCTTTCTCCAGGCGGAAAAAAAGGTTTCGGTCAGCGACTACATCAAGGAGGTCAGCCGCTACAACGAGTGTCTGAAGGCCTTTGGCGAACAGGGCGAGAAGACCTTCTTCGCCGAGGCGGAGTTGCACTATCCGGAACTGGAAGCTCATTTTGCCCGCAGCGGTGCGGCGCAGCCGGCCAAACGGCGCGACCTGCTCCGCTATCTGCTGGATAATTCCGAGTTTCTGGCCCGGGATGAGAATATCTGGATGCGGGCGATCCTGGAGATTGTCCGCTCTACCTCGCTGTTCTTTCAGCCCCAGATCCGGACCAAGATCATGAACGAGGGCTGGGCCAGCTACTGGCATGAGCGTCTTTTCCTGCAGGATGACCGCATCAAGGGACATGAGGTGGATTTTGCCCGGGTCCATGCCGGTGTCACCTCCCTGCCGCGGGTCGGAATGAACCCCTATGCACTGGGGATGCGGCTCTTCAGCCACATAGAGGAACAGGCCGACAAAGGGCGCCACTCCTTTGCCTTCCAGCGGATACAGGATGCCGACCGGCGCACTCAGTTTGATACCGGCACGGCCGCGGGACGTGACTTCATCTTCACGGTGCGGGAAAACCTGTGCGATTACCTGTTCCTGAAAGATTATCTGGATCAGGATTTCATGGAGCGCCACAAGCTGTTTGTCGCCGGCAAGCGGCTCGACCGGCAACGCCAGGTCTGGCAATACTATGTCAAGAGCCGCAAGGCAGGCGATTACCGGCAGATGATGCTGGGTTCCCTCTACCACCCTCCGGTCATCAGCGTGGACCCTGCCAAGGGCATCGAAGGCTCGCTCTACCTGACCCATGCCTTCGAGGGCAAACAGCTGGTCAGGGAATATGTGGCCAACACGCTGCTGGGAATCGAGTATCTGTGGGGCAGTCCGGTCTATCTGGAAACGAGCGAGGCTGAGGTGGCGGCCGCGGCATCATCAGCGGCCGGGCAGGAAGAGCCCCCTGAAGCCGAGATTAGCTGGCAGCGGGTGCTGTATTCGATGAACGGAAAGGTACTGTCCAAAAAGAAGGTTTAAGTGGTGACACATGTCGAACATCGATAGAGCCATACATCATCTCAATCGCAAGATCAGTGAACGGGAGCATAGCCAGATCATCTCCTTCGATGATTTTCTGAAGATCCTTTCCGTACGGCCGGATTCAGTCGTGCGTAATGTGTTTCAGACCTTTCATGACATGATCTACAACTATATCGGCGTGGGGATCGACGAGTACCCCGATGACGCCGAATCGATCAATTATGTGAACTACGATTGCCGCAACCTGTTTGTCCAGGATACGGACCGCCCCTTCTTTGCCGACCGGCTCTTTGCCAATCGTCTGATTAACCACGTGGACGCCATGAAGGGCAGCGCCCGGCAGAACAAGATCTACATCTTTGAGGGCCCCCCCGGTTCGGGCAAGAGTACCTTTCTCAACAACCTGCTGCTCAAATTCGAGGAGTATGCCAACAGCGATGCGGGAACGCGTTACGAGGTGGTCTGGCGGCTTGATCGCAGGGTGCTGGCCCAGATCAACGAAACCCAGTTGTCGTCGTTCGTTGACCGGCTGACGAGCCTGCTGGATGAATACGAACTGGGACAGGCCGAGCTGGCCGAGATGAAAAACACCCTGTACCGCAACGGTGATTTCGTGGAGATTACCTGCCCCTCCCACGACAACCCGCTGCTGCTGATCCCCAAGCGCGACCGGCGCACCTTTTTCGACGACCTCTTCAAGAACGACGAGTTCAAGTGGAAACTGTTCACCGACAAGGAATACGAGTGGGTCTTCCGTGAGACCCCCTGCACGATCTGCAGCTCCATTTTCGATGCCCTGATCCAGCGTCTGCCCAACTCACTGGATATCTACCGCATGATTCATGCCCGTCCCTACCGCTTCAACCGCCGGATGGGGGAGGGGATCACCGTCTTCAATCCGGGCGACAAGCCGATGAAGCAGAACATCATGACCAATGAGCTGCTGCAGCGCAAGATCGATACCCTGCTGGGCGACAGCAATGCGGTCAAGTATCTCTTTTCAAGTTTTGCCAAGACCAATAACGGTATCTACGCCCTGATGGACGTGAAATCCCACAACGCGGTGCGGCTGCTGGAACTGCACAACATCATCAGCGAGGGGATCCACAAGGTGGAGGATGTGGAAGAGAACGTCAAATCGCTCTTCATTGCCCTGATGAACCCGGAGGATGAGAAAACCATCGAGGGTTTCCAGTCCTTTACCGACCGGATCGAGTTCATCAATATCCCCTACGTCATGGACCTGAACACCGAGGTGGAGATCTATCGCAACATCTTCGGCAAGCACATCGATGAGAGCTTCATCCCGCGCGTCCTGCATAACTTCGCCCGCACCATCATTTCCACCCGCATGAAGATCCGCTCCGAGGCGCTGCTGGAATGGATCGGAGATCCGGAAAAATACGGCCAGTATTGTGATGAAAACCTGCAGCTCCTCAAGATGGAACTGTATACCGGCTTTATTCCGGCCTGGCTCTCGGAGGAGGATCGCAAGCGGCTGACCGCCAAACGGAGGCGCCGGATCATTGATGAATCGGAGAAGGAGGGGGTGACCGGATTTTCCGGACGTGATTCCATCAAGCTGTTCAGCGAGTTCTATGCCAGCTATGCCCGCAAGGACAAGCTGATCTCCATGTCCAGCCTCAATACCTACTTTACCAAGTGGCGTACGGAGTTTCAGGAGATGGTGCCGGAAGGGTTCCTCGATTCCCTGCTGAGAAACTACAATTATTCGGTGCTGCAGGAGGTCAAGGAATCGCTCTACTACTACAACGAGGAACAGATCTCCCGGGATCTGCTCAATTATATGTTTGCGGTCAGTTTTGAGCCGGGGTCGGTGGCGGTCTGCCGCTTCACCAATGAAAAGCTGGAGATCAGCGAGGATTTCCTGCGCTCGATCGAGGGTCGGCTGCTCGGCCTGGCAACCGATGACGCTGCCCGTTTTGCCTTCCGGCGTGAAACCCAGAAGGAGTACGCTTCCCGGACCCTGACCCAGGAGGTTCTTGCGGAGGGGAAGGAGCCCGTGGAAACCGGTCTCTACCAGTCACTCCATGAACGTTATGTCCACAACCTGAAGGGCAAGGTGCTGGAACCGTTTCTCGATAACGCCAACTTCCGCCGGGCGATCAAGGATTATGATACTGAGGCCTTCAAGACCTATGATAAACGCATCCGCGACGATGTCTCGTTTCTGATCAGCAACCTCTGTGCCGCCAAGTATCACTACACCAAGCAGAGCGCCAAGGAGGTCTGTGTCTATGTCATCGACAACGACCTGGCCCGAAAGTTTCCTCATGATGGGAGCCTGGTAAGTTAGAAGCTATTCAGTCTATCAGGGGTAGGGCGTGTTGGATATGGAAAGGGCGGTTCTGTGGGCTATCGGGTGGAGGAGTAGATTTTAGCCGATTCTTATGAGACGCTATTCAGTATTGTTGAAGTAGACCCATATACCAGCCTCCGATGATTGACTCATACTGATGGTGCGGCGAATAAGCGATATCCCCGCTAAGTCCAGCTTGTCCCCCTTCTGGAACAGCAGCACACCGGCTTCATTGGAAAGATCCCGCGAGAGCTGCATACCCGAGATCAGCTCATTGGTCGGGACCTCAACCTCTCCTGTCGTACCGGACCTTTTACCCTTGAAATACAGGATGCGGGTAATCGATGAAAAATACGGAATCAGCTTGGGATCCAGCAGTGTGCCGGCATGCAGACGTGCTTTCATAAGGGCATATTCGGCACACTCTCCCGATACGGAGTTTGCCGCGTTTTCGATAAAATCAGCTATAGCGATCAAGCGGGCGCCGAGTGGAATAGCATCCTCCTTCAATCCATCGGGAAAGCCGTTCCCATCCAAGGCCTCATGATGGCCGCGCACCATTTGCCCCACATCCTGCATTCCTTCAAACGACTCAAACAGTGCTTCACCACGTACCGGATGAGTGTGAAATTCTTCCAGTTCATTAGCCGACATGTCAATTTCGTGTTTAACTGATAATCCCCGCATGGAGCCCAGAGTGCCAACGTCATGCATCAGTCCGGCCAGCCTGATCTTTGCCACTGTGTCGGCGTCGAGATTCATCTTGCGCGCGGCATCCCCTGCCAACTCACTGACCGCACGGGCATGGACGCCATGACGGTCTTCCATCAGTTCGAAGGCTCCGGACAGCAGCTCCGCAGCCAGTACGTAACCGTGTGATCCGGATGCCCGCTCCTCTGCAGACATAAGGGCCTGAGTCTTTTCGCGGATGGTCGCGATACTTTGTAACAGCCGCTTCTTGAGATTTGAATTCCAATCATCCGCCGCATCCTGTGCCTCTTTGAGAGACAGATGTGCCCTCACTCGCGCCTGCACGACAGCGGCGTTAATTGGCTTCGTGATATAGTCCACAGCCCCGGATTCAAAACCACTGGCTTCATCGGCGGTTTTTTGCATGGCAGTCACAAAGATGACGGGAATTTTTTTGGTGGCCTCGTCAGCCTTGAGAGCCCGGCAGACCTCATAGCCATCCATCACTGGCATAGACACGTCAAGGAGGACCAGATCAGGGCTTATAGATTTAGCCCGTTCCAATGCATCTATTCCGTTTTCGGCGGTGAAAAGGGTGTACTGATCACACGATAAAAAGCGGGACAACAAATTTCGATTCGGCTCTTCATCATCCACTATGAGAATCTTGTACGTCTTGTTAGTCATATTCTCATTTACCCTTGAGTGTTATTTACTTTTAGTCCACAGAAACAGGCAGATACAGGATAACACTGGTTCCGATTCCAACGGTGGATTCTACGGTAATCTGTCCGTTGTGACGCTTCATGATGGCATAGCATATCGAGAGTCCAAGCCCCATCCCTCTTTGACTGTAGGTATCCTTGGTCGAAAAATAGGGATCGAAGATCTTCGGAAGATTCGCCTCCGGGATACCTGTACCGTCGTCCTGGATTGTAATACAGACATAGGATCCCGGCTTGATGGACAGCCCTTTTTTTGCATCGACTTCACTGTTTTCTATATCGATCTTGACTGTGCCGCCTTCGAGCATCGCATCTTTTGCATTGGTCAGTAGATTTTCGAAAATCTGTCTAATCTGGCGCGGGTCTGCTTCCAAAGGGAAGGGGGCATCCGGTGCGGAAATACTGTGCGAGATGCGTGAACCCTTGAATAGGGCTCCAGTGACATCCTCAAGGAGTGCGGTAAGTTCTATCGGTTCCCTGAACGGCGTGTCCCCCTGCGAAAAGGCCTGCAGGCGGATGCCGAGTTCTTTGGCTCGCTCGCACGCTTCTTCCGCATCCCTGAGAGGCTCAATAATGGCTGCGTTGCCCTCTGCAAGCATCTTGACAAAGCTTATGTTGCCGTAAATTATGTTCAGCACATTGTTAAAGTCGTGAGCCAGTCCTCCGGAGAGCAGGCCGATCGATTCCAGGTTGTTGATCCGGTTGACTTCATCGCTGAGCCGTTTCATTTCCGAGACGTCGGTAACAACCCCGGACATTCTAAGTGGATGTCCCTCTTCGTCATACCTGACGATCTTCCCCCTTCCCATGACATTTTTCATATTCCCGGACTTTGTGACCATGCGGTAATGAGCTTCATACACGTTGGTTTTTCCATCCAGGTAATCTTGCACATGCCGCCGCACGTCGGCAACATCACCGGGATGAATGGTTTTCAGGAAAAATTCAAAAGTTGGGTCTACTTCTCCGGGGTTATGCTCAATCATTTCGTAATAGCGCTTATTGAGGATGTTCTGGTTGGTAATCATATCCCATTCCCAGGTGGCGTCGTTTGACCCCTCCAAGACAAATTCGAGCCGTTGTGCATACTCTTTCTGTGACTTTTCCAACAGTCTGATTTTGCTGATATCGTGCATTACATGGATTGACGACTCCATTGTGCCCTCTTTGGACATGAGTGGAGCTACAGAAATGATGAAATCACCATTCAGGGCCTTTATGAAGACGGTTTCAGATTCTGTTGTTCCCGACTGAAGCATCCTCTGATGAGGACATGAGGAAGGTGGTTCCTGAGAGTCATGCAGTAATTCATGACAGCGCCTGCCGATCGCCTCCTGCGGGGATATGCCCAATCGCTCCGCCATGGCCCTGTTCATGCTTGATATGCGGTAATTGGCATCAACGATTGCGATCAGGTCCGGTACCGCGTCGAACGTCCGTTTCCAGTCATCCCTGGACTTGAGCAGATCTCTGGCCGCCTCCAGCGATCTGCTTTTGTTCAACAGCACGTTGAAAAAAAACAGAAACAAGAGAGCAAACATTGTGGTGAGCAAGAGGCCAAACAAACGGTAGGTGGTTATGATACGGGGCTGTTGCGTTGTTACGAGCGTCCAGCCATCGTGACCGAACGGCAGGCGCAGGATATAACTGTTCTTGTTTTCAAAGAGGACAAAATTCCCGGTCTGCGGTTCTGCCGCCAGCAGCGGTTCAAAAGTGACCTTTCCGAATTGCCGCGATACCAGAATCTTGGCGCAATTCTTTTCATCAACCGGCCATAAGCTCCTGAAAAGGTACTCCCCCTTGCTGGAGATAAAGATGATCCCCTCGGGGCTTACCAGAAATGCGTTGGTGTACTGACTTAAAATCTTGCCGACAGAGGCAACGTCCCTTTTGGTGACGATAACACCTGCTATTGCGCCGCCTTTATTAACAACCGGCGCCGCCGCATAATAGCCTCTCTCGTTGCTGGTGGTGCCAAGAGCGAAATACGTAGTGAGACGGCCAGACATTGCACCTGTGAAATAGGGTCTGAATGCAAAGTTTTTTCCGACAAAACCATTCTTTTCCTTTCTGTTCGACGAGGCAACGGCCCGACCGTTTTCATCCAGAAGATAGCATACGGACAACTTCAGACCGGAATTGACACGGTCAAGCAGCTTGTTGGCACGTTTCAGATCCGCGCTATTCGCCGATGAGAGTGCCGCAACCAGCTGATCTGCATGGCTCAGCGCCATGGCGGCATTTTCCACATCACCCAGAGATTCATTAAGCAGTGAGCCAATAATACGCGACTCTCTGTCGGCCCTCTCCTTGAATATTTTATCCGCAACCCGGCCGAGATAGTTGGTGAACAACCAGCCGGCGAAGATTGTCGAAATAATTACAACAATAAAGACGTAGAGATGCGGGAATTTCTGATTAGACGGCAGGATTTTCATAAGTGGTAACTCCATCTGCAACTAAAACAAAATAGCAGGCAAATGTTCATCCAGGTGGCTACAGGATGCAGGATTGGTGCATTCCGGTCCCGTCAGCCTGGGAATTGCGGTAAATGTTTCATACACCTCCTCAAACAGATGTGCGGTTGCTACGAAGGCCTTCAACACCTGCGGATCGAAATGTTGCGGCACGGTCCTTCCGTCTCCTTCGGTGATGATGCGGACCGTAGTGGCATGGTCAAGGGCTGGTTTGTAGACCCGCGCATTCCGCAAGGCATCATATTGGTCGGCGATATTCATGATTCTTCCTTCAAGAGGAATCCGGTCTCCGGAATAGCCGAAAGGATAGCCGCTCCCATCCCATCGTTCATGGTGGGAGAGAGCGATCTGCCTGGCGATACTGAACTTCGGATGGACGCCAATAATTGTTGCTCCCTTCACGGTATGACGTCTCATGATATTCCACTCTTCCGGATCGAGTTCCCCCGTTTTTCTAAGAATGTCCGACGGTATGTGCACCTTGCCGACATCATGCAGGCTTGCCTGCAGCTTGATGCTCTTTACCCACTGTTCCGCAAGGCCGAGTTTTTGTGCCACAATGGCGCAGTATTCGCCGACTCTCAGTACGTGGTCGCCCGTATCCTCGTCATTGACTTCCGAGGCCCTGGCGAGGGAGTGCACCGTATAGGCAAACGCTTCATCGCTCTCCCTGATCTGAATTGCCAGGTGCATGAAAAAGAGCGTCTGCATGGCGAGACTCTCCAGCACCGTGGCGTCAAACGTGGTCACCTCCCTGCCGTAATTGAGTGCAAATACAGAAGCCATATCGCTGAGATAACAGGTCATGTTTTCAACAGCGATGCCCTTGGAGGCGAGACTTTCAACGAGTGGCCTGAAGTGAGGCAACGACACGGGATTTATGCAGAAGCAGGCAGTGCTGTCTGTTGCCGGAATACTCAGTGGAGTGTGCAGGTCGATGCCGCTCCTCTCCAATCCTTCTGAATCATACACGTAGCAATACCAGGCAACAGCATTGTTATTGATAATGCGCACCAGCACCGTTGACGGCCTTCCCGCGCTGTCGGCTTCCTTTCTGATGATCTCGTTGGCGAGGCTGTCGATCTGGGCCATGAGGTCAAACCCCGAAGGTCGGAACGAGGTCATGATGCGACTGCCGAATGAGGTCAGATGCTGGATGTTGTCGTAAGAATCATCGAGCATTTCATCGAGCTGTTTGGTTCTGAGCAGCATCTTGACCCGTGCCAGCACCTCGCCATGGTCATACGGCTTGGCAAGGAACTCGTCCGCCCCTGCCTCGATCCCACGGATGCGGTCTGTCTTGGAGCCAAGGGCAGTTATCATGACCACGGGAATATGACGGTAGCGCTCATCCCCCTTGATCCGACGGCAGGTCTCGAAGCCGTCGATCCCCGGCATCATGACATCGGTGAGCACCAGATCAACCGTGCGACTGGCGATAATGTCGAGTGCTTCCTGGCCTGCAGCGGCCTTGACAACCTGATAACCGGAAGAACCAAGTGTCCTTTCCAGGAGATTCAGGTTGCCCGGCTCGTCATCAACGCAGAGTATTACTGGATTTAATTTGTTCAATCACCACCTCCGGCGGGTGCTCTCTTATCCAGCAACTCCCTGACCCTGGCCAAAAGCACATCGGGTGAAACCGGTTTCTGGATAAATACGGAGTTGTCATCAAAGACGTTGTTCTCAGCAAAAACGTCCCTCGTGTAGCCGCTGACAAAGACAACATGCAGGTCTGGGCGCATTTTTCTCATCTCATCGCACGCCAGCTTGCCGTTTTTTTTTGGCATGATCGCATCAAGAATAACGAGATCGATGCGATCACCGTATGCAACAAACTTGTCCACCGCATCCTGGCCGTCCACCGCCTCGATTACATGGTAGCCGTAGTGCCCCAGTACATTTTTCGACAGCCTCCGCAGGGCGTCATCGTCCTCGACGACTAGGATGGTCTCGGTCCCGCCACGTGGTGGAGCCGCTTCCCGTACCTCTGGTTTTACCGCAAGCGCGGAGGCGTGTACGGCGGGGAGATAGATTTTGAAGATGGTTCCCCTCCCGGGCTCACTGTAAACGGTGATGAAGCCGTTATGTTTCTTGACGATTCCGTATGCCATTGAAAGGCCGAGACCGGTCCCTTCTCCTTGCTCTTTCGTGGTGAAGAACGGCTCAAATATGTGTGACTGCGTCTCTCTGTCCATGCCAGTGCCGCTGTCGGAAACCGAAAACGAAGAATATTCGCCAGCCGTGCCGTAGCCGTGGCTATCGATAAAATCCTGACCCAGGGTTATGGGCCGGGTTTCAATGGACAGCCTGCCACCATTCGGCATGGCGTCACGGCCATTGGCCACGAGGTTCATGAACACCTGTTCTATCTGCCCGCGATCAGCCAAAACCGTAAGCGGCCCCTCTGAGCAGGTTATCTTCAGCTCGATATCTTCCCTGATCAGCCTGCGAAGAAACGTCTCGTTTCCCTGTATTACGTCGTTGAGCTCTATTACCGTCAGAGTGACCGCCTGCTTTCTGCTGAAAGCCAGCAGGCTCCTGGTAAGATCGGCAGCTCTGTTGGAGGCTTTCAGCAATTCTTCGACATAACGTTTCACCGCTTCGTTGTCCCCGGTGTGAGCCAGAATCATATGTGAGTAGCCGAAGATCGCCTGCAGGATGTTGTTGAAGTCATGGGCCACTCCCCCGGCCAACTGACCGACCGCTTCCATCCGTTGGGCCTGCCGGTGCCGTTCTTCGGCTGCGCATTTGCCCTTGAGTTCCGAGGAATCCCTGAGGCCGCGCTCGATGGCCGGCACCAGACGGGCCAGATTGCCCTTGAGTACGAAGTCACAGACACCCAGCTTGAGGAGTTCCACCGCCTTCTCCTCGCCCACAGTGCCGGTAACCATGATCACCGGCAGATCGGGGAGCGCTGCCTGCAGCAGGTTCAGATTGTGCTGAAAACTGAGTTGTGGCACGCTGTAGTCAGCCAGCACCAGATCCCAGCGTTCCCTGCTGATTGCCTCTTTTAGCGCGTTAAGGGTGTCCACGCGATGACAAATGGCTGACAGACCGTGTTGTTTCAAATGGCGTTCGACCATCAGGAAGTCGGCATTACAATCCTCAATAGCCAGGATATGCAGCGGATCGGGCATTATTGTTCACTCCTGCGGCGGTTTGTTGACCGCCAGCCAGTAGATGCCGAGACGCGCCACCGTCTCGGCAAATTCGGTAAAGTCGAGCGGTTTGCGTACGAAACTGTTGGCGCCGTCCTCATAGCTTGCCAGCCGGTCCCGCTCTTCGTCAGATGAGGTCAAAATCACCACTGGTTGAAGACGGGTCCTCGGATCGTGGCGCAGTCTTTTGAGCACTTCCAGCCCGCTGACACGCGGCAGGCCGATGTCGAGCAGGACTATGGCGGGAAGGTCGACTCCTTCACGACCGGCAAACTCACCTTCCCGGAACAGGTAATCGAGCGCCTGCTGTCCGTCGCGTACCACATCCACCTGATTGGCCAGATTGACCTTGTTCAATGCGCGCAGCATCAGCTTTTCGTCCTGCGGATTGTCTTCCACCATCAGTATGGTCTTGTTGATATTCATAATTTCTCCCCTTGTTTTTCTCCGTATGGCAGTGAAAATCTGAATGTTGCCCCCTTATGGGGAATGCCAGTCGCATGGAATATGCCGCCATGGCGGTGCACGATGCGCTGAGCCGTAGCCAGGCCGATACCTATGCCGGGGAATTCGTCCTGACGGTGCAGGCGCTGGAACGGTTGAAAAAGTTTCTCGGCATGGGCCATGTCGAAACCGGCGCCGTTATCCGCGACACAGTAAAATAGTTCGCTCCCCTCCAGTTCGGCATAGACACGAATTGTCGGCTCTGTCGTACCCGTGGTGTATTTCCAGGCGTTGTCGAGCAGGTTTCTCATGATTACTTCGATCATACGTGAATCTCCATTTGTGCATAAACCCGGTTCGATCTGCCACACCACCCGGCGCTGCGGCTCCGACTTCTCCAGTTCGGCGCGGATGCGGTCCGTCATAACCGAGATGGCCACCCGGTCGTGGCGTAACTCGCCCCGGGTACTGCGCGACAGGGTGAGCAGGCCGTCGATCAACTGGCCCATATGCCGGCTGCCGATGACAATCTCGTTGAGGTAGTCGCATGCCACCTCCTCCAGTTTCTCACCAAAATCTTCTATCAGGGCTTGGCTGAAGCATCCCATGGCCCGTAGCGGTGCGCGCAGATCATGGGAGACCGAATAGGCAAAGGCTTCCAGCTCCTGGTTGGCGCCCTCGAGCTGCGCGACGGTCTGGACCAATTCCTGGTTCAATCCCTCAATCTCTGCGGCGGACCGCTTTCGTGTCACAATTTCCAGTTCCAGAGCGGCATGTGACACTGCGAGTTTCCCTGACATCGTGTTGAAGACCGCTGCTACTTCAGCGAACTCGTCTTCGCCTGTGATGGGGATCATGTAGTGAAGATTTCCCGCTCCGATTGCAGCAGCACCCTGCTGCAGGTTTTTGATACCCTTATTAATAATGCGGCCGAGGGACCAGACAACGATGATCATGAAGAACGAAACGCAGACGATGATGGAGAGAGAAACCTTTGCAGCGGTTTTTTGGGTTGATGCAATCAGCAGGGTACTGGCTTTTTGCAGCCGGTGAGCTTCGGCGATGGTATCCAGGAATTTCAGCAGCAGCTGCCCCACCAGGCGGCTTTCAATCTCATGCGCCTCGGCCTGACCACGCACTCCATTTCTGGCGTTTTCTCTGTTGTTAAGGATCTGCAGAAAGACAGTCGAACTGCCGTCAAGACTTTTCTGTATTTCGTCGAAGGTTTGCCTGTCACTAATTGAGACTACATTGGACGGATCCATCTTCAAAAGGTCGCTGATCTGTTTCTGCTTTGAAAGCCATTGGTCCCTGGCCTTCCGGTTGTCGTTACTGAGATAGCTGCTGTTCAGCGCTTTGCGTTCAAAAACGCTGCTGACAATCTCGTCCGCCAGGTTCTTGGCCTTGTTGGCTGCCGCAACCCTGTGCTGCGACCAGTAGAACAGGAGCGCCATAATGGCGACCAGGGCGACCGAGGCTGCGGTCACGATGTGGAGACGTGTTCTGATTTTCATCTCTCTTATCCCCTATCCTTATAATACGGACCGCATCCAATTTCGCCGGGTTCAAGCCGTCAACAACAGCGGTTATACAATAGGATGAAGTAAAATAGAGGAGCTGTCTGTCAGGTAAACACTACAGAAATTAATATATAATTATGAGATGTGAGAAATGCAGGCGTGCGGATTTGATTAAAGGTGGAAACGTTGGTAACACAAAATATTTCTTAAGAAAGAGAAATGAGGCCGTGCTGGAGTGCAAATTTGACCAGGTCGGGGACATTGCTGACACCAAGTTTCAGCATCAGCCTGCAGCGATAGGTCTCAACACTTTTTGGCGAGATATTGAATAGTTTGGCAATGATGGCGTTTTTATTGCCTTCTGCCACTAACTGCAAAGTCTCCCGTTCTCGCCTACTCAGGCTGTCGATGGGACTTTGGGGGAGGGCCGGACCGCGATGCGAAATATTTGGTGCCTCTATTCCCTCACCAAAGAATGTCTGTCCCCTCATGACTGCGCGAACTGCATTAACAACACTGAACCCCGCCGATTCCTTGAGGAGGTATGCCCGAGCCCCTGCCCGCATCGCCCGAAAAACGTGTTCATTGGTGTAATGCATGGAGAGGATGATGACCCTGACGTCCGGAAGATGTTTACGGATCAGACGGGGCCTGTCAATCCATTTGTGTAAATGGTTTTTTCGGTCTTTTACAATACAGGCATTCTGTCTTCAAAAATTATGCTGAATTGATTCAGTGCTGACTTCCAGTCTCTGATTGGCATCGTCCACT
>JAJXYO010000002.1 GCA_021780495.1 Deltaproteobacteria bacterium
TTTCATCGGTGAGTACCAGTGGAGCTCGCATTGTTTTTCGTGCCATGATCGCCTCCTCATGTGATTTAGCGCAATCATGGCAAAAACAGCATTATTTGTAAATATATTTATGAATCGTACTACTAGTCTTGTTTTCAAGCAACCTGCTGAAGGAGTTTACGTGAAGTACCCGCCAGTAACCGTTCAATCATGCCGGCATGCCTTCCGGCTGTTCGTCCTCATCAGCCTTCTCACAGCCTGCACCGAGCAAAGAGCTGTCGCGCCAAAAGCCACTACCGTAACCGCCAGCAATAATTCCAGCCATGCTGCGCCGGCCGCCTTTGCCGCAAACAGCTCATCCGCGCCAACCGCCTTTTCTGCCACCAGCAGCGCCATTCGCAAGGCATCCGCCGTGGCAGCCGTCAGATCCTCTGCGCACACCGACCCCCGTCAGGTCAAATATAACGCTGGAGAAAACCCTGAATTTGCAAAGAAGTGCGGCTGGCCGGTTGACTGCCCGGCGCCGTTACCGGGCTCGATCCTGCCGCACAAACGCATCGTGGCCTACTACGGCAACCCGCTTTCAAAGAAGATGGGAGTACTGGGGGAATACCCCAAGGCAGTCATGCTTCAGAAGTTAAAGAGCGAGACTGCCAGATGGCAGGCCGCAGACCCGGCTACCCCGGTACAGCCTGCCCTGCACCTGATCGCCGTGGTGGCCCAGGGTGCGCCCGGCAAGGATGGTAAATACCGCATGATCATTCCCGACAGGATAATCAATCAGGTGTATGGATGGGCCAAAGAGGCGGGAGCCATCATGTTTATCGACATCCAGACCGGCCATGACGATATCCGCGCCGTACTGCCGCGCTTTGAATGGATCCTGAAAAATCCGGATGTACACCTGGGAATCGACCCGGAATTCAATCTTATCAAGAGCGGCAAAAAACCGGGCACAAAGATCGGCACCTACGACGCGGCCGACATCAATTACGCATCAGGTTATCTAAAGGATCTGGTCAGGAAATACCATCTCCCTCCCAAGGTGTTCACCGTGCATCGTTTTACCAGGGCGGGTGTTACCAACGCGAAAGACATACGGCTGCGCCCCGAGGTGCAGATTGTCATGAATATGGATGGCTGGGGTGCACCCTGGCTGAAGCGGGATTCGTACAAGAGTTATGTGGTGGCCGAACCGGTTCAGTATACCGGTTTCAAACTGTTCTACCACAACGACACCAAAAAGGGCGACCCGCTTCTGACGCCTCGGGAGGTCCTCAAACTGAACCCGAAGCCGCTCTATATTCAGTACCAGTAATCCCGGAACATCGTCTCCAGGCACAAACACGGCCAGAAGATGTTGCGCCGTGCCGGTTGAAAATGCTACATAGGTTCATTCGTTTCTTCAGGCCGGCTTGAAGTACCACTATCTGCGAAGTCACATCACATATACGAGGTTGAAACAATGAAACACTTCGGTCCGACCAAACTGGACGCAACGCTCATCCCGAAAATAGCTCAGCAGTGGGGAACGCCGGTATATCTGCACGATCAGGAATTCATCGAGAACAGCTGCGAACAGTTGCTGAACATGCCGCATGCCTACGGTCTGCATGTCAGATACGCCATGAAGGCCAACTCGGATCGTACCGTACTGCGGGTCGTCACCAACAAAGGGCTGGATCTGGATTGCTCGTCCGTTGATGAAGCGGCCCGTGCCTTTGCCGCCGGGGTGCCGTATAGCCGGATGATGCTGACGACCCAGGAGGTTCCCTCCGGCGAGGAGCGCGCGGAACTGGAGGAGATGATCCGTGCCGGACTCAAGTACAACGTCTGCTCCATGACGCAGTTTCAGCTGATTGCCGACTTTGCCGGAAACAACAACATAGAGCTGTCCATCAGGGTCCATCCGGGAGCTAAAGGCGGCGGTGAAAGCCAGACCCGCGATACCGGCAGTGAATATTCCTGCTTCGGCGTGCATCTGAACGACGTCCCCACGGTCAAAGCCCTGGCGGACGAACGGGGACTGCGCTTTACCCAGGTGCATGTCCATATCGGTTCAGGGGGCGACCCGGAAAAATGGCGGGAGAACATCGATCGTGAGCTGGGCTTTGTGCGGACCTATTTCCCGGATGCCACCACGGTCAGCTTCGGCGGGGGGCTCAAGGTGGCCCGGATGCCGGGGGAAAAACAGGCCGACATCGCCTCGCTGGGTGCCTATGCTGCACAGCGGATACGGGAGTTCAAGGAGGCCACCGGACGCGAACTGCAGATGGAGGTCGAGCCGGGCACCTATGTGGTGGCCAACTCGGGCCATATCATTACCCGGATCATCGACAAGAAGCTGACCAACGAGCTGAACTTCCTGATCGTTGACGGCGGCATGGAACTGTTGACGCGCCCGCTGCTGTACGGCTCCGAGCACCCCATCGCCATTGTGCGCCAGGACGGCACGCTGCTCTCCAGCGAGTATGACTGCAAACCCACGGCCGCGCTGAAGTCGTTCGGGATCGTGGGGCGCTGCTGCGAAAGCGGCGATTCGGTGCGTTTGGACAACGACGGCAACATCGTGCCGGTGCTGATTGCCGAACCGGAAATCGGCGACTATGTCGTGATCGGCGGCACGGGCGCCTATTCCGAGAGCATGTCGCCGGAAAACTACAATTCGCACCGCAAACCGCCCGCCGTCATGAGAACCCGCGGTTCCGAACTGGTTCTGATCAGGAAGAAGCAGGCGCGCGAGCAGATTTTCCAGAATGAGCTGGATGTGAAGCTGTAATCAATCTATCGATTGTAGACCGTCAGGGGCCAAGGGATATGCATCCCCGGCCCCTTTTTATTTGGCAGTAAACAATGAGTCGAATTCATAAAATATATTTAATTTAACCTTGACAGACCTCACCGATCTGATTGATTATAATTGCGTAATGGTTATTTCTTGGACCGCCAAACCCTGAGTGATCAGGGGACGGAAAATCGTCGGGACTTGGTTTTTTTTATGTGATTGCCACAGATCACTTTTTTCATTGTCTTTCATTTTCCCAAGTCAGCCGGATTGCCGGAGCAGCCACCGTGTTGGTTGCACCTGTGCAATGCGGCTTTTTTATTTTCTGCGGGCAATACAGCAGACAGGAGGTATGAGACATGAAAAGGATATCTGTTTACTGTCTGGTGCTGTCTCTTGGATTGACCCTGGATGTGTCTGGCGCCTGGGCTATTGATGCCGGGTGGATGCAGCCGGGTGTGCGCGTCTGGTATTTCGGCAGTGCCGGCAGTACAACGTCTTCCGACGGCGAAGAGGCCTATCTGTTCACATCCATCAGCGACAACACCGCCCAACTGACTCATCATTCGGGCATCAGCCATTGGAGCATGCCGTCGGCAGAAACGGTCACCGGTTCCATTGTTGATCAGGGTCCCTTCTGGATACACCCTCAGGCGCTCCAGACCATCGCAGTCGGAGACACATGGCAGGGTATCAGGATCGCATCCATGACGCGGGCGACCTATACCTACGACAGCTTTAAAAGCAACACCGAGTTCAACTCCATTCCGTACCT
Organism: Deltaproteobacteria bacterium; assembly: GCA_021780495.1. GTDB lineage: Bacteria > Desulfobacterota > Desulfuromonadia > Geobacterales > Pseudopelobacteraceae > CAIPTY01. Next base: position 3,540 of record JAJXYO010000002.1, read on the forward strand.
CCTGCTTCCCATAAAGGCATTGTTCGATCTTCAGCCCCAGCGGGAAATCGTAAAGCTGGTGTATGGTATTCCCTATATGCCTGGATATCCCGTTTGGGGAACCGCATATTTTGATGCCGGGACAGGACTCTGTCTCTTTAATCTAAGGTTGACCGTATATAATACCGTGTGGTTCCTGCTCAGCGAGATCAACTACAATTTTGCCACCCAGGCGGCCTTTGCCGAGGACACGGGGCCCCATACCGGGTTCAGATCGAACACCATCAAGACAAAGTCGGCGATATATACATCACACATGCTCCAGATGCTCGCTTCAGTGGAAAGTCGCTACGGCGGCACGCTGCAGATGTGGACGACAACCCAGGCCGGCGGGGCAAGCAGCTCCTATTTCGGGCGGGATGAAAACTATTGTTTTTTCGGCAGCGTACCGGTCCTGCGGCACAAATTGATGTCCGCCACCCCAAATTATCCGCCCGAAAACTGGAATGCCTATGGCGAATATCTCTGGTGGTGGCTGCCCGCAGCGACTTTGCAGAATTCGACCATCAATGTATTTGGCGTGCCCATGACAAGAACCTCCACAAGTCCGTATACCTTTACAGCTGCTGCGGCACAGGGCGGACTATACTTCTCCGGATTGATTTTCGACGATGACGGTTACATGACGGACTTTTCCGCCAAAGACCCCTCCATCGGACTTGATCTTGACGTCGGTACTCTTATTGATTTACGTACGACGGTGGACGGGCTGAGCTATTACAAAAACACCATGGGCAGGGCCGTGCCGCCTGAGATCGCCTGCCGTCTCACCCTGACGGTGATCAGCGACACCGCCGGCAAGGGGGGCGGCTCCGTCCACGGCGCCGGTAACATCGCCTGCAGCGGCTTCGGATCGGACCCCACGGGGATGAGCGGCACCTGCCAGGCGGATTTCCCCTCCGGGACGGACATCAACCTGTACCAGACCCCCGACGCCGACTCCACCTGGGCCACCTGGACCGCGTCCGGCTGCGGCACCAACCAGAGCTGCCAGGTTCTGATGAGCGGCGCCCGGGACATCACTGTCAGCTTCCCCTATTCGTTCATGGCCAGGGTAAGCTCCTCAAACCAGGGGAGTGAATCTCTCTCTCAGGCCTACGGTTATGCCGCTCAGGTGGACACGATCTACGGCCGGGCGTGTACATTCGCGGAGAACCTCACCCTGGGCGACAGCAAGGCGCTAACGCTCCTGGGGGGACGCGACGCCTGGTACCAGCCGCAAAACGCCTGGACGACCCTGCGGGGGAAACTGACCATCCGGAACGGCTCGCTGAAAGTTGCGAGGCTGGCGATCAAATCTGCGCTGTAAATCGGATCACCTTGCAGGCTCAGGCTTTCAGCTGGATCGAGCTGTCAAGGCATGTCACCAGTGCCAGCGGAGGGGGACGGCCGTATTTCTCCGCCTCCCTTTTACACCCGAATGCGGTATAATGTGCTAGGCAGACGTGTTGAAGCGGCTCTGCTCGGATGCAGCAAGGAGGACACCATGAACAGCACACCCGTGGTAGAGGTTTTTTTCGATTATATCTGACCCTGGTGCTACCTCGGTACCGTGCGTACCGATCGTCTCCAGAAGGAGTACGGGGTTCAGCTGCGCTGGAGCTGCTTCCCGCTCCACCCCGAAACCCCGCCGGAGGGAAGGGCACTTTCCGAGCTCTTTGCCGGGCGCGAGGCAATGATCCGCGATATGCAGGCCCGGCTGCTGCTGGCAGCAGCGGCAGAAGGTTTGCCGCTGACTGAACGGACGCACACCTACAACAGCCGCCTTGCCCAGGAACTGGGGAAATGGGCAGAGGGACAGGGCCGGGGAGAGCAGTTCCGCCATGCCGTCTACAGGGCATATTTCGTGGAAGGGGTTAATATCGCCCTGGTTGATGAGCTGGTGCGGATCGCCGCAGGAGTCGGATTGATCGCGGATGAGGCGCGTACCGCGCTGATGGAGCGGAGCTTTGCGGAGGCGGTGGATGCCGACTGGCAGCGGGCCATGGATGTGGGCATCAGCGCCGTGCCGACCCACCTGTGTGGCGATAAACGCTTGGCCGGGTTCGCGTCCTATGACGATTTTGAGCGTCTGATCGGGGAGGGGCGCTGAGTTTTCAGCACAACAGCAGAGGCGGCCAAATGACCGCCTTTTGAGTTACAGAGACCGTCCCCGTCACCGGCCGTTTGAATCGAGCATGGAGCCAGGGGAATTCCGCAAAACCGGTTTTCAACACCCACGCAAAGGATTGAAATGGGTCTGTAAACAGGGTGGTATCCAGTAAAATCCTCACCTGAAAGGAAAGGAGAACCGAGATGAATAACGACAACACATGCCCGGTAACGGGCCGAACCAGCAAAGCCACGGCCGGCAGTGGCACATCGAACCGGGATTGGTGGCCGAAGCAGTTGAACCTCAAGATGTTGCATCAGAACGCTCCCCTGTGTAACCCGATGGGTGAGAAGTTCAACTACGCCGAGGAATTCAAGAAACTCGACCTGGAGGCCCTGAAGCAGGATCTCTCTGCGCTGATGACCGACTCGCAGGCCTGGTGGCCGGCTGACTACGGTCACTACGGGCCGCTCTTCATCCGCATGGCGTGGCACAGCGCAGGCACCTACCGCACCGGCGACGGCCGCGGCGGTGGCGGCAGCGGCAACCAACGCTTTGCGCCGCTCAACAGCTGGCCGGACAACGTCAACCTGGACAAGGCGCGCCGCCTGCTCTGGCCGATCAAGCAGAAATACGGCCGGAAGATCTCCTGGGGCGACCTGATGATCCTGGCCGGCAACTGCGCCCTGGAGTCGATGGGCTTCAAGACCTTCGGCTTCGGCGGCGGGCGCGCGGACATCTGGGAGCCGGAGGAAGACATCTACTGGGGGGCTGAGGACACCTGGCTGGGCGACAAGCGTTACTCGGGCGACCGGGAGCTGGAAAATCCTCTCGCCGCCGTGCAGATGGGCCTGATCTACGTGAACCCGGAGGGGCCGAACGGCAACCCGGACCCGGTCGCCTCGGGCCGTGACGTGCGCGAGACCTTCGCCCGCATGGCCATGAACGACGAAGAGACCGTCGCGCTGGTCGCCGGCGGGCACACCTTCGGCAAGTGCCATGGCGCCGGCCCTGCAACGCATGTCGGCCCCGAGCCTGAGGCAGCCGGCATCGAGGAGCAGGGACTCGGCTGGAAGAGCAGCTTCGGCAGCGGCACAGGGGGCGATACGATCGGCAGCGGCATCGAGGGCGCCTGGAAAGCGCACCCGACCAGATGGGACATGGGCTATCTGAACACGCTGTTCAAATACGAGTGGGAGCTGGTCAAGAGCCCGGCCGGTGCGCACCAGTGGCTGGCCAGGGACGTGGCCGAAGAGGACCTGGTAATTGACGCCCACGACCCGTCCAAGAAGCACCGGCCGATGATGACCACGGCCGACCTCTCCCTGCGCTTTGATCCGATCTACGAGCCGATCAGCCGTTACTACCAGCAGAACCCCGAAAAACTCGCGGACGCCTTCGCCCGGGCCTGGTTCAAGCTGACCCACCGCGACATGGGACCGCGCTCGCGCTATCTGGGTGCAGACGTGCCGAAAGAAGAGCTGCTGTGGCAAGACCCGGTCCCAGCAGTTACGCATCCATTGATCGACAAGCAGGACATCGCCCTCCTCAAGGACACCATCCTCGCGACCGGGCTGACCGTCTCCCAACTGGTCGGGGCGGCCTGGGCAGCGGCCGCCACCTTCCGCGGCTCGGACAAGCGCGGCGGGGCCAACGGCGGCCGTATCCGTCTCGCACCGCAGAAGGATTGGGAGGTCAACCAGCCTGCCGTACTTTCGACGGTGTTGCAGGCCCTGGAGGGGATCCGGAAGGAGTTCAACAGCACGCAGTCAGGCGGGAAGCGGGTTTCGCTGGCCGACCTGATTGTCCTGGGTGGATGCGCAGGCGTCGAGCGAGCCGCGCGGAAGGCCGGCTTTGCAGTGACCGTACCCTTCACGCCGGGCCGCACGGATGCAACCCAGGAGCAGACCGACGTAACCTCGTTCGCCGTACTCGAGCCGGTTGCGGACGGGTTCCGCAACTACCTCAAGACCAGATACAGCGTATCGGCAGAGCATCTGCTGGTCGACCGGGCGCAACTCTTGACGCTGACCGCCCCCGAGATGACGGTTCTCCTGGGCGGGATGCGCGTCCTGAATGCCAACTTTGGGCAGTCCCGGCACGGCGTCTTCACCGAGCGGCCGGAAACGCTCACCAACGACTTCTTCGTGAATCTGCTCGACATGGGCACGGTGTGGCAGGTGGTCCCGGATACCGACGACCTGTTCGAGGGGCGTGATCGCGCGAGCGGCGAACTCAAGTGGACCGGCACCCGTGTTGACCTGATCTTCGGATCGAACTCCCAGCTGCGGGCCGTGGCGGAAGTGTATGCCAGCGGGGACGCCCAGGAGAAGTTCCTGCACGATTTTGTAGCGGCGTGGCACAAGGTCATGGACCTTGACCGCTTTGATCTTGCCTGATCGCAGCATATACCTCTGCGAGAATTCAAAAGGCGGCCATTCGGCCGCCTTTTGTCGTTTAGTTCCGAAGGGACAGATCTCCCTGCTGCTGTTCAACCTGACCGACACGTCATGGTAGCGTGACCCGCCGCTGGCCTTCCCCCGCATCCCTAGCCCGAACCCACGATATCGTCGAACGGCATTATTATCTGCCTGGCCCCCCTGGGTACGTGCAGAGTGCCGTCGGGTTTACTATACGCGGAAGACCGTCAGGTTGAACTTTCCGACGATGGACTTGAGTTCTTCGGCCATGCGCGAGAGGTTATCCGCTGCCTGGGATGAATCATGTGCCCCGCGGGCGGTTTGCTGAATGACCTCGCTCATCTGCTGAATGTTACTGCTGATTTCGGCGGTGGTCGCAGTCTGTTGCTCAGCCGCGGTAGCGATCTGGCTGACCTGCATGGTTACGTTGCTGATTTCCTCGATGATAACCTGCAAGGCGGTGCCCGATTTGCCGGCCTCTGAGGTGCCGGTCTCCACTTCGCGCACCCCTTCGACCATGGTCTGTACCGCTTCTCTGGTCTCGTTCTGGATGCTCTTGATCATCTCACCGATCTCGCGCGTCGCCCTGGTCGTCCGTTCAGCCAGGGCGCGCACCTCGTCGGCGACTACGGCGAAACCTCGTCCCTGCTCACCGGCGCGGGCGGCCTCGATGGCGGCATTGAGGGCCAGCAGGTTGGTCTGGTCAGCAATATCCTCGATGGTACCCACGATCTCGCCGATCTGGTCCGAGCGAGCGCCGAGTCCTTCAACACTTTGGGCCGACTTCTGCACTTTCTGTGCGATGCGATCCATGACCTGGACGGCGTTATTGACGATGACGGCTCCATCCTTGGCCACGCTTCCCGCATGTTTTGCTCCATCCGCCGCCTGGTTGCAGTTGCGGGCAATATCGCCCGATGTCACAGCCATCTCCTCGCCGGCGGTCGCCACCGTGGCCGTTTGTGAGGCGACCTCTTTTGATGCCGTGGCCAACTGCTCCGCTGTCGAGTGCAGTTGCGACGATGCCGACGCCACCTGTGAGGCGGTATCTGCCAGGTGGCTGATAATCCCCCGCAGGTTTTCGATCATGGTTTTTGCTGTTCGGGACAGCTGGCCGATTTCATCCTTACGGGTCACCTCGAACGAAATCCCGAGATTCCCCTCGGCAATGCATTGGTTGAGCCCGAGGAGCTGTCCCAGCGGCACGGAAACACTGCGGGTAAGAACCAGGGCTATGAGTACCGCCAGGATTACGGACACAAGCAGCACAATCCCGATACCGGTCTCTGCGCTCCTGATTGAGCTATCGACCTCTTTGCCGACCAGTATCATTTGGTTGCCCTGGTACTCGATCATCTTGTTAACGGCCTCGAAGTAGGCGGTCTGAACGGGGCGGAGCTTTGTGACCAGTGCCTGTGCGGCCTCGCTCTTCCTCCCCCCCTGAATCATCGTTATCACATCCTGCCGTGCCGCGACATAGGCGTCGCGCCGGGCGCGGATATCCCGGAGCAGTTCTTTGCCGTGGTCGCTTTTGACGACCTTTTCGAGTTGGTTGAGTGTTTCCGATACCTCGTCCCGTGCCGTGCCGATACGTGCCAGCTCCTTGTTGGCCTCTGCAGGGTTGGAGAAAAGCATGGCATTGCGGATGGCCCGTGCCGCCACGTTTATCCTGTCACTGACCTTGTTGAGCATGACCGTTTTCGGCCAATTGTCAGTGGTGATCACATTCACCTTGTTGTGGATCGAGGAATAACTTCTGACCGCAAAACTGGTGATGATGGCCATGAAGATAACCATGACCGTAAAACCGAGCGCCAGACGGGTGCCTATTTTCAGATTCTGCAGCATGCTAACCTCCCAAAACTCTAACAACACAACATGGTATGGTACTTATCGGCAATCATTATCACAAATTCGGGGACACTTCCCAGTTTTTTTGTGCGGCCGGCCCGGTTTTTACGGCCTCAGTACCTGCCGACCTTCATCGTCGAAAAATACCGTGGCGCAGCTGTTGCCGCGTTGGGTGATGCGATGTGGGCAGCCGGGGGCTATGATGCGGGCGATTCTTGGCATGGCGCGCATGAAAACAATAAAGGTGGTCGATCGGCCTTCTTTTGAATTAAATACGGGGAGTGTCCCTGGTTTCCGAAACGGAAATCGGTGACAGCCTGAAACTGCTTGCAATGAACATAGATCTAAGGTACTTTGATCTTATAAAAAGATCACGTGATCTATATTGGGTATCAATAAGGCGCCTGCCATGCTCGAACCTTTGCTGGGATCAACCAATTGCGAACGGGTGTTGATTTTTATCGCGGCCCGCGAAGAGGGCTACTTGCGGGAAATTTCGGATTTTTTCACGACGTCGCCGGCCCCGATCCTGAAGCAGCTGGAAAAGCTGGAGAACGGCGGGGTCCTCTTCAGCCGTCTCGCCGGTCGCACCCGCCTCTACGGCTTTAACCCCCGCTATCCGTTCTTGAAGGAGCTGAAGGCCCTGCTCGACAAGACCCTGACCTTTTACCCCGATGATATCCGGGCCAGGCTGCTGGAAAGCAGGCGCAGACCGCGACGTAAAGGGAAACCGTTATGAAACGACTCGGTGAAATGTCAGTCGGTGAAGTCGCTGCCTATGTGGCTGAACATTTGCGGCAAAGCGACATTAACGTCGTGCTGACAGGCGGCAGCTGTGTCTCGATCTACACTGATAACCGCTACCTATCCTACGATCTGGATTTCATTGAAGAGGGACGATCAACACGGAAGAAGATTGCCGCGTGTCTGCGAGAAATCGGCTTTCAGGAGAAGGATCGCTACTTCACCCATACCGACACCCGCTTTTTCGTGGAATTTCCGTCCGGGCCGCTGGCCATCGGTGACGAACCGGTCGGCAACATCGCACTACTGGAATTTGCCACCGGCACGCTGCGACTTCTCTCCGCGACTGATTGCGTCAAGGACCGGCTGGCAAACTATTATCACTGGAAAGACCGGCAGTGTCTGGATCAGGCAATTATGGTGGCGGCAGATGCCGAGGTTGATCTGGAGGAGGTTGAGCGGTGGTCACGCCACGAAGGCATGACGGAGGAATTCGAGCGGATCAAGGAACTGTTAAAGCGGGCTTTCCCTGGAACTGCGTTCCAACCAGCAGATCAACATCAGAGTCGTTATCCGGATTGCCCCATGAATGGGAACCGAACAGAATAATTTTCTGCGGAGCGAATTCTTTATGAATCAGCTCGGAAATATGCTGGATTTCCAATGCGGTAGCCATAAATAAATTCTCCGTCCGCTGTTGCTTGAGCTTTCTTAACGGGAGTACACGTTTGCAGTATCCAAAAAGCAAGAAGGGCGACCAATTGGCCGCCCTCCCTCAATCGATACTTCAAATTCTTCTTTATCCTCTCCACCGCCTCAATCACATTCTCTCGCTGGCCGAAGGCCGACAACCGGAAGTACCCTTCCCCGCTCGGACCGAAACTGGAACCGGGCGTGCCGACCACGTTGCAAAGGTTCAAGGATTTGTCGAAGAAAGAAAAGGTCACGCCAGCGCCCGCCGCAACAATAAATGCACAAGAAGTCAACCAACCATTCCCCACACGCCGCGTAGCGTCAAAAACTTATCTCTCACAGAGGCACGAAGGCACGGAAGAAGTTAAAACCAAGAGCCTTTGATGTTTACCCCTCAGTCTTCAAGCGTATTTCCAGGTTTTCCTTTGTGCCTCCGTGACTCCGTGAGAGTAACCTGTTTTCGATTATTCGAAGTTGCCGCTCAGTACACGGGTGATACCGTCCTTCATCAGTTCATCACCGAAATTGAGCAGGTACTCCAGGAATATCACTGACCGGTAGACCAATCCTGTCAACTTATTGCCTAATAATCCGGAAGTCCGGATAATGGTTGTAAAGCTAATAGTAGGCGGGTACTATTTGATCGGGAGGAACCGATCATGAAAGAGGCCGTTATGCAGGATACGGACAATAATAGCGTAGAAGCAGCGATTGATGCCCTGAGAACAAGCATTGCCCGATTGACCGAAAATGGCGAGTTACACACAACCGCCGTTCCAGGCCTGTCACTGTTCCGGCGGATCGAGCCGACCGAGCCGATCACCGGCATGTACGAGCCGAGCGTCTGCCTGGTCGCCCAGGGCGCCAAACGGGTCCGTCTGGGAGACGACAGCTATCTCTATGACGCCCACCATTATCTGATCACGTCGGTGCATCTGCCCACGGTGGTGCAGATTGTCGAGGCGAGTGTGGAACGGCCCTACCTGGGGCTCAGACTGATGCTCGATCAGCGCGAGATCGCGCAACTGATGGTGGACAGCAACCTGCCCCCGCCGCGGGTACAAAAATCAAGCCGTGGCATGGCGACCGGCGAGGTGACGCTGCCGCTGCTTTCCGCCATCCAGCGCTTGATCGATCTGCTCGCCGAGCAGCAGGATATACCGATCCTGGCGCCGATCATCCAGCGGGAAATCATCTACCGTCTGCTGGTGGGCGACCAGGGTGAGCGCCTGCGCCAGATAGCATCGGCCGGGAGTCAGAGTCATCAGATTGCAAAGGCCATCGATTGGTTGAAGGGCAACTACTCACAGCCTTTGAGCATTGATGACCTCGCCGCCCAGGTCCGCATGAGCAGTTCCACCTTTCATCACCACTTCCGCTCCATGACCGCCCTCAGCCCGTTGCAGTTCCAGAAGCAGCTGCGCCTGCAGGAAGCCAGGCGTCTGATGCTGGCGGAACGCATGGATGCCGCCACTGCAAGCTTTCAGGTCGGCTACGAGAGTCCTTCCCAGTTCAGTCGTGAATACAACCGGTTGTTTGGGGCACCGCCCTTGCGGGACATCACGAACTTGCGGCAGATGGCTGCTGATGGGAGGGGGTAGTTCAGGGTAAACAGCATCTACTGAGACAGCTAGGGCGGCCAATCGGCCGCCTTTGCCCTGCTGTTTGGGCGCCGTAGCCCGTCCGGCTCAATTGTCGGCGGTATTGCCGAGACCCAGGAGGTGCTGGATTGCTGCGGCGCGCACAACATCCGCGCGGATGTGGAGGTTATCCCGATCCAGCAGGTCAATGAGGCCCACGAGCGACTGGTCAGGTCCGGCGTGGAGTATCGCTTCTCGATCGATAGAGCGTTGCTGAAGGGGTGATGGTGCAACCGGGACATATGCCGGTGACAGTTTATCAATTCAACTGTGGCCATTGAATGAGTAGGTTCTTGACGATAACGATCCTATGGGTGATGATGGCCCCAATGATTGAAAAATATAGACAGAATTTGTCGGGGAGGGAATCGATATGAAGGTAGTGGCATTTAACGGCAGTCCCAACCGGGAAGGCAATACCTGGCACGCGCTGAAGATGGTGACCGCGGAGCTGGAACAGGCAGGGATCGAAACCGAGATCGTGCATGTCGGCAACAAGGTGATCCGCGGCTGTACGGCCTGCGGCATGTGTTTCAAGAACAAGGACGAGAAGTGTGTCCTGCCGGGAGACGAGGTCAACGAGTGGATCCAGAAGATGAAGACGGCGGACGGCATCATCCTCAGTTCACCGGTCCATTACGCCGCCATTGCTGGCACCATGAAATCATTCTTGGATCGTGCCTTCTACGTGACCGGCGTCAATGACGGCATGCTGCGTCACAAGGTGGGCGCCGCGGTGGTGGCGGTGCGTCGTTCCGGTGGCGTGCCGACCTTCGAGCAGTTGAACAATTTCATCAACTATGCCGAGATGCTGATGCCCGCCTCCAACTACTGGAACGTGATTCACGGCAGAAGCCCGGGAGAGGTGAGCCAGGACACGGAAGGGGTACAGATCATGCGGGTGCTGGGCCGGAACATGGCCTGGCTGATGAAGCTGGTGGAGCATGGCAAGGGCACGATCACCCCGCCGGAGCGGGAGAACAAGACCTACATGAATTTCATTCACTGAACAGACTGTTACCGGAGTTCGGGGATTAAAAAAGAGCGCTGGCCGATCCTTGGGATCGGCCAGCGCTTTAGTCTCTCTTCAGTGAGTTTTTTCAGTCGGCACTTGCAATACACGGCTCCTGGTCCCACATCTCGAATTCTTCTTCCGAGATCCGTTGCATCTCCATCGGGATATATTCCCGATTCAGGGACTCGCCCTGATTACTGTTTCTTGTTTTCATCTCTCAGCCCTCCTTCCCTTCCTTGAACCTATTGTAACAGGATCGATCATTATTGAAAACGGTTTTCAATAATGATCGATGGCGCCATGGTGCCGTGGTCGTTTCGGCGTCTGCCGGAAATGGTGCAAGGTTGCAGAGATTATCCAGATGGTGACCCTCGAAAGCAGGATTACTTCACGCTGCCACTTCCGGTATTCTTGTCTGGTACAGCGCTTTGAACGGCCATGTTATCAGCCCGGATAGCGCGGCTGTCTTCTCCAAGGCAGCGGTAGGCCTGTGATAGATGTTCGTATATGAACACCTTGTCAGGAGAAATTTTTAGTGCGCTGAGATATTCATTGACGGCATCACGGCAAAATCCATTTTTGTAAAACATCTTGCCCAGTTCGAAGTGATCCTGCCAGTAGCGGAAATCATCGGCCAGCATCAGCCGGTACTGCTGTAAGGCCCTGGGCATATCCCCCCGGTTGCGGTAGACATTTCCGATGTAGCCATGTATGCGCTTTATCCTGGGGGACTTTGCCAACGCATCCTGCCAGAACACCAGCGGGTCGCGCCACTGCTCGTTGCGTGCTATGGCCAGTGCTGAAAAAATAATGATAATTGCCGCAAGGAGCCCACTGGCCAAGCGTTTGCCATTCCAGCGGAGAGCCGCCAGACGAGCCATGGTAACAAGAGCAAGCACATAGCCAAAAGCTGGCAAATACATCCGGTATTCAAGGAAAATGTCATCTATAGGGACAATTGAAGATTCGACCGCGAGTGTGAGATAAAACCAGATAACTCCGAATACAGATAATTTAAGCAGGATAGCTCTTTCATTAATTTCTATTCGGGAGAGCCTCCAACAGTAAAGCGCAGCGGACAGAATCATCAGGTGAAACGCCAGGGAGAACAGCACCGCGGGATCGGCCAAGGAACGATAAAAAGGATAGTCGTGACTGAAAGCTAGCCCGGTAGGTACGAGAAGCATCTTCTGATAATCAACAATAACCCGGAACTGGGTAAACAGATACTCCAGAGGCGACATTGAGACAATCGAAGTTTGATTGGGGTTGGTTTTGAATTGTGTGGATAAATACTCAGCCGGCGTTTTTAATACATAGATTATCGCATTCGGTGTTGATGGGAATTGCTCACCCTTCTTGCTTGAGAAGCCACCGTACATGAAATTTAATACAAACGGGATTATTCCCAGAGTCAGCAGAAAAGGCACCAACCGAATAAGCCGCTGCCGGACGTTGCCATTGGGGCAGAATATCGCGTCATAGCTACCCAACGTCAGTGGCAACGTAAAAGCAATCTCCTTTGTCCTCATCGCAGCAAGGCATGACAATAGAGCAAGACCATAGAATACGAACCTGACGGAACCACGCCGGGACTGCATCGAACGGGAATACAGAACAATCGTAAGTAAATAGAAGAGCGTGACCAGCAATGCAGCTCTCTGAATTATATAGGTTACCGAGCTGGTCATGACCGGGTGGACAGCAAAAATCATGGCTGTGAAAAAGGCAATCCAGCTCACATCGAGATTTAAGCGCCGGGATTTGCTCTCATCCAAAGCGCGGGATAAGGCAAGCTTGCCTGTCAGCAGTATTAACAGGTATATCAGCCATGCATTTATCATATGTATGGCGATGTTTACGGCATGGTATCCCGCAACGGATGTGCCGTTAAAATAATAATTAATTGCAAGCGTAAAATAGGACAACGTACGGATTCGTACATTGTCTTTGACATCCTCATAATTGACTTTTGAGTGAGCAATAATACCCTTGTCAAATACGCCGCCAAGACTTCGAATGATTGGGTTTTTAACCAGATAGGAATAATCATCGAAATAAAACGGTACATCCAGCGTGCGGGCATAAACAATTATACAAAACAAACTTATCAGGAGCAGTGCGTATGCCTTGCGCCCGGTCACCCTGTCGAGTAATTCCTGCATAGTGACCATTGCTCTTTTCAATTCGGTACCCCGTATTTCCGGCTCGGACTCATTCGACTACCAAGATCCTGCACATTGAAAGTTATCAGCAGGGCTCATATTGGTAACCCAAATAGCGCTTTCAATGTATTCAGTATCCGATTCGTTGTTCTTTGACAAGCCTTCTGTGAAAGAGGTCTGCGGCATAATTTAGGGGACAAGGCGCTGCCTGGCGACGCGTCAACTGTTTAGCAGAAAGTCAGTCCTGTCCGCATATGACCCGGCTGCCCATTATACTACGACCCAAAAAACTCTCAAAAAAATGTTGCCGGACAACGCTGGGCCCCATGGTAAATAACAAAAATGAAATGCTGTCTCCCGCCTGGCGCTGCTACAGCAATGTGCAGACAAAAAGATACCAAGTGGCCTATAATGATATCACAAGGCGGTCGAGAGAGGCCGTGCGTGCCGTTTCAGCGGCGGAGCCACGATAAGCAGGATGCGTGCGGTGCTGAAGTGATCTTTTATCGGTCCCGATGAACGAAAAGGCATTGCTCACGAAATTATTTCTACCGCAACAACGCAAAGATAGCGTCGTAACTCAACTTTCGCAGAGCGAAAAATAGCATAACATATTGTTATTATTAATATAAAAGCGCCACAAACTGTGTTAAGATAGTTTTATTCCCCAACAAAACTATTAAGACAGAGAGGTGACGCTTTG
>JAJXYO010000063.1 GCA_021780495.1 Deltaproteobacteria bacterium
GATGGTCACGGGATTGGCGGGATAGCCGGGGAGTGGTTGTTTTTCGAGGGGAATTTCGATTGAGAACGAGTGCCGTTTTATATAAGAATCGTAGAGAAAGGTTAACACACCCCTGCCCCTGCGGCTACCTGTCCGATCCGATTCATCCCTGCAGCTGCACCCCTATCGCCATTCAGCGCTACCGCTCCCGCATCTCCGGACCACTGCTGGATCGCATCGATATCCACATCGAAGTACCTGCCGTCAAATACCGTGACCTGGCCGACCGTAGCGAAGCAGAAAGCTCCGCCAACATTGCCCGGCGGGTGGAACGGTCGCGGGAATTGCAACTGGAACGTTATAACGGCACCAAAATCCACTGTAATGCCCAGATGACGCCACGCTTCATCAAGAGGTATTGCGAACTGGATGCCAACGGAAACCGCATGTTGGAACTGGTCACCGACCGTTTGGGGTTCTCGGCGCGCACCTATAACCGCATCCTCAAGGTTGCCCGTACCATTGCCGACCTCGACGCCTCGGACAACATCCACGAACAACATATTGCCGAGGCAATCCAGTACCGGAGCCTGGACAGGAAAAACGTATGAAGATTCTGGTGACGGGAGCGGCAGGATTCATCGGCTTTCACCTGGCTCAGCGTTTGCTGGAGCGCGGTGATCAGGTAATCGGCCTGGACAACCTGAATGACTACTATGACGTGGCTCTCAAAGAAGCCCGTCTGCAGCGGCTGGCGGTATTCCCAGGATTTCGTTTTGTGAAAACCTCACTGGAAGATCGCACGACTGTCGAAAAGCTGTTTGCCGCCGAGTGTTTTGACATGGTGGCCAATCTGGCGGCCCAGGCCGGTGTGCGTTATTCGCTGCAGAACCCCAACGCCTACATCGACAGTAATATCACCGGCTTTATGAACGTGTTGGAAGGATGTCGTCACAATGCTGTCAAACACCTGGTCTATGCGTCCTCCAGTTCGGTCTACGGCGCCAACGCCAAGGTGCCATTCTCGGTTCATCACTCCGTTGACCACCCGGTCTCACTGTATGCTGCCACCAAGAAATCCAATGAAATGATGGCCCACACCTATGCCCATCTCTTCGGACTACCGGTCACCGGCCTGCGTTTTTTTACCGTGTATGGCCCCTGGGGTCGCCCGGACATGGCCTACTTTTCCTTTACCAAGGCCATTTTGGAGGGGCGACCGATTGATGTATTCAACCACGGCCGGATGCAGCGCGACTTCACCTATATCGATGATATTATAGAAGGGATCGAACGGGTCATGGGGCGCATTCCCCGGCCCGATCCCGCCTGGGATGCGACCAACCCTGACCCGGCCTCCAGCAACGCACCCTATCGCCTGTATAATATCGGCAACAATCAGCCGGTTGAACTGGGCCATTTTATTGAAGTGCTGGAAGATTGCCTGGGAAAGAAAGCCCGCAAAAACATGCTGCCCATCCAAGCCGGCGAGGTACTGATCACCTGCGCCGACGTGGAAGATCTGATGCGGGATGTCGGGTTCAGACCTGCTACACCGATACAGGAAGGCCTCAAGAGCTTCGTTGATTGGTATCGAAGTCATTATCACCCTTGATTACAATGCATTCCCCTTTTATGGCATATCAGTTCCGTTCACTTCATCAACGACACAACCGTAGAGGAGCAAATATATGAAAAAAGCTTTGATAACCGGCATTACCGGACAAGATGGTTCCTATCTGGCTGAACTTCTGCTGTCAAAAGGTTACGAGGTGCACGGCATCAAACGCCGTGCCTCGTCACTCAATACCCAACGAGTGGATCATATCTATCAGGACCCACATGTTGAAAACAAACATTTTATACTGCACTATGGCGACCTGACCGACGCCTCCAACCTTACCCGTATCGTGCAGCAGGTGCAGCCGGATGAAATCTACAACCTGGGCGCCCAATCCCATGTAGCCGTCAGCTTCGAAGCCCCGGAATACACTGCCGATGCTGATGGATTGGGGGCTTTGCGCCTTCTGGAAGCGATCCGCTTGCTGGGGCTGGAGAAAAAAACCCGCTTCTATCAAGCCTCCAGTTCCGAGCTTTACGGCCTGGTGCAGGAAACGCCCCAGAAGGAAACGACCCCTTTCTATCCGCGTTCCCCCTATGCAGTGGCCAAACTCTACGCCTACTGGATTACGGTCAACTACCGGGAAGCCTACGGCATCTATGCCTGCAACGGCATCCTCTTCAACCACGAGTCCCCGCGCCGGGGTGAGACGTTTGTTACCCGCAAGATCACCCGCGGCCTGGCCAATATTGCGCAAGGCCTTGAACAATGTCTCTACATGGGCAACATAGACTCGTTACGCGACTGGGGACACGCCAAGGACTACGTCAGGATGCAGTGGATGATGCTGCAGCAGCAGCAGGCCGAAGACTTCGTAATTGCCACCGGCCTCCAATATACCGTTCGCCAGTTCATTCACTGGTCAGCGGCAGAGCTGGGCATCAGCCTGAGATTCGAAGGACAGGGCGTAGACGAGCGGGCTGTTGTCGAACAGATTCAAGGGGACAAGTCGCCAGCGCTCAAACCCGGTGACACCATCGTCCGGATCGACCCTCGCTATTTCAGGCCTGCCGAAGTGGATACCCTGCTGGGCGACCCTGCCAAGGCCAAGGCCAAGCTGGGATGGACCCCCGAAATCACGGCTCAGGAAATGTGTGCCGAAATGGTGGCTCAGGACCTGCATGTTGCCCAACGTCATGCTCTTCTCAGGAAACATGGTTACGAACTGCCGGTTGCCATAGAGAATTAAGATCTTGGACCAGTTGGTCCAGGCGACCAGCCACTCCACCCACAAGGACCCAACAGCAATGCCCAATGATCTCGCAACATCACCGATTCAGCCTGTAATGCCTTTTGGCGCCCCTGTTTTCGTGGCGGGGCACCGGGGAATGGTCGGATCAGCTCTGGTTCGCAGACTGCAGACCGAAGGCTACACAAATCTGCTGACATGCAGCTCTGCAGAGCTGGACCTTCGCAACCAGGCGGCGGTCCGACAATACTTTGCCGACAGCCAGCCCGCTTACGTGTTCCTCGCCGCTGCCAGAGTGGGTGGCATCATCGCCAACAGCACCCGTAAAGGCGAGTTTATTTACGACAACCTGATGATCCAGACCAATGTCATACACAGCGCCTACACAGCTGGCGTCAAACGCTTGCTGTTTCTGGGCAGCACCTGCATCTATCCCAAGCTGTCACCGCAGCCGATAAAAGAAGAGTATCTTCTGACCGGAGCCCTGGAACCGACCAATGACGCCTACGCCATAGCCAAGATTGCCGGCATTGCCATGTGCCGTTCTTACAATGAGCAATACGGCACTCAATTCCTTGCCGCCATGCCCAACAATCTCTATGGCCCCAACGATAATTTTGACCTCACCGGGTCTCACGTCTTACCGGCCCTGATCCGAAAATTTCACGAGGCAAAAAAATCCGGGGCAGCGACGGTCACAGTCTGGGGTACGGGTTCCCCCCTGCGCGAGTTCATGCACGTTGATGATTTGGCCGACGCCGCGCTCTTCCTGATGAACCAGCCCGAGGATTCCTATTCCTCACTTCTGACATCCCCCCCGGCACCGGCCTTGATTAATGTCGGATCCGGACAGGAGATCAGCATTGCCGACCTGGCCAGGGTGGTGAAGGGTATCGTCGGCTTCAAAGGAGAGATCATTTTTGACACCTCGAAGCCTGACGGCACCATGCGTAAACTGGCCGACTCCTCGCGCCTGCACACGTTGGGATGGCGGCATCACATTGATTTTGATGAAGGTGTACGCGCCGCCTATCGCTGGTTCGTGGAAAACTGCGAAAAGGCCCGGCCGTGAGAAGTTTCCCGGCTTATGCGCCCTATCGTACGCTTCACATCTTCTCGCAGGCTGACGTTACGCCACAGGGGAGCGCATCATGAATGATCATATTGTCCGCGCCTTGAGTTCTGCAGGCGGCATCCGCATCCTGACCTGTGGCGCGAACGATCTGGCCCGCGAGATTTGTACCCTGCAACAGGCCTCTTCAACAGTAAGCATCGCCCTTGGGCGGGGGTTGGCCGGTGGCGCTCTCATGGGTGCACTACTCAAGACCGGTCAAAGAATTGCCATGAAATTTGAAGGCAACGGCCCCATGCAGAAGATGATTATCGAGGCGGATGCCGATGGTGCTGTGCGAGGCTGTATAGGCAATCCGTCTGCCGAGGCTGAGCCGCTTGATGGACGCTGGAATGTGCCGGGCGTGCTCGGACGGGCCGGTTTTCTGACGGTAACGAAAGACATCGGCATGGGCGGGGAACCCTACCATGGCATGGTCCAACTCCGCAGCAGCGAAATTGGTGATGATCTGGCCTACTATCTGGCCGACTCGGAGCAAGTCCCCTCAGCCATTGGGCTGGGGGTAACACTCGACCCCGATGGCCACATTGCTACCTGCGGCGGATTTCTGGTGCAAGCGCTCCCAAAAGCCGACAACCACGAGATTGAGGCGATCTTGGCCACTATCGCAACGCTTCCGCCTCTGGCCGACATATTACAGGCGGGAGGTGCTGAGACATTGCTGGATCAGATATTCGGCGACATTCCTTATACCCTGCTGGAAACACATGATCTCTTTTTCCGCTGCGGTTGCAGTCGGGAAAAGGTAGAACGAGCACTACTATCGTTTGATTCTCAAGAGCTTCAAGACATGATTGATAAAGATGGCGGGGCTGAAGTCACCTGCGAATTCTGCCGTCAAGCGTACAGCTTCGACATAACAGATCTGAAACGGCTCTCCCTCCTGTCTGTGACACCAGGTACACCATAGCCCATGAGAACAATCCGGCTGACCATCGAATATGACGGCACCGCCTATTCAGGCTGGCAGAGGCAGCCTAACGGGCTGGCCGTGCAACAAGTGATCGAGGAGGCACTCTGTCAGTTACTTGGCCAGAAGACCGAACTGCGCTCCTCCGGACGAACGGATGCCGGAGTTCACGCCAGCGGAATGGCAGCAGCGTTCAAGACATCTGCCAACCTGCCTCTAAAAGCCTTTGTGGAAGGAACCAACCGCTTCCTGCCTGCCGACATTGCCATCATCAATGCCATTGAGGTTCCAAACGGCTTCAAGCCGATCAGCGATGCCCTAGCCAAACATTACCGCTATACGATACTGGCATCAGCGATACGTTCACCCCTGAGGCGTTTCCACGCCTGGCACATCCGAGAAAATCTGGACGTGGAAGCCATGCAAAAAGCCGCTGTCCTATTTGTTGGTTATCACAATTTTGCCGCTTTTCGTGCCTCAAACTGTTCTGCCAAAACAACAGTACGACGTATCGATTCCGTCGAGATAACCCTTGAAGGTGATAGTATCATCATCGACGTTGTAGGAGGAGGGTTCCTGAAAAACATGGTGAGGGTAATGACCGGAACACTCGTGGATATCGGGCGGGGGAGGTTTGAACCGGAATACGTACAGCAGTTGTTGCAGGACGGCGACAGAAAACAAGCCGGCGTAACGGCGCCGGCCTGTGGATTATGCTTGATAGCAGTCTATTACCCGCAATATCCGGGTGAGGTCCTTATTTCTCCGCCAGAAGTTTTTTGATAAGTTGTTCCGTAGTGCGAGCCATCTCATCGGTAAATCCCCTGAATACCCCAGCGACCCTGCCCTTCTTATCTATAATAAACATTACCGGCACCGAACGGACACCGAAGTCGGTAAGTGCTGACTCTCCTGCCAGCGCTACCGGATAGGAAATGTGGTGCGCATTGGCAAAATCCTTTACAATCCGCTCACCATCCTCATCAGCGCTCATGCCAAGCACCTGCAGACCCTGTTTACCGTATTTACGGTTCATTTCAATAAGGTGAGGAATCGATTCACGACAGGGCTGACACCATGTCGCAAAGAAATCCATCACCAGAACATACCCGCGGTAATTATCCAGGGAAACCGGTTGCCCTGATGTAGTAATAACCTTGAAATCCGGTGTCGGCTGCCCCTCACGCGGCGCGGCATACAGGCTGAGCGGCGTGAGCGCGACGATCGTCACCAAAACCGCCAATACCAGACAGTTCGTCAGTATGTTATAATTTATACGCTGCTCTTTTCCGGCAGGAGATAAGCTTCCCGACATACTTACCCTGAAATTATTGGCCTGAGAATAACGCTTCATACCGCTCAGAGTGCCTTTGCAATCATGGCATCAAGCTGTGATTTAGGCACGGCACCGACGATCTGCTCAACAACCAGCCCCCCCTTGAACAGGATCAGGGTAGGGATGCCACGCACATTGAATTTAGCAGGAGTGGCCTGATTCTCATCTACATTAACCTTACCGACCTTAACCTTACCGACATATTCATCGGACACGGCATCGACCAATGGCGCGATAGCCTTGCAGGGGGCACACCACGTGGCCCAGAAGTCAACGAGGACGGGAATTTCAGACTGAAGCACCTCTCGTTCAAAATTGGCATCAGTAAATGCCATTACATTTTCGCTGGCCATACGTAAATCTCCTTTTGGAAAAATGAACTTTTTTTGAATGATATACCAGGCGATGAAAAAATCAAGAGCAAACTCGGCTGTGCGCCCTTTAGTTGAAATGCCACCAACATAGGAGTATAGTGGCTTCTCAATCAAGTCTGATGGAGGAGTTTTGAGTGCCACATCTGCCCTTGAATATCGATGTACGTGGCATGAATATCCTGGTTGTCGGCGGTGGGATGGTAGCCTGCCGCAAGATCCTGTCGCTGTTGGATGCCGGCTCAACCGTGAGCGTTGTCGCACCGGAGATAACGCCTGAGATCACTACGTTGATGGTAAGCGGAGCCATCAAGGTAAAAAACGAATGCTACCACGCCAGCGATCTTGCGGATATCTTTCTGGTAGTGGCTGCCACCAGCGACCCTCAAACCAATTGCAAAATTGCTGCCGATGCCCGCCAAAGAGGCATACTGGTGACGGTAACGGATGCACCTGAATGCGGAAACTGTTCGTTTCCCGCTGTACTACGACGGGGCAACCTTGAAATCAGCATATCCACCAGCGGCAGGTGTCCAGGATTTGCAGCAGAAATCAGGGACTATCTTGCCGAGGTTATTGGTGACGAATATGGCACTATGCTGGAAACTCTCTCTACGGAACGTGAAAAGCTGTTGACGGGAAGCAACCCCAGCACTTACAATAGTCAGGTTTTACGCTCCCACGCCCGGGAGTTGATCAACGGGACTGTCAAACATAAGGATCGTGTGCCATGACGCACCTTTTTTTCTCTTTAACACTTGGCCTGTACTGCTGTGCGTCCGCAGCCTATCTTGCTTGTCTGTTGCGCACGTCCTCCACGCTAACCCTGTGGGCCCGCCGATTGTTGACGACCGGGTTCATTGCACACATCCTTTCCACTGTTCATCTGGCCAGCCAGGCACAGCACCTGCCACTGACCAATCTTCAGGAATCACTCTCGTTTTTCAGCCTAATGATCGTCGGAGCTTTCCTACTCTTTGAACGACGATACAAGGTCGCCACACTCGGCTCATTTATTTCACCCTTAGCCCTGATAATGCTGGGTGTTTCCAGCGCACTGCATGGTGAGGTACGCCAGCTTCATCCAATTTTGCAAAGCAACTGGTTCTGGATCCATGCTTCATTGGCATTTATCAGCTACGCTGCTTTTACGATTGCCTTCGGAGTTGCCGTGATCTACCTGATCCAGCGGCATTTCGTCAAAACGAAGCATTTTGGCGCATTGTTTCAGAAACTTCCACCGCTGGAAACTCTTGATGAAATCAGTTACCGTTGTCTTGCCGTTGGGTTTCCCTTGCTGACAGTTGCAATTATTTCTGGTGCCATCTGGTCTGAACAAGCTGTTGGAAGCTACTGGGTATGGGATCCCAAACAGACCTGGTCACTGGTTACCTGGTTTATTTATGCTGCATTATTGCACGGTCGGCTGACCATCGGCTGGAGGGGCAAACGTGCAGCGATTCTTTCAATCGTCGGCTTCATCGTCCTCCTGATCACCTTTCTCGGCATGAAACACAGCATTACCTGGTAATGATCATACAGGCGGAAAACATGACCATCATGGAAACTTTATACATATGAATATCATCGTGATTGGTCTCTCCCACAGGACCGCAACAGTTGAGATCCGTGAAAAGGTTGCCTTTTCACCCAGTCTGATCGAGAAGCCATTGCACGATCTGATAGCTTTGGACGATATTGTTGAAGGCGTGATCGTTTCAACCTGCAACCGGGTGGAAATTTACGCCACCACCCGTGACATTGCCGGCGGCATCTCCCGCATCAAACGATTCATGGCAGATCACCACTGTATACCCTTGGAAACGCTTGAACCGTATCTGTACAGCTATCATTCCGAGGCAGCTATCCGCCACGTTTTCAGAGTTGCCTCAAGCCTCGATTCCATGATTGTGGGCGAGCCTCAGATACTCGGTCAGATCAAAACGTCCTATGGCTATGCTGCCGAGTATAAATCATCCGGCATCATACTCAACCGCTTTCTCCATAAAGCTTTTTCCGTCGCCAAGCGTGTGCGTACTGAAACAAAGATTGCGTCTTCAGCCGTATCGGTTGCTTTCGCTGCTGTTGAACTTGCGAAGAAAATCCTTGGGGAGTTAACCGATAAAACCGTCATGCTGGTTGGAGCCGGTGAAATGTGCGAATTGGCAGCCAAGCACTTTCTCAACAGCGGTGCGAAAGGCGTGATGGTAACAAACCGTACCTTCGAACGCGCGGAGCGTCTGGCGGATGAATTCGGCGGAGAGTCGATACGTTTCGAAGAGTTGTTCCAACATCTGCACCGCGCTGATATTGTTCTTTCATCAACCGGCGCTCCCCATATCATCATCGGCCCGAAGGAAGTAGAAGAAGTTATCAAACGCCGTAAATTTAGACCTATGTTTTTCATCGACATCGCAGTACCACGCGATATTGACCAAAAGGTGGACGACATAGAAAACGCCTACCTTTTCACCGTAGACGACCTTCAGGAGATCGTACAGGCCAATCTGGCGCAGCGCAGTCTGGAGGCTGAAAAAGCTGAAGAAATTATCGATCAGGAGATCGGTCAGTTCTACAAATGGCTTTCCTCACTAGAGGTTACCCCGACCATTGTCGCTCTGCGAAACAGATTTGATGAAATCAGACGGACCGAACTTGACAAGACCTTCAGCGCGTGGAAAGACCTGCCACCCGATGCAGAGAAGCGTCTTGAGGCCCTGACCATGGCCATAATGAACAAGCTATTGCACACCCCCACCACCGTTCTCAAACAGGCTGGCCAGGGTGGCCGAGTTGACCTTTACGTGGATGCGTTGCGCCAAATGTTTGCACTGGAAGCTGCACCAGAGGAGAAAGAGGAGCTGGAGCTGGAGGAGGATTGAAACTTCCCCACCTCATCCCCGGGATCCTGATTAAACGTTATAAGCGCTTTCTGGCTGATGTCGAACTGGAGAATGGCACTGTTGTTACCGTACATTGTCCTAATTCCGGTAGCATGAAAGGATGTGCGGCTCCTGGCAGCCATGTGTTTCTATCCTGCAGCTCCAATCCGGGCCGGAAATATCCCTTTACGTGGGAACTGGTCCAGGTCAACGGTTTTTGGGTCGGCATCAACACCGCGCGGCCTAACCAACTTGTTCATGAAGGCATCAGGAACGGCAGTGTGTCGGAACTGCAGGGGTACGCATCCATCCGATCAGAAGTACCTTACGGTGAGCACAGCCGCATCGATCTACTGCTGGACGGTCCGACAGGGCGATGTTTTGTCGAGGTCAAAAACGTTACCATGGTTGAAAATGGCCAAGCGCTGTTTCCGGATGCTGTCACTACCCGTGGCCAGAAGCACCTCAACGAGTTGATGAGAGTTGTACAGGAAGGCGATCGCGGTGTGATTTTTTTTACTGTCCAACGAGGCGATGGTAGCGGCGTGTCTCCTGCGGACAGTATCGATCCTGAGTATGGCCGCCTGTTGCGATTGGCGGTAGCACATGGTGTCGAAGCATTCGCTTATCGCGCTTGTGTGACCCCGGAGGATATTTCTCTTATAGAGCGCTTGCCGGTTATTGTGTAGGCAGCTTTATTCTGTTACTTCGATCCTGTTGAACACATTGAACTGAAATGGAGACTTTTATGGCACCCAAACAACTTCGCATCGGTACTCGCGCCAGTCAGTTGGCCCTCTGGCAGGCAAATTGGGTTAAATCCGAACTGGAGAAGAGATATCCCGGCATGGAAGTTAGCTTGACTAAGATTAAAACCATTGGCGATAAGATCCTCGATGTACCGCTGGCACAGGTTGGCGGCAAAGGACTGTTTGTCAAGGAGATTGAAGAGGCTATGTTGCGGGGCGAGATTGATATCGCGGTTCATAGCATGAAGGATGTGCCGACCGATTTCCCTGAAGGCTTGGGGCTGCACTGCATAACCGAGCGCGAAGATCCGCGCGACGCCGTTATTTCCCGCAACGTAAAGTTCGCTGACCTGCCACAAGGTGCCCGCATTGGCACCTCGGCCCTGCGCCGCCAGGCCCAATTACTCAGGGTACGTCCAGACTTGGAAATGTGTATTATCCGTGGCAATGTAGAAACACGCATCCGTAAACTGGAAGAAGACAATCTTGACGCCGTTATCCTGGCCGCTGCTGGTTTGAAGCGACTCGGGTTCACTGATAAGGTTGCCGAATATTTGGATGTTGATCTCTCTATTCCAGCCATCGGCCAGGGAGCATTAGGGATTGAATGTCGCCTGTCCGACCCGATTATTACTGAGACAATCGCATTTTTTAATCATCCCCAGACCAGTTATGCCGTACGCGCCGAACGTGCGTTGTTGAAGCGTTGCGAAGGCGGATGCCAGGTTCCGATTGCAGCCCATGGCACTGTGACAAACGGTCAACTGAGGCTGGTTGGATTTATTGCAGCGGTTGACGGAAGTCGTTCCGTCCGGGGTGAAACAAGCGGTGCAATGGAAGATTGCGAAAAGCTGGGTATTCAGCTTGCCGATCAATTGTTGGCTGAAGGCGGCAAAGCAATCCTGGAAGAAGTATACCAGCGGGAAATCAATGCCTAGGGGCATAATATACCTGGTCGGCGCCGGACCAGGCGCTCCGGGCCTCATAACACTGCGTGGGGTCGAATGCCTGAAGCGGGCAGAGGTTGTCGTCTATGATTACCTGGCAAATGAACAGCTTCTCAATCACGCGCCAGCGACTGCCGAACGGATCTATGCCGGTAAAATTGGCGGCAGGCACAACCAGGATCAGGATGAAATCAACCGTCTGCTCGTGTCTAAAGGCCTTGAAGGCAAGGTTGTCGTCCGGCTCAAGGGCGGTGACCCGTTTGTATTCGGTCGAGGTGGCGAGGAGTGTGAAGCATTGTGTGCGGCCGGGATACCGTTTGAGATCGTTCCTGGTGTGACCGCTGCCGTTGGAGCTTCAGCCTACGCCGGCATCCCCCTGACCCATCGTGATTTTACCGCCTCTGTTGCATTTGTAACCGGCCAGGAGGGCAAGGACAAGGACGAGTCAACCATCGACTGGCAACACCTGGCCCTGGGTAGCGGCACGATTGTCTTCTACATGGGCATCACGACCCTGCGTCGTAATATGCAGAGATTGGCTGATAACGGTAGAAGTCCTCACACACCGGTTGCTCTTGTCAGATGGGCAACCACCTCCGGGCAACAGGTATTGACCGGAACAATCGTCGATATTGCAGACAAGGCGGAGGCAATTGGTTTTAAGCCACCAGCAGTAACTATTGTCGGGGAGGTCGTCGGTCTGCGCGACCAGCTGAGATGGTTCGATAACCGACCACTTTCCGGCCGCAAGATAATCGTTACCCGGGCAGCGGAACAGGCGGGAGAATTTTCAGCCATGCTGGAAGCCCGTGGCGCCACTGTCCTGGAATGCCCAACCATAAAGCTGATAGAACCTGACAGCTGGTCAGAGCTGGATGTTGCCCTGACTGACATGTCTCGCTACGATTGGCTTGTGTTGACCTCAGGCAACGCAGTGCGCTTCTTTTTTGAGCGCTTGAACGCACTCCAGCTCGACAGTCGGGCGCTGGGCGGTTGCAAGGTCTGCGCAGTTGGTCCTAAAACAGCTGAGGTCATCAGAACGTATGGCATCCGTCCCGACCTGATTCCAGCTGACTACAAAGCTGAGGGCGTAGTGGCCGAATTTGCCCGGCTAGGTATCAACGGTCAGACAGTGCTGTATCCTCGTGCCGACAAGGCGCGCGACCTCATCCCGCAGCAACTGGAAGTGATGGGAGCTCATGTTATGTCACCGATAGCCTACCGCAATGTCCTGCCTGACCGCCTCTGTCCCGAAGCCCTGTTTGCATTGGAAAAGCGTTGTGTCGATTGTATCACCTTCACGTCCTCCTCAACCGTCCGCAACCTGTCCCATCTTCTTGGTATCGACCTGCTAACGGATATGTTGAAAGGGGTAACGGTAGCATCCATCGGGCCGATTACCTCCAAATCCTGCCGGGATCTAGGGCTTAAGGTCGATATCGAGCCTGCGGAATATACTCTTGGTGCTTTGACTGAGGCCATCGCTCAACACTTTTTGATTTCTGTCTGATCAATCAAAACCTGCTGGCTTAAAAACTTAAGGGAGCTTACATGATCAACATGTAAGCCCCCTTTTTTTATCTCAATTGCTATGATCAGAATCATGGTTAGTCCTCCGAGATTCCTGCTTCTCGAAGGACTAACCAATTACAGAGTTACCACTTGGGAGTCTTCTGGAAGTGGCAGGCAACGTTGGCACAGGTGCCGGCAAGCGGTGCTGTTGTCCCATTCTGAGCGTAGGAAATGTTAACCGGTTTTCTACCATTGTCAAAGCGGACCGCCGGATTTATCGACACCTTCACCGTCGTAAATGCAGCGCCCATATTATGGTCGGCCTGATTATGGCACTTGGAGCAATTCACCCAGCCGTCAGCAGGGCTTATCGTTGCAGCAAGATGTCCAGCGATCGTGTGGGATCCACCGCCGCCGGAATAGTTCTCCTGGCGCGCACCCGACCAGTTACCTTTAAATCCGACAAAGCCTTTCCTGGATGGTGGATAACCGTGACAACCATTGCATTTGCTTAACACTTCTACCGTCCCGTTAATATGCAATGATTTATCGATAAACATCGTATCGTACGAGGTTCCCAGCGGATTGACATTCGTATGGCAATCTTTACATATTGCTGCGGCAGCTGCGAAGGTTGCAGGGGTGGCAAAAGCAGGATGATTACCTGCAGGCGGGAAGCCATGGCAGGTGCCACAATCCGCTGGCGTTCCGGTCATAAAGGGAACGTTCCAGGTTGGTGCCCGATGCGTGCCGGTAGTATCACCATAAGGCATTGAAGCACCATGGCAGTACACGTTTGAGCAAACTCCACCACTATACGACGGTGTAAGTCCACCGGTTTTAGCCAATGCGCTGAAATTGAAATTAGTCGTGCCATTCATGTGAGTGGCATCTCGCAATGCAACGCTGCCGTGACAATCGGCACAGACCAGAGAAGCGCCCATAATATTTGTAGTCGTCAGATGCAGCGTATGCGCACCGACTTTTGCATTGAGGTTTGAAGTCTGCTTGGACGGGAATCCGGTTGAGTAGAACGGTGTGCCAGCAGTCACGGCACCTGGAGTTGAACTACTGTGACAGGTAGTACAATGATCACCACCGGTTTGCCAAATAGAGCCGTTATTCCAAACCAGACCGGTAGCCTGTCCATGGCATTGGTTGGTCGAACAGGTACCCCACGCGCCACCCATCGGCATTGGAGAGGCCTTAGAATAACCTGTGATTGTGCCGTTCAAATCTACACTTTGATTAGCATGGGTTGCCGAAGCGGTGCTGGTGGCCGTATAACCGGTATGACAGACAGAGCAGTCAAAGGCCGGGCCGTTAGCATTGGCCGTGCTGGCATGCTTGTAATGTCCACCGTTGGGAGAACCAGAGGGCGTTGAGGACATGTCATCATGACAACTTCCACACGCAACAGTTCCACCCCACGTTGGCGTCCTGTACACCAGACCAGAACCATTCGGATTAGCGTTACTGTGGCAAATCACATTATTACAGGTGCCGTAACGTGCACTTGGCGCAAGACGACCGGTTGATCCACTAACTGTGTAGAAAAGACCTGTCGGAGTTTTGTACTGGCCATTAATGCCAGTCATATTCCATTTTACATTACCAATGACATGACTATTATCGGTGTGCGGCCCATGACAGGAAGCGCAAGGAATTTGCAACTGGCCGGCAGCAGCACCGGCATGACGGCCATGACTACCGGTAGTAGGTGGCTGTGCGGCTGTTGCGCCATGACAGGATCCGCAATAGACCTGAGCAGATCCGCCAACCCATGAAGGTGTTGTATTCGTTCCGCCAGTCAAAGTTGCCCCGTGGCAATAAATTGCACTGCAGGTTTGACTAGTGCCGTTAGTGCCGACACCGGTACCGGCAAAAGTGTAGCCATTAGATAGTGCAGCTGTATTGATATACGTTCCGGAATTCAATACGTTCGTAAAGTTAGGTACATTAACACCATTGATTGCAAAGTTAATGTCTATGGTCTGGTTAGGCATTGCACGGCCGGAAAAACCGTCATGACACGTACTGCATTCCATTTTAAGGCCGTTTATAACGTGTGCATCATGCGCTCCAACGGCGCCAGCTGTGGCATTGGTAACTACCGATGTAGCCAAACCACCCGTGGTGGGATGACACATACCGCAAGCTCCGGAAAACGATCCTGCCGAGCTCCCGTGATAGTGACATTTATTACAATCACTGGCATTGTTACTATCATGTTCTTTCGGGTATTTGCCACCAGCGGGCGGAACGGCGTGACACCCCTGGCAGACACCGGTACCGGAATCATTTTTATATTCTCGCCGGCTACCGGTATAGCGGAAATAGATTTTGCTATCCGCTGTGCCGTTTTTAACATTACGACGGATCAGATCTATGTTCTTGAGATTCAAGGGATTGATGGTCGCTGAGTTTGTCGCATCATAATCGACATGAGCAGCATGACAATCCAGACACTGAATATCCTGGCCTTTGGCATTATGACTTAGCTTGCCGGCATGACAGTTAGTGCAAATGTTGAGTTTATCTGGTGTGCCAAAAGGAACCTTAGCGCCACGACGATCTGTGCGTAACTGATAACCATCACCTGTGCTCAGGTTGGTATAATTGCCCTTGCCCTTGGCTGTTGAGGCTCCATCGAAGGTTGAACTGCGCGAATCAGTGTAGTGAACACCGTGACAGGTCGTACAGATAATGTTACCAGACGGTGAAAGATAGTTACGTAAATTGGACGTGTTGTTCGCAGGGTTTGCGTTATCAATAACGGCCTTAAGAGATCCGTTCGATGCCGCCACTTGTTGATCGTAATTTATATTAACAAGGTGGCTGCCGGCCTTGAGTGGATCCGGATTTTGCGTTGTGTTAGAGGTATCACGTGAGCGATGGCAGTCAACGCACATCTGACCCTCGTCAATGGGCATACGAAGCATGGCGCCAGGCGCATTCGCAAGATGAGGGGCATGACAACGCACACAAGCAAGTTGATAACCCGAGCGACCGCGCAGATTGCCTGTACCGTTAGTATTAGTAGTCATAGCAGCCTGAATCGGAGGTTGCGCACCGGCTGCCGGATTTGTGTCGGATCCATCCCAACGGTGAGAGGTCTGTCGCAGATTGCCGAAGTTTGCTGTCGAATGATTTCCAAAGATTGCTGATGTATCCACCAACGCCATTGGTTTGTTCTTGGCAAAACCATCACCGGTTCGATGACAGCTCTGGCAGATGTTGTTATAAACAGCTGGCGAAGTTCGTATGATAGGCACGCCTACCGTCCCTTTGGTAGCGCCGAGCGTACGGTTATCCTGATGGCACGTCTGACAGTTAATACCGACAGCAAGACCAAAATGACTCGGGTCTTGAGTAGTAGCACCCGCAACTATCGGTGACATAATGGCAAAGAGCGCTAAAGCCCAAATTACGGCAGATGATCTCTTCATAAAAGCTCCTTAACTACGCTGGCTGCATTTTCGACTAAATTAGTAC
>JAJXYO010000059.1 GCA_021780495.1 Deltaproteobacteria bacterium
ATACACATTAGGATACAGGATGGCAGAAATCAGCGCCTTGTCGTCAATCCTGTGACCCAGTTTTTCCTCCAGCTTCAGTTTCTCCTCTTCAAAATCCACCGGCTCCAGCAGTTCGCCCGGGCGACAGCTAATGGGTAGCTCTCCCTTGAGAATGATCTTCTGCAACTCCTGCGGCCAGCCCTGATAGGGTTGACCGAGCATCCCCTTGAACATGCCGACCACCGATTCCGGAAAGGCCAGATCCTCCTTAGTAGTGAAGATATCTTCCGGCTCCAGATTGTTTTTCACCAGAAACATGGCCATGTCGCCGACCACCTTGGAAGATGGCGTAACCTTGACGATGTCGCCGAACAGCATGTTGACCTTGTGGAACATCTCCTTGCACTCGTCCCAGCGCTCTATCAGGCCCAGACCGGCCACCTGCGGCTTGAAGTTGGAGTATTGGCCGCCCGGGATCTCATGGTGGTAGACTTCGGCTGTGCCGCTCTTCAGACCGGATTCAAAGGGGGCGTAATAGTCGCGCACCGTTTCCCAGTAGTTGGCCAGCTTCTGCAGGCCAGGGGCATTAACCAGCGGATCGCGCTCGCTCCCTTCCAGAGAGGCCACCAGGGCATTCAGGTTGGGTTGGGCGGTCAGGCCTGACAGGGACGACAGGGCCGCATCGACGATATCCACTCCGGCCTCGCTGGCCTTGAGCAACATGGCCGAACCGTTACTGGAGGTGTCGTGGGTGTGCAGGTGGACCGGAATGCCGATATTTTCCTTGAGCGCCTTGACCAGCTTGTAGGCCGCCAGCGGCTTGAGCAGGCCGGCCATATCCTTGATGGCCAGGAAGTGTGCGCCCATCTTTTCCAACTCTTTGGCCATATTGACATAGTATTCCAGCGGATACTTGTCCCGCTTGGGATCGGTGATATCACCGGTGTAGCAGATGGCCGCCTCACAGATCTTGCCGCTCTTCCTGACCGCTTCCATGGCCACCTTCATGCCGGTGGTCCAATTGAGCGAATCGAAGATCCGGAAGATATCGACACCGGAATTGGCGGCCTCTTCCACGAACATCTCGACCACGTTGTCCGGATAGTTGGTGTAGCCGACGGCATTGGAGCCGCGCAACAGCATCTGGAACAGGATGTTGGGCACGGCCTCGGACAGTTTGTGCAGGCGCTGCCAGGGGTCTTCACGGAGAAAACGCATGGAGACATCGAAGGTCGCGCCGCCCCAGCATTCCAACGAGAAGAGATCGGCTCCCAGGTAGGAGGTCGGTTCGGCGATCTTGAGGATATCGTAACTGCGGACACGGGTAGCCAGATTGGACTGGTGGGCATCGCGCATGGTGGTATCGGTGATCAGCAACCGCTTCTGTTCCAAAACCCACTTGGCCAGCCCTTCGGCCCCCAGTTGCATGAACAGGTCCTTGCTGCCGGCGGGACGCGGACGGGTCGTATCGACATCCGGCAGGCGGGCCTCAATCAGCTCAGCCGACTTGAGTGAACGGGGGGTGCCGGGGGAGCCGTTGACGATCACCTCGCCCAGGAAGGAAAGCACTTTGCTGGCGCGATCCTTCTTCTCGCGGAAGTGGAGCAGCTCTTGATGCTTTTCGATAAAGGAGGTGTCGCAATTCCCCTTCAGGAAGACCGGATGGGTCACAACATTTTCCAGGAAGCCGATGTTGGTCTTGACACCACGTACCCGGAACTCCTGCAAGGCGCGGTTAATGATATGGGCTGCGGCCTCGAAGGTCAGGCCCCAGGAACTGACCTTGACCAGCAGCGAGTCGTAATGCGGGGTGATCTTGGCGCCGGTGAAGGCATTGCCCGCATCCAGCCGGATACCGCAGCCGGCGGCCGAGCGGTAGGTGGTCAAGGTGCCGAAGTCGGGGGCAAAGTTGTTGGCCGGATCCTCGGTGGTGATGCGGCACTGGATGGCGTAACCGCGCATGTCGATGGCGGACTGCGAGGGGATGTTGATCTCCGGATCCGACAGTTTATGGCCGCAGGCGACCAGAATCTGGTTCTGGACCAGGTTGCGGCCGGTGATCATCTCGGTCACCGTATGCTCGACCTGGATGCGTGGATTCATTTCAATGAAATAATGTTTGCCCTCCTGATCCACCAGAAACTCGACCGTACCGGCGTTGCGATACTTGACCTGACCGGCGATCTTGAGGGCCGCCGTACACAACTCCTCGCGCTGTGCCTGGGTAAGGGACAACGACGGGGCAAATTCGACCACCTTCTGGTGGCGGCGCTGTACCGAGCAATCCCGGTCGAAGAAGTGCACCAGGTTGCCAAAGTTGTCACCCAGTACCTGCACCTCGATATGCTTGGGGTTGGCAAGATAGCGTTCCAGAAAGACCTCGGCGTTGCCGAACGAGGCCTTGGCCTCGCTGGCGGCAGCCACCAGCCCCTCCAGCAGTTCCTTCTTGTTATTGGCCACACGCATACCGCGGCCACCACCGCCGGCCGAGGCCTTGATGATGATCGGGTAGCCGTGTTCCTTGGCGAATTTGAGGGCTTCCTCTTCCTTTTCAATCGGGTCCTCGGTACCGGGCACTACCGAGACGCCGGCTGCGATAGCCGCCTTGCGACCGGCCACCTTGTCACCCAAGGCCCGCATCATGTCCGCATCAGGACCGATAAAGGTGATGCCGTTTACCCGGCACTCTTCGGCAAATTCGGCATTCTCGGCCAAAAAGCCGTATCCGGGATGAATGGCGTCGACATCCGCCTTGATCGCCAACGCAATGATCTCGTCGATTCCCAGATAGGCATCGATGGGCGCCTTGCCCTTGCCGATGTGATACGCCTCATCCGCCTTGTAGCGGTGCAGGGAGAGCTTGTCTTCCTCTGAGTAGATTGCCACCGTTCCAATACCCAGCTCCGTACAGGCGCGGAAGATGCGGATAGCTATTTCACCGCGATTGGCGGCCATTACCTTACGGAATCTTTGTTTCTGCATCGAGAATCCTCCATCGGATGTTTATAAGCGAACGTTTGTGTATGACTGGCAGTGAAAACAAATTTAGCAATACTAAAATAATTCAGCTATTTTAAATAGTTAGATACTTGCGGGTCTCGGCAATAAAACAGATTGGTATCGTTTTGTCAACAATGTTTTTCGTCTTGCCGTAACTGGTCAGTATATGGTAATTAATCTAGGCGGCTGCGACATTGACGGGAGGAATGTTTGCCATGGATATCAAGGTTCTTCCGCTACCAGCGGAAAAAATGAAGGATAAAATCAAGGACGAATCGCAGCTTGGTTTCGGCAAGTTGTTTACCGACCGCATGCTGATCGTTGAATGGAAGGCCGGCTCCGGCTGGTGCGATGCCCGCATCGAACCATACGGCCCTTTCATGCTCGACCCGTCCTGCACCGTTTTCCATTATGCCCAGGAGATTTTCGAAGGGCTCAAGGCATATAAATGGTCTGACGGCCGCGTCGCCCTGTTCCGACCGGAGATGAACGCCCGGCGCTTCAACCAGTCCGGCGACCGCATCTGCATGCCGGAAATACCGGAAGAACTTTTTCTCGACGGCATCAACAAACTGGTTGCGCTGGAGCAGGACTGGATTCCGACCGCCGACGGCACATCGCTTTATATCCGTCCGGCCATGATTGCCGTAGAGCCGGTTCTGGGAGTTCACCCCTCGAATCACTATTATTTCTTCGTCATCCTCTCTCCGGTCGGCGCCTATTATGCGGCCGGGTTCAATCCCATCAACATCATGGTGGAAGATCATTACGTCCGGGCAGTGCCGGGGGGGACGGGTGAAGCCAAGACTGGCGGCAACTATGCCAGCTCACTCAAGGCCGGACTCGAAGCCAAGAAAAAGGGCTATGACCAGGTGCTCTGGCTTGATGGCCGTGAACGGCGCTACATTGAAGAAGTCGGCGCCATGAACATGTTCTTTGCCTATGGAAAGCACATCGTTACCGCTCCACTATCCGGTTCGATCCTGTCGGGAGTTACCCGCGACTCGGTATTAAAGCTTGCTCCGACGCTAGGATTTACGGTTGAGGAGCGGCCGATCGACGTAAACGACCTGATGGCAGATATCAGCGCCGGCAAGGTTACCGAGGCATTCGGCAGCGGCACCGCAGCGGTCATCACACCGGTCGGCAAACTCTGTTACAAGGATGAGGTTCAGCAACTCACCGGAGGCAGGGTGGGAGAGATCACGCAGAACCTGTATGACACCCTGACCGGCATCCAGACCGGCAAGTTGAGCGACCAATTTGGCTGGGTCAAATTTGTTGACTAATAACGTAATGAGACCTCCGAGGTTTTAAAAACCTCGGAGGTCTATCCAGTTAGTATGGATACCATGAAAACTACGAAAAAACATACCTCCAACCAATCAGCGCCCAATAAGCTCTGCACGTCATGCCGCCGGACCTGCAAGCAGGCATCCAATGCCGTGGTGGCCAAGTGTCCTCGCTACTATCCGTTCAATCACACTATGAGCAAGCAACAAACCGAGTTCACCTGGAAACAGATGGAGCTTATCCTCTGAAAGCGTCTCTCGTCGATGCCCCCAGGATCAATACCGGGCGTTGCACCGGCTGCGGACGCTGCGTGGCCGCCTGTCCCCTGCGGCTTTTTACCCTCGATCAGATCGGCTTTCACAAAACCTGCCGGCTTCGTTTCAGCGATCGCTGCACCCGCTGCGGCCTGTGCATAGAAAGTTGTCCGGTAGCCGCAATCAGTGCCTAGACTGCCAGGATCAGTCCCTCATGAACAGCGACCTCAACCATCCCCCGCAACCCTCGCAAAGCACTGCCGTACACTGGCTGGTCCGCCTGATGCCGATTCTGGGCTGGCTGCCGGCATATAAATCCTCCTGGCTCTGGTCCGATCTTGTCGCCGGACTGACACTGGCGGCCTATGCGGTCCCGGTAGCCATGGCATATTCTGCGCTGGCCGGACTGACTCCACAGACAGGGCTGTATTGCTATATCTACAGCGGTATTGCCTATGCGCTGTTCGCCACATCCCGGCACATTGCCATTGGTCCAACCGCAGCAATATCCGTAATGGTGGCCAGTGTCGTGGGCATGATGGCCGGGGGGGATCCGGCAAGCTATGCCGCCATGGCCGCCACCACGGCAGGCCTGGTCGCAGCCATCTACATACTGGCCTGGATCATGCGGCTCAGTTCGTTCGTCAACTTCATCTCCGAAACCATCCTGCTTGGATTCAAGGCGGGTGCCGCCTTGAGCATCGCCTCCACGCAGCTGCCCAAATTGTTCGGTGTCGCCGGTGGCGGCGATACGTTCTTTGAACATATAACCGTTATTATCCGGCATCTGGGTGACACGAATCCTGTCGTTCTCGGCATCGGTATCGGCTCACTCGTGCTTCTGCTGGCAGGTGAGCGCATCTTCCCGGGACGTCCGGTAGCATTGGTCGTCGTTGTTATTTCAATCATTACCGTATCCCTGTTCAACCTTGGCGCACAGGGTGTGAGCGTGGTGGGACTGATCCCGGCGGGATTGCCGTCGTTCGGGATCCCGGCCATAGACACGCAACAGATGGAGGGCTTGCTTGAACTGGCCTTTGCCTGTTTTCTGCTATCGTATGTCGAGAGCATCGCCGCAGCCAGGGCATTTGCAGTAAAACACCGCTACACCATCGATTCCCGTCAGGAACTTTTGGGATTGGGTGCCGCCAACCTGGTGGCGGCCCTTGGCCACGGCTACCCGGTCGGCGGCGGACTGTCGCAATCCGCGGTCAATGAAAAAGCAGGTGCACGCACACCGCTGTCATTGTTTTTCGCATCCCTGGCCTTGATCGTGGTACTGTTTTTCTTGACCGGATTGCTGCGAAACCTGCCGGAAGCCGTGCTGGCTGCAATCGTTCTGGTTGCCGTTGCGGACTTCGTTAAATTAAAGGATTTCAGACAACTGTGGCAGGTCAGCAGGCTTGAATTCAACGTTGCCCTGGTTGCCTTTGCAGGGGTGTTGCTGCTCGGCATTCTCAAGGGAGTGGCGATTTCGGCCATTGCGTCGATCCTCTTTCTCCTGCGTATGATGGCAAAACCGCATGTGGCCATACTGGGGCGCATACCCGGCTCCATCCGCTTCAGCGATGCAAATCGCCATACCAGCAATGAACGCTTTCCGGGACTACTGCTCTTCCGTATCGAGGCGCCCCTGCTCTATTTCAACGTAGACAACATCGTCACCAGCGTACTGGAAGGAATCCACTCCG
The DNA here is from genome assembly GCA_021780495.1 of Deltaproteobacteria bacterium. Taxonomy (GTDB): domain Bacteria; phylum Desulfobacterota; class Desulfuromonadia; order Geobacterales; family Pseudopelobacteraceae; genus CAIPTY01. The sequence goes on from JAJXYO010000059.1 coordinate 6,218, forward strand.
AAAGCACGCCCGTCAAACAGGTGGTCTGTGATCTTTCAACATCACCCTATATCGATGCGGCCGGCGCACGGATGCTGGCCCAGCTTGAGGAGCAGCTGGAACAGGAAGGCATCCAGTTCAGAGTGGCTGAGGCACACGCCGAGGTGCGGGAAATTCTCCGTGCGACGGGTATTAGCGAGCGCCTGGGTGGCGTCAGCCGCTATACGGCCCTGGCGGATATCGTCGAAGATTATGAACGCGACACCAGGCCCCGATACACGTGATCGAGCGATAACGGCTTCATTTTCTCCAAAAACAACGCAGGGGATGATTTCCGTTTTTTCGGTTAATTTTCCCCGTCCGCATGGCACTGAGGTTGCCATGCCCGGCCTCTCCCGCTTGCAGCGCATCCTTTTTTACCCTTGCCATCCTACCGTCACCGTGCTATAAAATAACGCTTTTCATTTCACACACCCCGATTGAACCAGCGGTGTCCCTTGTGGCTTGCAGGGATTTACGGGGTGGAGGACAAACCAAAGGAGAAACACGTATGTCAAGTATCAGCATGAAGGAACTGTTGGAAGCTGGTGTCCATTTCGGCCACCAGACCAAACGTTGGAACCCCAAGATGAAACCCTACATCTTCGGGGCACGTAACGGCATCTACATCATCGACCTGCAGAAAACCGTCCGTTACTTCAAATCCGCCTACAATTTTGTCAAGGAATCGGCACAGGATGGCAATACCGTCCTGTTCGTCGGCACCAAGAAGCAGGCCCAGGATTCGGTGGCCGAAGAAGCCGCGCGCTGCGGTATGCATTACGTCAACCAGCGTTGGCTGGGTGGCATGCTGACCAACTTCGCAACCGTCAAGCAGAGCATCGACCGCCTCAAGCGCCTTGATGCCATGTTTGAAGACGGTACCGTCGATGCCTACACCAAAAAGGAATCTCTCCAGTTCGACAAGGAACGCGCCAAACTGCAGAAGATTCTGGGCGGCATCAAGGCCATGCACAAGCTTCCCGGCCTGATGTTCGTCATCGACCCCAAGAATGAAGAGATCGCCGTACAGGAAGCCAACAAACTGGGCATTCCGGTTGTGGCCATCGTTGACACCAACTGCGATCCCGACCCCATTGACCACGTCATCCCCGGCAATGATGATGCCATCAGGGCCATCCGTTTGCTGACCTCTAAAATGGCCGATGCCGTCATTGAAGGTAATCAGGCCCGCAACGCCGCCCAGCAGAAGGAATCCGACGTTTCTGACGAATTTGCCGGCGAAGCGGCTGAAGAAGTCGCTGCAGTATAAAACGTTCCAAACGGAACATAATCCAAATTTCAAGAATTCCCATACACCGGGAATGGAGGATAGAATGGCTGTAACAGCTGCACAGATCAATGAATTGAGGAAATCTACCGGCGCAGGCATGCTCGACTGCAAAAAAGCGCTTGAGGAGACCGGTGGCGAGTTTGAGAAAGCCGTCGACTTTCTCCGTACCAAGGGCCTGGCCGCTGCCGCCAAGAAGGCGGGTCGCGCCGCTACCGAAGGCATGGTGGCTGCATTTGTTTCCGACGACCTCAAAAGCGGCGTACTGCTGGAAATCAACAGCGAAACCGATTTTGTCGCCAAAAACGACACGTTCCAGGCTTTTGTCGCCAGCATCGGCCAGCACATCCTGGCTGCCGCACCGGCTGACGTGGACGCCATGCTACAGCAGCCGTTCAGCGGCGACATTTCAAAGAGTGTGCAGGCCTATCTGAGCGAATCGATCTCAATAATCGGAGAGAACCTCCAGATCCGCCGTTTTGTAAAGTTTGATGTAGCCGGCGATGGCTGCATCGGCGCCTACATCCACGCCGGTGGAAAAATCGGCGTGCTGGTTCAGGTCGCATCACCGGCTGTAAGCGCTGCAAACAAGGATCTGATTCTGGGATTTGTAAAAGATGTCGCCATGCATTCTGCCGCCGCGGCCCCGGCCTTTGTCAGCCGCGACCAGGTTCCGGCCGACGTACTCGAGCGTGAAAAAGAGGTCTACCGCGCCAAGGCCAAGGAGTCAGGGAAACCGGATGCCATCATCGAAAAGATCATCGCCGGCCAGATCAACAAGTACTATGCCGACATCTGTCTGGTTGAGCAGGCCTTTGTCAAGGACACCGACAAGACCATCCAGCAGGTTGCCAAGGAATGCGCCAACGCCGCCGGTGGCGACGTCAGCATTACACGTTTTGAACGATTTGTCCTCGGCGAGGGATTACAAAAGAAGGAATCGGACTTTGCCGCCGAAGTGGCGGCAGCGGCCGGCCTGTAAATTCGGTAAAGCCGGCCAACATGGCCGGCTTTTTTTTTAGTGCGTTAGATTTGTTTTCTGAGATTCTAGCAGAAAACAAATCGTGAACGCACTTATCCCGATTTTGGGGCAGTGCGGTAGAAATCATTTCTGAGGTTTTTCAGAAATGATTTCGTGAGCGCACTTATCCTGCGAAGCGGGGTGAGTACGCTGAAAAGTATATCTGCGGTTTTTTCGTAAACACTCCTACCATCATAACACCACGCACAACGGGAGACCCGACATGAGCAGACCGTCATTCACGAGAGTACTGCTGAAACTGTCCGGCGAATCATTGGCCGGAGATCAGGGCTACGGTATCGATCCACAAACCATCAATGCCATTGCCAGGGAAATCCGCGAGGTCGTTGACAGCGGCGTTCAACTGGCGCTGGTCATCGGCGGCGGCAATATATTCCGTGGCCTGGCGGCCTCATCACAGGGCATGGACCGGGCCAGCGCCGACTACATGGGCATGCTGGCCACCATGATCAACTCCCTGGCGATGCAGGATGCCCTCGAAAAGGCGGGAGTTGCCACACGTGTGCAGTCTGCCATCGCTATGGCAGAGGTGGCAGAATCCTACATCCGCCGTCGCGCCATGCGCCACCTGGAAAAAGGCAGGGTCGTCATCTTCGGCGCCGGAACCGGCAACCCCTATTTTACAACCGATACCGCCGCCAGCCTGCGGGCTATGGAGATCAATGCCCAGGTTATCCTCAAGGGGACCAAGGTGGACGGCGTGTATTCGGCAGATCCCAAAAAGGATCCAGAGGCAATCAAACTACCGGTACTCACCTACATTGACGTCCTCAAAAAGGGGCTGCAGGTCATGGATGCAACCGCCATTTCACTCTGCATGGATAACAAACTGCCGATTATCGTGTTCGATCTGACGGTAGCAGGGAACATCAAAAAGGTAATCGCTGGTGAAGAGATCGGAACCATTGTACAAGGAGAATAACCATGGCAAAGACAGTACTCGATGACATGAAGTCACATATGGAAAAAACCCTGGTCGTTCTCAAGAGCGAATTCCAGAAGATCAGGACCGGACGCGCATCGACCTCGATCCTCGACAGTATCAAGGTCGATTACTACGGCAACTCCTCATCCATCAGCCAGGTTGCGACCCTGGCGGTGCCCGAATCACGCACCATCACCATCTCGCCCTGGGAAGCCAAGATCATCCCGGCCATCGAAAAAGCCATCCTCAATGCCAACATTGGCCTGACCCCTTCTAACGACGGGCGCACCATTCGCCTGAACCTGCCACCGCTGACCGAAGAACGGCGCAAGGAGATCGTCAAGGAGCTCAAGAAGAAGGCCGAAGATGACAAGGTGGCCCTGCGCAACATCCGCCGCGATGCCATCGACAAACTGAAGAAGCTGGAGAAGGACAAGGTGATCACGGAAGATGCTCTGAAAAAGCTGGAGAAGGATGTCCAGGATGCCACCAAGGGCTTCGAACAGAAGGTAGACGAAGCCGTGGCCCATAAAGAAAAAGAGGTCATGGAAGTCTGATGGAGCAGCTTGACCCGGCCAAAATCCCGAACCACCTGGCCATCATCATGGATGGCAACGGGCGGTGGGCTCAGCAGCGCATGCTGAAAAGGATCGTCGGCCACCAACGCGGCGCCGAAACCGTCAAGATGATCGTGGAGCAGGCCTCACTGGTGGGAATCAAGTACCTGACCCTGTTCGCGTTTTCATCGGAGAACTGGCTGCGTCCGGCCATGGAGGTGCGGGCGCTGATGACGCTTCTCAAGAAGTACATCCGCCAGGAAACCGCCCGGATGATGCGCAAGAATATCCGTTACAACGTCATCGGAAATCGCTCTGACCTCCCCGATGATATCAACCAGACCCTGGATGAGGCCATCCGCAAGACAGCCGGCAACTCCGGCATGATGCTCACCATGGCTCTTTCCTACGGCAGCCGCCAGGAACTGAGCTTGGCGGCAGCTCGGCTGGCCCGCGATGTCATGGCCGGCAAACTCCTGCCGGATGATATCAGCATCGATGTGTTCGGCAGTTATCTGGATACGGGCGGCCTGCCTGATCCCGATTTTCTGATTCGTACCAGCGGCGAGATGCGCATCAGCAACTTTCTACTCTGGCAGCTCGCCTACACCGAACTGTACTTCACCGATACCAATTGGCCGGACTTTACCATCGACGAATTCCACAAGGCATTGGCCGATTTCCAAGCGCGTGAGCGGCGTTTCGGCATGACCAGCGCCCAACTCAACAGAAGGAATTAGCCATTACACGTGTGATTACCGCTCTCATCCTCCTGCCCGTCATCATTCTGACCATCCTCAAAGGCGGTCCGTTGGGATTCGCCTGCCTGGTGTCCTTTTTCACCGTTATTGGAATGCACGAATACTATCGCATGGCATTGCCGGGTCGCACCCTGGAGGCGTGGTGTGCGGCCGCCTGCAGCGGTCTCCTGATCTTTGTCCCCCTGCTCGGGGAAGAGCGGCTGGCCCTGGCCGGCATCACCGGACTGTTTCTGGCCTTTGCACTGTTGTTCCTCTTCCGCATCCGGAATATTGCCGACGCCGCCCGGGACATCGCCTATGCCAGCCTGGGATTCTTGTATATTCCCGTACTGCTGATGCACCTGGTCATGCTGCGCCAGACCGCCTTCGGCTGGCAATGGCTGCTGGTGATCATGCTGATCGTCATGACCAATGATTCAGCCGCCTACTACACCGGAAGCGCCTTCGGCAAACACCGTCTCTACCCCCTGGTCAGCCCGAAAAAAAGCATCGAAGGGGCGCTGGGTGGCCTGATCGGCAGTATCGGCGGCACCATGCTGGCCAAGTTCACCTTCTTTCCGCAATTGTCGATTACGGATGTGGTGGTAACCGCAATTTCCATCGGCATCCTCGGACAGACCGGCGACCTGTTCGAATCCCTGCTCAAGCGCAGTTTCGGCGTCAAGGACTCGGGTAACAGCATCCCCGGCCATGGCGGCGTCCTTGACCGTCTTGACAGTATCATCTTCGCGGCTCCGGCCATGTACTACTACGTCCGCTTCTTTTTTTAGTTTTTAACCATACATCCTGTGCTTGTGCATGAAATGTATATTGTAACCGCACGTAATCCTGTTGATAAAGGGCAAGGGATAGCATCATGAAACATCTTTCCATTCTCGGATCCACCGGTTCCATCGGCGTCAGCACGTTGGAGATTGTCGCTGCCCACCCCGATCGTTTCTGTATCGCCGCCATGACCGCCGGAAAAAATCTGGAACTGTTCGCACGCCAGATTCGCCAGTTTTCGCCACGCATCGCAGCGGTTGCCTCAGCAGACGACATCCCCAGGCTGCGGGAGATGTGCAGCGGCATCACGGTGGAGATCCGTGGCGGCGTGGAAGGCCTGATAGCTGCCGCAACTGCCGACGAGACCGACATGGTTGTGGCGGCCATTGTCGGAGCCGCCGGATTGGTACCCACTGCCGCCGCCATTCGCGCCGGCAAGGATATCGCCCTGGCCAACAAGGAGACCCTGGTGACCGCCGGACACCTCTTTATGGAGATGGTGGCCGAGTTCGGCGTCAAACTCTATCCGGTCGACAGCGAACATAGCGCCGTGTTTCAATCCATCGAAGGTCACCGCAGTCAGGACATCAGCAAGATCATCCTGACCGCCTCAGGCGGCCCGTTTCTGAATACCCCGGCCGGGCAACTGGCAGGGGTGACGGTCCGCGATGCCCTCAATCACCCCAACTGGAGCATGGGCAGAAAGATCAGCATCGATTCGGCCACCATGATGAACAAAGGTCTGGAGGTACTGGAGGCGCGTTGGCTGTTTGACACCCCGGTCGATAAAATTGACGTCAACATCCATCCCCAGAGCATCATTCACTCCATGGTGGAGTATATCGACGGCTGTGTCATCGCCCAGCTCGGCAGTCCGGACATGAAGGCCCCCATTGCCTACGCCCTCTCCTATCCCGAACGTGTTGCCACCGGCGTCAAACCGCTCGATCTGACCGCCTTCTCCGGCCTGACATTCTACAAACCGGATCTGGCCAAATTCCGCTGTCTCAGCCTGGCCTACCAGGCCATCAATGCCGGAGAAAGCATGCCGGCGGTTATGAACGCCGCCAACGAGATTGCTGTCGAGACCTTTCTGGCGGGCGGGATCGGCTTTGTACAGATTGCCGAAGTTATCGAGCGTACGATGGCCGGCCACCAGGCGCATGCGTTAAAATCGATCGATGAAGTACTGCTGGCCGATAGCTGGGGCCGGGAGCAAGCACGGAACATCTGCGGAGGTTTACACAACTGATATGATGGTCATCTATGCCGTAATCGTCCTGGGAATACTGATTTTTGTCCACGAGTTCGGCCACTTCATCGTCGCCAAGCTCTTCAATGTCAAGGTCGAGAAATTCTCGCTCGGCTTTGGCCCCAAACTATATGGCAAACAGATCGGAGAGACCGAATACCTCCTGTCGGCGTTCCCATTAGGCGGCTACGTCAAGATGTTCGGTGAGGGCGGGGTCATCGAAGGCACCGCCACGCCGGCCCCTGAAGATATCGAGAAGAGCTATGACGAGGAATCAGGGGAGACGACCGATGACGCGCGGGAGTTGACCGAGGAGGAGAAGGCCCGTTCCTTCGCCCACAAGCCACCCCTGGCCCGGATCGCCATTGTCATGGCCGGTCCGGTATTCAATCTGCTGTTCGCCTGGCTGATCTTTATCGTCCTCTGCATGATGGGGGTACCGACGGTGACCGCCAGAATCGGCGAGGTACTCAAGGACAAACCGGCCGCAAAGGCCGGTGTGCTTAAAAACGACCTTGTCACCAGCATCAACGGCAACAAGATTTCGCAATGGGACGAGATATCCGACCTGATCGCCGCTGCTAAGGGGCAACCGATAGTCATGACGGTCAAGCGGGGTGACAGTGATCTGCGATTCACCATCACCCCCGAGCTGCGGGTCTCTAAAAACCTGTTCGGCGAGAGTGTCAAAGGGCATGCCATCGGCATTGCTGCTGCGGGAGAGGTCGTAACCGAATATTACGACCCGTATCAATCGCTGATCAAGGGCACAACCCAGACCTGGAAGGTTATCGACCTCACCTTTATGTCGCTGGTCAAACTGGCCCAGCGGGTAGTACCGATGGACAGCGTCGGCGGACCGATCATGATCGCCAAGATGGCAGGTGAAACCGCCAAAATGGGCAGTTCCAGCTTTCTGGCATTCATGGCCCTGCTGTCGATCAACCTGGGCGTACTTAACCTGCTGCCGGTACCGGTCCTGGACGGCGGGCATCTCTTCTTTTTCTTCTGCGAACTGATCTTCCGCCGCCCGGTCAATCAGAAGGTCAGGGAATATGCCCAGCAGATCGGCCTGTTCCTGCTGCTGGGTCTGATGGTGCTGGCATTCTACAACGATATCGTCAGGTATTTCGTGGGGCATGGCTAGCGCCACGAGTGCACCATCCCACTCATAACAGACTGATTGTAATCCCGAGAATGGCCACAGGACTACTGTGGCCATTCTCCTTCCACTAAGCTTCCCTGTGGACAGTCGCACGGCACACAGACAAACCGGCTTAGGTTGCCCGCTTCTCCCACAAAAACCACCCTCAATATATTGATGTTTCCACAATATATTGAGGGCATACGAACCATCTCTTACAACTCCCCCCACCTTTTAGCAACCTAACTCACTTACATATAATGCTTATCCATCTATCTGACTTCGCATTGGTTATCGGCAGGTTTTATGCTTAGTACTATGATATTTCTACGTTTCGCCCAAAATTGAGTTCTTATGGTTATGGTGTAGGTCTGTACCCCTTATTTCCAACCACTGGAACGGAACGATGTAACCTTTCACCAGAGCATGACAAGAGAGAGTTTGCAATGGTAAGAGACACTATCGAAACAACAGCTGCTGAACTAAATAACCAGGCGGTAGAACGACTGAATGAACTGGTATCAGGAACAGACTTTTCCCGATTCGACGATGAATCACAACAACTCCTTCACGAATTGCAGGTTCACCGGATCGAACTTGAGATGCAGAACTCGGAGCTTCGCCGGGCCAGGGATGAGGTGGAAATTTCCCTGGAAAAGTATACCGAACTCTACGACTTTGCGCCGGTCGGGTATTTTACCCTCAACCGCAATGAAGACATCACTGCGGCGAACTTCAGCGGTGCCACCCTTCTGGGGGTCGAACGTTCTCGATTAATCGGCCGGTGTTTCGGGCTGTGGGTGTTGGAAGCAGACCGTTCCTCCTTCACAGCTTTCCTCGGCACGGTCTATACCAATCTGGGCAAGTCGGTATCTGAAGTGGCGCTCGTAAAAGAGGGAAAAGATCCGCTCTTTGTACGGGTCGAAGCCATGGTCGGCGCTTCGGGGCGGGAGTGCCGCCTCGCTTTGATTGACATCACGGAGCGCAAACAGGCTGAGGATAATCTGCGCAGTTACTCTCGCCGCCTGATCGAAATGGAAGAGGAACTCAGGAAAAAACTCGCAGAGGAGCTTCACGACGAGATTGGACGTGACTTGACCGTACTGGGCATGAATTTAGCTTTCATCAGTACCAACATGACAGATGATACGCCGAAGAAACTCTTATCAAGGGCAGCGGATTCATCGAGGTTGATCAAAGGCATCAGCCGCGCCGTCAGGGGTATCATGCTCATGCTGAGGCCTCCGGTGCTGGACGACTATGGTCTGCTGGCCGCCCTGCGCTGGCACACCGACCTCTTTACAAAACGCACCGGCATTGCGGTATCCATTCAAGCCGACGCACCATTCCCCAGGTTGATGGTGGTGGAGGAAATGGCTCTCTTCCGTATCGCCCAGGAGGCCCTCATGAACGCCTCAAAACATGCGGCGACTGTGGACGTGACCATCACAATCTCGATCACCATCGGCAGCGACAACGGCATGCTCCGCTTTATTGTTCTCGATGACGGCAAAGGATTTACCCCCACATCATTCAAGCATATTCAGGCAGGGCCCGGCTGGGGGATGAAGATCATGCGTGAACGGGCAGAATTAATTGGTGGGAAATTCTACATTGATTCAACACCCGGAAAAGGGACCTCAGTGTCCGTGAATCTTCCCATGGGGTATGCTTAGATGCCGGTAAGGATTCTGATCGCCGATGACCATGAAGTTGTACGGAAAGGCCTCAGGATGATCATATTTGAGTCGCTGTGCGATATGGTTATTGTCGGAGAAGCCGGGAACGGCCATGAAGCGTTGGCACAAGCCGAGTCATTAAAGCCCGATGTTATCATCATGGACATCGCCATGCCCGAATTGAACGGAATCGAGGCCACACGTCTGATGAGGGTGTAAAATAGATTGTGTAAATGGCCAAAATCGGTTGAAATCCCAATTCACTGGAGGGACCGATGGCCACGACCGACGAACTGCTCGACATTTTGATGAAAGACTACAAGAAACCCGAAGATC
>JAJXYO010000062.1 GCA_021780495.1 Deltaproteobacteria bacterium
CACCACCTGGGGGGCGCCGAGGCCATCGGCCCGATCCTGATGGGCATGAGCAAACCGGTGCATGTCCTGCAGCGCGGCGACAGCGTCAATGATATCGTCAATATGGCCGCCATTGCCGTGGTGGATGCACAAGCCGCCTGACAGACACATCTGGCATAAAGATTGTATTTGTTTATTAAACCTTAAGGCAGAAGGTATTGGCTCATCAGCTTAACCTCCTGCCTTTTTTCAATTATTTTGATAATATTCAATATGTTACATTTATTTACCCAAGACAATTCGTTGTCATCCTAGTTACGTGTAATAACTAGCTTTTATAGAATGAGCCGTTATTTACCGTAGATCTCATTTTGTATTTAATGCTGTTATTACAAGTAATTCCGTATAGTTTTCGCATGATTTGTTTTGACATCAGGTCAGTTTTGATTTAAAGAATATCAATCAATTTCGAGGCTGTCGCGTAGCCCATCCGATTCAGGAGGCGCAGATGTTCCTTCTTCCCAAAGGCAACCCCCTGTTTGAAAATCTGGCAGCCACCAAGCTGAAACTGCCGGAAGTCATGACAAAACTCAGTTCCGGTGCTTTCACCGGTTATGCCAGTTTTGTTTTCCAATCATCAACAACCATCCTTGTGTTCGAAGCGGGTAAACTGGTCAGCGTACTCCTTGAAGAGCAGAATGGTGGACGTCAGACCGGCTTTGAAGCCCTCTCCGCCCTGGCGGAACTCATGGTCACTTCAAACAGCGGCGCCATGAATGTCTTCAAACTCTCCAAAGATCTCACAATGTGTATCCATGCCCTGCTACAGGGGGAGATCCTCTACAAGGCCCAAGAGCTCAAACTGATTGATATCAAGACCTTGCTGGAAAAAATCAAGGACGACCAGATGAATGGTTGTCTGCGCATCTACACAGAAGACCGATCCGCCATGATCTTTTACAAGGATGGCAACCCGCTCGGCTTCTTCCACGACGGCTCACACGACATCGAAACATCTTCAACCGAATCGCAGAAGATTGCCGGGATGCCGGGCGCCAAAATCGACCTGTTCTCGACGCAGGGGGTAGAGGAACTGATGGGTATTGATCTTCTGGAGGTCGCCAACATTCAGAAGATCTGGGAAACGTCGGTTGCCCGTCACCAATTGGACACAGACAAAATCCAGAAAGAACGGGCAGAGCGGGACAAGAAATCCATATCATTAAAATTGTCCGACCTGGAAGACCAGCTCAGGGGCATTGTAATCGAATATGTCGGTAAGGTTGGTCGAGGGATCGTGGATAAAGAAATATCCTCCCTGGGAGGCAACGCCTGCATTATTGACGATGCGGGTTCAACAAAGCTCCTCAATGCGATAGAGCGGGCAGCAAAGCTGCTGATTAGTGGCACAAACACCAAGTTGCTGATTGAAAAACTAACGGCACTGATAACCGCGGCAAAATCTGAATTATAACCCAAGCCCTAATTACATTGGATACCTGCGTAGTTGATGAAATCAAACCATCAACCATGCGGGAAATGATTTCTATCTTACATTACAGGTCTTCATTGGAGGGTATATGGAACAGCTCGTTGAACTATTCACCCAGCTAAATACGTTCGATCTCATCCAGGTTATATTCTGGGGTATTGCCGGTGGCATCAGCTTTTACTTCAGTATCGGAAATGCACGCGTCTGGACGAGTATTGCGATCGGATTCTTTCTTATTTTCCTGGGCCAGGCTTATGCCATCAATCCCTTTACCGATTATTACAGGCTTGCTGCGTTTCACTACATCATTGGAACCGTGGCAATCATGCTCATCACTCACGGATTTCTTGAATACTACGTTTTCTGTAAAACCTTCGAAATATCCGGACAAAAACTGTTTGTCTACCTTGCAACGGTTGCGATTCTTACCGCTTCAGGCTTATTCCTGTACGTCAACCCAGCCCCGGGTCCGAACACCATCAGAAATATCAAGATGATTGAGAATGCCATCTGGGTCTTCCTGAGCGTTATGAACCTGGAAATCATCAGAAAGATCTACGATTCGATCAGGGACTCTACAATTTCAAAAGCCTTCATTGCCTTCGCCATTGTATTCTTGTGCATCTTCCTCTGGAAAGGCTCCGAGCTCTACCTTCAGGTATTCCAGTGGGACAAAGACTGGCAGGATATTCTTGCCGTCATGTCGGATGATTCATCAGACATTGACTTGTACCCTCTCAGGGTCCATTTCTCCGAGGTTGTAAGCCGTTATGCCGGTCTCGCATCAGGTCTGTCGGTTGGTGGCACGTTTATATATTTATACCGGTTACTCAAATAAAACGTGAAGGCGGGATTTCCCGCCTTTTCTTTGCGAAGTTATTGATAGCCTCGGAGGTTAGAAACATGAAGTTGAAGTTTTTACCGATTTTAATAACCATTACCGGCTTGACACTATTGGCAGGTTGTGGAGGTGGCCCAACCGGTGACGCTGCACCTAAAAATACATTGGCGGAGTCTCAAGGATGTATTTCGTGCCACGATGCAGCTTCTCATGACGGAACCGGAGCAGCCCTTACGCCCGGAACACAAAAACCTGTCGTCACCGAATGGATGGCTTCAACCCACAATACCGCTAATGGTGCCAGTTGCCGAGATTGCCACGGAAGCGGTTACCTGCACGATTCCACAGCGGCGTCATGTTCAGGTTGCCACTCTGTTGGTGGACAGGCAGTCAATCCACTTAAAAATCCTGACGCGAGCAACCAGTGCGCCAAATGCCACGACAAGGTAAACCCGCGACCCGGACAGAATGACGGTTACAGTCCATTAACCGCCAACGGTGTTCCGCCAGACAGCACAACGCGTTTTACTCATTTCAGCACGGGTAAACGCGCCAACTACGTGGCCAGCAATTATCGGCACAACTGCCGACAGTGCCACAATCCCCATGACAACACCTACGGAGAAGAGCAACGAGGACAGTGGGCCGATTCGGGGCATGGCAATACGCGCGGCTTGGCACGTACCGCACAGGATTTCAAAACCAGAGGCACTAACATTTCTCTGGACAAGAATATCGGTAACAACAACTATTGTGTACGCTGCCACACAAGTACCGGCTTCATTAACTTTGTTGCCGGCGATGCCTTCACCAATGTTAACGCCCTTTCGGATATTGGTGCCGACGGCCTGCCTGATCCCAACGGATTCAGGAGCAATGCTCCCGAATACACCACTCCCTTTTCAGGCCCCTATGCCGGCAAGATTGTAAATTCTGCCGGTATAGTATTCGCATATAAGGACACTTCCCGTGAAACTACCGGTTGCAATGTCTGCCATCTCGACATCCGAAGCGACAGCGCCACCAACCCCAGTTCCTACAGCGGCACTCTGCGCAAGGTGGCTGTTGCGACAGGAGTCCAGATCTATTACCCTTACTCTTCGACAGGTTACAAGAATGTAACGCCTGTCCAGTTTGATACATTCAACAACTCCAACCTATGCCTGACCTGCCACTCTGGCCGGGCCACCGGCAAGACCATCAGTGAGCCTGGATTAATATCGAGTGTCGTCGCCAATAAAAATCCTTCCGCACCAAATATTCACGACTTTGCCGGAGGTGCGGTTCTCCAGGGCGAGAAAACCGCTTTCCTCTTCTACACCAGCCCGACCAAGTACAAGTTCACCACTCAGCACCGGGAACTCAACGCAGACGGTAACGGCCCCTGCATCACCTGTCACATGCCCATGGTCCCGTCGAGCCTGAACGGCAGCCAGATACACTCGCATCTCTTCAGTCCGGTCACCTGGAATCAGGATGATCTCAACCAAGACATCACCGAGATCATCAGCAACCCGACCGTCTGCAGCGGATGCCACAACGACACCTTTCAGTCCAGCCTCAGCCCAGACAAGATGAACCTGCTGCGTAAGGGTTTCCGCGTGTCACTGTTGATCCTGGGCAGACTATTGCCGCAACCATTTAACAAACCATTGACTGGAAACGGAGGTTGGACAGGTACTAACAGTAACGTCACCCCCAATGTCACCTATGGTACTGCTCCGATCCCGGCTCTGGGTAATAAGCCGGCAGCAGTCTATACCATGGGGGCAAACTACGACTACAGTTTCCTTTTCAATGAACCCAGCTCTTACGCCCACAGCCCGATCTTGGTCCGCCAGCTGATCTACGACTCAATCGACTGGCTGATACATGGCGCGACGGGTTTTGGCACAAGCCCAGTCGACGTCTACGCGGCCATCAAGAGTGCCCCGTTTACCACAACGACAAAGTATCCAGCAAACAAAACAGGCCTATTTTGGAATAAGACCGATGTTGTCCAAGGGGAAATCCTGGGTATCAGTATCAACAAGGATTATGCTAGCTACACTGATACGCCCACCTACACGGCTGACAGAGACGCGGCATTATTCTATCTATGCAAAAACTATAATACCATCCCTATTACCAACCCCGCTCAATGTGAGCGTTGGTAACTATATTTATTAAGATCTATTGTCATACTAGGAGGAAATACAATGAAAACATGTAAGTTATTACTACCGGGCACACTAGCTTTATTCGCCGTGCAAATGATTGCTGCGGGCAGTGTCTATGCTGTACCGGCATTTAGCCGCGCCAACAAGGTAGAGTGCACCACCTGCCACACCATAGCACCCGAATTGAACGAGTACGGCGAAGCGTTTCTCAAAAATTCCTACGTGTATGTCGGCAAGGCCAACAAGACTGTTAAAAAAAATGCGCCCGCACCGGCTCCTGTTGCAGCACCTCTGATTTCGACGGGCGATTCGCCTAACGTTATGGGCGAGGGAGATGCTTCCAAACTCAGCAAGCTGAAAGCTGGTGCCTTGAGTGCTAATGCAGCCTCACAGGCAACTGAATCTGCTCCTGCTGTCTCAGAAGAAGAGGCCGATGATCAGAAGCCAGAAGGGCTAGTACTTGCCGGCATTCCGGAACTGCTACCGATTTCTTTTACCGGTTCAATAAACTACGCTACGGGTGATCATAATTCCAAGGTATCAACCGGAGGGACCAACGTTGATTTTGCTGCACGTTCCTTCAAGCTTCATGCTGCCGGCAATTTTAGCGAGAAAATCGGCTTCTTTGCTACCTATGTGGCCTATAGTGAACAGCCTCCGACAGGAGATTTTAATACCAGCGTTATCTCGTCAAACAACAAGTCTGATCTCAACGAGTTTTTTGTACAGTGGCGCAATGCGTTAGACACCCCAATCAACCTGAAATTCGGCCGTTTCCAACCCAAGCTTGGCCTCTGGAAGACCAACAATAAACTTTCAGTAACGAATAGTTACTTGCCTTACTCCTATACTGTTGGAGCTGAATCCGTTTTTAGAGTTGAACAGCCTCAGGATGCCCTGGAACTCAACGCAATCATCGCCAAACGGTTTTTTCTCGCTGCCGGTCTCGTAAATCGTAAAGGGCAAGACAACAAAGAAGGCTACGGCCATCTCTCCTACAAATTCGGTGGTTCCGACTATAAAGGTAACGAGCCAGAGGTCGACCTGGACAAGGAGGAGAGCATCTTCGACTTCCTAAGCTTAACCGTTGGAACCTACGGTTATTATGGCAAAAACGGGCCAAACCTTGCGGGATCGAATCGAAATATTTTTGGTCGAGCAGGTATTGATACAGAACTGCAGTACAAGATCTTCCGACTTCGCATGCTCGGAGGGTGGGGGATCGATGACAATGCAGCTCCGTCATCAACATCTTTCTGGCCAACGGTCCTATCAAAATCCGCAACTATCGAAGGTGAATTCACTCTGTTGACAAATCTAATCACTGCTGCGCGATTCGAGTACCTTCAGGAAGTCGGCAATATTCCCACTGCCTTCAGCAACATGTATCTCCGCCGTTACATTGCAACCTTGGCGTATGCCCCCCTTGAGAACTTCAAGGTGTCCACCGAATTTAAATATGAAATCGGCCAGACCGACATCAACCGCATCGGAACGCTCGGAGCAACCTTCAGTTTTTAAATGCCCCAGCAGTTGTAGCCTGCTGACAGGGTGATTTGAAATTGCTGTACCAAGGAGTGTTTATGAAGAAAATCGTTTTGCTGTCAGCACTTATCTTACTTGTTGCCTCAGTCAACGCCGATGCGCGCATCAGGATCAAAGGTCGTGGCGCAGCCATGCAATTTGACCCGGCCAGCTTTCCTCCAAATCTTCAGGCGTCACTACAACTGATGAATAGGAAGTGCGTCAAGTGTCATACCATGGAACGTACGGTTATCGCCGTTCTGACCGGCAGGGCTCCTATTACCGGCCAGAGATTCGAAAGGCAAGCGGTCAAGGCATATGGTATCAAGATGCTCCGTAAACCTAATTCCGGCATGAACAAACAAGATATCAGAGAAGTGGTTGTACTACTGAACTACATCCTTGAACAGAACTCTAAGTGGTAACGGGTTCCCACCCTTTTTCGGATACAAAAAAACAGCCCGCGAACGGGCTGTTTTTTTGTATCCGAATTTAGCCAGAAACCTATTTGAAATTTATCCGCACGCCATTTGCTGTTGAATCAACCGTATAACCCGGAAAAGGCGCTTTAGTGGCATCCAGTACGATTCGTACAAGACCGGGGGTATTCCCGAAACGAACCTTAGATATACCGAATTTATTAACAGTAATCAATGGCACCGTGATCTCACTTGTTCCTGGAATGTCAATTACCAAGCGGTCCGGCTGAACAAGGTTCATATGTTTAATTTTATCAATATTTCCATTTGTCTGAATAACGATGTAGCTTGAGCCGATAACCATCCCCTTAACAACCGCCTTGGTCAGAGTCGGAACAGCAATTGTCGCCGGAACTACAGGCTCCAGCTTCGTTGATTGAACTTCAGCCGGAGCAGGGGCCTGAACGGCTGCAGAAGGTTCGTCGAGCCCGAGAGGATCTTCCTCTTCCTTTGAGGAAGATGGATTGGCCCGGTTTGGCGCCGTAAGCACCGTATCAGGATGCTTGGGCTCGGGAGCGACAACCGGTTCAGCAGCAACTGCAACAGGGACAGGTTGACCTGATGAGGCTGGCGCCACGGCAACAGGCTCGCCGCCACCAAAAGAGACCGTCAATTTTTTTCGATCGGCCTCTTGTTTAACATGAATACCGGTTTCCGATACAAGGTTGAATACCAACCGGCTCACCGTCATATCTGCAATCATAACTTTATCAACACTGATACTGGAAAGCGCCCCCTTATTTACAACTATCAATGGCTCAATTTTTTCCGGGTCTGCATCAGCGATATCTACTACCGCACGAGCCTGGCCAGGCACTTTGTAGTAGGTGTAGGTCATGGGAATATCGGCCGTAACTTCGATCACAACGTTTGAACCAGACACTACGGGATTGACGTCGAGCAGTTCCGCTGCCAATACAGGACTAGCGAAAGAAATCGCGAACAGACAGAACAATCCCACTGGACCGAAAACCATTTTCTTCATGCTTCACCCTCCTCTAGCGCAAATTTCTTACATCATCGGCACTTTTTATATAAAGCACACCAACCTGTGCAATCGCCAACAGGTATGTCACTTAACATCAAAGATCTTAAAATCATCGTCAGAGAAATCAAGAGCATCTTTATCACTATTGACCGCATCCAGGCGTCTGCCAACATCACGGAAATTTCGATCCGCTGCATCAATTTCAGTCAACAACGTGATATATTCATCAGACTTCCCAGAGGCTTCACAGGTCAAAGCAAGTTCATATTTGGCAGTACATGAATCTTCGAGACTCAGCTCGGGTTTCAACAGTGACCGCAGGACCATTTCAGCGTTTGCCAGATCACCCTTCTCTCGCAGACAAACCCCTTGAAAGACGAAACAGACAAATCGCTTACTCTTATCGGCTGACGCTTGACGGAACTCCTTGAATGACTCGTCAAACAGCCCCATTTCCATGAAAGCCATGCCCAGGTCATAGTGTGATTGAGCATCTTCACCATCGAGAGCATGTGCAAACTTGACCTTTCCTGTTTTTGTCGCGATCTTATCCAATTTCTTACCAACCGCATCAAGCCAATCTCCATCAGTCGTGATCGTTGCCACGTCATTCGCGGGAATTTCGAGTTCCACGTCATCGAACTCCACCTCAATTTCAAACTCGTTTTCCGCACTGTCAAAAGGACCGGCTACTTCAGGCGCAACGGGCTCATACTCGACTTCCAATGACGTCGTATCTGTGTCTATACCAGCAAAAGATATTTCTCCAAAGTCTGACTCCGCACTAGCCTGACCGCTAAAATAATCCGGCTCTTCGAATGATTCTTGCTCTACTTTTGCAGGCACCTCTGCGCTCTTTCCAGACACACCCTGCAAGGACTGTATCTTGGATTGCAGAGTGGCGGCATCATCGGCCTTGCCGGTCGCCAGGTACACTCGACTAAGTCCCTCAAGAACTCGCAGGTTGATCGGGTCAATCTTGTCGAGGGCGGTATAAATACGTTCAAGATCCTCCAGCAACTGACCTGCAAACAGTCCCAGCTCATAATTGTCAAGCAGGACCAGCGCGCCTTTGAGGTCGTTCTCTTCTACCAGGCAACCAATCAAACCCAACTGGGCTGATAATTCATTAGGAAAACATTTGAGGAAGTGCTGATAGGCAACCTTCACCTTCTGGGGTTGTTCCAACTGCTTGAAAGCTTTAATGATTAGCTCCCAGATGCGTTTATCATTAGAGTTGGTACGCAATAGCGCCTGAAGGCCGGCAATTGCATTGGCTGCATTGCCATTTGCAACCTGCTCGTCCAGGACCTCCAGAGCAAATTCAGATTTTTTGGGAAAAAGTTGCTGAATACGGGCATCCAGCTTCGCAAAGGCAGCTGCATCACCCCGCTCCTGCAAGAGTGTTGCAAGCTTACCGAAAACAGCGTATGACTCGTCCTTCTTACCAGCCTGAAAGTAGGCCTCCGCCAGTTTGTGCTTTATATGGATATTCTGGGGATCAACACTCTGCATCTTTTCCAACATCTTGAGTGCTTCATCCACCTCGGAATTTTTTTCATAATAATCGTAAACCTGTTTGTATTCGGCCAATGCATTCGCCACGAGTCCGTGTTTCTCATTCAGGCTGGCCAGGGTCAGAATAATCGGGATATCTCCCGGGAAAAGCCCCTGAAGCTTTTTATACACAGCAATCGCCTTAAGATAGAAACCATCGGATGTGTACTTTTTCCCGATGGTCTCATATTCAGCACGTGCATCATCAGCCCGGCCAGCCTTTATAAGAAGCTCAGCCAGCTTTTGTCGGTGATTGAAAGCCGATGGCTCCAATGCCAGCACCTGTTGGTAGGCTTTGATGGCCTTGTCGAGCTGACCCTTCAAGGCCAGTTTTTGGGCTTCCTCTATGAGCTTATCCGTCTTCAAACTCACCCAGCCGCATCCTTTCCGTCTAACCGCGCTCGTTGACTATTTAAATCTATAATAAAACGGGATAAAAGTACTGTAACAAACCCGTTGATGTCAAGGATAATAACCTGATTATATAAGTATTTTCACTACCCTTAGCTATGAAATTTAGTTTTTGACATGCTCTTTAAAATCCTTTACGTTAGCAAACGCGCAACGTTAACGTGCTGCGACTGTATTTTGATTAAATGTTGCACACATTCACTACACCGGAGGCAGTGGCAATGCATTTTTTGCCTAAAGCAAACCCGCTCTACGAACAAATTTCAGCCAACAAGGTTGTTATTCCCGATATACTTGAAAAACTTGGCAAAGGCCACTTCACCGGGTATCTCAGCCATTCTGCAACAGATTTTGAAGCCTACTGCATTTTTGCAAAAGGAAAACTGATCTGCGCCTTCTCTTCGGAAGCAGGTCGGGATAAAACCGGTTTTGAAGCTATCACACAATTGTTTGACAAGATTTTCAGCGTCGGTGGCGAGATCAATGTATACCGCATGACGGCAGATCTTGCCATGTGTGCTCACGCTCTGATTCTTGGGATAAAACTCTTTAACGGCGAAGAAGTCAGGCACGTCGATATAAAAAGCATGCTGGCCCGCATAAAGGGTCAGGATATGAATGGTGTTGTGCATTTCTATACCGCAGACCGCTATGCCATGATGTTTTACAAGAACGGCCTGCCGATCGGGTTCTATCATGACGGTTCACGTAACATAGAAACTTCTCCCGATGAATCCCGCAAGGTTGCCGCCCTGCCCGGTGCACGCCTGGAGGTTCGCTCAACGAAACCGGTCGAAGAGCTGATGAATTATGATCTGCTGCAGATGGTCAATCTCGACAAGCTTTGGGAGGCTGCCAGTTCGCGGCAAACAACCATCCAGACAAAAGAGGCGTCTTTACAAACACAAGAACCCACCGTTCAGCCCAAAGAGCCATTAGTAGAGATCACATCACCCCCCTCACAAACGACAGAAGCCCATGGTCACAGCACTGAAAAGCTTACTGAGTTGTTTGAAGACCTCCAAGAAGTTGCCATGGCATATCTTTCCAGAGAAGGACGAATACTGATCGAGAAGCGTATTGGTGAAGCCGGTGGCCCTGCCGCATTGCTGGATAACACGAAGACCGAAGCGCTTCTCTTGCAGATCGAGGAAGATGCCAAGGTTATTGACAGCCATGCCCGCATCGACGAGATGATCGATCTGATGAGATCAGAGATCGCTGGCCGCCTTGCGGTCTAGTCGCCTGATCCAGTAGCTTTTGTTGCTAACGAGATCAAATGGTGCACTTCCAGCAACTTCTCAGACACTATCTCGAAATTCACGGATACTGGGTGCTGCTTGCCGGAACGTTTCTGGAGGGAGAAGCCATCCTGATTATGGCGGGTTTCCTGGCATTCCAGGGATATCTCCATATAGGCGCAGTTATTTTAACCGCCTTTGTCGGATCGTTTCTCGGTGATCAGTTTTATTTTCACCTCGGCCGTGTACAAGGAACGTCATTACTAAGACGCTTCCATTTCATCGCTCGAAGATTCCGCGATTCATTGCGCCTGATTGGAAAATACGGTGCTTTTGTGGCATTTATTTCCCGCTTCACTTACGGCTTCAGAATCATACTTCCAATTATCCTGGGAGTAACCAACCTTTCTCCGCGGACATTCCTCCTGATAAACCTGTGCAGCGCTGTCAGCTGGGCCACCATATTCTCCCTGGCCGGCTACCTGTTTGGAAAAAGCGCCTCTCTATTTATCGAAGATATTGGGAAATATGAGCATTTGCTGCTCCTGGCGCTTGCGGGGCTCATTACAATAGTCTGGAGCATCCACCTGTATCATGCCTGGAAAATGAAACTTCCGGCGCGCACCCGTCTCAAGCGCATGCAGGCACTTCACAGGTCCCTCTCGGTGCGATAAATTTCTCTATTTTTTTTGTAGAATATTTTGTGACGTACCTATTGAATAACAAATGAATCGAACACACTTATGCTGACTATCAGGTTACGGGTACAAAAATGAGTATAACTTCTGACAACACGACCATTGTTTTGGTTGAGCCTCAATCACCCGGGAACATCGGTATGGCGTGCCGCGCCATGAAGAACATGGGTTTTACCCGCCTGCGGCTGGTGAAGGGTTGCGACCGTTTTCATCCCGAATCGCTTAAATTTGCCGTATCCGCCAAGGATCTGCTGGAACAGGCCGAAGTCTTTCCCGACCTGGCATCCGCCCTGGCCGACTGCACCATAACAGCCGGCACAACACGGCGGCACGGCAAGTATCGCCAGGAGATCTTGTCACCGCCCGAGCTGGCCGGCATATTCAGGGCACAAGCCGGACCGGAGTGCCGGGCAGCCATCGTTTTTGGACGCGAGGATAGCGGCCTGACCACTGACGAGCTGTCACTCTGCCGCTGGCATGCCACTATCCCAGCGGCTGAGGAGTATGGTTCCCTTAACCTTTCGCAGGCGATACTCGTGTTCTGTTACGAGCTGGGTAAAGCCGGGGCATCTCCCGGCGGCGGCAGGGAGATGCAGATTGCCAACTCGGCCGAGATGGAGTCCATGTTTGAGCAGATGAACAACTGTCTGCAGAAAATCGGTTTTCTCAATGAACAGAACCCTGGGCACATTATGCGGTCGTTGCGGCGCATCTTCTTCAGGTCCGAGTTGGACAGCCGTGAGGTTTCGATCCTGCGCGGCATGCTGACCCAGGTCGAGTGGGCCAGTAGCGGATTCGACGGGAGAAAGCGCTCGTGAGCCCAACATCGCTCGGCTTGGCTGCAGGTACGCTTACCAGCATTGCGGCCATTCCCCAACTGGTGAAAACCCTGCGAACGAGGCATGCACGTGACATTTCTATCTGGCAACCGCTCCTGCTTGCTATTGGTATTGCACTCTGGCTGATTTACGGTATGCTCATTCACGATACGCCATTGATTCTGGCTAACATAGTACCCTTGGTCTGCAATATCATGCTTACCATCCTGAAATTGTACTACCGTAACGATGGTGCTGTACCAGACTCACAACCACGAAATACATAAACACGGAGGTAACACCATGAAACGCCTTACCACTCTCCTCCCCCTCTGTTTCTTGCTTCTGCTGCTTTCGCTGTTGTCCGGCTGCGGCTACAACACCATGCAGGCCAATGAAGAGGCTGTTACCGCCGCCTGGGGCAATGTCGAATCGTCCTACCAGCGCCGCGCCGACCTGATCCCGAATCTGGTCGAGGTCGTCAAGGGCTATGCCAAGCATGAATCAGAGACCCTCCAGGCCGTTACCGAGGCCCGCGCCAAGGTCGGTTCCATACAGGTTTCCAAAGATGTCCTCAACAATCCCGAAACTCTGAAAAAGTTTCAGCAGGCCCAGGGGCAGCTTTCCGGCGCACTGTCACGGTTGATGGTGGTAGTCGAAAAATACCCGGATCTCAAGGCCAACCAGAATTTCATGGATCTGCAAAAACAGCTGGAAGGAACGGAAAACCGTATCAATGTGGCCCGCGAACGTTACAACACAGCGGTACAGGTCTTCAACACCAGCATCCGCACCTTTCCCAACTCCCTGACCAACTCGATGATGTTGCATCTACAGCGCAAAGAAGCATTCAAGGCCGACGAGGGCGCCCAGGTAGCCCCCAAGGTCAAGTTCTGAAAGCGTCTCGGTTTGCGGGAGCATCAACATGTCCATGACACGCATACTTTTCCTGATCACCCTGCTGCTCATTCCGCTCCAGTTGCTGGCGTTGGATGTTCCTCAGCTCACCGGACGAGTCAATGACTACGCCAGGATGCTCTCCCCCGAAGCGGCCACCAGCCTTGAACAAAAACTGGCGGCGTTTGAACGCGATCAGTCCACGCAGATCGTCGTACTGACCGTCCCCTCTCTTCAGGGTGATGACATCGATCAGTTTGCGATTCGGGTGGCCGATCAGTGGAAAATCGGTCAAAAAGGCAAGGATAACGGGGTGATCCTGATCATTGCCCAGGCAGAGCACAAAGTCAGAATCGAAGTCGGCATGGGCCTGCAGGGGGTACTGCCCGACCTGACCGCCGGGAGGATTATCCGCAATGTCATGGGGCCTCTCCTCAAGACAGGCAACTTCGACCAGGGCATTGCAGCGGGTGTGGACGGAATCATCGCCGCCACAAAAGGTGAGTTCAAGGCCACCCCTGGAGAGCGAAAGGCCCGGCCTCGTCATAGCGGCACTTCGACCCTATTGACCTTCCTGATTTTCACCGGAATTGCCGCGGTTGTCCTCGGCTCCATCTCCCGTTACCTGGGGGCTCTGGCCGGGGCAATCGGCCTGCCCCTGGCAGCCGGCATGGCCTTTTCCGGTCTAGGCCTGGGTGTCCTGCTCCTGCTGGGAGTGGCAGGGCTTGTAGCGGGTATTGTGCTCAGCACCCTGTCCGGACACAACGGCGGCTTCGGTGGTGGCGGCTTCGGTGGTGGCGGCTTCGGTGGTGGCGGCTTCGGCGGCGGTGGCTTCGGCGGCGATGGCGGATTCTCTGGCGGTGGCGGCGGTTTTGACGGCGGAGGCGCATCCGGAGACTGGTGACAATTATGACAATAACAACCATACAGCATCTCTCCTCAGATCAACAGGCGGCTATACGGTCAGCGGTCAGTAAGGCCGAGTCGCGCACATCGGGCGAAATCGTCCCCCTGTTGGAAACGCAGAGCGACGACTACCGTGAAGCGGCCGCGCAAGCTGCAGCGATCATTGCCGCCGCACTGGCCCTGACTCTGGCGCTCATCATCCAAGACACCTCGGTCTGGTTCTTCCTTCCCACGGCCTTTGTGCTCTATTTTCCGGCTCTGGCGGCTGTCCGCCGCCTGCCGCGACTCAAGCTGGCCTTCACCCCCGCCAGGCGTGTCAGTGAGACGGTGCACCGGCGGGCGGTACGCGCCTTTTACGAGAATGGACTCCAGCGCACCCGCGACGAGAACGGCATCCTGATCTTCATTTCCCTTCTGGAGCGCAGGGTGTGGATCCTGGGAGACCGCGGCATCAACGCCGTTATCCCGCCCGGACACTGGACCGCGCTCGCCACGGCTCTCAGCTCAGGCATCCGTCAAGGGCGGCTGACAGAGTCGCTGGCCGCTGTCATTGCCGAGATCGGCGATGTCCTGCAGCAACATTTTCCCCGCCGGAGCGACGACATCAACGAACTGCCCGACCTGTTAGAGGAATGAGGCATATACTGTTTAAAAGTTGAATCAGAACTTGCAGCTCTGCTTATCAATCGGGTAGGAGGCGGAATTACTCCCGCCGTCCTCCCACACCACCGTGCGTACGGTTCCGTACACGGCGGTTCACGTTGTATGTTGAAAGCGGTGAAACTGGTTGAGTAGTGATAGAAGTCCCAGTTTCGTGAAGTAGGATGTGTCAAAGGCTTGATTCATATGCGAGGCCCCTGAATTCCACCAGGGGCCTCGTTTATTTAGGACACTTCTCCATGCCCGTTCCTCTGATACTCCGCGTTGCATCAGTTTCTTCGCTCTTGTGAATGGTCGTTTCAACTGCCGCCACAATATGCAGCGCAGTTTCCGACGTATCCATCCATCGAGTTCCTCAAAGGGTTTCTTTACTTCGGATAGCTTGAAGTAGTTTGACCATCCACGCAGTATCGGGGTGATTTCTTCGATGACTCGCTTCAGGTTCCTCCCTCTCCCTTTACGGCTGATTTCCCGGATTTTGGATTTGATACGTTCCAACGCCTTTTCCCCTACTTTGAGTCTGGGGGTGCGGTGGTACGTCATGCCATAGCCGAGAAAGATACGCTTCCAGGGACGGTCAACTGCACTTTTGTCCTGATTGACCGTGAGCTTCAGCCGTGTTTCAAGGAATGCGGTGATGGAGGTCATGACCCGTTCTGCTGATCGCCGTGTCCGGACGTAGATATTACTATCGTCGGCATAGCGGCAGAAGGTATGATTCCGTCTTTCCAGTTCCTTGTCCAGTTCGTCGAGAAGGATATTCGACAACAGGGGAGATAACGGCCCTCCCTGTGGTGTCCCTTCCGTTCTCGGGGAGATGATGCCTCCCTCGAACAGGCCCGCTTGCAGGTAACTGCGAATGAGATGCAATACCCGCTTGTCTTTGACTTTCCGGGCTACCCGCGACATAAGGATGTCGTGATTGACTCGGTCAAAGAATTGA
This sequence comes from Deltaproteobacteria bacterium, assembly GCA_021780495.1. GTDB lineage: Bacteria > Desulfobacterota > Desulfuromonadia > Geobacterales > Pseudopelobacteraceae > CAIPTY01. Next base: position 15,594 of record JAJXYO010000062.1, read on the forward strand.
GCAAGGTCGATGTCTACCACCCACCTCAGACCGCTTGTTACTGCTTCGCGGGCGGCCTGTACTGCCTGATGGGCGCTCTTGCCGGGGCGAAACCCATAAGAGCTTGCGCTAAAGCCGGATTCAAACAACGGCCCCAATTCCTGATGCACTGCCTGCTGGATAAGACGGTCAAGGACAGTGGGAATTCCCAGCATCCGTGTTCCTCCTCCCGGTTTGGGTATTTCTACTTTCCGTACCGGTTGTGGTTTATACGTCCCGTTCAGCAATTCTTCTTTGATGCGCGGCCAGTCTGTTTGCAGGTATCCTTTGAGGTGACCGGTAGACATGTTGTCCACGCCTGCAGCTCCTTTGTTGGATACTACCCGGTTGTAGGCCTTTTGCATGTTGCCGCGGCTGATTATTTCTTCCATCAGCCGTGTCTCCGCTTCCGCCCAGTAAGTTTCTCTCGTTACCGTGACGCCTGATGCACCGTTGTCATGCTCTCGGGACTTCCGGACCCTACCATCCAACACGGCCCCCACCTTCTCATGTGAGGCTTCTGCCTTTGCTCGCGCCATCGAAATTCAAGGCTCCTGTTCGTTCCAACGTGTTCAGCCCTTTGTCGGGTGGTTAGTCCAACTCGTATGGCCTCTGCTGACTTCTGCCGAACGTAAAGGTTATCTGTTCCCAGATTACCCCGCCCCGGATTTCGCCCAGTGCTGGACGGCAGATCTCCCCGGGTAATGCGCGTGACCTTCACCCCATATACCCGCCGCATATACAGACACACCCTCCTGGATGGTTATCGGGTTTTGAAGAACATTGCCTTCTCGCCCGGACATGTCTGCCTCGTATGCGATTTCTGTTCGTCGGGCCAGAGTTTTGCCTGCGGCTTCCTTCAGATTCCGGGTCACCCCGGACACCCTTGCCGTTCGGCTAACGGTTCCCACCATCAGGGTCCGTAGAGGACTTGCACCTCCAAGTCACGAATCAGCCACCACAGCTGATTCGATGGCGCTTGCGCGCCACGCGCCCTGCCGGGCGCACAACAAACAGCGCCCCGCCGGAATTATTCCGGCGGGGCGTTTTGATCAGTCTGCACTTTGTTGGTTGATTATCTATTTGACCAGACAACGAATCATCTTCAAGTACATCTAAACGGACCATGCCTGTATTACCTATACCACTACCAAGTCACAGATTGACATACCCGTCCCGAGATGTAATACTTTATAAAGTATTACATCTCTAAGGGAGTAATGGAATCATGCGGGTAACCAGCAAGGGGCAGGTAACGATACCCCGAAATGTTCGTCAGCAACTGGGAATATTCCCCCAGAGCGAGGTCGAATTTGTGGTGGAGGGCAGTACGGTTATTTTGCGTACCGTTACCGGAGATGCCGGCAGGGGAAAGCGGCTGATTGAATCTCTGCGCGGCCGCGCAACAGTGCGGATGTCAACCGACGAAATAATGGCGCTTACGAGGGGCGAGGGTTGAAAATGAGCGGCGTGCTCGTGGATAGCAACGTTCTGCTTGATGTGCTGGAAGAGGATGCACACTGGTACGAATGGTCATCTACGCAGCTGCAAAAAGCAGCCGACCACTGTGCGTTACTTATCAATCCGATCATCTACGCCGAGGTTTCTGTCGGCTTTCAACGTATCGAAGAACTGGAGGAAGCGCTTCCGTTGCATTTCTTCCAGAGAGCACCGCTTCCCTGGGAAGCAGCGTTTCTTGCCGGCAAGTGCTACATACGCTACCGCAAGCTTGGCGGCACAAAGACTTCGCCACTACCTGATTTCTTTATCGGCGCTCATGCAGCGGTTTCGAACCTGACTCTTTTAACTCGCGACGTTGCTCGTTACCGCACCTATTTCCCTTCGCTCAAATTGATCACTCCGTAGAGAATATGGATATTTTTGCCGAAAAGACAATCCTGACAGTCAGCCGCCTGACCGCCCTGTTACGCGGGGTTCTGGAAGAAAACTTCGAGCAGGTCTGGGTGCAGGGCGAGGTCTCCAATCTTTCGCTGCCGTCATCAGGCCACCTCTACTTCACCCTGAAGGACACCGGTGCCCAACTGCGCTGTGTCATGTTCAAGGGCGCCGTAAAGAATCTGAAGTTCCGGCCGGCTGACGGCATGGCACTGATCGCTCGTGGCCGCATATCGGTGTATGACCAGCGCGGCGAATACCAGTTGATCTGCGAATACCTCGAACCGGCCGGCGTCGGCGCCCTGCAGATGGCCTTTATGCAGCTCAAGGAGCGCTTGGCCAAAGAGGGGCTCTTTGACGAGGGTCACAAGCAACCGCTCCCCACCTTCCCGCGCCGTATCGGCGTAATCACCTCAGCCACCGGCGCGGCTATCCATGATATCCTCAACGTCCTGAAACGCCGCTTTGCCTCCCTGGAGATACTGCTCTACCCGGTACGGGTGCAGGGTGAAGGTGCTGCGCCGGAGATCGGCCGGGCGATTGACGACATGAACCGCCTGGGTCTGGTAGACGTGCTGATCGTTGGCCGGGGCGGGGGATCCCTGGAGGACTTGTGGGCCTTCAACGAGGAGGTTGTGGCCCGGGCGGTGTATCGCTCAAAGCTGCCGGTCATCTCGGCGGTCGGCCACGAAACCGACTGGACGATCTGTGACTTCGTAGCCGACCTGCGGGCACCGACCCCATCGGCGGCCGCAGAACTGGTTGTTGCCAGTTCCCTGGAATTGCGGGGACAACTGGATGCGCTGAGCCATCACCTGCGGATGGCGCTGGAATCCCGTCTGGCAGCTCTGAATGCGCGTGTTGATGCACTGCGCAGATCACTTCATGATCCAAGTACCATGCTGGGGCATCTTGCCCAGCGGGTAGATGACCTTTCGGAGCGCCTTGAAATGGCTCTGGAGAATACGACCCTGCATCGCCGGGAACGGTTCGAACGTTTGCGATCAGTTCTGTTGTTTCACAGCCCGGATCGCCAGACAGAACGTTTTCAGCAGCAGCTTGCGATGCTTTCGCACCAATTGGAACGGCAGCTGCGGGACAAGATACAGCAGGAAAAGCATGCCTTTGGGAGTGTAGCAGCTCGCCTGGAAGTCCTTTCGCCCTTGCGCACTCTCTCCCGCGGATATGCCATAGCAGCGGCCAGCGATGGAACGGTTGTAACGACCGTCGCCCAACTGACGGAAGGAGATCGTCTGAAACTGCAGTTATTTCATGGCACGGCGATCTGTCGTGTTGAAGAGTTGGAAAACCGTAACGCTTGACGAGGCAGAGTGATTCTGAAATAATACTGAACCTTTAAGGATCCACCTATGGCAACGGAAAAATTCGAAACATCCCTGAAAAAGCTGGAAGAAATCGTGCGGCGCCTGGAGAGTGGCTCACTCTCCCTGGAGGACTCTCTCAAGGCCTTTGAAGAAGGCGTCAAGCACTCCTCATTTTGCGCCAAAAAACTCGACGAGGCCGAACGACGGGTGGAGGTCCTGCTCAAGCGCAAGGACGGCACGTTTGCCCGCGAGCCATTTGAACCGGAAGAAGGATAATACCCCTCTGAAGAGGGGATTTTTAGAAAAGGAACACTCCCATGGATTTGAAGACGTACCTCACAGAACAGTGTGCCCGTATCGATGCGGCTTTGGATAGATTCCTCCCCAAAGAAACGGAACTGCCCCACAGCCTGCACAAGGCCATGCGTTACTCGATCTTTGCCGGCGGCAAACGGGTTCGGCCGATCCTGATGCTGGCGGCCTGTCAGGCGGTTGGCGGCAATACGGAACGCGCCATTCCGGCCGCCTGCGCCATGGAAATGATCCACACCTATTCCCTGATCCATGACGACCTGCCAGCCATGGACGATGACGACTTCCGCCGCGGCAACCCCACCAACCACAAGGTGTTCGGTGAAGCTATTGCCATTCTGGCTGGCGATGCACTCCTGACCGAAGCCTTCAAGCTGGTCAGCGACCCGCGCCATGCCATCGGCTGCGACCCGGCCGCACAACTGGCAGTGATCCACGAGATCGCTACCTGCGCCGGATCCTATGGCATGGTCGGTGGCCAGGTGGTGGATATGGAAAGCGAGGGCAAAGCGGATATTGATCTGCCTATCGTTCAATACATACACACCCACAAAACCGGCGCCCTGATCAAGGCCTCGGTCGTCGCCGGAGCCCTTCTGGGTGGCGCCGACCAACAGAAGCTGGCCGCCATCACACGCTATGGCGAGGCCGCCGGTCTGGCCTTTCAGATTGCCGACGACATCCTGGACATCGAGGGCACTACCGAGGAGATCGGCAAGGATGCGGGCAGCGACGAGGCCCGCGGCAAAGCTACCTACCCGGCGGTCATGGGGCTGGCGGCGGCCAAGGACGAGGCCCAGTCCATGATGGACGAGGCCTTCCGTGCGCTGGGGATATTCGGCGCCGAAGCGGATCCGCTACGGGAGATCGCCAGGTACATCGTCAAACGGAGAAACTAGAAGAAAAAAGGCATTTACCACAGAGGACACAGAGGCTCACGGAGGAAAAACAGAGGCAGAGGAATCCTTTTAACGTCCTGGTTATGAATTTCTCCTCGGATTTTTCTCCGCTTCTTCCGTGGTAATGCTTTTCAGTTATAAATGTATTCTGGAGATAAAGGGTTTCCATGTCCATACTCGAAACAATCAATTCCCCCGATGACCTGAAAAAGGTTTCTGCCGTAAAGCTGCCTGCTGTTGCCGCGGAACTGCGCCAGATGATCATTGAAACCTGTGCCAGAAACGGCGGCCATCTGGCCCCCTGCCTGGGCGTAGTTGAGCTGACCATCGCCCTGCACCGGGTGTTCAGTACGCCAGCCGACAAGATCGTCTGGGATGTAGGGCATCAGGCCTACGCCCACAAGATTCTGACCGGCCGTCGCGACCAATTCAGTACCCTGCGCACGCTGAACGGTATCAGCGGCTTCCCCAAACGGGGCGAATCACCCCACGACGCCTTTGACGTCGGCCACTCGTCCACATCCATTTCCGCTGCTACCGGCTTTGCAGCGGCCCGGGATCTGGACGGGCGAAAGAACAAGGTGCTGGCTATCATCGGTGATGGCTCCATGACCGGCGGCCTGGCCTACGAGGCAATGAATCACGCCGGGCATCTGGACAAGGATCTGATCGTCGTCCTCAACGACAACGAAATGTCCATCGCCGAGAATGTCGGCGCACTCTCCAACTTCCTTAGCCGCACCTCTTCCAGCGAGTTCGTGCATCGCTTTAAAAAGGACGTGGAATCGTTTCTGAAACGAGTGGATGTGGGCAAAGGGGTTCTGCATATTGCCCGTAAAATGGAAGATTCCTTTAAAGGCTGCTTCACGCCGGGCATGCTGTTCGAGGCCTTTGGCTTCAATTATATCGGCCCCATCGACGGCCACGACCTGCCCATGCTGATCGAAACCCTGGAAAGTGTCAAGAAGCTTAATGATGCCGTATTGATACATGTTCTAACCAAAAAAGGGAAAGGCTACAAACCGGCCGAGAATAATCCCTCCCTGTTTCACGGGGTCGGACCGTTCGACATCGGAACCGGCAAGGTGCTCAAGGGCAAGGGCGGGGCTGCGTCCTACACCGCCATCTTCGGTGCGGCGCTTTGTAAGCTGGCGGCAGAAGACGAGCGGATCACGGCTATCACGGCGGCCATGCCCGATGGAACCGGCTTATCGGGTTTCGCCAAAGAATTTCCGGGGCGTTTCTTCGATGTGGGAATCGCCGAGCAACACGGGGTAACCTTTGCAGCCGGCTTGGCTGCCGAGGGGATGCGGCCGGTATTTGCCGTATACTCAACCTTTTTGCAACGCGCCTATGACCAGGTTTTCCACGATGTCTGCCTGCAGAATCTGCCGGTGACCTTTGCCCTTGACCGGGGCGGGGTTGTGGGGAGTGACGGACCGACCCACCACGGCGCCTTCGACATTTCCTATCTGCGACATCTGCCCAATATGACCCTGATGGCGCCCAAGGACGAGAATGAGCTGCAGCACATGCTGGCCACCGCCATCGAACTCGGGCAACCGGCGGCCATTCGCTATCCACGCGGCAACGGCTATGGGGTGCCGCTTGACCAGACGCTCACCCCCCTGCCCGCTGGTAAGGCAGAGGTGCTGCGCGATGGCTCCGATGGCGTCATCCTGGCCCTGGGCAGCATGGTCATGCCGGCACTGGAGGCAGCAGCACTACTTGAAGAGCAGCATGGTGTCCGCCTGACGGTCGTCAACGCCCGCTTCGTAAAACCGCTGGATGCGGGATTGATTCTCGATCTGGCCAGGAAACAGCGCGCGCTGATCACCATAGAGGAAAATGCCCGGCAGGGCGGATTCGGTACAGCCGTACTGGAACTGCTGGAAGAACACGACCTCGGAGGAATACCGGTGCTGCGTCTCGGCTACCCCGACAGCTACATCCCGCAGGGTGAACAACACGAACTGCGGGCCATACTCGGGCTGGATCCGGCAGGGATTGCCGCTTCAGCGCTCGATTTCCATTCCCGCGCATGACCCGCGCCAACCGGAAAACCGCCCTTGCGGTATTCAGCCACTTTGACCATCCCGTGATTCGCCTGCTGTCATTCTCCGTACTGTTATTTTGCCTCTACTCCCCCTCAACCGCCAGAGGCGAGAACGACCCGTCCCGGCAAGGCAACTACGCCCGCGAACTGATCCGCCAGGGCGACTTCGAAAAAGGGCTGGAGCAGTTGCGTAGTACCTATCGGATCTTCCCTCTCAATGAACCTCTCAAACGCAACCTGGCCGAGGGCTATGCCGCCTACGGCCATACGCTGCTCAAACAACGCCGCTATGAACAGGCCGATGAAAACTTTGCCAAAGCGATCGAGCTCTATCCGGACGATCCGTCCTTCGCTTTCATGCGCGGTGTCTGCAATTATCTTCTCAAAAAATACGACGTCGCACGCTATGAACTGGAGCGCGCGCGCGGCATCACGCCTGACAATGTTGATACGCTCTACTACCTTGGCCTGGTAGTGTATGAAACTGACGACCGCCCGCAGGCCATCGAACTGTGGGAACAGGCCTTGAAGCTGGCGCCGGGTCGCAAGGACATCAGCGATCAGCTGGCACGTGCCCACAAGGAAATGGCCGTTGAAGACCGTATGGATCAGGGACACAGCTCGCGCTTCAACCTCACCTACGATCCCGATGTAAGCTCAACCCTCGCGCAGGCGGTCCTGGATGTCCTGGAAGAGGCCTACAATCAGGTTGGAGCAGACATGGGGAGCTTTCCTGATGCACGCATTCCGGTTGTTATCTACAAGCGAAGCGACTTCCAGTCAGTCACCGACTCCCCGGATTGGTCGGGCGGACTGTACGACGGCACTATCCGATTACCCTTCGGAACCATGGAGAACATCAGCGCTCCCATGCGCGGCATTCTTTTTCACGAATATGCCCACGTAGTGGTTTTCGAACTGACCCACGGCAATTGCCCGACCTGGCTGAACGAGGGTATCGCCGAGATGTTCGGCCGCTCGCAGTACGCCCGTTCGATGCCGGAGAATCATGCCGCGCGTTTTGCCGCAACAACTGATGTCCGTAAACTGGAAAAAGGGTTTGGCGGGTTTGCATCCAAGGATGCCTTGATGGCCTACCAGCAAAGCTATTCCCTGGTCAACTACCTGGTGAATACCTATGGCTGGCCCAGGGTCACCCAGATATTGACCGATCTAGGCAACGGCATGAACATGGACGAAGCCGTGTCAGCAACACTGAAAAGCTATGACGTTGATTATAACGGACTGGTCAAGGAATGGCGGCAATCGGTCGCACGGAGCACGACAGGCGAATAGCCGTATGGTGGCAGTGTGTTGCCAGATCTGAGTCTGCAAGGAACTGGATAGCTTTATTTTACAGGGTAACTGCCCTGAATTCGACAAAAGGAGAGACAAACATGAAAAAACTCTGGATCAGTATCTTGCTGGTACTATCGCTCGGAACCATCTGCCTGGCCGCAACCAAGGTTGAGGCACCGGATAGCTGTAAACAGTGTGGTATGAATCGTACCATGTTTGCCCAGAGCCGCATGATTGTTACCTATACCGACGGAAGCAGCGCCGGGACCTGCAGCCTCAACTGCGTCGTCACTGACTTGAAAGCAGCCAGGGGTAAAAAAGTCAAATCATTCCAGGTTGCTGACTACAACAGCAAAAAACTGATTAATGCGAAAACGGCAACCTGGGTAATCGGCGGATCCAAACCTGGCGTCATGACCAGGGTGGCCAAGTGGGCCTTCGCCGACAAGCTGGCTGCCGAGGCCTTCATCAAACTATATGGCGGCAAAAAGGCATCCTTTAAGGAAGCGCTTAAGGCTTCCGAAGACGAGCAGGCCGAAAATGCTGCCACACAAAAACAACCGGTGCATAAAGGTCACGGCGAACACAAGATGTAGGAACGACAAAAATCAGAATGGCACGACCTGGCAGGCGTTTTGTCTGCCAGGTCGTGCGGTCGACAGAATCTTCAAAACCACTCAAGGAACAGATATGAAACGACTCAGACGCTTGATACCGGCAGTATTCTTTTGCCTGTCGCTGTCCCTCTCAACAGCCTTCGCAGCACCAGTGCCCGTTCCTTCTCCGAGCGCCAAAGACAAGTGCCCGGTCTGCGGCATGTTCGTGGCCAAATACCCGGACTGGACCACAACGATGACATTCAAAGACGGCTCCACGCTCTTTTTCGACGGGGTCAAGGATTTTTTCACCTTCTTCCATAACATGAATAAGTACGCTCCGGGCAGAAACCAGACATCGGTAGCGAGTGCGACCCTGAAAGACTACTATTCACTCAAGCACATCGATGCCCGCAAGGCTCTGTTCGTGCTTGGCAGTAATGTGTACGGCCCCATGGGAAAGGAGCTGGTGCCGTTTGAAAAAGCATCCGATGCCCGGGCCTTTTTGAGAGATCACCGGGGTAAAAAGGTCTTGCGGTTCGAAGAGATTACACCTGCTCTCCTGAAATCTCTGGAATAAACCACGAAATGGTTACCACCTGATGCGTAAATCAGCAGTATTCATCAGTTTTACTGCAATAGAGCTTGTGTGTGTCATGGTCATGGCGCTGCACAGCCGTCTCAGCCAACGCGCACATGCCCCGGAACTGCTGGAACGTGCCAACCTGGTAAAAACGCTGCAATTGACCGATCTCTGTCTGTTTACCGAAGCCCGCTATACCCGCAATCCGGCCATGGCCGATTGTTTTGCCCCATTCCAGGACCACCCCACGGCGTTGGAACACTTCCCTTCCGGATCATTTGTAACGCCACCAACCATGAGGGTTCATGAACACTCCCCTTAACCGGCACGGCAATATCCTCGACTTTGCCATCTCATCACTGTTGCGGAGACGATCAAAGAACTTCTCCCTGCTGGTCGTATACACTCTGATCGTATTTGTGATCGCATCGCTGATCTTTTTCGTGCAGGCCATGAAACGGGAAGCGGGCCTGCTCCTCAAGGAGGCGCCGGACCTGGTCGTGCAGCGCATGATCGCCGGACGGCACGACCTGATACCGGACCGCTACAAAGAGCAGATCGGCGCGATCCGCGGGGTGACCGCGGTAACGCCGCGCCTGTGGGGCTATTATTACGACCAGGTCTTTGGCGCCAACTACACCCTGCTGGTGCCTGAACAGAAACTGGTCGAGCCGGGCAGTATCCTGATTGGTCCCGGGGTGGCACGCAATCAGCGGATTCAGGTCAGCGACATGCTGACCCTTAAAACTTCCAGCAACGCCCCCCTGCTGTTGACAGTGCAGGGCATCTATCCCAGCAGCTCGGAACTGATTTCCTCGGACCTGATCGTATTATCGGCCGAGGATTTTCAGGCCATGTTCAACCTGCCGGCCGGCTATGCCACCGATCTGGCCGTGACCGTTGCCAACCCCCAGGAGCAGACCACGATTGCCGCCAAGATCGCCGAACAGTTTCCGGACACACGTCCGATCCTTAAAAGCGAGATCCTGAGGACCTATGATGCGCTCTTCGAGTGGCGCGGCGGCATGATGGTGGTCATCCTGTTCGTGGCAGTACTGTCGTTCATCATCTTTGCCTGGGACAAGGCCACCGGTCTGTCAGCCGAGGAACGCAAGGAGATCGGTATCCTCAAGTCCATCGGCTGGGAGACATCCGATGTGCTGCTGCTCAAATTCTGGGAAGGGATCGTCATATCGCTGACGGCATTTCTGGTGGGGGTGGTCCTGGCCTACGGCCATGTATTCCTGTTTTCGGCCACGCTGTTCGAACCTGCCCTCAAGGGGTGGTCGGTCATGTATCCGCACTTCAAACTGACCCCGGTCATCGACGTGTACCAGTTGACCATTCTTTTTGCCCTGACGGTACTGCCCTATACCGCGGCATCCATCATACCGGCCTGGCTGGCCGCCACCGTACCACCCGACGCCGCCATGAGGTCATAACCATGATCGAACTCAGCAGCGTGACCAAAACCTTCAATAGCGGCAAACACAACCAGTTTACCGCTGTGGACGGTGTGAACCTGACCATCCGGCCTGGACAACTGACCATCCTGAAGGGCCCCAGCGGCTCGGGCAAGACAACGCTCATGGCCCTGATCGGCTGCATGTCCCGCCCCAGCTCCGGCCGCATCTGTCTGCACGGTATCCGCACCTCATTTTTTACGGAAACCGACCGCGAAGCCGCCCTGGACATTACCAGCCTGCCGGAACGTTTTTTGACCGAGATCCGACGGTCGACCTTTGGTTTCATCTTCCAGCAGTTCAACCTGATGAAAGGTATAACCGCGCTGGAAAACATCATGCTGCCGGCCTACCCGACCGGCGAGAGTCAGGCGGTCTTCCGCCGGCGCGCCCTGGAGCTGATGGAGCTGTTTGCAGTCGCACGCCACTCGTCGTCACCGGTAGACTGGCTGTCGGGTGGCGAGCAGCAACGGGTGGCGATTGCCCGCGCCCTGATCAACAACCCGGCCATCATCATTGCCGATGAACCGACTGCCCATCTCGACAGCAAGCTTTCCCGGGAATTCATGGAGATGGTCGGCACCCTGAAAGCTCAGGGCAAGACCATTCTGATTGCCAGCCACGATCCGCTGGTGTTCGATTCCGAGCTGGCCGACTGCGTAGTCGGCATGCGTGACGGTCGTATCACCGATATCGCGGGCTCACCATGATCCAGCATCCGGCCATCCTGGCACTGACCATCGCATCGCTGTTGACGGCTCTGATGCTGATCTACGCCGGCTGGTACGGGACACGGATCCTGGACAAATGGGACCTGCACAGCGGCAGCGAGCTGCAACTGGAACTAGAGCGGCGCACCTACCTGATCTCTGTCATCCTCAGCTATGTCCTGCTATTCCAGATTGTGTCGCTGTTCCTGTACATATTTACCGCGGACAATCTGCACAGCCAGTTCACCGGCGCCATGTGTGCGGCCGGTGTCCTGGCCGTGAACAGTTACGGCTATCCGGTCCTGATCCTGAAGATCGTCAACTGCCTGCTGGCGGGTGTCTGGCTGATCATCAACCACGTCGATACCCGCGGCTACGACTACCCGCTGATCAAGGCCAAATACGGGCTGCTCAACATCCTGGTACCGCTGGTGATACTGGAAGTGATCTTCCAGTTTGTCTACTTCTATAACCTGAAGCCCGACGTGATCACCTCCTGCTGCGGCAGCCTCTTCAGCAGTGACAAGCACAGCATGGGCGGCCAGATTGCCGGTCTGCCGAACGGTCCCATGCAGCTGGCGTTCTTTGGATCAATGGCGGCTACCATGTTGAGCGGCTGTTATTTTTACTTCAAGGGGCGTGGCAGCTACCTCTTTTCGATCCTCAGCGGCCTGACCTTCATCATAGCGGCTGCGTCCCTGGTTTCGTTCATCTGCCTCTATTTTTATGAACTGCCCAGCCATCACTGCCCCTTCTGTATCCTGCAGAAGGAGTATGGTTATGTCGGCTATCCCCTCTACGCCACTCTGCTGGGCGGCGCAATCAGCGGCCTGGGCACGGGTGCTCTGACACCGTTTACGAACCGTGCAAGCCTGGCCAGGGTCCTTCCGGCTATCCAGCGCAGACTTACAGCCGTGACCCTGATCCTGTATCTGTTATTCACCCTGATCGTATCCTGGCGCATGCTGTCCACATCGTTTCGGCTCACGGGCTGAGACATTTCTTCATAACAATACTGTAACCTTATCACGTGGCAACCCAAGCAACGAGAGTGAGGACATACCCGATGAAATGCCTGATTGTTGAAGACGTCGAATTCGTGCGGGAAATGATGGTATTCTATCTGACCGGCTACGCGGAGATAGATACGGCGGCGGATGGTGTCGAAGCGCTTGAACTCTTCTCGCAGGCCATAAAGGAAAACAAGCCCTACCAACTCGTCTGCCTAGATATCCAGATGCCCAACATGGACGGCCAGGAAGCCCTAAAACGGATGCGGCGGATAGAACAGGAAACAGCGCTCCCGGATAACAAGGCGGTCATAATCATGACGACCGCTTCGACAGATACCAAGGATATCGAGAAGGCCATCTGGGAGGGTGACAGCACCGATTATCTTGTCAAGCCGGTCAAGCCTGAAGATTTGATGGCGGTGTTGAAAAAGTATCGGCTCATTGAACTGTAACGAGGCTGCGTGCAGACTGTTTGCATCTCTGCACCACACGACCGCACAATCGGTCGATACAAACCGTGAGCTCATTCGTGGTCTGAAGACGCCTCGCTCTAAGCCGCCGGTGGCCGGTCGCAGACCGTTCCGATCCGTTACGGCGGACGGAAGGACTGCACCGGCTCAACCTTGCCACGCTGCATCCTCAGCCCTGTTCAGCCCAGTCCTATAAAAACATTCAGCTTTACCCCCATAAAAAAGAGTCCATCTGGGCTGTTGTATATGATATCATCCGCGGCGAAGAGCTAACCGAAATATTCATAATTTCAAAACAGGGTTGATCGCACACATATGAAAATACCAAAATGCTTTGACACACTCGTCGTCAACGGTTTCGTGGATGAGGTTATCCGCCAGCTGATGAGCGGCAAGGAAGCTGATGTCTATGTCGTTCAGTCGCACGGAGAGATTCGCTGCGCCAAGGTGTACAAAGAAGCCGGCAAACGGAGCTTCAGCCAGCAGGCCCAGTACCAGGAAGGACGCAAGGTACGGAACAGCCGCCAGGCCCGTGCCATGGAGAAGAATTCACGCTACGGGCGTAAAGAGCAGGAGGAAGCCTGGCAGAACACCGAGGTTACGACACTGAGCCGCTTGGCAGAGGCGGGCGTACGCGTTCCCAAAATATTCAGTTACATTGAGGGGATCCTGTTGATGGAGCTGGTGGTCGATGAACACGGCAATCCCGCGCCCCGGCTGAACGATCTGAGACTAACGGCGGAACAGGCCCGTGACTACCATCGCGGAATCATCGCGCAGATCGTCCTCATGCTCTGCGCCGGGATCGTTCACGGCGACCTGTCCGAGTACAACGTACTGGTCGGGACTGACGGCCTGGTCATCATCGACCTGCCCCAGGCCATTGATGCCGCGGGCAACAACAATGCCGGCAAGATGCTTGAGCGGGACGTCGGCAACATGACCGCCTACTTTGGGCGTTTCGCCCCCGAACTGCTGGCCAGCGACTACGGCAAGGAGATCTGGAAACTCTACGCCAGCGGTCAACTCACTCCCGCGACCAAACTCACCGGCCAGTTTACACCCTGCGCAAAACCGGCCGACGTGCGCGGAGTCATGCGTGAAATAGACTCGGAACGGATCTCACACGAGCGTCGGCAGGGAAGTGCATCCGGGACCAAGTGATGGCGATTTCCGCTACCCCCTCAGTGGTCACCCTGCCGGCTGCAAAGCGGCCCTACCCTTCGATTCTGGAGTTCCTGAGCCGGCGCTTCCCGAACATCGGCAGCAGTTGCTGGCAGCAGCGCATCGCTGAAGGCAAGGTACTCGCTGCAGACCGCACCCCGATTAGTGAGCATACTGCGTATCACCCCCACCAGCGCCTGTTCTACTACCGAGAGGTTGAGCAGGAGCGCTTGATCCCCTTTAGCGAAACGATCCTCTTCCAGAACGAGCACCTGCTGGTCGCCTGCAAACCCCATTTCCTCCCGGTTATTCCGGGGGGCGGCTATGTCAACGAATGCCTGCTGAATCGCTTGCGGACAACTACGAACAACATTGACCTGGTGCCGTTGCACCGCATCGACCGGGAAACAGCGGGCATCGTCATGTTTTCCGTCAACCGCACAACCAGGGGGCTGTACGGCAGGCTGTTCGCGGACGGCATGATGGATAAATCATACCAGGCCCTGGCCGAATGCGGCCATGTCCCGGACGTGAACGAGTGGACCGTCGAGAACCGGATCGTCAAGGGCGATCCCTGGTTCAGGATGCAGACCGTTCCCGGCCGACCGAATGCCCGCTCGCAGATCCGGATGAGGGAGAGGAAGGGGGACATCGCCCGCTTCGACCTGTTTCCCATCACGGGCAAGACCCATCAGCTCAGGATCCACCTGAGCGGCCTGGGCTTCAGGATCCTCAACGACCGGTACTATCCCGAGCTGCAGCCGGAACAGGCCGACGACTTCGAGAAACCGCTCGGTCTCATTGCCAAGACGGTTCGGTTCCGCGATCCGGTCAGCGGCACAGACATGGAATTCAATTCTGAACGTGAACTGCCGCTTCTGGCGACGTAATTCACATCACAGCCAATCACAAGCATACGACAGGAACATGCCATGCAACTTACCAAGAAGAATATCCTCGCAGCGCTGAAAGAACAGGATGGCGCAATCCCGTTTGCCGGACTGCTGCGCGAGTTCGGCGGGCGCCACATCAAACACGAACTGAAGCGCATGCTGGACGACATGGCCGCTGATGGCGAGATCACCAGGTTCAAGGGCAACAGCTATTCATTGGCAACGGCCGTCAAGAGCGTCAGGGGGACACTGTCCACCCACCGCGACGGCTACGGCTTTGTCACACCCGAGGGGGGCGGCGAAGACATCTTCATCCCCCAGCGCTACATGAAAAGCGCCCTGCATGGCGATACGGTCGAGGTGCAGGCCGGGCGCAGCCGCATGGGCGGCGGCAAGCAGGAGGGACGCATCACGGCCATCACCAGTCGGGCCAGCAGCAAGATTGTGGGACGCTATGAAGAGACCAGCCGGGGTGCGATCGTTGTCCCCGAGGAAAGCCGCCTCAACATGGTGGTCGCCATACCGGCCAAGGGTCGCGGCAAGGCCGAGGACGGACATCAGGTGGTGGTTGAAATGACCGCCTACCCGATCGGCGGCCGCCCGGCCGAAGGACGTATTGTGGAGGTTCTGGGCTGGCCGGATGATCCCGAGGTGGAGGTGCAGTCAGCCATCCGCCGCTTCGACCTGCCGCACGTCTTCGGTCCGGATGCCCTGGCTGAAGCCGAGGCAATCACTGAAACCGTGTCAGCGGCGGATCTGAAGGGTCGGGTGGACCTGCGCAGCATGACGACCGTCACCATCGACGGCGAGACGGCCCGCGACTTCGACGACGCCGTTTCCCTGCGCCGTGAAGGGGGAAACTGCCGTTTGTGGGTCTCCATCGCCGATGTATCCAACTACGTCAGGCCGGGCAGTGCCCTGGACCGCGACGCCTACCTGCGCGGCACCTCGGTCTATTTCCCGGACCGCTGCCTGCCCATGCTGCCCGAGCGCCTCTCCAACGGCATCTGCTCGCTCAATCCCAATGTGGATCGTCTGACCATGACGGCCGAGATGCTCTTCGACGCCCAGGGCACAATGCTGGAATCCCGATTTTACCCCAGTGTCATCAAAAGTACGGCCCGCCTGACCTACACGATTGTCAAACAGATCATTGTGGATAGCGACCCGGAGGTAATGGACAAGCATCGTCCGCTGACGCCCATGCTGATGGCAATGAAGGGCTTGGCCCTGGCCCTGATGGCGATGCGCAAACAGCGCGGCAGCATCGACTTCGACCTGCCGGAACCGGAGATCATCCTCGGCCTGACCGGCCAGACCGAAGGGATCGTCCGCGCCGAACGCAACCTGGCCCACCAGTTGATCGAGCAGTTCATGCTGGCGGCCAATGAGGCGGTGGCCGCCTACGTCACCGGCCGGGGCATCCCCTTCCTGTACCGGATCCACGAGAACCCCGATCCGGCCAAGCTGATCAATTTCCAGGAATTCGTCTACGGCTTCGGCTATGAATTTGCCCTGGTCGAGGACCGCGTAAACCCGGCCGACCTGCAGCGCCTGCTGGCCCAGGCCGAGGGGAAACCGGAAGAGCGCATGCTCAACTACGCCCTGCTGCGCTGCATGAAACAGGCCCGCTACGCGGCCGAAAACCTGGGGCATTTCGGCCTGGCCTCCCGCTGTTACTGCCACTTCACCTCCCCGATCCGGCGCTACCCGGATCTGGTGGTGCACCGCATCCTCATGGCGGCACTGGCGGTTGGCTTCGACTCCGCTCAGCCAACGGACTTTGCTCAGCCAACGGACTTTGCTCAGCCAACGGACTTTGCTCAGCCAACGGACTCCGCTCAGCCAACGGACTCCGCTCAGCCAACGGACTCCGCTCAGCCAACGGACTCCGCTCAGCCAACGGATCGTTCCCTGAGCGGAGCCGAAGGGAAGCGCGCCGAAAAGCAGCTCGCCATGGCCACCGAGCGCCTGGGAGAGATCGGCGAACACACCAGCAAGCGCGAACGGGTCGCCATGGAGGCCGAGCGGGATGTGGTCGAACTCAAGAAGGTTCAGTTCATGCAGCAACATCTGGGCGAGGAGTTCGACGGTTTCATCAACGGCGTGACCGCCTTCGGCTTCTTCGTGGAGCTGGAGGAGTTGTTCGTGGAGGGGCTGGTGCACATCACCACCCTGGATGACGACCTGTACACCTTCGTGGAGAAACAGCACGCCCTGATCGGCCGGCGTACCAAGCGGGTCTTCCGCATCGGCGACAAGGCCAGGGTGAAGGTAGCGGCGGTAATTCCGGCCACGCGCCGGATCGAATTCGTACTGGTTGTCCACACCGTCTCTGTGCCGCCAACCAGGGGTGCCATTGCAAGCGTGGATGAGTTCCCGCGCATTCCAATCAGGGGCAAACGCCTGCCGAGCATCGCACGAAAGAGCGGCGAAAAAGAGAGCGGCACACCGGACAAGGGTGCCCGGCGCGGCAGGCAGCAGGGTGGCGGGAAGAAGCGACCTCGCTGAAACAGTGCTGCGGGAACACGTCCACATCAACACTGTTTGTCAAATTTCATTTTCCACATAACACTACGTTGGCGCCAAAGAGCAAAAACTCCGTAGAAGTGCTGTTAGTGTAGGCTGTCGAACTGCACATAAGGGTTACAAAATGATGTGGTGGCTCTTGATTTTTGACGCTTCGTTATGATCGACACCTGTTTCGCGGGCGAATTCCATCCAGTTAGAAACCGCCTCAGCTACTTCATGGATTACCTTTTTGGCAGTCCCAATACCAAATCTGTTGGCAACGGCAAGCAAGTCCTCTCGGGTGATCCCCTTGAATTTACCGTTCACGGACATCAGATGCTGATGTGTCCACTCGCTTGTAGGGCTGTAGGCATGTGTCACATCATATGCCGGGGCAAGTTGCCATGATCCGAACTCTGCCATAATGAAGGAATGGTTTTTGGTGTGATCGTCACAGTTGGCAGCCATGACATTGAACGTCATACGACGGAATGCTTCCTCCATAGCTGGGTATCCAAGTCCCAGCTTGCTGAGCACCATAAAATACTGAGCATAATCATGTGTGGCCTTCTGTTTGTAGTCGAGATGGGCCATGGCGCAGAGGGTAGTCATGTGGATTTTCTTGTTGATGTCGCGGTCGAAGCGTTTGGTCATGAAGTGCGCCCGACCATTCTCCTCAATCAGCCTGCACGGTGACATGGTGATCCCTGCGGTTGTGGCCATAAGATAATAGGCCATCTCGATCCGACCATAGTCCTGTGAACTGCCCAGCGCGAGGTCTGTGCCCACACCATCGAATTTAAGCAGCCAGTGCTCAAAGCCCGGTGCAACGTCAAACTGGCCAGCACGTATTTCGTTGGTATCAGGATTCCACGCTATTGCTGCCTTGGCGCGAGCGCCTCCAGCTGACGTCCCTACCTGGATGATCTGGTTAAGAGCAGCTTCTGCCACGGCATCAGTTTGAAAATCACCGGATACAGATCGCCGAGCCACTTCAACAAGTTTAGACAGGTCAATGGCTGTGCGGCTGGAAGTCACTTTAGTTCTGGACGGTTTGAATTCCAGAGCGCCCATACTTCTTTTGCCCATATAGCCTAGACGGTCAAGGGCCGTGATTGACTCCTTGCTGACACCTTTTTGCGCCATCCAGGCATCAACCAGACTATTGCCGAAATCATCCGGCAACGCATCCGCCAGTAACGCTGGCAGGCGTTTAAAGGTAAGATTCGGCAGGAACGGGAACACATAGGGTTCATAACTGAGCGGCATCATGATCGGAGCGAGTTCGATGCCAAGCTTCACGAAATGCGGATAGTACGCGAAAACATAATAACCACTGCTCGGGTCGAGAACGGCCGCCCCTACCCGCTTGCCCCATATTTCCACTTCTATTTTATCAACCGGTATGTAAACGGCCACGGCTACCTCTATTCAGAATGATCCGGCAACAGCAGTTCTTTATTGAGTTTCAGCTTACGGGTTCTCGGCTTAAATACTCTTTGTCGTGGGGATTTCTGCGGAGTCATTTGCAGGGGGTTTACCGTGACTTTTGGCGCAAGTGTTTCCAGCCATTCCACCCGGTTCAAGACCCGTAAAATTTTGATCAAGGATTTGGTCGTGGACGTTTTACCGGATTCGATTCGCTTTATAACATTCAAGGCGACTCCGGCTTGTTCGGAAAGAGCTTGCTGATCCATAGTGCGAAGGATTCTGAGGTTGCGAATTTGCTGACCCAAAACCTCTTCCCATTCTTCGGGTGTTCTGTAATCAATCATAATAGCCTCTATATAATCTAATATAATAAAATACGCCTAATATGGTTCATATATGGTCTATATTACTTCGTTTGGCATGCAAAGTCCATAAAGAATGCAAACAAGTCATCACAACAGATCACATAAGGTCTATTTTAAGTATTTTTATGCATTTTATACCACATAAGGGCTATTTAATCTAAATGTCACTTCCAACTGGAGCATCAAGGTCTTGATGCGGGTCGAGTAGCGGCCAACGTCGTGGGGGCGCAGCGGCGGAGCGAAGCGAAGACCAGCTGCCGCCGCCTTGTTGGAGGCTTATTTCCTTGCTTCATACTCGTAATGTTTTCCGTCAAGCCAAGCATGTGCAAATCCAGGGTCCATTCGGATTTTAAAATCCTTGAGTTCAATTGAGGTATTGATTTCCCAATCTGGACCTGGCGCACCTATGAAGTTAACAGTACTCATTTTCCCATTGATGATCTTTATATGCGTGAACTTCTCACAAGCTGGACATTTGAAATAAATCCAGCACAATTCCGGCCATGAAATTGTCGATGCCTCAAGTATTTCTCTTGGGGTAAATTCCTCGCTGCATTTAGGACAGGGAAGTGTTGTTTTCATTCTTATCCTTAATTCCTCCAACTTATTATTGAGCGGTTCACGCGCGCACGCGTGAACCGGTGATCTACCAAAATGGAACATTTAGACCATGCTAATGAAACGAATCGGCCTCTTCAAGTACCAGCTGAACGCCCCTCAACCGCAGTTGTTCCAGTCTTTTCCACCAACTCAGGTATATCAACCCCCATACAGCTTCATCAACATTGCCGGCACTGCCGCCCTTACAACCAGAACATCCGGGACGATCAAATTCTCTGTACGCGCAGCTCTCTTCTACCTCATTATCACTATCCACACGCTTTAACCAGAAATAATAAGAAACATCACATTGTCATCCCCTACCACTCTGAAATATTTCAGGAAATTCCGGCGACACCTTCTTAATTCCCTGCCACCCCATACCTCTCACCCTGCTCCCGCACCACCATCTATTCGCTTTCACCGTATGGACCATCGGCAAAGATCTCCGCCCCCCCCCCCCCGGACTGTCGAAAAATCCACCTACCGTCTGCGGAGAAAAAATGCGACACGGGCATCAGCTTCTGAAACCGGTTGCACAACCCCGCACCCCTGTGGTAGGTAAGTGTCATGGCTGAAGAGAAAGTACTCCCCTTTATTGAACATCTGGTTGAACTGCGCAAACGTCTGATGATCATCGTCATCGCCGTGGTTATCGGTATGGGGGTCGCGTGGAACTACTCCAGCGACCTGCTTCATTTTATAGAAAAACCGCTCACCGGTAAAACCTACCTGACCGAGGTCAAGAAAAAGGTCTATGCCCAGGTCAAGCAGTGGTCACCGGACCTGTACTCCCGCTACAAACTTGAACAGGCAATCAGCGCTCCCGAGAAGAAACACCCCCTCAACTACAGCGCACCACTGGAACCATTCTTCATCCAGTGCAAACTATCCATGCTGGCCGGTTTTATCCTGGTTCTGCCGATCGTCTTCCACCAGCTCTGGCAGTTCATCGCCCCCGGCCTCACCCGCAAGGAACGGCGCCTGGTAATCCCCTTTGTTACCGCCGCCACGATCACCTTCTGCATCGGGGCCATGTTTTTCCTGATCGTCATCTGGCCGGTGATCATCAACTTCTCCCTGTCCTACGAAGCCGAAGGCCTGCAAAGCTGGTTCAACATCAGCGCCTACGTCAACTTCTGCATGCGGCTGATCCTTGTCTTTGGTCTGATCTTCGAATTACCCGTCATAACCCTGCTCCTGGCCCGCTTCGGCATCGTCAGTTATGCCCTCCTGGCGCCGAAACGGAAGTATGCCCTGTTGGCCAGTGCTGTCGTTGCCGCCTTTCACGCCGACCTGATCACCATGTTCGTTATCATGCTCCCGCTCTACATGATGTACGAGGTCAGCGTCTGGGTGGCCCTGATCTTCGGCAAAAAGAAGCAGGTCCTGGCTGAAACACCCCCCGTCTAGCCCCCGCTGAAGGTTCCCATGAAGAAAAAAATCGGCATTCTCACCGGTGGCGGCGACTGTCCCGGCCTGAACGCTGTTATCCGTGGCGTGCTGAAGTCCGCCGAGGACCTCGGCACCATGATGGGGCGTTGAACCGGAACCAGCAAAACGTTGTGTTAATTTTTATATTGACAGTCCCCGCAAAAACCTCTAAAAAAGATAAAAATAGTCTTATAGGGGTTTTGTATGATGGAGCTTACGCGCAAGGGTGAATATGCAATTCGCGGCATCGTGTATCTGGCCACACGTCCCGATGATCAGGTCTGCCTGCTGAGCGACATTGCCGCAGCAGTTGACGTCCCCCCTACCTTTCTGGCCAAAATCTTCCAACAGTTCAGCAAGATCGGGCTGGTAAAATCATATCGCGGCACGGGCGGGGGCTTTATTCTGGGCCGGACGGCCGATAAAATCACCCTGCTGGACGTCGTGGAAGCGGTCGAAGGCCCGATCATCCCCAACAGATGCGTTACGGGTGGCGACGACTGCGAACGTTCACATACCTGCAAGGTGCATCCGGTCTGGGTCAGCGTCCAGAAACAGGTACGGGATATCCTCGCCGCTGTCAGCCTGAAGGAATTGGCCGGCAAACAGGAAAAGCCGTAAGCGGGACGTATATCTCATCACCAGCCTCCCCCGGCTACCATTGAGTACTATCAGTATCAACTCCCGCACACATGCCGCTCCATGACTGATCAATCCGCAGAGTCTATCGATAATAACGCGCAGCCGGATACCGGCGCAGAGCAGTGGCTGATTGCAGAGGCCAGAACGATCCGCTGGCTCGTGTTGGGCGTTATTTGCCTGGCCGTTGCAATCGGTGTGCTGATTGTTTTTCAAGCCCGACTGCTGGCCTCGGCCTGTCAGCGGGTCGTTATGCAGGGTGAAGGTGTCGCATCGATTCTTCCGCTGGCAGCGATCCTGGTTATGCTGGCTACCGGTCGCTGCCTCTGCACCTGGCTGATGGAAAACAGGTCTGCAGCCGCCGCAGCCAGGGTCAAACAGGCGGTACGCAGCAGACTGTACCGGAAAATCCAGTCTCTGGGATCAGCCGGGCTAGCGGGAGCTGAAGCCGGACCTTTGATAGAAACCGTTACCAAAGGTGTCGATGAGCTGGAACCCTATCTCACGCGATTCCTTCCCCAACTATCCCTGGCGGCGATCCTGCCTTTCATGTTTCTGGCCGTAATCGTCCCTGCCGAATGGCGTGCCGGTCTGGTGCTCCTCTTTTCCGCCCCCTGTATCCCTCTGTTCATGATTCTCATCGGTCGCGGTTCCGAACAGCTCCATCGACGTCAGTGGCATCGCCTCTCCCGCATGGCCGGGCATCTGATGGATCTGGTTCAGGGTTTACCTGATCTCATTATCTTCGGCGCCGCAAAAACGGAAGCAATCGCGGTTGCCCGCGTATCGGAAGAGTACCGCTCGGCTACCATGGCTGTCTTGCGCGTCGCTTTCCTCTCCGCGTTCACCCTGGAGTTTTTTGCGACTGTCGGCACGGCGCTGGTTGCCGTTATCATCGGTTTCAGGCTGCTCTTGGGAGGCCTATCGCTTGGGGAAGGTCTCTTTGTATTGCTCATGGCCCCGGAATTCTACCTGCCGCTACGCAATCTCGGGCTGTCGTATCACGCCAGGATGCAGGGCGTGGCCGCTGCTGAGCGGATTGCACCACTCCTGGCACGACCATTACCTGAAGGATTTGCCGGAAGCTTGTTGCCACAAGCGGGCCCACCTTCTGTCGTATTTGAAGGCGTGACGTTCCGTTACGGCGGCACCCGGGGAGGGGTGAGCGGTCTTGATCTGGAATTGCCGGCAGGCAGCGCCACCGCCCTGGTGGGGGAGAGCGGCGCGGGCAAGACCACTCTGGCGCGGCTGTTGGTCGGTCTTGCCAGGCCTGCGGCAGGACGTATCCTGATCAATGGCCAGGACCTGAACCTGCTGGCACCGCATGCCTGGAGATCGCAACTGGCCTGGGTCCCCCAGACCCCTTATTTTTTTTCAGGCACAGTGCGCGAGAACCTGATTCTGGGCCGACCGGATGCCACCGGGAGTGAGATTGATGTCGCCCTCAAAACCGCGGCCGCCGACCTGTTTATCAGACATCTTCCCCAGGGACTGGATACTGTCCTGGGAGACCGCGGCGCCGGATTGTCGGGAGGCGAACTGCGGCGGCTGGCCCTGGCCCGGGCGTATTTGTGTCATGCGACCATGATCGTGCTGGACGAACCGACCGCCGGACTTGATCCCGAAAACGAGCAACTCGTATGCGCGGCTCTGGATAAACTGGCCCACGGGCGTACGGTCCTGATTATCAGCCATCGCGAGCAGACCCTGTCGTGTGCCGGAAGAGTGGCTGAAATGATCGATGGCCGCATCGACCGGGTCTGTTCGCCGCTTGATTTTCTGACGCCCGGTGAGGCTTCGCCATGAACCACATTGTGCGCTTGCTGAATATTTCCCGTCGTCAATGGATGTGGATGACCGCCGGAATTGTGCTGGGCGTGGTGGTGATCGCCGCAAATACCCTGTTGATGGCACTCTCCGGCTGGTTCATCGCATCCATGGCCGTTTCCGGCAGCAGCGGGGTTGCCTTCAATTATTTCTTTCCATCGGCAGGCATACGTTTTCTGGCCATCGCACGAACCGTGGGGCGCTACCTGGAGAGGCTGGTATCCCATGAGGCAACCTTCAGGATCCTTGCGGAACTGCGGGTGTGGTTGTTCAAGCGGTTTGTGCCGCTGGCCCCGGCCTGCCTGGAGCGTTTCGCAGGTGGCGATGTGGCCGGCAGGTTACGGGCCGATGTGGATGCCCTGGAAACGCTCTATCTTAAAATCGTTGCACCACTGGCAGTGGGGGCTATCTCTATTGCAGCCGCACTCCTGTTTCTCGTCTGGTTCAGCCCGCCATCCGCTGCGGTGCTGCTGCTGTTTCTCGTACTGGCAGGGGTGGGGCTTCCTCTACTGGTGCGCCGTTTTTCGGAAGAGCCGGGCAGACACTCCGCGGCCTTGGCCGCCGAACTCCGCAACAAGGTGACGGAAGGGCTGCAGGGCGTCGAAGAGCTCATTCTTCTGGGAGCGGTGGAACGTCAGGCCGCTACGGTCGATGGATTGTCAGCAGGATTGATTGCGGAGCAGGAGCGCCTGGGGCGTATCAACGGCCTTTTACTGGGCGGAATGTCGATCCTTGCCGGATCCGGCGTAGCAGCAGTACTCGTAACCGGCAGCATGCAGGTCGCCTCGCACCAGATACCTGCTCCGGACCTGGTAATGTTGCTGCTGTTCTCTGCTGCCGTTTTTGAAGCCGCCGGCCAGCTCCCTTCGGCCCTGCATCTGCTGCCGGCAGCACGCGAGTCGGCAGCCCGCATCTTTGAGCTGGCTGATGCCCCCTTGCCGGTCCCCGACACGCCTGTTCCAACCTTGGCGCCAACCGGCAATGAGATCTGCTTCAGACATGTTTCGGCAGCCTACCTCCCGGGCACACCGGTTTTACGCAACATCTCCCTGACGGTTCCCGCAGGCGGCAGTGTCGTGCTGACAGGCTCCAGTGGGGTCGGCAAAAGCCTCCTGATTGAAATACTGCTCCGTTTTCGCGCCTACGAGGGTAGTGTTACCGTAGGTGGGGTCGAGATCCGTGACCTGACCAGGGAGACGTTGATCGACATGATCGCAGCGGTGCCTCAACGTCCGCACCTGTTCAACGCCAGCATTCGAGATAATATCCTGCTGGGAAATGCGACCGCCGGCGAGGAGCAACTCCGCCAGGCCCTCAGGGACAGCGGCCTGGATTCATGGGTAGCGGGACTTCCGCTGGGCCTGGAGACACCGGTAGGCATCAATGGTTCGGCGGTTTCCGGCGGTGAGGCGCGCCGCATCGCTCTGGCGCGGGCTCTGCTCAAGGATGCGCCCATACTCCTGCTGGATGAACCGACCGAAGGCCTGGACAGCGCAACTGAGCGCGAGGTTGTGTCGCGCCTCAAAGAAAGGTTCGGCGGAGCGGCAGGTACGACCCTGCTGGTTGTCAGTCATCGTCCCGCCTGCCTTGCTCTCGGAGATTCAGTCACGCGCTTGGAATGTGCTTGATCTGCCGCTGCATGAACAATATTTTATGTTGACATTCTTGCTGCGCTCATTTAAAGATAAAAAGGCTCTTGTTTGTTCTTTGCCTTTGATGACATCAAACCGGATAAGAATCCAGCAAACTTTCCAATGAATTTCATATTGTTTTCAGCCACATGACGTGCCGAGAAACACAATGCCTTGCATCACCTTGATTGACATACATTAAAGTCAGGATAACCTTAATTAAACATCATACCGGGCGAATGCCCACAGATTAAACCAGGGAGGCAAGTATGAGTGTAGTAACCCTCAGTCAGCTGCAGTTTGCAGCAACCGGAATGTTTCACTGGATATTCGTCCCGCTCACACTCGGGTTGTCCATCATGACAGCCTGGATGGAGACCAAATACGTGACGACCGGGGACGAGACCTGGTTACGCATGACCAAGTTCTGGGGCAAGCTGTTCCTGATCAACTTCGCCTTGGGGGTTGTCACCGGCATCACCATGGAGTTCCAGTTCGGTATGAACTGGTCTGAGTACTCCCGCTACGTGGGGGATATCTTCGGCGCTCCTCTGGCCATTGAGGCGACCCTGGCCTTCTTTCTGGAATCGGTCTTTATCGGTGTCTGGATCTTTGGCTGGAACAAAATCTCCAAAAAAACGCATCTGGTGTCCATTTGGCTGGCGTCCGGCGCCACGAACGTATCTGCGCTCATCATCCTGCTGGCAAATGCCTGGATGCAGAAACCGGTCGGTTATGTGATACGTAACGGCCGGGCCGAAATGAATGATTTTATGGCCGTCCTTACGAACGACTATGGCTGGATCAAGTTTGTCCATACGCTGCTTTCCGGTTATGCCCTGGCCGCCTTTCTGATAATGGGCGTGTCCGCCTGGCACCTGTTGCGGAAAAACGAGAATGACTTCTTCGTACGATCTTTCAGAATGGCGGCGGTCTGGGCCTTTGTGGCATCTATCGGCGTTGGCATTACCGGTGACATGCATGCGGTTGAAATTGCCAGAGTTCAACCCACAAAATTTGCGGCCATGGAGTCGCAATGGGAAACCAAGCGCGGCGTTGGCATGAATTTGTTGCTATTTCCAAATGTCTCGCGCGAGTGCAACTCCATCGAAGAGATCTGTGTGCCCAACGCACTCAGCCTGCTGGCGTTTCATGATCCAAATGCTGAAATCAAGGGCCTGAAGTCTTTTCCGCCGGAACTTCGTCCGCCGGTTTTACCGGTTTACCTCAGTTTCAGGTCGATGGCCGGTCTGGGCACATTGATGATTCTGCTCAGTCTGGCAGGCATCATCCTGTCGCGAAGACAGAGATTCATCGAGTACCGTACCTTCCTGACCCTGATGGTATGCGCCATTCCGGCACCCTATCTGGCTGAACAGTTAGGCTGGCTTGTAGCCGAGTTGGGACGGCAGCCTTGGATTGTGTACGGAGTTTTGAAGACTTCCGACGCGGTCTCCAAATCGATTACGTCAACACAGGTTATTCTGTCACTGATCGGTTTTACCGTACTCTATGGCATGCTGGGGGCCATCGATATCTTCCTGCTGGTCAAGTATGCCAAAAAGGGGCCGGATACAGACGTCTCCAGTATAATCAACGTTCAAGGGAGGGGCTAACTCATGGATATATCCGTATTTCAGATAACGTGGTTCGTGCTGTGGGGGGTGTTGTGGGCGGTCTATTTCATGTTGGACGGTTTTGTGCTGGGAACCGGCTTCCTGGCAGGCTTCCTGGCCAGGAACGACACGGAAAAACGGGTGTTGATCAACGCGGTCGGCCCTGTCTGGGATGGTAATGAGGTTTGGCTGGTCACGGCCGGCGGCGCTACCTTCGCGGCCTTTCCGACCACCTATGCCCTGATGTTCAGTAATCTCTATTCGGCTCTGATACTTCTGCTGTTCGCCCTGATAGTACGCGGCGTCTCTTTCGAATTCAGAGGCAAGATCGACAACAGCACCTGGAAGAAAGCATGGGACAGCGCCATCATCGTCTCCAGCTTTCTACCGGCTCTGCTGTTCGGGGTCGCCTTTGGAAATATCTTCAAAGGCATACCGATGAGAAATGATTTTGCCGCCATCAACTTCAGTTATGACGGCACCCTGATCGGTCTGCTCAACCCTTACGGACTTCTGACCGGAATACTGTTCGTACTGCTCTTCGCTGTGCACGGCTCACTCTATGCCGCCATCAAAACCACCGGGGATCTCAGCAAACGTGGCGCAGACCTGGCCAACAAACTGTGGCTCCCGCTTCTGGTTGTAGCGGTCGCATTTCTGGGGTATACCTACCCGGCAACGAAACTGTACGGCAATTACCTTGAGACACCGGTCCTGCTGATCATCCCGCTGATCGCCGTCGGATCGCTCCTGCTGGTCAAGGTTTTTGTCAGCAGGGGATCCTGTCACAAGGCCTTCCTGTTCTCATGCCTGACCATACTGTTTGTCGTATTTACCGGCGTGACCGGCCTGTTTCCCAACCTGATCCCCTCGAACATCGATCCGGCCTCCAACCTGACGATTTTCAACTCCTCGTCCAGCTTGCTGACGCTCAAGATTATGACTGTCGTTGCGGCTATCTGCGTACCGACCGTCATCTGTTACAAGATCTGGGTATACCGGATCTTCCGGGCCAGGGTTACCAACGAGGACGTCCTGGGAGATTCCGAGGCGTATTAGCATCATAACACCCTTATTTTGTTGATTTTTTACCTGCTTTACTTGACAAGCGTCCATATCTGGTGTAAATACACAGCGTCTGTATAGGCTCCATCCAAAGTCTCGGCCCCCCGGGACTTTGGCATTTGAGGAGCATCCCTTACGAAAGGAGTATCCAGCCGGATTTCACTGTCCTCCATTCTGGCGCTCGCGCTGGTCCGGCAAAGCCCCCACAACCGTCCCCCACTCTTACTTATGCGAAAAAAACTCATCTACCTGTCATGCTTGCTTTTATTGTCAGCATGCGAAAACGCAACGGTCAAAAAAACGGAGCTGCCTCCCGCAGCCACCCTATCGACCGAAACCCCACTCGAACGTGAAATCAAGGGACTCTTGGAGAAAGGAATCTCCATGGGTGAACGCAAACGGCAGGTGGCAGCCATTGAAACCGCCTTTGCCCGCCGCACGACCCTCAAGCGCTCACGCAAACTGGCCGCTCTCTGTTTCACTAAAACCCTTGGTACGCCTTTCATGCCTTTCGACCTGGCTGAGATCGCCCTGGCGGAAACCGGCGGCAATCAACTGTCTGCTGCTTCAGTTTCCAACAAAGGGGCACTCGGAGTCTGGCAGCTCATGCCGCGACGCGCCAAAAGTCATGGCTACTCCCCAGCCGACATGGAAAATGACGAAAAATGCGCTGATGCGGCCGTACGAGAGCTCTACACAAAACTTAAGATGGCCCAAGGCAATCTGGAACGTGCAAAAAAGCTGTACTGCGGACAGGGGCCTCAGGCCGATGCCTACCTGAAAAAGATTCATATGGTTCGGGAGGAAATGCGGGGCGATCTTGGGCGCCAGACCGAACTGCTGGCCATGGATGAATCAGCGGCGCGAACGCGATGACATCTCGCGTTCGACGATTTGCAACAATCCTATTGATTCTTGTTCTGTTATCAGGGTGTGCATACATTGTTCAGGCCCCCCGTATTGCAATCAAGGAGGCCAGCCTGTCGGGATTGGATTCCTCCGGTGTCGATGTAGAATTTCACCTGGGCATCACCAACCCCAACAGATTCGACCTGGCGCTTCTGGGTTACAGCTACGATCTGCGTGTCATGACAATGCCGCTTTCAAGTGGTGAAACAAAGGGGGCTGTTGTCTTTCCCGCCCGGACAGAGTCAGATATGCGTCTGCCGGTTCATCTTAATTTCAATGAACTGCTGGAGATCTTCAAGCACCAACCCAACCTGGACAACCTGCCCTACCGGATGAACGCCAGGCTTCGTCTGCAGCATCCTCTGGGGGAGTTAGTCATCCCCATCGAAAAGGCCGGCACCCTGAATATCCCGGAACGATACCGGCCCGGCGCCACGCTAGACCGCTTGCGTGATGTATTGCGCAACATCCGTTGAGACACATCTGACAGGGTCTTTTTGCTTGATATGAAAGCTGCTGCTCTGGTATAGTTTTGCGCGTTTACCAGCGTACATTCACGTTTCACAAGGAGTTGTTCAGTGAAGACATCCTCGTCTCAGAACGGCACCAGCGGTCTCACGCTGCGCACAAAAATGATACTACTCTTCACTGCGGCATTCACCTGCATCCTGCTTGTGGCCGTCGTGAGCATGATACTCCTGAACGAGTCCCGTATCGGCGGCCCCTCCTACACCCTCATCAAAAACAACAAGGATGCCCTTGAAAGCATCGCCCTGTTAAAATCCGACCTCTTTCAGATCAACAGCGAAATGCAGGATTTCATGCTTGAAGGTGACGTAACAGTTGCTAACAAGAGTGAAGCTACCATCAAAAAGCTGACGACCAACATCGATATGAATTTCAATAACGCCATAGCATCGATTGAATCCCCTCAGAACCGGGATTCGATTAATAAAACGAGACGTATCTGGCAGGATTACAAAAAGACATTGCTGGACGAGGTACTGCCTGCGGTAGCAAAGGGCGACATACTCAAAGCCAGTTATCTGATGACCGGTGTGCAGACCCAGCGCTTCAACACGTTCAGCTCATCCGTTGCGTCAATGGTCACGATCATGCACAGTAACGTCAGTAAGACCGAGGAGCAGGTTGCCTCAAGCATCCAGGCCAAGATGATGCTGGCGGGTTTTGTTACTCTGATTGCTATCGCGGTGATTGCAATTTTTTCTTTTTTTATCACCACATCCATTACCCACCCGCTTCGCGCCTGTGTCGATTTTGCCCGCGCTGTTGCCGATGGCAAGCTTGACGCCCGACTCAGCGTGACAGGCGGTGGAGAAGCAGCCGATCTGGCCGCTGCAATGAATACCATGGCCGAAAACCTGCACAGCATGGTATCACGAATCAGTTCTGCCTCCGAAGTGCTTACCGTCATTGATAACAACATCGGCAAATCCGCCCGGAAGGTTGTCAATTCCGCTCATCTTCAGGAGGCGGCCGTTCTTGAAACATCCCAAGCCGTTGACCACATCAACAGATCGGTCAGTGAAGTATCCGGAGGCATCGAACGGCTTGCCACGTCGGCCTCGGAAACCTCCGCATCCATCCTTGAAATGGCCGCCAGCGTTGAGGAGGTTGCTATTAGCGCTGAAAAGCTGGGGGATTCGGTGGATGAAGTCAGCTCATCGATCATCGAGATGACCGCCTCTATCAAGGAGATCAGCACCAGCATCGTCAACCTGCTGGACGCTTCCAGCACCACGGCGTCGTCCATTGCCGAGATGGATGCAACCATCAAACAGGTTGAAAAAAACGCCATGGATACCTCCGTCATTACGGAAGGGGTCAAAAAGGATGCCGAGACGGGTAAATTAGCCGTAGAAGAGGCGATTGCCGGCATGCAGGCCATTCGCAGCTCATCGCGTATCACTGCAGAGGTTGTTGAAAACCTGTCTCTACGGGCTAACGACATCGGCGCCATTCTATCGGTAATCGATGAAGTCGCCGAACAGACCAATCTCCTGGCTCTGAATGCGGCCATAATTGCCGCGCAGGCCGGAGAACATGGCAAGGGCTTCGCCGTAGTTGCCGACGAGATCAGAGAACTGGCCGAGCGCACCAGCAGCTCAACCCGTGAGATCGCCGCAGTTATCACAGGTGTGCAGGAAGAGACCCGCCGGGCGGTGGATGCCATCAGCCAGGCGGAACACAGTATTACCGAAGGTGAAAAACTATCCCAACACTCCGGTACAGCCCTGGCCAAAATCGTCAGCGGTGTGCAGAAAGCCAGCAATCAGGTACGCGAGATTGCCCGTACAACAGTCGAGCAGGCCCGCGGCAGCCAGAGCATTAAAGAGGCCATGGAAAGTGTCGAAGAAATGGTCGGGTACATTGCCAACTCGGCCCGAGAGCACTCACGGGGCAGCGAACTGATCACAACAGCAGTCGAACAGATGAAAGAGCTGACAAACCATGTGCGCACATCCACCCGTGAACAAAGCCGCACCAGCAATCTGATTGCGCATGCCACAGAGGATGTCACCACCTTGATCGACCGGATTCGGGTAGCCAGCGCTTCTCAATCCCAGAGCAGTGCCATGATTTCCAAGGCGGTCGTAAACATCAAGACATCGACAGCATCCAATACTGAGACGGCCACGGTGATGGAAAGTTCCATCACCGGTCTTTCCAAACAGATCGATCTGCTCGAAAAAGAGATGTCCGGCTTCACAATCTGAAGTCCACGATACGGAGACACATGACATGAGCAGGCTTACCCAGCGACTTGCGGCGCTTAAAGCATCGAATGAAAAAGCCTTGGTGACGTTTATTACGGCCGGGGATCCGAACCTGACGATAACAGAGGAGATGATTCATCTGCTGGAAGAATCAGGGGCCGATATCATTGAGCTTGGTGTGCCTTTTTCGGACCCCATGGCCGACGGGCCAACGATTCAGCTTTCCTCGGAGCGGGCATTAGCCGCGGGCACGACCCTGACAGCCATCCTTGATACAGTCCAAAATGTCCGCAGATCGACAAACATCCCCATTATTCTGATGGGGTATCTCAATCCGATCCATGCCTACGGTTACGAACGTTTCTGCCATGATGCCACTCAGGCCGGGGTTGACGGAGTTCTGCTGGTTGACATGCCGCCCGAGGAGGCCGATGATTTTCTACGGACCGCAAACAGGCACGGTCTGAACGTCATATTCCTTCTCACTCCCACCTCTGACAGACCCCGCATTGACACCGTCAACAAACTGGGCCGCGGCTTTATTTACTATGTCACCGTTACCGGGGTTACCGGGGCACGGCAAGCGATATCAGACTCCCTTGCAAGCGAGCTGGCGAAGGTCAAGAACACGGTTACACTGCCGATCATGGCAGGCTTTGGCATCTCGACCCCCGAGCAGGCCGCCAGCGTGGCCGCCCTGGCAGACGGGGTTGTCGTGGGGAGCGCCATCGTCAAACTCTTCCAGCAACATTCCGGAAATCAACTTCGTCATGAACTGATGAGCCTTGTCAAGAGACTCAAGCAGGCCATCTCGGTAACGGCAATCTGACTTGACAGCACGAGGCATTTCTGTTACCAAGCAACTTCACTTCCATTAAATTTTTTGAGCTAAACTAAATATCACGAGGTTCACCAATGAGCTGGTTCACTAAGGAAAAAGCGGGCATAGACAAATCCGAAGGAAAGAAGATAAAGGTTCCCGAGGGGATGTGGATCAAGTGCGCGGGATGCTCGGAAACCATCCTCAGCAAGGAGATAGACATCAACCTGAACGTGTGTCCCAAGTGCGGCCATCACTACCGCATTTCTGCCCGTCGTCGGCTTGAGGTACTGCTGGACGGAGGTACCTGGCAGGAATTCGACGCCGGAATAACGTCGGTTGATTTTCTGGAGTTCAAAGATGCCAAGAGCTATCAGGAGCGCATCGATGTCGCCCTGGCCAAGGGCGGTTCCAAGGATGCGGTCATCTGTGTCGAGGGAACGATAGACGGAACCGCGGTCCAGGTTGCCTGCTTTGATTTTTCCTTTATGGGCGGCAGTATGGGCAGTGTCGTGGGCGAAAAGATTACCCGTTCCATTGAGCGCGGACTTGCACGAAACCAGCCGGTAATCATCATCTCGGCCTCGGGCGGCGCCCGCATGCAGGAAAGCATCCTGTCCCTGATGCAGATGGCCAAAACCTCCGCTGCGCTTGCCAAACTCAAAAAGGCTGGGCTGCCCTATATATCCATCCTGACCGATCCGACGACAGGGGGGGTAACCGCCAGTTTCGCCATGCTTGGCGATCTCAACATCTCCGAGCCCAAAGCGCTGATCGGATTTGCCGGCCCTCGCGTCATCGAACAAACCATTCGCCAGAAACTGCCCGAGGGCTTTCAGAGGGCCGAATATCTGCTTGACCACGGCATGGTTGATGTCATCATCCCCCGCACGGAAATGCGTTCCCAAATAGGCTCGATTTTGAAAATGCTCCATCGCCCAGCGGCCTGAGATGTCGTTGGATGAGGTCCTGGAGAAGCTCTATGCTCGACGCCGTTTCGGCATTCGCCCCGGTCTCGACAGGGTCCGGCTGCTTCTCGAACTTCTCGGACATCCTGAGAGCTCCTTCCGCAGCATCCATGTTGTCGGCACCAACGGCAAAGGCTCAACATCGGCCTTCCTGGCGAGTATTCTTGCCGCTGCAGGCCTGCGTACGGCACTGTTCACCTCCCCACATCTGGTCAGTTTTACGGAGCGTCTCCGGATTAACGGCACTGAAATATCGCCGGATCGACTGAAACCTCTCCTCACGACGGTTCTGGATATAGCCCCCGGAGATGCTACTTTTTTTGAGATCGTTACGGCCCTGGCCGCGCTGTATTTTTCAGAAGAGTCGGTCGATATCGCTATCATGGAAGCCGGTATGGGTGGCCGATCCGATGCCACTGCGGCTCTGGCTGGCGTCATGACGGTTGTAACCCCTCTATCCCTTGACCACTGCGACTATCTAGGAACAACACTGAAGCTGATCGCCGAAGAAAAGTGCGGAATCGCGGAGCCTGACACACCGGTCATTATCGGCCACCAGACAGCGGATGCTCGTGAGGCCATCAGTTCCAGTTTCCGTGCTGGCAAAAACCGGCTGGTATGGACCGACACAGCTGTTTCTGCTGACTGGAATCAGGATAGAACCCTCCGGTACCACGGCATCCGTTCCACGCTCAACAATCTCACATCCGGAATCCCCGGGCGATACCAGGCGGATAACGCCTCGCTGGCCCTTGCCGCTGCCGAGTCAATTGCTGCTATGGGCATCAATGTTTCAGTTGAAGCACTACGAAGCGGCGTTTCACAGGCATGTTGGCCGGGGCGTATGGAAACCATTCCAGGCTCCCCCCGCCTGCTGCTGGACGGAGCGCATAACCCGGCCGGTGCTGCTGTCCTGGCCGAGGCATTAAAGGATTTTCGCTATCAGAGGTTGTTGCTGGTGCTTGGGATAATGGCCGACAAGGACGTGCACGAGATTATATCCGCGCTGGCGCCGCTCATTGACACATGCTATTGTGTCAGCCCCGCGGTAGACCGGTCCATGGACGATACGAAATTGGCAGCCATCCTGACAGCGATGGACATTCCCTCCCGGGCATGCGGCAGTGTCAGAACAGGAATAGAGTGCGCGCAGCGGGATGCCGAAAACGATGATCTGGTTCTCGTGTGCGGTTCGCTATTTACCGTGGGTGAAGCAAAGGCTTGGCTGGCGGGGAGATCATTTGAGGGAATACGTGGCTAAGACATCATTGCCGATAACCATCCTCAGAACTGTTATAACCACCCTCTGCGTGGTTTATTTGTCAACAGCTCTGGCCTGGGGAGAGACGCCCGGTGAGGTCGGCAATGACATGCGCATCAATGCCGATAGCATGGACCACAACCAGGTATCTGACGTTATTACGGCCAAAGGCAATGTTGTGCTGCAGTGGCACGGCGCAACCCTCACCTGTGACAACGCAACGTATGACCGATCAAAAAGGATTCTCATGGCCACAGGTCATGTCGTTATTATCAAAGGGAAAGATACGATCAAAGGCGAATCGGTCACTATCGATCTGGAAAGCGCACGCGGAGAACTGTCCGGGGCGAATATTTTTGTAAAACAGAATAATGTCCATATCACCAGCGACAAGATTACCCGCACTGCTGACAATGATTACTCTGCCAGTCATGGCAGTTATACGACCTGCGACGCCCAGATCCCCTCCTGGAAATTCGGGGCCAGCGATCTTGACGTGACAATCGATGGATATGGAACCGCAAAAAATATTGTCTTCTACATCAAGGATATTCCGGTATTGTATCTTCCCTACCTCGTTTTTCCGGCCAAGCGAGAACGTCAATCCGGCTTTCTGTTCCCGCGATTTGGCTGGTCGGCGACCAAAGGATTTGAGACAGATCTATATTACTACTGGGCAATTTCACCAAGTCAAGAGGCCACTATTGACCTGGATATTCAAAGTAAACGTGGCGTCGGCACGGGCCTGGATTACCATTACCTGCGCAGGAAGGGTAGCGCCGGCAACCTGGGTGGTTACCTGATCTACGATCAGATAACCGACACCATGCGAGGTTTAGTCTCTCAAACTCACCAAGAGATTATTTCACCGGAGATGAACCTGCGCACATCGATTAACTGGACGAGCGACCGTTTATTTTTAAACGACTATGGCACCAAAAGCGGCGAGTACAACCGTCAATCCAATGACAGCACCGTCAATTTCCTCAAAACGTGGCAAAACTACGCTTTGACCGCCAACCTGCGTTACACTCAGGATTATTACGCATCCTCCAACAACAGTACCCTTCAAACCCTGCCGGAAATCGGCCTGGCTGCGGTACGCCAGCAGATCTTTTCCACCCCGGTCTACTTTGACCTCGATAGCATCGCAAGCAATTTTTACCGGGAAAGCGGTACCCGCGGGCAACGCTTCTACGGATTTCCCCGTCTTACTCTGGTGACTGGAATCCCGGGATATCTCAGCATGTCAGCCTATGCCGGCACCCATCTTCGAGCATACAATACAGACAACAACTCGTCCGGTAGTCCGGTAAATATGCGTGATGGTATTCTGCTGCCCGAAGCGGGCCTGCGCCTTTCCACCTCCTTCAGCAAGGTGTACGAAATAGGCGGTGCACAGCTGATGAAACTGCGGCACGAAATGATGCCGGAGATTAGCTATACTTACATACCACAACGGGACCAGTCACGTTTTCCGTTTTACGATTACAAGGACCTCATCATCCATCAGAACGTACTGTACTACTCACTGACAAGCTTTCTCGGCGGTAAGTTCCGCAGCGGTGAAACAACCGAATACCGCGATTTGATGCGCGTGAAACTCTCCCAAGGTTACAGTATCGGCGGCAACAGGCAGGACCTCCTCACGGTCGTTGATGCCCAGCGCCCCTGGTCGGATGTCATACTGGAATCGGACACGTGGGTGCACCCCCACGCCAGATTGACTTTTGATGCCCGTTACAATGTTTACGGCAACTACCTGTCCAGCGCCGCACCTGGCGTGCAATTTGATGACAATCGCGGCACAACCGCAGATGTCAGCTACCACATGGAGCATAACGAAGTTGAGTATTTGGAAGGACATCTCGCCACAAAGATATTCAAACCATGGGCCTTCGGCTACTCAACACGTTTCTCTTTTGACCGTCAGAACTTCCTTGAATCGGTCTATTCTGCCGAATATACCCACCAATGCTGGAGCATCAGCGTCTCAATCCGCGACCGGCGTGTCACCAATCCCGGGCTTTCCCCCTCATTCAATTTCAGCCTTACGGGTGCTTTCGGCTCCGGTTCACCTCCCAGCGCTTTGGCCGGAAAATAGGCGTAACCACGTATTCTCCGCAAATTAATGCAATCAAATGGGGGCACTCTCCACGAAGAGAGTGCCCCCATTTGATTGTTTCACGTAATGGCACATTACAGCTTTTCCAGCCATGAGCCACACAGACGCGAGTGTTATTTTCACCTGGTATACTGCAGCAAAAACATAGCCTTTTGGTATACGCGTACTGAATCGAGGAGTTCGGGACCAAGCGAGTGACGTGCTACCGGACTGCGAAAAGAGCGCAGAAAACTGCGCTCCCGCCAACCGAGAAGCGGGTTCTCAAAACCGAGACGCGGTGGCAGCTGAACTGTCCCGAACTGCAAAGGAGTGATAACTCTCCTCAGACAGGGATTGAGCAAGAGGTAATTCAAGGCGCTATCCAGGTTGTTCCTTTTGGTGGCATGACCCAGATAAAACAGGAAATTACCGCTGGATTGCCGATCCGATTCCATCCGCCTGATTCTCTTCAGCTCATCATCGACTTGTTCCAGAGCATCGCAATGAGCAAACTGGAGTAGTTCCAGACCTGTCTGGCGTATCAGCTCCAACACCTCATCAATGCGGAATGTCTTCACACAAGGGTGTAGCAGGGAGTCAGCCAGACCGGCATCGAATCCGGCTTCATCGGAACTATCAACGAATGCCCGTAACCGGGATCCCTTGGCCGAGCGCCTGATGATGTCTTTTGCACGAGCGGCATCGCGGACTCCCAACAAGCGGAAAACCCGCCGGATGGACTCCTCCTCGCGTCTGGCATAGCGGTTATATATCATTACCCGCACAATCCCCCCCGCCGCCAGACGCGCTTCAAGCGATCTCAGCCCCACCACGGGATCATCCAGATGATGGAGTACACCAAAGGCATCGATCAGACCGAAAGGACCCGGAGCAGCAGCGGCATCGAGCAGATCACCGGTTCGGTAACGAACATTGTGGCAACCGTGAAGCAGGCAGTGCAGGCGAGCCCTGCGGAGACTACTCGCCGAAAGATCCAGGGCGGTTATTTCAGATGCGGGATTCGCCACGGAAAACGGATAGGGAGAAAAACTTCCGCAACCGGCTATCAGGATCCGTTGAGCCTCTTTTGGCGGCAGTTCACCGTTAAATCTCGTCCAGAGGGCTATCAGATTGAGTGCATAGGTATCTCCGGTACGTACCGAAGCCAGCAGGGGGAATTGGGGATACGGGTATCGTTCGTAATGGCAGCGGACTGTTTCGGACATGTTTCACTCTATCAAGACATTACTGACGTATCAAATAATTTCCGGGAATGTTTTTTAAAAATAGTTTTTGGATGTTCATACCCCGATTATTGACACCACCCTTGAAACTTACTGTCAAGTATATCAGGCCCGGAGATCATTTCACATGAAACCGCACACCAGACAAAAAAAGCCCCTCCGAAGGGGAGAGGCTTTTCTACAGCAGCGGGCCAGGAGGCCATCTACTTGGTAATTTTGCTGTCTTCGATAATCACGGCATATTTGTAACCGGAACCAAAGTCTTTGTCTTTGTACAGCGTTCCCTTTATTGTGACTACGTCACCCACATCCGCTGTGTCAGTAACAGAAGTGCAGACCAGATCATGCGTTTTCTTCTTGGCTGACCCGGTACCATCCTGAATATGAATCCAGTTTTTACCCATGATCCCGCCGGACACCTTGACAACCTGCCCGCGTATAACAACCTGCTTCTTATTGAGCCTGGCACTGTGTTTGATGGCTCCTTCTACAGTGTAGGCATTTGCTCCGGTTGCCTTTTTAACGGAAATCTTCACAACTTTGACTGTGGCAGCCCCCGCACTACCGGGTGAGATCCCCTGCGACTTTCCCGGATCTGGTGCAGCAATTTTCGCAGCACCGGAAAGAACACCATTCGAGAAGACGATCGAATCAAAGGTGCGTTTCAGGGATTTACTCTCGAATCTTCCCATCTCCACACCCGGTTTGAAGCTCATCTCGGCTCCAACCCTGACGGGTGTTTCGGCTACAGCCACCCAGGTTTTCTTGCCATTGGACTGCTCAATAAGCACGTAACTGTAACCACCGGCGTTCATGGTCTGAAGCACCTTGCCAACCAATGGTTGCGGGGCCGCTGACTTATCGGATGGTGCAGAAGGTGCTGCTACGGGCATGGCAGCATGCCCGGAATGTTTGGCAGGTGCAGCCGATTCAACCGCAGCAGGGCCAGCCGCAGGCTTTGCAGGCGTTTCAGCAGCCATGGCAACAGCTGCGAGAGTACAGAATGTTACGGACAGGAACATGGTCTTTTTCATACAATCCCCTTTTTTGGATTTACCGACATCGTTTTTCTGATACTATCATGAAAATATTGGTTCTGAAACGTCAAAAACGGGGTACATATCATATGAAACAAAACGCAGTAGTTCTGTACAGCGGTGGGCTGGACTCCACCACCTGCCTGGCAATGGCCGCAGACGAAGGATTTGCGCCCTATGCTATCAGTTTTTCATATGGGCAGCGACACAGTTACGAACTTGACGTTGCCAAAGCCAATGCGAAGCGGATGGGAGCGCAGGAACATTTGGTAGTGGATTTTGACCTGCGGCTGATGGGCGGCAGCGCCTTGACGGCAGATATTGATGTCCCGAAAAAAGGGGTTGGAAACGAGATCCCGGTGACCTATGTACCGGCCCGCAACACTATTTTTCTTTCTTTTGCCCTGGGATGGGCAGAGGTACTGGGCGCCTTTGACATCTACATCGGTGTCAATGCCTTGGATTATTCCGGTTACCCCGACTGTCGCCCCGAATACATAACCGCCTACGAGAACATGGCCAACCTGGCTACAAAGGCCGGTATAGAGCACACAGGCCATTTTCGTATCCACACCCCGCTGATCAGCATGACCAAGGCCGAGATCATCAAGGCCGGCATCGCTCTGAATGTGGACTACGGCCTGACTCACTCCTGCTATGACCCTTCTCCCGCCGGACTATCCTGCGGACAGTGCGATTCGTGCAGACTGCGATTGAAAGGATTCAGCGAGGCCGGGTTGACTGACCCGCTGTTGTATCTCAACTAAAGGAAAAAGCTGGATAAATTTATCCACAATATTTAGCTTAAAGCGGAGCGTCTAGCGAAATCATTTAAAAGGGTTTAACCGTCATAAAGTTAAACCCTTTTTGCTCAGCCGTGAGACATATAGTCTTTGCTTTATATAAATGTGCAGCCATCCTCACTTCATCAAAAACTTCAACGCCTGTTTCAACAATTCTTCTACACCGGCTCCTCCGCTGGCATCCAGACCTGCCAGTGCCTTTCGGACCTGTGGCTCCTTATACCCCAGATTCAGCAGTGCCGAAATCACATCATCCAAGACATCTTCTTCCGGGATCCCGTGCACCTCTGTTTTGGGCAGCGCAGAGAGATCCAGTTTACCGACCTTGTCTTTCAATTCGAGTATCAGTCGCTCAGCGGTTTTCTTGCCAATACCCGGGATGGTGGAAAGCTTGTGAATATCATTGAGACTTAGGGCCTGGGCCAATGCGGCTGGTTGGATATTTGAGAGAATATCCCGGGCCAGCTTGGGGCCGACACCGGAAACGGAGATCAACAGCTGAAAGAAAGACTTTTCCAAGCGGGTCCGGAAGCCATACAGCTGGATAGCATCTTCACGGACACTGGTATGAATATGCAGACTGACAACGCCCTCTTCGGGCAGTTCATAATAGGTGGAAAATGGGATCATAACACGGTAGCCGACCCCATTTACGTCAAGGATGATATGATCGGGTGATTTGTGGGCTATCTTTCCGGTCAGCAATGCGATCATGGTGTATAGTTCCTCCAGGACGTCCGGCGTTTTGCAACTGCGGGACCTGCTTTTTGGCGAAGCTCACGGGAGTTGATATGACAAACCGCCACTGCCAGGGCGTCAGAGGCGTCTTCCTGCGCAATTTCAGGCAAGCCGAGCAAAACCTTGAGCATCTTCTGGACCTGACCCTTCTCAGCCCTGCCCTGCCCCACTACAGCCTGCTTGACCTGCAGTGCCGTGTACTCGGCGACCGGCAACCCGGCATGAACCGCGGCAACAATGGCGGCCCCTCTGGCCTGGCCCAACTTGAGGGCGCTCTGCACATTGGTAGAGAAAAATATATTTTCTATCGCAACCTCATCGGGATGGAACTCGGCTATCACCTCGGTAAGTCCATCGAAAATCAGTTTTAGCCGCCCGGCAAAGTCTGTAGCCTTATCGGTAAAGATTGCTCCGTTGTCAACGTGAACTAAAGCGTGGCCCTGCTGATCCACGATGCCGTAACCGGTTATACGTGAACCTGGGTCGATACCGAGTACGCGCATCAGAATCCGCAGCCAGCAGAATGTTTCTGATGATACTTCTGATGATAGTCCTCTGCTTCCCAGAAGGTTGAGTACGGGACGATCTCGGTGACAACGGGGCGCCGCAGGCGAGCAGAATGTCCGAGAAGTTCACGTGATTTCTCCGCCATCTGCTTCTGCGCGTCAGAGTGGTAAAAGATTGCTGAGCGATATTGGGTGCCCGTATCAGGTCCCTGACGGTTGAGCTGGCTCGGATCGTGGCATTGCCAGAAGACATCCAGCAGTTGGTCATATGATATGATCGACGGGTCGAAGGTGACCTCGACCGCCTCGGCATGACCGGACATATCCGAGCAGACGTCACGGTAGGTGGGATGTTCCATATGACCGCCGATGTAACCGACCCGTGTCG
Source organism: Deltaproteobacteria bacterium (assembly GCA_021780495.1). Taxonomy (GTDB): domain Bacteria; phylum Desulfobacterota; class Desulfuromonadia; order Geobacterales; family Pseudopelobacteraceae; genus CAIPTY01. The sequence goes on from JAJXYO010000062.1 coordinate 56,926, forward strand.
AGATAATTCCAGGGATTGTCGAGAATGCATCTTCAACACCCCAGAAGCAGCCTGCTGCAAAGGTGGCTTTTTCCATCAGGTTCTCCAAACGTAAAAAAGGGGGCCGAAGCCCCCCTGCATTACATCATGTTTTCCATCTCTTCCGCTGAAATATCGAAGTTTGAGTAGACGTTCTGGACGTCATCGCAATCCTCCATCTTATCCATCAGTCGCAACATACTTTCGGCCTGCTTTCCTTCAAGAACCGCCAACGTTTGCGGGATCATTGTGATCTCGGCGTTGACATGCTTAAAGCCCTTGGCAGCCAGCGCCTCGCGCACTTCAATAAAAGAACCTGGCTCAGTGGTAACCTCAAACTGCTCGTCCTGCTCAGCCACGTCATCTGCGCCGGCTTCCAAGGCAGCCTCAAAGAGTTGATCAAAATCTACGGAGCGATCGTAGAGGATCAAGCCTTTTTTACTAAACATCCAGGAAACACAGCCTGCCTCGCCCATATTGCCGTTGTTTTTGGAAAAAATGCTGCGCACCTCGGAAACAGAACGGTTACGATTGTCGGTCAACACTTCGACCAGCACGGCAGCGCCACCAGGACCATAGCCTTCGTAGATAATTTCCTCGTAGGTAACGCCCTCCATGCCTCCGGAGCCCTTTTTAATAGCCCGCTCGATATTATCCTTTGGCATATTTTCGGCTTTTGCCTTGTCGATTGCCGTCCTCAGGCGAGGATTGGCAACCGGATCAGCTCCGCCCAACTTGGCCGCTACGGAAATCTCCTTGATAATCTTGGTAAAGACCTTGCCACGCTTGGCATCAGCCGCGCCTTTTTTATGCTTGATCGTACTCCACTTGTTGTGACCTGACATCTTTCCCGCTCCTTTGAGAAAATGCTGTTACCATAGATTTTTGTTGCACTAAAAAATTATAAAAACTAGCATGTAGCTTTGAAGATGTCCAGCTAGAATTTGATCCAGGGGGTCAGCAGATCTATGCATCGAGACTCGTTAACCATTGCTGCAATACGTACTGCAGTACTTTTATTCGTTATCACCATCTTCTTGTCGTCTTGCGCCACAATCTACTTTGAAAGAGATGGTAAAGAGTTGCCTCCTATTCTGGCTCAGGATGAAATAATTCGTCCTTATGTAACACTAGGGAGAATACAGACCACCGCAGATATGAGCTTTGCCACTGTACCGAATTTGCAGGAATGGGGGTTTCGTACACTTCGTGAGGAGGCCTCCAAGATGGGAGCAGATGCCGTCATGCTACCTGAGGTCACATCATACCCAACAACCTATTTGTTCTTTCCCGGTAACGAATACCGTGCAACCGGTATGGCCATCAAGTTCAAATAGAGATTGACAACATGGGGGTTAATTCTATATAAATACCTTTCGCCATATACGGCGGCGTAGCCAAGTGGTAAGGCAGAGGTCTGCAAAACCTTTATTCAGCGGTTCAAATCCGCTCGCCGCCTCCAATTAATACAAGGACTTAGGAGATTTCTCTTAAGTCCTTTTTCTTTGTCTGACGCAGATATTGAACGCAGATACTAAACAGACCTCGTGCCTTAGGTTTGTGCAGTAGCTATCGCGATCAGGGTACCACTTGTCCTGTTGATTTCAATTTTAAACACAAAAAAGGAGCTACAGCGTAAACTGTAACTCCTTGTAATGTCTGGTCGGGGAGACAAGATTCGAACTTGCGACCCCCTGCTCCCAAGGCAGGTGCGCTCCCAGACTGCGCTACTCCCCGACGAAAGATAAATTATGTACCATGGTTCATGTGCTTTAGCAACAAGTAAGTTGCTTTGATGCAAAAATTAATCCTGATCCGGTATAACAAGTGCTGTCCTGCCAAGCTTCCCAGCCAGTTGCCTGGCTGCTTCCTGTTCCAGCTTTTTACCTACACGTACGCGATACCAGGTACCTTTATCGCCCTGTTTTGATTCCACGACAAACACGTTGTAACCTCTGCCAGCCAGCCTTTTTCTCTGTATCTCTGCATCGGACTTGAGAGGGTAAGAAGCAACCTGGACGGTAAATGTATTATTATCGGAGTGATTTGATGCTGCGTTATCCGCACTTGAAGATTTATCAGCAGTTTGTTTTGTAGAATCGGAAGGACGTGACCTATTCAGATTAGCTGGAATTGGGGCTTGAAGCGGTTGTTTAGGGCGGCCTTCTTTAGCATTGATGCCCGAACCGAGTACATTGTCTTTCTGTCCGCCGGGAAGGGTCTTGTAGAAACTGAGTGGAGGTTCAGCAGTGACCCCGCCTGGAGTTGCTGGTGTCTGTTGAGTTGTTGTTGAACCCGGCTGTGGCTGAGTAGCAGCCGCGGGCAAAGCGGGTTGCATCGGTTTTGGTATCAACGTTGGTTCTTTAAGGGGAGAACTCTCCAGGCTGTTCTGTTCGGTTGCAGCCTGAAACGATTTTTTAGCCGATTTTTGCGACATGAACCAACCGGTGCCAAAACCGGCAACAAAGGTAATTAGACCTGTAACAACAAGTACGATGGTAAAATAACCCGTCGATTCTTTACGGGGCCTGCCGGCACCTTGTGGAGTGACATAGGCTTTTTTGGGTTCACTGTAATCGATCCGCATGGGATACTCCGTTACATCCGTTCAGGTGCCGATATGCCCAGTATGGTTAAGGCATTTTTCAGGGTTTGAGCGGTACGCTTGAGTAGATACAAGCGAGCCGTCGTCAATGCCGAATCCTCGCTGATCACTCGGTTTTTGTTATAGAAGCTGTGGAAACAACAGGCCAGCTCAGTCAGATAGTAGGTCAGGCGATGCGGTTCAAAATGCAGCGCGCTGTCATCAACTGTATCGGGCAGAGCGGCCAGTAGCTTGATCAATTGCAGCTCCTCGGGCGTGTTCAGAATGGCAATATCAGACAGTGAGGGCTGAAGCGGCGCCATAAACCCTTTTTCGCCGGCGTTCTCGAAAATGCTGCAGATACGGGCGTGGGCATACTGGACATAGTATACCGGATTATCAGGCGACTGTTCTTTGGCCAGTTCGATATCAAAGACAAGTTGAGAATCCGGTTTTCGCATGATGAAGAAAAATCGGGTGGCGTCACGCCCAACTTCATCGATCAGGTCCCGCAATGTAACATAACTGCCGGCCCGCTTGGATATTTTGACCTCTTCGCCACCGCGCATGACCGTTACCATCTGATGCAGCACATACTCTGGCCAACCTTGAGGTATTCCGCAGTTCAGGGCCTGCAGACCAGCTCTTACCCGAGTAATGGTACTGTGGTGGTCCGAACCCTGTTCATTCACAACTCGGGTGAAGCCCCGCTCCCATTTGTTGCGGTGATAGGCAATATCAGGCACAAAATAGGTATATGCTCCGTCACTTTTGCGCATGACACGGTCCTTGTCATCGCCGAAAGTCGTAGTGCGCAGCCACAAGGCACCATCCTGCTCATAGGTGTGGCCATTGGCACCGAGCTGTTTTACAACCGCTTCAACATTGCCGTTCTCGTACAGACTGGATTCAAGCGTAAAAACATCGAAATGCACATCAAAAGCCTTGAGATCCAAGTCCTGTTCGCGGCGCAGATATGCCACGGCAAATTCCCGTATGGCATCCAGGTTGTTCGGGTCACCAAGCGCCAGCACATGCCGGTCATCTGAATCCACGGTTTCTTTGGCGAGGTAAGAGCTGGACACATCTTTGATGTACTCGCCCTGATAGCCATCAACCGGCCAACGCTCGTCGTCCGGCTCGATACCTAGGCAGCGGGCCTGCACCGAAAGGGCCAAGTTGGTGATCTGCTGTCCCGCGTCGTTGTAGTAGAACTCGCGCGTCACGTCCCAGCCGCTTGCACCCAACAGACGGCAGATCGTATCGCCAATAGCAGCTCCGCGTCCATGCCCGATATGCAGAGGACCGGTGGGGTTAGCGCTGACGAATTCAACCTGTACTTTTTGGCAAGCGCCGGTTGCAGTACGCCCGAAAGCACCACCCTGCGTCTCAATCTCAAGCAGAGCCTGGTGCCATGCGGACGGGGCAACAAAGAAATTTATGAAGCCCGGGCCGGCGATTTCGCAGGTGGATAGCAGGCCATTGCCATTGCCGATATGCCTGATGATAATCTCGGCGACTTGACGGGGTGCTTTGCGCTCAGCCTTGGCAGCCTGCATGGCGATATTGCAGGAGAAGTCACCATGATCTGGGTTGACTGGGGTACCGACAATGACAGCAGGAAAGGGTGAGGCAACGAGTTCTTCTGCGGCTGCAGCGGCAAGTAAAGCGGTTTCAACGAGGGCGGCTATTCTCTGACGCATCATATTAATCAGTATTCCTTAGTAACTTCATATAATGTACTTTTCCTGTTTACCAGGGCTACATTCTGACGATTATCGGTATCCTCGCCGGTGTCTCTAATGCTGACAGACGGGATAAACACGGGCAACGCGCCCTACTGTCGCTGGCGTAACAGCGCTTGCTACAGTTTCACACCAGACACTGACGGCTCAATTGTGTGGTGACATGGGCTACTTATCCTGTTTCTTTTCCTGGGGAAACTGATAAATGACCTCGTTGCTGCGAACCAGACCAAAGTCTTTACGGGCAATACTTTCAAGGTAGCGGCGGTCGGTTTTCAACGCGACGATTTCCAACTTCAGCTTTTCATTTTCAGCTTTTGTATCTGACAGGCGGGCATTAATTCTGCCCATATCATGCCTCAACTCGTAGATACGCAACAGACCTTTGTCACCGAACACAGTGAAAAACAAGATGAAGGCTATACACCCAGCCGGAATAACATACATCCTTTTCTGGAAAGGTAATTTCACGTGTTTACCCCTTGGCGAGGCGGTCAGTAAAATACTTGGCAGTACTCCGGAGGCCGTTTTCCAGATCAATAGCAGGCTTCCACCCCAGCTTCTGAGTTGCCAGCGTGATGTCGGGACGACGTTGTTTCGGATCGTCCTGCGGCAACGGATTGTAAATAATTCCAGATTTCGATCCGGTTATTGTAATTATTTTTTCGGCAAACTCAAGTATTGTGTTTTCCACCGGGTTGCCCAAATTAACCGGCCCGATAAAGGTCTGGTCATTCTCCATCATCCTGATCATTCCTTCCACCAAGTCGGAGACAAAACAGAAAGAACGTGTCTGCGAGCCGTCCCCGTAAACGGTGATATCCTGATTGTGCAAAGCCTGCAGGATGAAGTTGGAAACCACCCGACCGTCATTTTCTGCCATGCGCGGACCATAGGTATTGAAGATGCGAATGATGCGGATATCAACTTGATTCTGACGATGGTAGTCCATCATCAGAGTCTCGGCCACCCGCTTGCCTTCATCATAGCAGCTGCGGATGCCGATCGAGTTGACGTTGCCCCAGTAATCTTCTTTTTGGGGATGAACCTGAGGGTCGCCATAAACCTCCGAGGTTGAAGCCTGCAGGATACGGGCTTTAACACGCTTGGCCATACCCAGCATGTTTATGGTGCCCATCACACTGGTCTTGACGGTCTTGACCGGGTTGTACTGGTAGTGCACCGGCGAGGCCGGACAGGCCAGATTGTAGATGCGATCAACCTCCAGCAGAATCGGCTCGACGATGTCGTGACGGATGACCTCGAAGCGGTGATTGTCCATCAGATGGATAATATTGTCCTTGCTGCCGGTGAAGAAGTTGTCGAGGCAGATAACATCGTGACCTTCATGCAACAAGCGTTCGCACAGATGCGATCCGATGAAGCCGGCACCACCGGTAACCAGAATGCGCATACTATTTTACCCCTTCGCAGACACTACCACCGCAACGTCCCAGCGGGATGTAGCGAAAGCCCGCTGTTGCCATGCGATCCGGCTTGTACAGGTTGCGGCCATCCACGATCAGTGGATTTTTCATGGCTGACTTGATACGCTCGAAATCGGGGTTACGGTACTCGCTCCAATCGGTGATGACCACCAGGGCATCGGCATTGTCCAGGATATCATACTGGTTGTGGCTATACGCGATGCGGTCGCCAAATACTTTTTTGGCCTCTTCAATGGCTTCGGGATCGTGGGCGCGGACGGTGGCGCCTGCCGCCAGCAGCCGTTCGATGATGGTGATGGCTGGGGCTTCACGCATATCGTCGGTACGCGGTTTGAAGGAGAGCCCCCAGCAGGCGATCGTATGTCCGGCAAGCGGCGGTTCCGTACCCGGAGAACCGAGCGCTTTGACAAGTTTATCGGCCAGGACCTCTTTCTGGAGCTCGTTGACATCTTCGACCGCTTTGAGCAGCAGAAAATTGTAGTTGGATTCCTCCGCTGTCTTTATCAGGGCCTTGACATCCTTGGGAAAGCAGGAACCTCCGTAGCCGGGGCCGGGAAAGAGAAAGTCATAACCGATGCGGGAATCAGAGCCGATGCCTTCGCGCACGGCTGCCACGTCGGCACCCATACGCTCGCACAATCCGGCAATCTGGTTCATGAAAGAGATGCGTGTGGCCAGCATGGCATTGGCGGCGTACTTGGTCATCTCGGCACTGCGGATGTCCATGACAATCATGCGGTTTTGTTTGCGCATGAAGGGATCGTACAGCTCCTTCATAATCTCGGCGGTACGTACGTTATCGGTACCGATTACAACGCGGTCGGGTTTCATAAAATCATCAATGGCCGCGCCTTCCTTGAGAAATTCCGGGTTGGACACCACATCGAATTCCAGGCTAACGCCACGCAGGTCAAGTTCCTGCTGTACGGCGGCCCGGACCTTGTCGGCAGTGCCGACCGGAACAGTTGATTTATCGACGATGATTTTGTAACCAGTCATGGTACGACCGATCTCGCGGGCAACTCCAAGCACATATTTCAGATCTGCGGAACCATCCTCGCCAGGCGGGGTACCAACGGCGATAAAGCTGACCAGCGAGGACTGCACGGCAGAAACGGTATCGGTTGTAAATGCAAGACGCCCCTCGGCCTGGTTACGCAGTACCATCTCTTTCAGGCCCGGCTCATAAATCGGGATGATGCCCTGTTTAAGACCTTCGATCCTGTTTTCATTGATGTCGACGGTAATGACACTGTTGCCGCTTTCGGCAAAACAGGCGGCTGCTACCAGTCCAACGTATCCGGCACCAAAGATACAGATTTTCATTCAGACACTCCCAAGGCTGGAATAATGGTACTACATAGCACATTATCCACCTGTAATTCCAGCACTATTTATTCGTTTCCCACGCCATTTGTAAGCCGTAACGCTTCAGCGTAGGCCTCACTCCTTGAAGTACCTGTAATTAAAGACGCTTTTTTTGCGGCATCCTTAACAGAAAGCCCTTCCTCGTCCAGCAAACGTCGCAGCAAGCCGTCAAGTGGTTCAGCAACAGCCCGAGCAAGCTCTCCCGGAGCAATCAGAATCACCACCTCACCCCGCACCCTGCCCTGATCAATAGCCGCAGCAATAACTTCGGAGGCAGTCCCCCGAATGAATTCCTCGTAGATCTTGGTTAACTCGCGAGCCACCACAACCTGACGTTCTCCCATAACCTGGCGGATATCGCGCAAGGTATCCGCCAGCCTATGAGGAGCCTCGTACAGCAGCAGCGTTCCGGGTAACGCACTCAATTCAGTCAGAAAGGAGCAGCGTTTGCCTTGCCGGGAGGGAGGGAAACCGGCAAAGGTAAAGCTGTCACTGGGCATTCCCGAACCGGCAAGGGCGGCAATTGCCGCACAGGCACCCGGTATCGGGATAACAGTGATGCCAGCTGCCACGGCATCACGCACCAGATTGTAGCCTGGGTCTGAGATACAGGGTGTACCGGCATCAGAGATCAGCGCCACGTTTTTGCCCTGCCGCAGGGCATTCAGGATGCGCTCGCCCTTGAACTGCTGGTTGTGGTCAAAATATGAGGTCAGCGATTTTGAGATATTGAAGTGATTGAGCAATTTCAGCGAATGACGGGTATCCTCGGCCGCGATCAGATCCACTTCAGTCAGGATGCGGACAGCCCGGTAGGTCATGTCTTCCAGGTTACCGATGGGGGTGGCAACTATGTAGAGGGTGCCGCTCATCTATTTCAGGCTGGAGATGTACCCGCGCACTCCATCCAGGATGCCCTCGGCGGTCATCTCCAGATAAGCCGGGTCTCTCAGACGGGCCTCCTCCTGCGGATTGCTCACAAAGGCACTTTCCACCAGAATGCTGGGCATGGTGGCCCCCACCAGAACGTAAAAGGGGCCTTGCTTGACTCCCAGATTTTTAACATCAGCATGCTGCCTGCGGATTTTCTTGTGCAACGCCTTCTGCACCTCTTCCGCCAGGTGGGCCGAGTCATTCAGCTTGTAATTAGCCATCAGGTCGAAAAGGATGGCCTGTAACACGCTCACCTTCTCCAGTGATGTGCCATTCTCTTTGGCCGCCAACTGAGCCGTCTTCTCGTTCTTGGCCAGATTGAGGTAATAGGTCTCAATGCCCGCGGCGTTGCGGTTGGCTGCGGCATTGGCGTGAACCGACAGGAACAGGTCGGCGTTGACCTTATTGGCAATAGCGGTGCGTTCCTCCAGTGGTATGAAAACATCGCTGGATCGGGTCATGACCACATCCAGTCCCAGCTGATCCTTGAGCAGATCCCGCAATTTGAGGGCAATGGCCAGCACCACATCTTTCTCCTGCAAGCCAGTGGGACCAATAGCTCCCGGATCATGTCCTCCGTGACCAGGATCGATCACGATCCTGCGGATTTTGGAGATAGCAGACCGTTGCATTGCTCTGGTTTTCTGCTCGACAACAGCGGGTGTCTGGTGTTTTGGTTCACCAGCCGTTTCCGGGGAACTTGTGAGGGATGGTTCCAGACGGCTGATTTCAACGGGACGGTCTCCGCGTACATCGATAATCAGCCGGGTCGGCTCAGAAAGAGAAAACACCTTGAAATCCCTGACATTTTCTGTATCGAGCACCACACGCACTACGTCAGCCCTGTATTGCCCAACCCGTGCCCCTTTCAAAAGACCGTCACCGATCGTGATATTTCTGACATCTTTACCAAGCCTGGCATGGTTAATGTCTACGTAGACCCTGCCGGGACCGCCTTTACCGAGTTGATGAGCCTCCCAGGTGACGTCCCGGTCCAGCTCCAGCGAGATACGGGTGTAGTCGGGGTTGGACCAGTGTTTCATCCCGCTCAATAGAGCTGGTGGGCGTAGAAAGGCCGAGGTCTGATCCGCAAAAACCGGCTTTTTTTTAACATTTCTCTTCTTTCCTGCCTGAGCAGACAGGGGGAGCAACAGACAGATAAGCAGCAAACAGGTTAGCATGCGAAGGGGGCGGGTCATGGGTTCCTTATGGCGTAACATGTTACAGTCAGGCCATTTTTTTGAGTTCATCCAGCAAATTCAATGCTTCCAGTGGTGTCATAGCAGAAATGTTCAGTTTTTTCAAGCGTTGCCGCAACAGATCCTCGCTGGTCTCAAAAAGGGAAAACTGGGATGGCGATTCACGCAGCGGCTGTTTGCGGCCTTTGGCCAGTCGTGGTGCACCTTCCTCGAATTCACCGCTTTCCAGATTGTGTAATATTTCCTTGGCACGCTCGATTACGTCGGCCGGCATGCCGGCCAAACGGGCGACCTGGATACCGTAGGAGTGAGAGGCGCCACCGGGGATGATGGTGCGCAGGAAGATAACCTGGTCGTTCCATTCCCTGACCGCCACGGTAAAGTTTTTGATTCGCTCCCGCGTTGCCGATAGCTCGGTCAGCTCGTGGTAGTGGGTAGCAAACAGGGTCCGAGCCCGGCAGGTGGGGACGTCGTGAATGTATTCGGCCACGGCCCAGGCAATGGACACGCCGTCAAAGGTGGAGGTCCCCCGGCCGATCTCGTCCATGATGATCAGACTGCGGGGTGTGGCATTGCGCAGAATACTGGCCGCTTCCATCATCTCCAGCATGAAGGTGGATTGACCTCGGGCCAGGTTGTCTCCGGCGCCGACCCGGGTGAAGATACGGTCGACGATCCCGATCCGGGCCGTAGCAGCCGGGACGAAGCTGCCGACCTGGGACATCAGGGTGATCAGGGCCACCTGACGCATATAGGTAGATTTACCGGCCATATTGGGGCCGGTGATCATCAGGAGCTGGTTATCGGCAGCATCCAGGAGGGTGTCGTTGGGGACAAAGCGCTCACCCAATTTCATGCCTTCGATGACCGGGTGGCGGCCGTCTGTTATCTCGATAATGTCCGATTCATCCACCATGGGTTTGCAGTAGTTGCGTTCATCAGCCACGATTGCCAGCGCAATGAGCACATCCAGGGAGGCCAGCCCGTCGGCGGTGCGACAGATGCGCTCGGAACGGGAGGCAACCTGCTCGCGGATACCCTGGAACAGGCTGTACTCGAGCTCGCAGATACGATCCTCGGCCCCCAGAACCTTTTCCTCGTAATTTTTCAGTTCTTCGGTGATATACCGTTCGGCATTGGCCAGGGTCTGGCGGCGGACGTAATCGGCCGGAACGTTGGCCAGATTGCTTTTGGTGATCTCAATCGAGTAACCGAAGACCCGGTTGTATCGAATCTTGAGGGTAGAGATCCCGGTGCGGGCACGTTCCTGGGCCTCCAAGCGGGCGATGAACCCCTTGCCCTCGCTGCTGATAGCACGGAGTTCGTCCAACTCGGGGTTGTAACCAGGGGCGATGAGGCCCCCCTCGCGCAGCGAGAATGGCGGGGTTTCTACTACGCCGCGCCCGATCAGCTCGCGGATGTCGTCCAGCGGATCGATGGAGGTTGATAATCTTCGCAGCAGCGTACTTTGCAATGTCGTGAACTGCTCCAGTACGACCGGAAGCTGCTGCAGAGAGTCGTACAGAGCCCGCAGATCGCGTCCGGAGGCCGAGGCCATGCCGATACGGCTGTTGAGCCGTTCCAGATCGGCGACCCCTCTCAGTTGTTCGATGAGCCTGTCGCGGACAGCGGCTGCTTCCAGAAACTCCTGCACCGCATCCAGGCGCTGGCGGATCGCTTCCAGGTCAACCAGTGGGTAGTTGAGCCACTGCTTCAGGCGGCGGGCCCCCATGGCGGTAGAGGTTTTATCCAGGCAACCCAGCAAGGAACCGGCCTTTCTGCCCTCGGCCATGGTGGCGGTAATCTCCAGATTGCGGCGAGTGGCCGGATCAAGGGCCAGATGCTCAGAGCGCTGGTAGACGCGGATATCCCGGATGTGCGGAATAGCAGACTTGCGGTTTTCCCGCAGATAGTACAGGGCGGCGCCAGCCGCCATCAGACCGGCCGGCATGCCGTCCAGCCCCAATGCCTCCGCTGAGGCTGCGCCGAACTGGCCGCAGAGCAGTGACGTAGCATAATCGCGCTCATAGACCCATGCGGGTGCGCGGGATACCATTCGTTCCGCCAGCAGCCCCCGCAACTCAACGGCCACATTATCCAGCTCCAGACCATCGCTCAGCAGTATCTCCCGCGGGCTGACACAGACAAGCTCCGCAGCAGCAGCCCCGCTGCCGGTCAGCTCGGTGACGCGGAATTCACCGGTGGAGAGGTCCAGCCAGGCTACGCCCCATTGTTCACCGGTTCCCTGGCAGATGGCCAGCAGGTAATTGTTTTCGTCCGGTAGCAGGCTCTCAGCCTCGATCAGCAGACCGGGGGTGATGACCCTGACCACCTCGCGCCGCACGATGCCCTTGGCCTGCTTGGGGTCTTCGACCTGTTCACAGATGGCCACCTTGTGACCGGTCTCGATCAGTTTTGCTATGTAGGGGGTGACGGAATGGTAGGGCACCCCGCAGAAGGGGATTTCATCGCCGCTCCCCTTGTTGCGGGAGGTGAGGGTGATATCGAGGATGCGTGAGGCCAACAGGGCATCGTCCAGAAACATTTCGTAAAAGTCGCCCATGCGGAAAAAGAGGATCGCATCGGGATAACCCGCTTTGATCTCCAGGTATTGGCGCATCATGGGAGTCTGTTCAGCCATCGTGTGTGTACCTAGTCAGGGATAAATTTACTACGTGGTTGTAGCACAGGGATGCCAGCGTTTCAAGGTGTTGCGCGACACCCCCCTTCGAACATAGCGCAGCTGCTTGTGAAATCAACAATCCATGATATTATGAATGATTCGCAATCCGCGCTGGTTGGAGCGTGGTCATAACACCCGACAGGAACCGGCATGAACCTGAAGAGTAAAATTGTCAGCATAATCATTGTTGTTATCTTGATATTAACCGCCGTGTTCGGCTATTTCATGAAAACGGCCGTGTACGCATCCCTTGAAGAAGAGATTGACCGGCGAGCTCTCGCCATCGGCAAACACTTTGCCGAATTGTCAGCAGAGGCCGAGCTTACCGGCAGCACATCCGTCCTGAAGACCCACCTGGCTGACTACATTGCGACGGAAAGCTACCTTGCCTATATTGTCATTATTGACGGCAACGACCAGATTCAAGCCGACACCTTCCGTGAGTCCATCCCCCCAGAAATTCTGGCCGTCATCAAGATGAGCAACAGCTCCAAATCCATGCACATCTTCCGCCGTTCCGACGGCGTCGAACTGGAAGACTTCTCCGTTAGAATCGGAACCGGGCTAGAGGGAATCGTTCATATCGGGATCTATGAAACGAAAGTCACTGGCGCTATTAACCGCCTCATGCTCAGGCTGACACCGTACCTGCTGGCTGTGATTCTGGCCGGAATACTTATAGCGTTCCTGCTGGCCAGTGCGATTACCCGTCCGCTCCAGATATTGTCGGATGGTGTCAAACGGGTCACCCGCGGCGACCTGGATTTCCTGATCAATGTCAGGACGTACGACGAGATCGGACAACTGGCAGAAGCGTTTAACCTGATGACCGGCAACCTGCGGGAAAGCACCGTGTCGCGTGAATTCATGGAAAAGCTCGTCAATACCATGAATGACGTGGTGGTGGTGATCTCTTCGGAGGGTGTCGTCATGAGCGTCAACCGGGCCTATTACGAACTATTGGGCCCTGTTCAGTCCGAGGTTATCGGGCGGAGGATAGATGAGTTAGATCCGAACGAGACGCCGGCCAGGATGTTTGCCGCCTATGAGCGGTCGCTGATTGACGGTCACATGCAGGGGATCGAAAGTGTGTGCTTCTCGGTAACCGGAGAGCAGATTCCGCTGCTGCTGTCGCTTGCCGTCATGCGGGACGAAGCTGGCGCACCCCAGGCAATAATCTGCGCCGCCCAGGATATCAGTGCCATCAAAAAGGTTCAGCTGGAGCTGCACAACAAACAGGTGGAACTGGAAACTCTCAACCAGCAACTGGAGGACCAGGTCGCCTCGCGCACAGCCGAACTGGCCATCAACAACGAGGGCTTGCGGGCCGAGGTGGCAGAACGCATGCGCACCGCCGAGGAACTGGCAAAAGCCCTCGATACCGCGCAAGCGGCCAGCCGGGCAAAAACCGAATTCCTGGCCAATATGAGCCACGAAATGCGAACACCGCTGAATTCGATCATCGGTGGTGCAGAGTATCTCGAATTTGCCGGGCTCACACCGGACCAGCAGCGCTGTCTGGAGATGATCCGCCGGTCAGGCGACAGCCTGCTGCTGCTGGTAAATGACCTGATTGACCTTTCGCGGATTGAGGCTGGCCAGTTTGAATTACTCCATAATGAGTTCAACCTGGCCGATACACTGGAAACAGTCGCCCGCATGTTAAGCCTGGAGGCAAATCGAAAACAGCTTGATTTTTCGCTGCAAATGTCTCCAGACCTGCCTCAGGTTGTGATCGGCGACCAGGCCAGGCTGCAACAGATCCTGGTAAACCTGCTTGCAAATGCCATCAAATTTACCGGCAATGGCGGCACTGTTACCGTATCGGCTCAAACAGGCCACGTTGAGGATGGTTCCGTACAGGTTACGTTTGTGGTTCGCGATACGGGCATCGGCATCGAAGCCAACAAAATCGACATGATCTTCGAAACCTTTGCCCAGGCGGATTCTTCCATTACCAGACGCTTTGGCGGAAGTGGCCTTGGTCTTGCCATCAGCCGGCGGCTGGTGGAAACCATGGGGGGCGCTTTCCAGGTGGAGAGTGTGCCGGGTATCGGAAGCTCATTTGCTTTTTCGATCAGGTTTGCGCTGCCCGGATGCAGCCAGCTTGTGGCACCGCAGAGTACAACCGGAGCAGCAACCAGAGAAACAAGCGACTATTGTACCATCGAAGAACAGCCAGCGACTGGTCCACCGCACATACTCCTCGTGGATGATTCGCTTGAAAACCGGGAGCTCATGCGGCTTCTTCTGTCACGCCAGCCTCTGATACTAGATGAAGCCTATAACGGCCGCGAGGCTGTAGACCTGTTTGAACAGAATAACTATGCATTGATACTGATGGATATCCAGATGCCGATCATGGACGGGTATACCGCTACCCGAATGATGCGCAGGATCGAAGAACGCCGCTTGCGGCGCCGGACACCGATCGTGGCGCTGACCGCTCATGCCTATGAAGCGGACATTCGCCGATGCATAGAAGCCGGGTGTGATGATCACATTGCAAAGCCGTTCAAAAAAAAGGTTCTCTTGCAGTGCTTGGCCCGTCATATCCGGGGGATTGAGCATGGATAGGGCAGAAAACATGACTATTCGGATAGAAATCGACCAGGAACTGGCCCCGATCATACCGGAATACCTTGAGAATCGCCGTGTGGACTGTAGGTTGGTAGAGCAGTGGCTGACAGATGAAAACCGGGCTGGGATCAAGTTGCTGGCGCACCGGATGATAGGTTCCGGTGGAAGTTATGGGTTTGATGAAATCTCGGAAATCGGCGAGTCTCTGGAATATGCAGCACTCGTGTGTGATGACGATGGAATCAGGATCACCATCGAGCGTCTGAGGAGCTACCTGTCTCGCGTAACAGTGGTGTATATCTAACCGCTCTGGCGATATGCCCCGGCGATAAAAAGAGGGTGGGCCCTGACGGGCTCACCCTCTTTTCCGGTGATTACGGTACGAGGTCTATCCCTGTGCAGCCTGGACCGCCGTTATGGCGGTTACGTTGACGATGTCATCCACCGAGCAGCCACGGGAAAGGTCGTTAACCGGTTTGGCCAGCCCCTGGATGATTGGGCCGACCGCTTCGGCTCCAGCTACGCGCTCCACCAGCTTGTAAGCGATGTTGCCCGCATCCAGATCCGGAAAAATAAGGACATTTGCCTTGCCGGCCACCGGACTGCCGGGGGCCTTTTTCTCGCCGACCTTGGGCAACAGGGCCGCGTCGGCCTGAAGTTCCCCGTCGATCCGGATGTCCGGTTTGATCTGCTTGGCGATTTCCACGGCCTTGGTAACCTTATCGACGTCGGCATGGCTGGCACTGCCTTTGGTAGAGAAGGACAGCATGCCGACGCGGGCCTCTACATCCAGGAAGGCCGTGCAATTTCCGGCTGTTGCCACGGCAATCTCGGCCAGGGCCTGGGCATCTGGGTTCGGGTTGACGGCACAGTCGGCAAACAGGATGATGCCGTTCTCGCCGAAGGAGGGATTCTTGGTGATCATCAGAAAGAAGGAGGATACGGTTTTGATGCCCTTGGCCGGCCCGACGGTCTGAAAGGCAGCCTTGAGTACGTTGCCGGTCGTTCCGGTGGCGCCGGCTACCTCGCCACCCGCGTCGCCGTTACGCACCATCATACCGGCGTAATACAGGTTATCCTCAGCGGTCAGCAGGTTACGGGCCTCGGCAGCAGTCAGTCCTTTCGATTTGCGCAGCTCCACCAGGTCGGCCACATATTGGTCAAGTTTTGGCGATGCTGCCGGGTTGAGCAGCTCCACACCGGCCAGATTGATCCCTTTGGCCGTTGCCTCGGCCTGAATTTTGGCGGGGTCTCCCAGGATGACGATGTTGGCCAGTTTTTCTGAAACAATCTTCTCGGCGGCAAACAGCATGCGCTCGTCGTAGCATTCAGGCAACACCACCGTCTGCAGGTTTTTTCTGGCTTTTTCCTTGATCTGATCAACAAGATGCATGAAGTAACCTCCTCTGGCAAATAATAAAACAGGGGTGTATTTATAGTCGAATTGAAGTGATGGGTCAAATAAAAAAAGCCTGATATATCAAGCTTTAGCCATGCTAAAAATCTGCATCACTCTCGATTGTATCTGTTTTTTCAGTTCGAACGTGGAAGCAAAACAGCATGGTCAGATATGCCACCCATGCGACTCGTCCATCTGATTTCGGACCATCCGGGCAAGACGCTATCCAGCTTGACAACAACACAGCTAATAACGTACACAGTTAAAATCAATTTAAAGGAGGATTTAATTATGAAATCTTTTGTTGCCAGGCGCTTCATCCCGGTTGTCCGACTGGTAGTCATCCTGTCAGCGGTTGTAATCATGCTTCCATTGTCTGCTTTCTGTTCCCCCGACATGCTTGTAGACAGCAAAGAGTACGGAGAAAAGGATTTCAGGAAAGGCTGCATCACCGATTACAAAGACTTGGCCAAGGGAGATAATATCGACTGGGTATGGGTCAAGCCTGGAGTAACTCTTGCCGATTACGGACTGGCAATTACAACGTTTGAAAACAAGACGGATGACATTAGAAATTCTCAGGTGGATGACATAAAATCAGTTTTCAAGGAAATATTGGAGAAACATAAAGGCGACAAGGGGACCCTGTCGGCACGCATGTGTATCTATGAGGTTCAGAAATTTTCGCCCGGCAAGGCATGGATTCCGTTTGCGGGTGGCAACCTGATGCAAGCCGGCCTTGGAGTTGAAATGATTGTGAGCAATAAAGGGAAGGCGGTTGCCGCGTTCCGTCATTTTGCACGTGAGGGCGCACGCCTGGAAGATGCTGCCCAAGAAGTTGCCAGTGACATCAGGGAGTATCTATCCAAGCATTGATCGTTTGAATCTCCCCCGTTATCTATACACAGGCCCGTGGATCCTTCCCCGGGCCTGTGTATATCAGGTCTACTGTTTCACCAGCTCCGTATTAATCGTAATCAAGACCTCATCGGAAATTACCGCGCCCCAACTGACTCCAAAATCCTGGCGATTGACCGTTGCAGTGGCTGAGTACCCCCGTTTAAGATCACCCTGCAGGTTTTTAGGGCCTTCCACAAACAAGGTAACCGGCTTGGTCACCCCTTTTATTGTCAGGTTACCGGTCACGTTCAGCGTGTTTTTGTCTGTTCCGGTTTCAATCTTTGTCGATACAAACGTCATGTCGGGAAATTTTGCTGCGTCAAAGAAATCAGGGCTGCGAAGGTGTTTATCACGCATGTTGATGCCGGTATTGATCGATGCAGTTTCGATACTGACAGCTACTTTTGATTTAGAGATATCCGTTTGATCGATATCCACAGTTCCCTTGAATTTCTCGAAAGCCCCTGTCACATGCATGAACCCCATGTTTTTAACCTTGAACTCAATCGTAGTGTGCAAGGGGTCTATGGTATAGGTCTGTGCCGATACATTCAGCGGCACCAACAACGCCAGTGAGATGATTAGTGCGAATATGCCTTTCATGGTATCCCCCTTTGACATACGTAGTCACTATCCGTTGACTGTCAATCCTATCTGACATGAGAAAGTATACCATACACGGAATAATTTTACAGAATCGCTATTCCAGCGGACGCCTGGCGATAAATCCCACCCTGGGCAGCGGCGGATAATAATAGTAGGGGCCATGACCATAGGGCTCGAGGTCAGTGAAACCGGCTGATTCCAGACATTCCCTCAATTGTCCTTCCGTGCGCAAATAGGCGGTGGACACCCCCATTTTCAACAATTTCAGATTGAACACCTGCAAATAGAAATTGCGGGATGGAGCCGCCTCCCAGAGGCAAAAGCGGCCTCCCGGTTTCAGTACCCGCATGACTTCAGCGAGCATTTCCTGGGAGCTCCGATCGGATAGATGCTTGATGACATAGGTACTCAACACCACATCGAAGGTGCCGTCAGGATACGGTAATTTCGTTGCCAGGCCTTGCCTGATATGGATCCGTGAATCCAATCCGCGTTTCTGCATCTCCCTTTGAGCACGTTCAACCATCAGACCCGAGCAATCAAGCCCTTCCATAACCTGCGTAAAGCCAACTCTACGATTCAGGTAGATCAGAAGACCTCCGTACCCACAGCCAATATCCAGCACCTTGTTCTCAGTCGTAAGATCAAGCAATCCCGGCAGCTTACGGGCGGGTGTATTCAAGAAAATGGTCTGTTTCGGAGCAAACCAGAATCGCACCCAGCGCGCACCAAACGTATTTTGTGCAAGCCAGCGGTTGTAATCATTAGCCGTGGTGATCTGTTCATCAGTTCCTGCTTCGGGATATTCATTAATTTTCATCGTTTAATTTTTCCACTCGCGGTTTTGGGAAGACGGTCCACACTGAGAAATTCTTTCGGCACTTTATACTGTGCCAGTCTCTGATAGCAGAAACGCTTCAGATTATCCAGCACCGCCTCATCGACATGTTCGTCAACCAGCACTATTTTTGCAGCCGGCAGCTCTCCGTACTGGGAATGCGGCACACCATATACCAATGACTCCTTCACCTGGGGATGCTGGTTGATTACCGCCTCCACTTCCAAGGCAAAGACCTTCATCCCGGCAAAATTGATAACGTCTTTATCCCTGCCGACAATATACAGAAAGCCGTCCGAATCTATTTTTCCGAGATCGCCGGTCCCGAACCAGCCGTTTTGCAGGATCTCCCTCCTGCCCTGCCAGGGAGAAAAATAGGCCTCCAGCATCCCCTTGCCCTTGATGAAGATCGCTCCGATGCCATCCGCATCCATATCTTCGAGCCTGAGTTCAAAGTCCGGCAGCGCCCTTCCGACCGAACCACGCTTGTCCCTGCCGCCGGACAGTTTGATGAATGGCAGTCCCACCTCGATAATCCCGTAGGCTTCGGTCAACTCAAAACCAAACTTGCCATAGAATGCCTCGGCAACCTGTTCCGGCAGCTTCATGGCGGTTGAAATCGCCATTCTGACCTGCTGCAGGCTATCGGATGCCAGCAGATCGGTGCGCGCCAGCAGGTTGTAGTGAAACGGCGAGGCATAGATGAAGCTGCCACGATGGACGAGAATTCCCTCAATCAGCGCATCGGGAAAGCGCTGGCTGCAGAGTATGATCTTCGCCCCCCGTCGCAGGAACAGAAGGATCGTCACGACAAAATGATAGCTCATCGACAGGACCCACAGAACGGTGTCCTCAGGTGTAATCTGCATCCCCTTGTCGGCGGCATCCGTTCGCTCGATAATCGCTTCGTGTGACAGCACCACCCCTTTGCTCGTACCGGTAGTCCCTGAACTGAAGCGGATGAAGGCGGGGTTCGAACTGAAATATCCGGCCGGCGGGCTCGCGCTGACCGTTCGCCGGGTTATGAGGAATGCTTTATTGAGGAAGCCTGCGGATGGAAGCAGATCGTGCCGTTCCTGCTTGAGAAGCCGTGGTTCCGCGACAATACAATCGACATCGATCCTGTCGATGACAATCGCAATTTCATCGGCGGTCTGTTCCGGCGAAATCGGCACGATAGCCGCCGAAAGGGACAGAATGGCCAGGCTCGCGATGATATAGTCGATACTGTCATCGCAGAGCAGACCGACCCGGTGAAAACGGCACACCCCCGCACTTTTCAGCGATTCGGCCACCTGTTCCACGGCAGCGATCAGTTCACCGTAACTAATACGGTCCTGCCCCTCGACCACTGCGGTGCGATGCAGATGTATGCTTGTCTCTTCTTTAATTGTGTCGAAAATATTCATGGTTATCTCCCGCTGCAAACTGGAAATTTCCCGTCCTGATAAAACAGGCCCCCGCCCGACCGGCCTGTTCGCCGAGCGCCATGCAGGTACCCATGACGCGGGTGGAGCCGAGCGCCGCATGTGACACCGAAATGCACCGACCGGCGGTCAGGAGGTTTGTCATCCCCTTGACGGTAATGCAGCGGAACGGAATTTCATAATACTCCCCGCGCGGCACGTACTTGTAGAGCGTGCCCCTTGCTCGATCCCACAACTCGATGGGCCAGGCGTTCCTGGCAATGGCATCGGGAAACTTCCGTGCCGCAAGAATGTCATCTTCCGTGAGCAGATAATCACCGCCGATTCGCCGCCCTTCGCGGTCCATGACCTTTTGCGACGTGCCGGTGATTACGGCCTGCCTGAAAGACGGCAATACCTGCCCCAGATAGGCGAACAGGGCTTGCGCATCCGCAAGCGCACGTTCATCGCGATCGGGGGCATTTTTTCCCTCCCTGCTCATCTTGATGAAGCATTCATCAGGACTCTCACCAAAGCTGAACGTGGTAAATTTCATGAAAGCGGGCAGTATGTTCCGCTCCACGGCCTGAGTGCAATAATAGGGGACCTTGATCGCCAGGGAATCATCGCGAGATTCCAGACCGCTGACCCGGATTGAAAAGCCCGCCAGCTGCCGCTCGTCCACCGGGGAAAGCTCGAACGCAGCTCCCGCCATGGCCGCAACGTCGCCATCCCCCGTACAGTCCACGACCATGGTTGCTGCAATGTTCCGTGTTTCACCAGAAGCCTCCAGGGTCACATTCCAGGTATTCCCGTATCCTGCTACAATAGCGGTTGCAGCGGTGTTGCGCAGGATGGTTAGACTATTTTCGGCGTCCAGCAGGTCCTTGAAAACATTCTGAAGATCGCCGGCGCAATAGGGCAATACGTACACTTGGCCGATTTGCTGAACCGATTTCTTTGGTGCCTTGTTCTTGAGCAACCCGACGATCTCTTGCGTAAGGCCACCATTCAACGTTTCTACGGGAAATGACTCACCGTTCAGATAGAGTCCGCAGATGTGCTGCAACATACCGGCATATCCGGTCCCTGCGAGGTAGCCATAACGTTCGACCAAGATGGTCCGCACACCGCTCCGGGATGCGGCAATGGCCGCGCAGACACCAGCCACCCCGCCGCCGACTACCAGCAGATCACAGGATAGCTGTTTCATTTCGGCCCCCCCCCGAATTTCCTGCGGATGCCAACGTCAAGTCCTTCCAGCTCTTCATCAGTCATTATCCCGTCGAGATACGAGATAACAAGATTGAGCCGGCCATCGTACTGACTGCTGAAAAATCCAAGTCCGGGCGGCACCGGCACGCGCGGCATGTGGAAGATATTTTCAATCGGGCTGTCCATGAACTCTTGCGACTGGTATGAGCTTTTACCGAGATGGGAATATGCGAAGGTTGCTATCTTGCCGTTCATCGGAAAAGACATCAGCTTCCCGAAAAGGCCCCGTGGGACGATGCGGGTCAACAGGCTTGCGGCAGCCAGGTCCCGGGGAAATCCGGACTTTACCTGATCATACATCTGTTGCTTGAACAGGGCGGCAAGCCCCTTTAAATCGGCCGCCAGCTCGACCGGGATCTGGTAAAAGAGATACGACACATGATTAAAAAACACCTCTTGCAGAGGCTCTTTGCCCGGCCTGAGATCCATTGTTACCGGAATCAGATAGCACGAACCGGTGCCAGGCCGAGACGCACACAGTTCATGCATGGCCTGAGTGATTACCGCCAGAAAGAATGAAGATTCCATTAGATAGCCCGCATCGCGATAGGCCTTTTCGTAAATCGCCGCAGTCTCCTGCCGGCTGAAGGTCAGCAGGCGGTAGCGGTATCCTTTGTCAGGCGCGGGCTGGATGGGCAAAGTCCGGGGGATAGATTTTGAGAGAGCAATGATTGCCCGGTTGACATTCTTGCCGGCCAGGAATTTACTTTTCCATTCCGTCAGTTCCGCTGAAGAGGTAAAAGCCATATCTCCGGATAACGAGCTGTCATCCAGGCTACTCTGAAACAGATTCAGAAATGATTCCGCGCCACGGGCATCGAACAGGCGATGGTCGAACCTCATGGCCAGGACGCAACGCCCTCCGGAGGTGAAAAGGTGAAAATCGATATATTCGTCGCCATCCGGAAACGGGCTATTGGCGTGTCGCACCAGTTCCGAAAACAGGAACTCGGGAGGAGAGTTCTCACGAATATTCGAGACATCCAGCCGAACGTCCCGCTCCATCGTTGCGGGGATCTTCCAGTAGGGGGTGAGTTTGAAGTCGCGGGCAACCTTCCCTTGCAGTACGGGGAATTGCCTGACAAAGCGATTGAGAGCGGTTCTGAGTTGTTGTTCCGATAACGGGGATTTAAGCGTCAGGACAATCTGGCAGACATTTCCCGAAGAGGTGACCGCCTTCATCATGTAATCGAGCGTATTAAGCACCCAATCCGAGCCGGACAGGTAACGCTTGCGCTTTGATACCAGCATGCCCATCCGGAACTACAGGTTTCGGCTGATGAACAAAGCAAGGCTGTGAACGGTCTCAAAGTCCTGTTTGGTCAGATCTGATGCAATCAGCTCAAGCTTGAAGTTTTTTTCGATGAACACGAGAATTTCCACAAACCCGAGTGAGTCGATTCCCATGTCATGGAACGGTTTGTCCGGGGTGATTTCATTTGGTTCCAGGTTTTTAATGGACGAGATACCCTGAATCAATATGTTTTCTATCTCTTGAGCGGTCATGACTATAAGAACCTCGTATGGAGTATGGTTACGTCAACTTTGAAAGATACACGACACTCTTCTCTCCAAAACAGTTGCATCCGATGCTGCGAATCGATCCGATATGCGCAGGACCGGTTTCGCTAAGCAGGAGAAGTGCGTGCGGATTGTCCAGAACCGGTGCCGCGTAGTGTGTCTGCTGCTTCAGCATAAGAGCGGCGGTTGCAAGATTGAACGCTCCTCCGATCATCATGGAGCCGAAAATGGGGGCATACGCGGTTGTAAGGGTATCCGGCGAGAGAGCGGAAAGATAGGCCGACTCGTCCGGCAACATGCCGTCGGCGTCGATGAGATTGATATCGACCGGTTTGCCGCAATCGGGATCACCACTGGTAGATACGGAGTCAATCGAACAATAGGCGGAATCGGTCCGATCGTTGCCCAGGAGAAAAAACAACGCGCCCTCACCCGGCACCTGACAGGTCGGATTGAACACAAAGGGCTTGATCCTGCCATCCTGTGCGGCAGTAAGTTTCTGCTCCGCAATGTAGCCCAGAACATCACCGTATTGATCCACTGCACCGGCCAGCAGATAATCACACCGTCCCTGTTCAAGCCACGTCTGGGCAAGCTGCAACGCGGACTGAAACGAAAACCGGAATTGCGTTACCGTCAGTGTCGGCCCCCGGATGTTCAGCGATGAGGAGACATAGGAAGCAGCGGCATTATGAACGGAGTTGGAAAAGGTGGTCGGTGAGACCGCGGCGTCACCATAATCCAGAATACCGTCCAGGAAATCAAAGGTTGTCACCTGGGCACCAAAGGCAGTGGCAAGAATGATTCCGATCTTCTTCCGGGCAATATCAGCGATGCCACTGTCGGCAAGGGCGTCAGCCGCTGCAAGCACCGACATCTTGCTCAGCTTGTCGGCGCGGCGAAGCTTCTTGAGCAGGGACCGGTCCTGAACGGCATCCAGATCGACCTGATAGACCGGGCGCGTGTTCCCTTCCGTTCGGGGAACATCCATCTCGGCGGGCTTCACCCAGCCGGAGCGCAGAGAGTTTTCGAGAACACCGATCCCCTGCCCTCGTGTGAAGATAATGCCGGTTCCGAGAATCTTCATTCTGTTGCTCCCCGGCCGATGACGATTGCGGCGTTGTTACCACCAAAGGCCAGTGACGTCGAGACGGCATATCGGCCGCTGATGAGGGTCTTTTCCCTGATCGGCGCCAGGGGAATGGACTCGTCCTGATTGAGGAAACCGGCGCTGGCGGGTATCCACCCTTCCCTGAGGCCGGCGGCAGTGAAGACGGCCTCCAGCCCTCCGGCTGCGCCGAGCGTATGCCCCGTGTATCCTTTGGTCGACAGCATCTTCAGTTCCGATCCGAAGATCTCCTCCAGCACCTTGCCTTCCACCTGATCGTTGTCGAATGTTCCGGTACCGTGGGCATTGACAAAAGCGACATCCCGAGGGGCAATCCCCGCCTCGGCAAGGGCCGCACGCAGTGAGGCTTTTAGACCGGCGCCATCGGGACTGGGTGCGGTAAGATGATACGCGTCACTCAGCGAACCGTAGCCTCCCAGGAAGAGATCCGACGACACACCGCGCCGCTGTGCACTGTTTTTTTTCTCGATCACCATGATCCCGGCGCCTTCCCCCAGGTTCAAACCTTTACGATCCCGGTCAAAGGGGGCACACAGTCCGGGATTGACAATGCCGAGTGAGCCAAAACCGCAATAGGGGATATGGTTCAGTTCGTCTGCCCCGCCAGCGATGACGATATCGCACAGATCGCTTTTGAGCCACGACAAGGCGACGCCGATCGCATCGGTACCGGAAGAGCAGGCATTCACCACCGTCAGGACCGGACCGCGCGCCTTGATCCTGCGGGCAATGTATGCCGAGATATTCCCCTTCAGGTAGCGGTCCACCGCAAGCAGCGATGTGAAATCCTGCTGGCGGTAGGAGGTGTAAAACTGCAGATCGTTCAGCTGGCTCGCTACGGTCGTCCCCAGGCAGACGCCAACGCGGCACCCCGAAAGGTCATCGATACGGGCCTCTGCCAGCGCCTGATCCAGAGCGATCAACGCCAGACTGAGCGTACGTTGCCCTTCCAGGGCATACTCCTGAGGAACATGCTTCACCTCGAAGACAGGGCAATCCGTTACTGTCGGAAAAAGAGTCACCGATCCTGCATTCCGCTGAACGCGAGCAAACGAATCCAGTGTCTCCGCAAGGCCAATACCGGCGGCGGAGACAGCGCCCATTCCTGTTATGAGTATGTCGGCTCGATTCATTTCTTCGGCACCCCCAGCAGATCCAGCCCCTGATCGGTGGTCACTATTTTCATGTCCGGGTAGCGCGTGTGGATATAGCTGATCATATCACTCAACAGAGTCAGATCATTATACATTATGTAGTCAATACGGGCGGTTGCGCCGCTACTGACCCCGGTTATGGTCTCACCCGGCTGCGGGACCCCGGAAAACGGCACAATATACATATACGAACCGTACAACGGAAACCAGTGGGTGGTGGTGTACCTGGCGGTTATTCCGGAAGGCCTGAGTGTTACTGCTTCACCCTTGGTGAATATCCCGTGTGAGTCCGTTATTTTTACTTTGGCATCTATTTCGTGCGTGTAAAAGATCAGCCAGGATTTATCCCGGTAGGCCTGATCGATGTGGCTCTCCATCAGCGGAAGATCGTGCTTTAAGGCAAAAGACTTCAAAAAATAAGGGTCGAACTGCCCCAGATTGAATGAGTTTGTACCTCCTCTGCCGGACCGGTAATATTTTCTGACAATTGACCGGACAGTTTCATTGTTTTTGTTAAAAGGGTAGACGAGATTATTAACCGTAAGACCCATACCCTCCAATATTTTTTTGGATCGCAACAGCTCATCTTCAAGCCGGGGTGTTGTCAGGGAATTCAGGTTCGGATGGGACACCGTATGGTCCATAATCTCCCAGCCCGCTTTCTGAAGTGCTATAATCTGGGCGGGCGTCAGATGGTATGGCGTATTGATCCGATCGGTGGTAATGGCGGAGCAGGCAACGGCCCCCTGCGCCGCAAAAATCTTCTTTCCCACGAGATAGTCGGTATCATTGCCATCATCAAGAACAAACGTGACTAAGGGAATCGATCCGACTGTCGGGATATCCGGACGGTGACCAACAGCGCTGCAGGACATCAGGAGAAACGACACCAGAACAACCAGAGCAAATCGACACATGACATTTCCGATATTCGTCAGGATTTTTTCCCCTTATTGTCATAAATGAAGTTGGCGATGGTATTTATGGAGTAAAAGATCTCTTTCCCTTGATCCATATTTTTGATCTCCAGGCCAAAGTTCCGTTGTAACAGAACGACTATTTCGACGGCATCGAGAGAATCCAGCCCCAATCCCTCACCGAACAGAATCTCATCATCCCCTATTTCCTCGGGTTTGACATCCTCAAGCGCCAAGTCCCGCGCAATCATCTCTTTGAGATCCTTGCGGATTTTCTGTAATTCCAGTTCCTTATTCTCCATAACACTCTCCTTATCAGATTTTGATACCTTATTGATTGGATTGCCATACATCGCGAAATGCAAACCATTGAAAGGGATAGGCCTTCACGTACCCTTCCAGCACATCGGCAAACTCTTGCAGGGCAACCCTGATCTCTTCATCCTTCTTACCACGAATACCAGCCGGCGCCGGGATTATGTGGGAAACGTCGACAACATATTTATTCACGCCGGTTTTTGCCGACAGGAAAACAACTACAGGGCACTGCACCGCGGATGCAAGACTGAATGCACCATACGGGAAATGCACATTTTCTCCAAGAAACAAGGCTTCAGCAGCGCTAAAACCGTAAGTCCGATCCCCCATGATCGAAACGATATGACCCTTTTTGATGGCCTTCATCGCCTCGATAACCCCACTCAATGAGTCATCGGTAGAGATGATCCTGACGTTTTCCTCTTCCTTGTCAATATTCAACGCCTTTTTGACAGCGGCGTTATCTTCGGGCCGCATCATCAGGTAGACCGTCTTGCCGAACCGGCTGAGCGCCGTCATGGCAACCTGCCAGTTCCCTACATGAGCGGTCAACAGGATAAAACCTTTCCCTTCATCTGACAGGCGCTGTATCTTCTCGTAGCCACGTATATCTATGGCCATATCCTTATATCCGGCCGCTAGGGCATACCGGTCGATAAGGCTTTTGCCCTGGCTGACGAAGAGAAGATAGACATCGAACAGTTGTCTGATCGATCCGTGCTCCGGGAAACGTCGCCTGGTATAGGCCAGGGAGGCTGCAACCAGCGGCCGATCAATAATCAGATAGTACAGGCCGACGAAATAGAGCAGCCCATATGAGCCTCCCAGACCGAAAAATCTGACTGCGGTGCGGAAGAACCAGAAACCGAGCTGGTTGCCCCGCTTACGCTCAACACCCTTCTTTTGAGCCATGAGCAATCCGGACTTTTATTATTGCAGCAGCTGTCACATACATGGCGGTGCCGATCAGCAGGGCAGCAAGCGGGGCGATGATCAAAGAGCCTAAAAACCACTCAAACAATCGTGAAGAAAACTGCTGAAACACCGTCGCAAACGACAGGTTTGTCAACCAGCGGCCATGCCGCAGGTAATACCCCACCTCAATGCAGAGCGCCGGTATAAAGGGCGGGACCGCCAGATGCTGGACATTCAGCGCCACGATCTTGTTCAGGTTAAAGCGCATCGAAAAATAAAAAATAACGACCGAATGCATGAACAGGATCGGAAGCACGGCTATGAACATGCCGACAGCTGCCGACAGCGCCAATCCTTCGGGGGTCGCACTTTCCTTCAGGAGCATTTTAAGAACCTTGGCCGGATGACGCAATAACGAGACATCAAGGGTGTTCCGGGTTTCCACCAGCTTCTGGTGCCTGATCGGCAACAGACGTCTTCCGACCAGCATCGAATGAATCCCGGTCAGACGCAGATTGTCCAAAAAAGGTTTGAAACTTGAAACCCGCTCTTCCGGTCTCGGATACACAACGCCAATGTCGACAGTTGTCAGGGCGAGCCCTCCCCACGCTGCCTTGGCCAAGACCTCGGCCTCAAAATCGTAGTGGGCACCCTTGAAGGTCATCTGATTGAGATATTTCACAGGATAGGCACGAAATCCGCTCTGGCAATCTCCGACTATCTTGCCGGTTTCCACCAGCAGCCAGAAGTTGGCAAACGACCTGCCGAAACGGCTGGCAGCAGGAACGTTATCCGTGGTAAAGTCCCGGCAACCGATTATGATACCTGGTGTGTCCTCCTGTATCAACGGCAGGAATTTTCGTATATCCTGAGGAAGGTGCTGACCATCCGCATCGATGGTGATCATGTACTGACCACCCTGCGCTTCAATATAGCGCGCTGCCGTGAGTATGGCCTGTCCCTTTCCCAGGTTTGCGGCATGCGTCAACACCACAACGTCGAGCCCCGAGAGCAGTTCTCTCAGATCGCCATCCGTACAGCCATCGTCAACCACCACGACATGAGATACGATCTCACGGCACGCCGCCGCCACCTGTCGCACGGTTTTCCTGTTATTATAGACCGGCAGCGCGCACCAGACAGATTCCAGCGTGGCGGGACTATTCTGCTGCATGCTTTTTCCTCTTTCTGGTTCTTTCGCCAGAAATCAGCAGATCCCATAATGGACCGGTATAGCCAAGTTTATGAAGCATCTGCAGGCTTCCTTCCATTGCATCGGGCGGGAACACGCAATGGCGCACCCCGGCAAAGGCATGTGTCAAGGTTTCTTCCAGCCATTTTGTATCCACGGCCGGTGAAACATAATAGGTAGGCTGCAACAGCCCGTCGGCTGCAGAAATGATATGTTCCTTGATCGCAATCCGTTCAAGCGGAGTATTGGGCAGAATCCGGATCCCCATAAAAATAAATGATACGCATTTTTGTAATCCCAGAATATTTCTGATCCCCTCCTGCACCGTCTCTTCGGTCTCGCCCGGACCGCCAAACATGAAGAAGTGGGACGTTGCGATGCCATGCCGTGCAAGGAGTTCATTGCATTCCACCACATCCTGGAAGGTGAAGTTTTTACCCATGGCTCTCAAGGTCGTATCACAGGCAGCATCCGCCCCGACCTCGGCTGATGCAAACCCGGTCTTTTTCATGCGTTCAACGATATCGTCGGTCAAACCACCAGGCTTGATAAATCCGGTCCAGGGCATGCAGATGTCTCTGCGCTGCATCTCGTCAACCACTTCCAGATAAGCTCCTTCATCATCGTTAAATACCGAATCGACGAAGAAAATATATTTGGTCTTGTGCTTGTCGCGCAGCAGCTCAATGTCGTCAACGACTTCCCGCGCATCTCGCCTGCGAAGTTCCGTCCCTTCCAGCAGGGGATACGTACAGTACACACACTTGTAGGCACATCCACGTTTGGTCTGAATTGAAGCGATGTTGCCGCTATGCAGATAATACTCGACCAGCTGCTCATCGTAGAGCGCCGATTTGATCGATCCGCCCGGCAGTCGTGCAGCGGGCCCGATAAGCCGTTCCCGAGGATACACCCCCTGCTCGGCATTGTTGGCAAATTCAACCGCCAGCAGCTCCCCTTCCCCGATGATGCCGAAATCGGCACCGGTTTCCTGCAGTATCAGATCAGGAATAAGTGAAAAGCCGGCGCCGCCAAGCAACACCTTTGCATCGGTATGTTTCCTGATAGTGGAAACAATATTCCGGACGTTCCGGATATAATACTGCTCGTTCATCAGATTCACATTATCGATGTTACGAATCGATATCCCGATCAGGTCGGGTTTGAACAGTCCCACCTCATCGCCGATCGCTTCGAGGGAAGAATTTTGCAGTAAGAAATCCGTCTGTTGAACCGTATGCCCCGACTTTACCAGAGCAGCTGCAACCATGCTCACCCCAAGCGGATAGATCGGATATGGTGAAAGTGTTACATTGGCTGATATCAGCAGAACCTTCATTCAGGGCTCACAATATCTTTATTAACATCCCATTTTCTTCGTACGGGACTGGTATGCCGATACGTTCCATCGGCCTTCTCTTTCTCGATGACCTTGAGAAACAGTTTAGCCATTTTCAAGTTCTGACTGCTGTCGCTGTAGAATCTGTCCCACGCGTAATAATAAAGATCCTGCAGTTTGGAAGGACTCATCTTTGCCGGTTGGTAAACGACTTCACCGCCGGTATAGCGATTCCAGTCATTGGATAGAATCCTGCCCTGCTGCGCAAGGGTCTCGCGGATCGGCGTGTGAGGAAACGGGGTCAGGATCGTGAATTCCGCAAGATCCAGATTGATCTCAAGCAGGAAATCGACCAGTCGTTTGATGTCATCCTCACTCTGGTCATCGGTACCCAGAATTATCGTCCCCTCGACTCCAATGCCGCGTTCCTGTAAACGCTTTACCCGTTTGCGAATGTGATCCGAAGTGTCGAAGATCGCCTGATATACATACCAGCAACCGGCCTCGGCAGCCAGGTCAAGGATTTCATCGTCGTCTTTGATCGGGTGGCACACCCATTTCTTCTTAAGTGGAATCAGCGCCTTAAACAGATCCTTCTCCCATTGGTCGTTCTGGGACATGGAATTATCAACAAAGAACAGACGGTTGTTATTTATTGACTCAATTTCACGCAGTACATCATCGATCGGGCGCGGCCTGAATTCGTTGCCGCCGAGAAACGGCGTACAACACGGAAAGCAGTTGAACCGGCAGCCACGCGAAGCATGGATCAGGTCAACCATCTGTACCCCGCGATAGTTATATAACTCGCGATTAAGAATCCCGCGTCTGGCGGGTCCAACCAGATTGATGTCCGGGAAATTGTTCTTATAGTCGTATACCTTGAGCAAATTACCGTTGTTCAGGTCTGTAATAATTTGCCCGAAACGTCCTTCGGCCTCTCCCAGAAACACTGAATCAGCATGCCGCATGGTTTCTTCGGCATGGAGTTGCGTACCGATGCCACCAAAGATCACCGGGATTCCTTTGGCACGATAGATGTCGGCGATCTCCCAGCCGCGCGCAATCTGGCAGGTAAGCATGCAGGAGATTGCCACAAGGTCGGCATGCTCGTCAAAATTGATCGCTTCAACATGTTCGTCGGTAAAGATGAGCTCAATATCGCCAGGCACCGTAGCTGCGAAACAGACCGGGCCATGGGGCGGGAGATGAAAATCC
The DNA here is from genome assembly GCA_021780495.1 of Deltaproteobacteria bacterium. Lineage (GTDB taxonomy): Bacteria > Desulfobacterota > Desulfuromonadia > Geobacterales > Pseudopelobacteraceae > CAIPTY01. The sequence goes on from JAJXYO010000062.1 coordinate 87,611, forward strand.
GTCTGTCGCTGCAGTTTCGGCCATTTCGGGTAAATTAGTTTTATCTTCACGCGATACCTTTCTTAATCTTCAGGATTGAAAGCTGACGTAGAATTTCTGGTATTCCATGTGTTGATTCCACGATCGACCGGGCCTCAATGAGGCTACAGAAAGCATTGCCTTCCTGTTTGCCATCAATAACGAAATACAGGGCTTCATCTTCCACTATGTTGCCTACGAGCATCCGGCCTGTTTCACCGGCAACAATCATCTCGACCGACATATCAAAAAACTCTGCAAACGAGCCATCCAGCGCCGTCGCATATAAAAGAGGACCAATCAAACCGAAGTGGATGGCCGCTTCACCCAGCGCACTCGAAGGGAGCGTATAGATGAACAGGTTTGCCCGTGAAAGCGTGCGACCGTTTTCTACATAATCCTTGAAATAGTCAATGTCCGATTTCAGGGAGCCTTCACGGCTTGTACCGATAATCCCGATGTCCTGCTTGCATGCAGATGAGTACTCCACGCCGGCATCCTGCAGGGCAAGGGCAACAGCACTGACAGTCTTCCGCGACATTCCGTCAAGTCGCCCGAAATTCTTGAACGGCTGCGAAAATATTCCCAATTTCGCAAGAGAGTGAATCCCCTCCCCCTGGGCAAACTGATGTTGCAGCCCGAGCCTGACAGACCCGTAACCTGTGCTTGTCACCCACCCTATGCCACGTACTGAAATCATCATCGAAGCTTTCTCAGGCCAGAACCAAAGCAGAGTTAATGCCACTGAAACCGGCATTGGTCACGAGAGCTATCGCGTTCGGTTCGACAACCCGGCGGTGATCTGATACCCAAGCGATCGCATCATCATCAGCATCTTTCAGATTTACGGTTGGCGGAACGACGTTCTCACGTCGAGCCCGCTGCGCAATTGCCATTTCGACCAGACCGGCGGCACCCATCGTGTGGCCGATACCGCCTTTGATGGAATAGACCGGCACATTCCGGCCCCGGAATACCGCGCGGAAAGCCCGCATTTCCATGGCATCGTTATACGGGGTACCGGTGCCGTGTGCCGAAACAAAGCCGACGCGATCAGCAGAAATACCCGCAGAGTCCAGGGCGGCGTTGATGGCGCGAACCAACCCTTCGCTTTCGCGGGAGGGACCGGTCATGTGGTTGGCATCATCGCTCATGCCCCAACCGGCAATTTCTCCTGTGATGGGCCTTTTTTCACGCAGAGCACGTTCTTCGCTCATGACGAGCAGATATGCGGCAGCTTCTCCGACACTTAGTCCGGCCCTGTTCTTATCAAAAGGCCGGGCCGGGACCTTATCCAGCGCCATGAGCGAAGAAAAACCTGAAAATACAAACTCCGACACACAATCACAGGCTACTACCAGCACACAATCAGCATGTCCACTGCGAATGGTTGCCGCTGCACGCGCAGCCGCAGCCGACGACGAGGTGCATGCCGCCGACACAACCAGGCCACCGCCCGTGGTTCCGGTGAGGTTAATGACCTTTTTGAGTAGATTGCTAAGAGAGCTTTCAGCACCATCGCCAGTTCCGGTAATGATGCTTTTCTCCAGAAGATCGATTTCTCCCTTGGTTGTCGCCAGCAGAAGTTTTGCATCAGTCGGTATCTTTGTACCGGTTCTGGCAAACAGCTGGGAAATCATCTGCATGACCAGAGACATTTCGCCGTGATACGTCAAACCAGGAATTGTTCCGGCATAGTCGGAGAATAACGCCTTCGTACTGAATCGGGTCAGGCGGGAAATTGCGGTCCGGTTGGCCAGAAGTCCATCCCAGCATGCGTCGATACCCGGACCGAATGGGGTCAGGATATCCGTTTCAACGATAACCGCCCTCATGGGCAACAAAGGAATTCTCCGGCTTTCCACCTGCTGCGGCAGCGATCAAGCATCACCGGCGAGAGCATGCAGGGTTCTCCTGTTCGGTGATCCGTAAAAAGCTGAATGGTGTAGCCGCTTGTTGCCAGGCTGCCATCCTGTTTGTAAACGTGGAATTCGGTGTTTATCCGCGCGCCCTCGTGCCAGACCATGGAAGCCCGGATGGTGAATTCCTCCGCCAGAAAGAGAGACTGAAAATAATCTATATGGAGTGAGATGATGGGGGCTCTCAAACCGGCTTCAAGATACTCATTATATGACATCCCGCAGCGTCGGCCGAGTTCTTCAGACGCCTCCTCGAACAGGAGCGGATAGCGGCCATGCCACATGATAGCCATAGGATCGGCCTCATTGAAGCGAACGCGACGTTTGACCTCGACGAAGATCGGTTCCGGCGCTCCGGGAACCGGATCAAAGTACGTTTTTTTCCGCTTGATCTTCATATCGCATCACCCAGGGCAACACGCAGTTTCAGATCAGACACCTTTTCTTCTCCCTTAGTAACACGAACCTTACAGGTAAATTCATTGCCGGCATCCGCAACGCTACTCACGGTACAAATCAGGTGATCTCCAGGCAAAACGGGCGCTACGTACTTGGCCAGTACTATTTCTTTTAGAAAAACGCGCTGCTGCAGACCTTGCCTGAGTGTTGAAATTGCACACTGAATCTGGCATGCCCCCGGCAGAACCATCTTAGTCGGGAAATGTCCCTGAAAACCGATAAACTCGGGCGGAAAGGTGAAACTCGATGTCATAACAGAGTCAGTCCGCGTTGGTCCATCCATGTAGCGCTCAATATCCGCTTGTACCTTGCTCATGAATACAACTCCTTTTGCCGGACCGTCAGTTGGTAACCATACTTGTAATTAATCATGATAATCCCTTGAGGATAATGTTTCCCATTCTGCTCACGATATTCATAGTAGGATACCCGCCACACGATTTCATTGTTCTCATAATAAACCTTCTCGACAAGATCCCGCCCTTTCCCGGCAAATTCATATTCCATTTCACCGGAACCGTACGGTTGCCAAAAATTTACCTTGTATTTACTCTTCCAGGTACGTGCTCTGTCTGACGGGATCAGATCAAAATAGATTCTGCGGATGTCGGTGCCAACCGCTTTCGGAAGGTCACCGTACTGCATGAGGGCGGGCAGTGCATTCTGGGTAACAATGGTATCCCTGTCGCCAGACAGTTCAAACAACTGGACACCCAATGGGTTAAGACAGACCACTTTAAATTGATTATTCTGACGGTTTATGTCGATGTAGCCGATCCCCATAAAGGATTTCCAGGAATACTCAAATACGACAGAATTGAGGACTTGGAAGCGTTCCGGGGTGTGAGCTTTAAATTGCGCCACGACACTTTTGGGCTCGACAGATTCAAAGGATACACGTTCAGCTTTCTGAAACGGAATGTGGGTACACCCGGCAGACAATATAATCAGCATCAACAGGGCAACAAATTTGATCATCTATCGGTTTTCCTCTGTATCAATCAGACTGCACAGAGGTGGAACCACCAATATGGCAGAGAGATATCCGGTAATTATGCAGATAAACATGGCGACTCCGGTAGAGTGGAGTGCGGGATGCTTTGCAAACAGAAGCGCACCGGTGCCGATGACATTGGTTATTGCCGAAATAGTCACGGCGATGATGGTCCCGGTACGCAATCTGTGGCGGTATTGATAGGTGATCCCCAAGCCATAATCCACGATAACTCCGGTCGAGACGATGGAAGCCACAATATTTATGACGTTCAAGGGAATCTTCAGAAATGACATAATCCCGACAAACCAGACAATTCCGGTGACCAGCGGTACCAGGGCAATCAGGGTATACTTCCAATCGCCAAAAAACAGCCACGCCAGCACCACATTAAATAGAAACGCAAGCGGCGCCAGAATTCTGATCTCCTTGGCTGTAAATGAGGAGATCGAGGCAGACATGGCCTTTCCCGATACGACGAATGTGCCGGGATACTTTTTCGTGATTTCTGTCAATGAATCAATATAGTTCTGTTCATCCGGAAAGTACGAAAGAATACGGTATTCTCCGTTTTTGCTCAACACAAATCTTTCCTGCAGTTGAGCTATAAGGCCGTTGGAACCGGCGTTTTCTGCTTGATGACGATAGAGGCCATCGAAAAATGGAGAAAAAGCGCTATCAGAAAATTGATACGCCGCAGACGTTTCGCGAATCAGCTTTTTAAGCTCAAGCTCTTTTCCTTGTCTCCAAAAACTGTCCCAATGTGCACTGTTTTCCTTCCGCAGCCGTTCAGAAGGCCAAAACTGCGCAAGGCTCGTAAATTCACCTTTTTCAACAAGGTTATGTGCAGCATGAAACACAGCGTCGTTAACTTCCATGGCATCTTCGAGGCTTTTTCCCGTTACCACGAAAATTGCCTGACTGGTTTTGCCACCCCACACATTGTGAAACCTCTGTTCGGCGCGCAGAACTCCCGGATCGCTACCGTCAAGTTTTTTGACATCGCTGTCAAATGTGACAGATAAAGCGCTATACAATGCCAGACAAAACAGCACACCCCATACGCCGATGCAGGTCTTGACCGGCCAGCGAATCGTCGTGAGCTTGTCATCGATACTGGAGTCTGTTACAGGAATGACCTTCATGTGTGAAAGGACGATGGGAAGAACAAAGAGAGCTATCATCAGACAGATGAACACGCAGAGGGCAGAGAAAAGTGCGAGCTGGTGATACCCCTGAATTTTCGAAAAAAACAAGACCAGAAAACTGAACATGGTAGTTGTAGCGCTGACCGTAATCAATCGTGATAGTTTCACAAACTGCGTGCTATCGACTCCGCGCTTCAATGCAATAAACATGTGCAAGCCATAGTCAACCGAAAAGCCTGCGATTGCAGTACCGAGTCCGATTACCATATACAGCAGTTTCCCTTCAATGGCTGAGGCCAGTACAATTGACCATACGATAGCAATAAAGGGGATAATAAAGATAAAAAGCACGCGAAGGTCACGAAATACCATCAGGAACAGCAAAAGAAATGTCACGGAAGCTATGGTAGAAACTATTGATATGTCACGTTTGATCACGCGCTCATTACTGACCGTATGCAGATGACCACAGATAATATCGGCCGACACGTATCCCGGCAGCTCTTTAATATGGCCCTGCAGCGCAGCAATGAGTTCTTTGCTGCGTGGGCTATCCATCATTGCAACGGAAGTTTGCAGTATCATCAAGGCATGACGACCGTCACGACTGATAAAATGCCCATCCTCAATAGCAACGTCGTATCCCATGGACGCGGGGAGTGCCCGCATCTTTTCAAGGAGTAGCATCTTGATTCCCAGTGGATCGGCACGGGACAACGACGAAGTGAATACACTTTCCGGGCGCATGGACTGCAGATAGATACCCCGCATTTTCTGGGATACCGTTTTGCTATTGATAAGACCGTTTATGGCTTCCAGATCCTGCCTTCCAAGCACCTGCGGCGCGTAGTGGAGAACTGAGAATTCATCCATGACATTCGCAACGGAAAAGCCGGAAACCACCTTCATAAAAAGCGGCGGGGTGAGGGATGCGGATAACTGATCTACGGCGAGGAAGAGGTCTTTTTTAGTTTTGGCAGGGTCTGTCAATGCAATGGAAACTATAACCTTATCCGAAAAGCTGGAGCCCCTCAGAAAATCCATGCTCCGGGCAATTTCCTTGTCCGGCGGCAACATCAGGTCGATATTGCCCTCGAAGTGCGTAAAAAACAGGGCTGAGCCAGCAAGCGCCGTGATCAGCAGAACAAACGCTAAAACCAGTTTTGTATGCTTGCGTACGATCGTCTGAAACAGCAAGAAAACTTTTTCAAACACGCCCTTTAACCTCAAATTGTTTACTGGTAAGTGGCGCATTCAGGATCGTATGTAGAAAATTGATGGTAGTAACATCTCCACTGATCTCTTGGATACGCAACTGCTGCAGATAATTTTGATCATTGCGAAACGTGATGGTTATACTTTTAATGACTTTTTTTGACACGTTATTGTCCCGTGGAACGAATTCGATCACAAGAGGATTTCGTTTTTTAATCCGAACATCATTGCTATCGAGAAGCGAGCCATACTCGCCGGAAAACCAGACCGTCATTTGACCAAGAACATTTTGAAAAATAGGATTCTTGGCCAGGGATATTTCCTGTACTTTATTGGTATCCTCGTCCCATTGACGAATCAATTTGTCTGTTATCAGTACCGAGTAACGAACAGGAGAATCAACGTGCCATGCAATCTTGTTCGGCTTTTCAAGATAGATCCTTCCCTTCATAACGAGCTTTTTCTTGAACATGACCATCTTTTTTTCTTGTATAAACTCTGTCTTGAGTGTTTTGAAACTGGAGGCCTTTTTTCCGATGTCGTGCAAGAAAGCTGACAAATCGGCCGGCTGCGCCACGCCGCCAGTTCCGGTTTCAGCTGCATCAATTCGGCCTGTCTGCAGCATGACGATTATGATCATCGATATTGCCGCGATACATCTTGTCAAGACTCTCATTATGCCACCCCTGTTGTGTCACTTTGCCATACCTTGATTTCACCACGCGCAATCAGCTCTTCGCCTTTATACACTTCACCGCTCAGGATACCGAAATCTCCAAATTTGGCTTTTTTGTACAATGATATGCGCAGGGTATCGCCCACGTAAGAATCACCAAAAATCTCCAGGTTTTTAATCCCCAACAAGAACCCCTCTACCAAGGGGTTACGACCTCCGAACCTTCGAAATCCCTCCTGAGCAGCCACAGCCTGGGAGATGATCTCGGGATAGGAAGCATCGTCAAGATGGCCGTTTTCATCTACGAAGATCATGTCAGCCCGTACCGTCATTTCAGAAACCGATGCACGCTCTTTCACTTCCAGCAGTCGGTCTATGAGGAGCATCGGCGGTTTATGAGGGATAACATGGGCAACATCCACCGGCAAAAACATGATTTCATCCCGCCGGTCGATATTTTTCCAGCAGAGTGGATCGGAAGCAAGATAATCTCCCGTCAACTGATAAGCGGTGCCACGGCAGCCATAACACGTTTCAAGTGATGCACATTCTCCACAAGGGCCTTTTATCGTTTCCCTGTAGTTTTTGAGATCCTGCACCACCTCACTGTCACGCAGGATCTCTTTCAGGCTCTGTTGCCTCAGGTTGCCGAGCGGTATCGTAATTCCGACGCATGATTGCACAAAGCCCTCAGAATTTACTGCGCAGGAATATTGATGCCGCAGACACTCTCCCCCAACCAAAGGCGGTTTCGGATCCCAGTGAATATCGTACTTGATCTTGTCAATTTCTGATATTTCCTGAAAGAACACCTCAAGAGTCCGTGAATCCAGCTCTAGCATGTTGTGCTCGCGGGCCCCCCCTTGCGGCGTCATAATTTCGAAATAGGGAAGGATGTTCTGATCCCGCAGCCATTGCCACAAGCGCGGCAACTCATGAATATTCTGCTGACAGATGATTGAACTTACGCCCAATGGATTTTCCAGTGAGGGGTAACCAGCCAGCTTCAGATTCTTCAGGGCTTCCTGGATCTGGATATATGATCCCTTGCGACCGGATAACGTGTCTTGGAGACTCTCATCAAAGGTGTTCATTTTGAGTACAGCCCGGACCCCATTATCAAACAATTCCTGCGCTACCGCTGGTGTGATATTGGTTCCGTTAGTGAACAGCTCTATCTCCATATCCAACGATTTGATGTGGCCGATCATCTCCATAATATGGGGATAAAGCATCGGCTCGCCGCCGAGAATAATTATTTTCCGCGCTCCCAGTTCCCTGGCCTGATTAATGACACCTATAAACTCATCCTGAGTCAGTTCTTCAGGTCGTTTGGCACGGTCCAACGCATAACAATACAGGCACTTGAAATTGCAGCTCTGGTTGAACTCGATCTCCATCGACAACAGTCGTCCGTCCCGAACAGCATCGCTGATTTCCTGTGCAGTAAACTCTGATCCATAAATCCTATCTATACAGGGCTTCATAGGCTCTTTCTCTCGTCCACAAAACGGGTTAATTTCCGGGGATTTCCTGCATACACCTTACTCTTGACATGCTCATCACTTGTGATGACAACTTCAGGCCGCACGCGCAGGCGGGCTTGTAATTTATCCATGATCATCTCTGCGGAACAGGCTTCGCTACCGGCTGCAACAAAAATCTTAACTACATCGGAAAGGTCATAATCCGTCGTTGCCATCACATAATACTCCTTGACTTCAGGAAGGATGTCGAGAACGGCGTTGATCGAGTTTGGGTAGAGTGTCGTACCCTTGAACTTGATCATCTGATTTTTTCTTCCAAGGATCGGGCCGAGGCGCAGGGAATTCCGGCCACATGGGCACGGCTCATCAATCAGAAAGCTCACGTCACCCGTCTTGAAGCGAACAAGCGGCATCCCTTCAATACCCATCGGCGTCACAACAACTTCGCCGGTTTCGCCAATCGGAGCCACAGCTCCATGGTCATCGACTATCTCCACAATCGCCAGATCGGGATGCAGATGCCCGCCCTGTTGTGCAGTGCATTCACAGAAGGATGTGATGGTTTCAGACGATGCATAGGTCGAATAAATCCTTGCGCCCCACAGATGTTCCAATTTTTCTCCGACCTTCAGAAAGGCAAGCTGCCGGTCGCGGATCGGCTCACCAATGCAGACCAGTTTTTTAACTCCGCTCAAGGCGGGATCGAAACCTTCTGATGAAAGAAACTGTCCGAGCTTCAGTAAAAACGTCGGGACACCGACAATCACGGTCGGTTTCAATCGCCTGATAATCTCCAGGTGACTTTCGACGCTGCTGAGCCCGTTTCTGATTGCCGAGGCTCCCAGATTCCTGACCCCCGAGAAATACGCCAATCCAGCGATAAAACACCGGTCGATCGTGCAGGTCAACAAAACGATATCATCAGGGCACAGACCACAGCTCGCAAATGAAATTTCCTCGTTGTACGCCAGACGCCGCAGATCATGTTCGGTATACATGACCTTGGTAGACCTGCCCGTGGTACCAGATGACAACACGATATCAACAATCTGTGACATGGGTACGGCGAGAAAATTGTCGTTTTGTTCACCCAGTACGGTCTTGTCAGTGAAGGGAATCGTGTTCAGAGAATTCATGGTTATACTGGTCACATCTATCCCGTGTTCACGGAACATTGTCTGATAAAATGGCGAGTGGGAAGCAACATACGCAAGATGCGTTTTCAGCCTGCTTTCCTGTAGGCTATGGATTTCATCCGAACGGCAATACTCGAGTTTTCGTTGACCATCACATACTGTCATATTCTGTTCTCCATACGGGACAGTTCATGGTCTATGATATTCCAGACTCTCTTTTTTAAAGCAAAAGCGGTAAGATGCTTATATTCATCCCATGCAATCGCCGGCAATCTGCGAACGGTTATGACTCCTGGACGCAGAAGCGCTGACCCTTTGGGCGGAATATTTTCACTACCCGTGATACAGAGAGGGACAATCGAAGCCTTTGACGCAAGCGCAAGGCGGAAAGCCGAGCCATGAAAAGTTCCCATCCTGGCGCTTGCCGACCTGGTCCCTTCAGGGAAAAAAACAATGGAGACCCCAGCCTTCAGCAGATCAGTGGCGCTCTGCGTAAATTCTTCAGGTGGCATCATCCTGATATTCAGGTATCCGGCAAATTTTGCATACACACCAAGGACCGGTATCCGAAAAGGCCATACATTTACAATCTGTACCAATTCATGAGGAAGAATACCCATGAGAAAAGCGTCAGAAGCCGAGCGGTGATTGCAGACAAAGATGTATGGTTCCCCGGAGCCGTTGGTTTCACGATTTTCGTAACGAAGCTTTATGAATGGATATGGGCAGGCTATTATGACCATTCCATACCAGTTAATGGCGCGCCGGAAGCGCTTCATCGTCTGACGCTGAGAAGGGATCAAGAGGCCTAAACTGACAACATACAGCGTGAGAACCGGAATCACAGTCGCGGAGAGTGCGGCGAATAGTATATAGAGATACAGATTCAGAAAATACAGCTTGAGACGAGCTATCATCGCTATACGTTCTTTGTGCCTTCCTCGTTCTTGATTGAGGAAATGAATTGATAGAGATCCTGAAGCGTTCTAATGTCCCGGACCTTTTCCTCGTTCCTGATCTTTACACCGAAACTGCTTTGAAGTGCGACAATCAAGTCAACGATATCAAGACTATCGAGACCTAAATCAACGAAAATATTAGCGTCCGGCACCAGACGTTCTTTCTCGATTTCAAATGACTCCTCAAAGACTTTGTTCGTCTTTTCAATGATCTCTTGCCCAGTCATGTATCCTCCAGAAAAATAATTCAGAACTATATTTTTTTACATACCAGTGCAGCGTTGATTCCGCCAAAGGCAAAACCATTTTTCAGCACTGTGTTCACCTGTTTCTTCAACGGATGCATCACGTGCTGAATCCCTTCACAATCCTGACTGACATTCTCGAGGTTGAGCGTCGGATAGATCATGCCCGTCTCCATCATTTTGAGGGAGGCAGCCAGTTCAATTGCACCTGCAGCACCGAGTGTGTGCCCAATGTTCCCTTTCAGACAACTCACCGGAACCAATGCACCAAAAATTTCACGAATCGCTTCGGCCTCTTCCTGGTCTCCCTGGAGAGTAGCCGTGGCATGGGCATTAATATAATCAATCTCTTCCGGTTTCACTCCGGAATCAGCAAGCGCCTGCCGTATACACATGACCATGGATTCCTTGTTTGACTGGCTGACATGGATACCACTTGCAGTTGTACTAAAACCCGTTATCTCGGCATAGATTGTAGCATTTCGCTTGACTGCTCTTTCATATTCCTCCAGGACGAGGATTCCGCTTCCTTCGCCGCACACCAACCCATCCCTGTCCCTGTCGAATGGACGAGGGGTTTTCCCGGGATTGTCGTTGAATTTGGTGGATGTTGCAAAAAGAATGTCAAATGAGCCCGTCACGGTTGGGTGCAGCTCTTCGGCGCCTCCGCAGAGGAGGATGTCCTGACGTCCCAACCGGATCAGATCATAACCAATACCAATGGCATGCAACGCCGATGCGCAGGCAGCTGAAGCGGCCATGATCGTCCCGGTAAGTCCCAAGTACTGGGCAACATTAACCGTAGCGGTATGCGACATGCATTGAAAGAACATGGTGGAATTCAGTTTACTCAAATCCTTGTCGGGAAGCATTGTTTCAAAGACATCATTGATGCTCTTGGCACTTCCCATAGTCGAACCGACTACACAGCCGACCCGCCATAGATCTTCATCAGCAAGCATAATGCCGGCATCGGCCAGTGCTTCGTCAGCAGCCTGGGCGGCGAAGATACTCATGCGTCCCATGGAACGTCTCTTCTGACGCGGGATGCTCATTTCACCTTGCATTGTTACAGGCGCGCCGACCAGACTCTGCAGGCCGTTGTACTGATCCCACCCTTCCATGAAGCGGACAGCGCTGCGCCCTTCTTCGATTCCTTTCATCAGTGCCGGGACGCCGTTACCAAAGGGGGAAACGACACCAATTCCAGTAATCACAACTCGTTTTAATGACATAATGTTCCGTCCAGGATTTTTCCGTAGTGCTCTTTTCCAACAATAGCGCGGCCAACAATAAGCGACGACATCATGGCTCCGATTATCCCGGGTAAGAGTGAACTCTGCCCGGCTGCAAAAAGGTTATGCAGAGGAAGCTTGCCGATGAGATTGAACTGCCCCATTTTCTGTTTGACACCATACGCACTACCATCTGGGCTGCAGAGGTAATCCTTGAACGTAAGCATTGATCCCGCATCGATAAAATCCAGTGTTTCTCGAAATTCAGGAAAAACGCTGAACAGGTGCTCCTTGATCGCCTCGACCCGATTGTGTTTATACGTCAGATATTCTTCCGGCCTGTTCCCTCTTTTGGAATCAATCCAGTTAGAAACATGTTCGCCAAACGAAGGCTCAACAATACAGATACCTTTTCCTGTACCGCCATTACCCAGATTGGGTGATTTTACAACCACCAGGGCGGGTACTCCATTATAGGCTGGATCCAGCAGATTATTTACATCGGCATCCGGAAAAATGGATACGATTGATGCATCAGGATTTTGATCAATGCTACCCGGCTTGAATGTGGCAAACGCCGAGAAAAGGCCCAGGGAAGGTTCAAATGCTGAAATCCGATGCGCAAACGCCTTGCTGTAATTTTTCTCAGGAAGAAGCCCCAAAATATCCTTGGGATGGATTGTGAAGACACAGGCATCAGACAGAACCTCTTCCCCGGTATTCAGGACAAAACGGCCAACCTTGTTGTCACGGATATCAGCCAGTTCCGTAATATACGTACTGCAGCTGATATCAATATCATAATCCTTGAATTTCTCCGTGAACGCCCTCACAAAAGCATCGCCACCATCTTTCACGAAGGCGATGGATTCATAGAAGCTGAGAACCATCCTGCTGTGGTTTGCAAATGAGATTTCATCCGGCCGAACCCCATAACACATGGCATATCCGGAAAACAGACCTCGCAAAAGTTCATTAGGGGTCAACTTCCGCAAAACCGTGTCGAGTGAGATATAATCTTCTTCCAGATTTGGCGGGCCTATCGCGTTTTCACGAAGATTGAGTGAAGGAGTCCGGTTACAGACCGATTGGACCTTCTCGAAATACCGGTCAATGGCCGAGGTTTCTGCGGGAAAGTACCCCTTGAAAGAATTCTTTATATTCTCAATCCCACAGGGATGCTCGAACCTTTTACCATGCGATTCGAAGATAAATTGATTTTGAGATGAATTGGGTAGAAAGATTGGCTCAATGGAATCTCTCAGTCCAAGCAGAGTTAATATATCGGAAAGGATTCCACCTTCATGAAAACCGCCCGTAAAATGAAAACCGGTATCAAACGGGATTCCTCTTTTATTGAAACGGGTAAGTGAACCTCCAATAATCGGGGACTTCTCGATAAGCAAAACTTTATTACCGCTCATGGCCAGCAAAAGCGACATCGTTAACCCACTGATGCCGCTTCCCACTACAATGTGATCATATTTTTTCATTCTGGACAACCAACTCCTCAAAAACACATCGTATCGGATTTTCAATCACGCTACATCGCCAACCCGCCATTAATTCCGATTACCTGACCATGGATATACATATGCTCTTCGGTACAAAGAAAATTAACGACAGAAGCAACATCTTCAACACTGCCGACACGGTTGAGCGGGATCAAGGGCAGAACCATCTCCGTGGGGATTTCGGTGGTCATTTCAGTTTCAATGAATCCGGGGGCCACCACGTTCACCAAAATCTTTTTCTTGCCAACCTCACGTGCCAGGGCTTTGGCAGCACCGATCAAACCAGCCTTGGAGGCAGAGTAATTAACCTGGCCCGCCTGTCCGATCTGACCTGAAGTCGAAGATACGACGACGATACGCCCCCGCTTTGCCTTCAACATGGCGAAAACAACCGCACGGGTAACGTTAAAAAAACCGTCCAGATTCGTCGATATAACCGAACTCCACTCGTCCTTGGTCATCCACATCAGGAGGTTATCGCGGGCAATGCCGGAATTATAGACCAGAACATCGGGGGATACTGTTTCCAAGCGGACGCCTAATGCCGCCTCGGTTTCCTCGAAACTGGAGACATCAAAAGGGATAAGGTCACAGGTGCTTCCGGCAGCCTCTATCTCTGATTTTGCCGAAAGTGCCGCGTCATGATTGCCTTTGTATGTCAACCAGATTGCAAAACCGGACTTTGCCAACCTGATTGCAACTGCGCGACCTATCCCGCGACTGCCTCCAATTATTAAAGCAATTTTCATAATCATGCCTATCCAAATACATTTTCCCAGCTAGTCCGCCACAGTGAGTCACAACCTCTAACGGCAAGTAACATATTAATTTATGGACATTACACTAACGATTTTTGACTGTCAAGCAGGATGACTCGCGATCTCAAGCAAATGAAAATTACGACACAAATATAATATTGATTAATAGTGCCGGGTCCCGCAAGGAATATGGATAGACTAAGAATATTTTTGCATGATATGTTGACGGCTCAAATTAAATGGAAAGAATTGCCTTGGCGAGCACCCAAAGGACAATCCTGCGACATCTATAGACCAACGCCACAAAATATCATTCTCCGAGGCACGGCTCAATTGAACCAATCAAAGAAAATACTTTTCGTCCACCCGCTCGGTGAAAACTGGATACCAGGCGAACAAAATGTTGCCCGTGTCGTAAACATCATGGCACCGCTGGGTCTCCTCTCACTGGCTGCCTGGTTGGATACCTACGGGCATCAGACGAAAATTCACGACTGTTATGCGTTTCCGGGAGATGATGATAAGATTTACTCCTATCTGAGGGAAGAACGCCCGGATTTCATAGGGTTTTCCACAACAACCTCCAGTTTCCTTGATGGTATCCGTCTGGCAACCAAGGCTAAGGAAATTCTGCCCTCGGTACAGGTTGTGTTTGGCGGCGTCCATATTTCGGCGGTGCGCGATCAGCTTCTGGGAGACTTTCCTGTCATCGATTTTGGGGTTGTCGGTGAAGGTGAAGAGGTTTTACGGGAACTGATTGAATCGAACGGAGTAGGCTTGCGCAACATTGCAGGACTCATCTTTCGCGAGCAGGACAATGTTGTCTTTAACGGCTTTCGAAAAGAACTGATCGATATGGACACACTCCCCTTTCCTGCGTATGAAAAATTGCAGGATTTTCCCGGCAGTTACTGTCTCCCTATTTTCAGTTATCCCAAGGCACCTAACACCACTGTCATCACAAGCAGAGGCTGCCCCTATACCTGTTCCTATTGTGATCGCTCAGTCTTCCAGCGAACGTATCGCTACAATTCACCTGAGTATATGATGAAGTATCTTACCTATCTCCAGCAACGCTTCAATATTAAGCATGTGAATATCTACGACGACACCTTCACTCTGCATCGACAGCGGGTAATGGAATTCTGTGAACTCAAGATACGGTCCGGTTTGAAGATGACCTTTAATTGCGCTGCCCGTACCGAGCAACTCGATGGCAGCATGCTCGAGGCGCTGAAAAAGGCCGGCTGCTGGATGATCAGTATCGGCATCGAAACGGGTGATCCTGACCTGCTGAAAAAGCATCGCTCCTATATATCAAACAAAGAAATGGACAATCCGCTGGAAAATATCCGCAAGACTGTCCATCTGATCAAGAAATCAGGCATCCGTGTCAAGGGCCTGTTCATGCTGGGGCTACCCGGTGAAACCGAGAGAAGTATTGAAACAAGTATGGCGTATGTATTCAGCCTCCCATTAGATGAGTTCAATCTGTCGAAACTGACCCCCTTCCCCGGGGCACCCATGTACGGTGATATCCACAACCATGGCACATTCGACGAGAACTGGGGCATAATGAATGCGGCTAATTTCACCTTCATTCCGACGGGGTTTACCAAAGAACTGCTGGAAGAAAGACACCTCGAATTTTATCGCCGATATTTCTCAAGACCGAAGGTATTGCTGAACTATGCAACCATGATATGGAAATCACCCGACAGCTGGCGGCGTTTTTGGAAGGATTTGCCGACGTTTCTGAGTTTTACGAGAAAAAACAGAAAAAAGTGAGGTAAATACTCACGATACATTCAACTTCTGAAGGGTCGTTATGCCTACTGAGTCACCGCTGGATATCGGTGTCCTCCAGAATGGGACCCCCTCACCAGGTCCACAGACTCATCTTTCAACGCTGCGTCAATAACAGCATCGCAGACATCTTCAACAAAATAAGCACCATATCGTGTAAGCCGTATTGAGTCGGAATCCTGGGTGATGCACCCAAAATCACTAAGTTTCGCCAGCAACTGTCCAAAAACATCAAGAGCACATTCACCATACATACCCTGAAAGTGGTTGGTATCAAGTCCACTCTTCAGTTGCAGTCCCAGCATGAGTGTACGGTACATCCGCTCTCTCTTCGTAAGGGGGATATATCTGCCAATCGGGAGGATCCCTTTACCTATCATTCGGTTATAGGTTGAGAGATCTTCATGTTTGTCGTAGCAGATTGTCTTGGTATAGGATCTTGTGCGCGAGCCGAAAGCAATGATAGGCATCTCATTCAACCAATGGTATCGGTAGCCCCACTGTTTGTCGTCGCTGAATCTGCCGTTTTGTTCATAGCCAAGATTCTCCATCCATTCCTGAGTGATGTACACCATTTCAAAAAGGGTATCATCCTCAACGATAAGATCAGGCCGGGCCTTATACAGTTTGACGACAAGCGGGTTAACAATTTCGTGCCTGATATATTCAACCGCATTCGGACGTATTTTTTCCAGAATCTCAAGATCCGTCCTCACACTTGCGATAGTCTGGCCAGGAAGTCCAGTCATCATGTCAATATTGATAGCTAAGCCATGCTTCTGCGCGGTCGTGACAATTTGTTGTATCTGGGCTGGGGTGTTACTTCTGTTACAGTGGATGAGAATTTCAGGATCGAATGTTTGACAGCCGATACTGATTCTGTTGATGCCTATTTCAGCCAGTTCTGCTATCCGTTTTTCACTGCTGATCGTTAAGGGATGGGCTTCAGAGGTAATATTACAATTCTCAGACAGTTCGATCGACGATCTGATTTTATCGATTACAAGCTTGAGATCACCGTTAGAAAAAGAGGTCGGCGTCCCTCCCCCGAAGTAGATGCATTTAGCCTTTTTGCCCTCAAAAAGACCATATTCCGAAAAAAACTCAATTTCCTTAAGCAAATGTTGTAGATAATTCTGCTGGATTTCCTTATCTACTTTGAGCGGGAATGAATTACAAAAAAAGCACTCTGAAAAGCAGAATGGAAGATGGAAATAGAGAAGGATTTCTTGCTCGTCCTTGATGCTTTCTTTCAGAGTCTCGACAAATGAATCAACCTGTGAAGGGGCAAGCATCTTGAAATGATGGGGAACGAAAAGATCTGGCTGGTTTTTGGTGTAATTGGACGAACCATAGAATAATTCATTTCTGATTTTGCTCAGAGTTGCAGTAAGTTCCATATCTATTAATTCCTGTCAGTTGCTGCTTTCTTATAATGATCGCTGTTTAAGGTAGTTCTAAGGCTTGAAAACATTTCGGGAGTGATCACCAGTTATAAGTTTGAAAGCACTTTCTGTCAATCAGCATTTAAAATCCAGGTTTCATTTGACATTTCAACTTAAATTGTCAGCGAATAACAATTACGTCCCTATCAATGAATTCGGATCTGATATTGCCTTGACGGACAAATAGTTGGATGATATTTATTAAAGATTCTAGAAATGAAATCCAGGTTCAGATGGGACTACTGTGCGCAGCTTGCAAAGAAAATTTTACATAAAGACCATGCTTAGAATCATCATTTACTCGATAATCCTTTTTTCATCATATCACGCATATGCTGCTGAAAACAATCGGGTCACCACGTCACCAGGAGAATTTGCCCTACTCAGTGGATATGGTATTACTCACAGGGGGTATGGAGCCACCCGGACCCAGGTGCAGACGTACGACATCATCCTCAGGTATGGTCACTTTCTCTCTGGCGAGCTCGGCACAGGTCACTGGTACCAGGGGCGGCACGAAGTGTTATTAGAGTTGCCATACCATCTTGCAGTTGACCATAACGGTCGTTCCATGGTTGGAGGAACAATTCTGGGGAGTTGGAAGTTTACGGGATCCGATCAGATTACACCATTCCTTTTCGCGGGGGGTGGAGTTCTCTTCGTTGACCTGGGATTGCCCAGTATGGGCAGCCGGCTAAATGGTAGCTACCAATTTGGTGGGGGCATCCAGCATCTCATCAACGAAAATCTGGCATTCAATGGTGAATACCGTTTCCATCATATATCCAATCTCAATACAGCTTCACCGAATGAACCTCTCAACTCAAGTAAAGTGCTTTTCGGCTTTTCATATTTCAGATAAATGAGATATCATTTCAAAATCTCTACCAACTCCCAAATAGAGCCAAATCCCTTTCAAGCATGAAATATTTATTCTTCATACTACTAATAACAGGAACACTTGTTTCAGGTTATGCCTCAGAAGGCCATTGCAAGACAGTGGTTTTCTTTATCGGGGGCTGGAGAATGACTCACGAACAGATGGAATCGTTCTCCAGATCGGTTCCCGATTCAAAAAAAGTCAAATTCCGTTTGCCTGAAGCCCTGTCGGAACTTGTAAGGCCATGGCATTGCGCAAATTTGGTTTATAGCTATATCAAGACAAACCATCTTTCGGAAGAGGATTTAATAATAGTTTCTTTTTCTCTTGGGGGGACGGTTGCCCAGTGGCTTTTAAGCGATCACCCGGAACTTCATGTAAAAAGGTTGATTCTGGTAGGTTCCCCGGTTGGAGGCTACAAGTTTATCCCTCCCAACAATTTTTTTTCAAACAGCTTTCCGAAGGATTTACCAATATATGTGATCGCAGGGAACAAGAGCCAGGATGTCTGGTTTCTTCGGCATGAAAATGATGGCGTGGTGGACCTTGAAAGCGCCCTCGATATACCTGATAACAATCTGAAAGATACTGCCGTTTTTTATGCCAACCACACAGAACTGGAAGAAATGCCAGAAGTACAGGCACAGATATCAACATGGCTTAATCTTCATCAAGAGCCGGAACCCAATGTTCTAGCGGTAAATAACGGACACTTGAACCCATCAACTGATGTTGACCGGATTCATCCGCTCCCCCCCGAATACCCTAATTAACAGGCAGCAGTACAATCTGCAAAACTGTCACCAGAACAGAGCTTTATGGTAGCATTGGCCTCGCAATCAAGGTATAACACACTAATATCAAGTCCGGTCACCACTGTACCCATTAGTTCATTCCATACCAGGAGATACTCGCCATGTTTGGGAAAAAAGCCTTATTGCAAGAAGCGGAGATAGCCATCAGACAACAGCAGGAACAGCTTGATCGCTATAAGCGGCAATACGAGAAGCAACAGGACTATATCGAGGGGTTATACGATGTTATTGGTGACCTGTCACGTCAGCTCGGTTCCGTGCTGAAAAAAGACAACCTTGAGCGCCTGCAGAACAACCCCTTCCTGGAAGAAAACAGCAATTTTTTTCTCGACCTGCACGCGCTTTTTAGCTCAAAAATCAAAAAAGGCCAGAACGTTACCTGTTATTTTGGAAAAGAGCTGAGCGAGATCAATCGAAAATTCCAAGAAAGGGATTTCAAAAACGGCAAATTGATACACCTGACAGAGCGCTTTACACTCGAAGATTTGCGAAAACTCTTCAAAGACTGGATGTGGAAAAAACCGCTTGAAGAAGGATTGTCAGCGATACGAAAAGAAAGAGAACTTGATTCCAACTCATGACATTCCCACACCAATCACTGAATCTGCCGTGCCGCTGCCTACTTCAGACCATATAACTGCCGGTAGGTTGCAGCCGATGCATAGACCTTTTTGACGTAATCCCGCGTTTCCTGATACGGTATGCTCTCGATAAACTCATCCTTCTTCAATCCTTTCAATCCTTTTCTCCAGCGATTCACGGTAGCAGTACCAGCGTTGTACGCAGCTATCGAGTAAACGACTTCCCCATCGAATGCTTTCAGCAAACCACGGAAATGACTCGTACCCAGTCTGATATTGTAGTCCGGAATGACGAGATTCTGAGGGTTGAACGTTCTTTTTTCACCTGAGGCGGCCTTGGCGGTAGCCGGCATCAGTTGCATCAACCCGATTGCGCCGACATGCGATTTAATCGCAGGAGAAAAACCACTCTCAGCCCGGATCAGGGCGTAGATCAAGCCTTCGGAAAGCTTATTTGTTGCAGTATACCGGGCAACCGGCGCGTTATACACCAACGGATAGCCCGCAGACCAAAGCGGCAGACTGGCGGAATCCCATTTCACCGACCGATTCTGGATAAACAGGGTTATTGCCGAACGATAGTCCTTCATCTCCAGATACGTGCGGGCCAGACCGGGAATGAGGGATTTCTTGTCACCGGCTTTTTTCCTGGCTGCCACCATTTCCGTACGAGACTCTGCCGTCATCCCCAATAACGCCAGCAGCCGGGGCTTGTCAAAACCAGTTATTCGCGGCAAATCCACGGCAGCACTGCGCGACCCCAATGGTTCACGCATATCCCTGATGCCCTTTTGATCGCGGTACCAGGTAGCATAAAATCCAGACGGGTAGCCCACCAACAATATGTGGTAATAATAATCCGCATCCCCGCTGCCGGTATTCTCCAAAGCCCGGGCCAGCCAGTAGGTGACTTTTTCCCGCATGGATTCAACCTTCAATAGCGGTTTGAACATTTCTACTGCAAGAGCATACTCACCGGCAAGATAATGGCACCAGCCGGATTGCCATGCCGCCCTAGAAATAAATTTTGATTTGGGGAAACACGTGGCGACCTGCGCAAACAGGCGTGCCGCTTCACGATACCTACCCTGGCTCCGACGCAATCCAGCCGCTTCCATCAAGGCAACATCGGCAAATTCCTGTTTTTTACCTTCATCGGCCAAATCCATATATTGTTCATAGGCCTGCTCACTCTTGTTCTGACGTTCCAGCGTCTTGGCCAGCCAGAAACGGGCCTTGGAACCGATTCCTGGAAGCATGCTGCCGGATGCCTCAACCAGATTCTTCTCCGCCTCTTTCCAGTTTCTCAGGCCATAGCATGCCATGCCGGACCGCAGTGCAATGCGGGCAGCAATAGACGGTGTCCGCCCTTCTATGGGGATTGACCTTAGCACCAGTAGCGCGCTGGAATAGGCATGTTGGGAGGCAAGCGTCGCGGCCCGCCGGAGGAGTTCTTCAGAGGTATAGGGCAGGCTTTTTACGCCTATTTTTTCAAGCTCTTTGAGTCGTTCCCGACACTTCGACGACTGTCCTGACATAGGATTGTTCAGCCAGATCGTGCGATATATCAGAGCGCTACCATCCTTGTCACCTGTTTCCTCCCGACATCGTGCCAGCTGATAAAGAGCATCGACAGAATCGGAGCCTGCAGGATATTTTTCTACAAACACCTGATAAGCCTTGAGAGCAGCTGCATAATTACCGGCATCATACAGTATGTCGGCATAGTATTTTTCCGCTCGGCGGATCAATAGCGATGTCGGGTATTTCTTTGCTATGGAAGCTGCTTTAGCTGCAGCTTCAGGGTATCTTTTAAGTTTCAGCAGTGCTTCGACCTGATACAGAGCGGCATAATCGCCTATAAGCGGCAGTTTTGATTCCGCTTCTGCCAGTAGTGGCAAACTGTCACCAGCCTGATCCATACTTAGCATCGCAACACCAAGCAAAAAAGTGCGCTGTGGAGATGCTGCCGCATTCTTCGCAAGACGAGTCGCTTCAGCATAATCCTTATTACGATATTGAGCCGCAGCCTGGTCAAGCAGGGTGTCAGCAGCAAAGGAGACAGATGCCAGAGAACAGATAAATATGATTGTTATTGTGAATACCGACAACTTTTCAGAGAGATGCAAGATCCAACCTTCCTTTCGCAAAAATGGCCTTGGGCACACGCCTTTGGCCATTACAATGATTCACTCTGTGCTCAGTGAGGATTCGGAAGCTCGTTCATCAGCTTAAATACATTCACAGGGTATCTGCGTCGCGTCACCACTTTCTCTTAGCCAACTCTTCCTGATAATACTTATGATACAGGATATCCCAGTCTCGACTGCCGGGAACTTTTGTCTTCAGTTTGACACGTACCGTCTCTTCAATTTCATCTGCTACATGAAAATAAGCGGCCAACGACTCTTTGATACGTTCCAGAGCACGCCGTTCATCAGTCCAGTCTGCCAGATCGTCGCGCCAGATGCGCTCCATGATCTTGTGAGCCAGATGGGATACCCGGTCTTCAGAGATACTCATAGGTCCCTCATAATACGATCTTCCGCTCTTTTGCCAGCCTGTCCTTGATCATTCTGAGCATCTTGCGGCGGTCGATATCAGCGGTAGCGCGACCCAGTCCAGCGATGGTCTCATTCAGCAGCCGTTCAGCATCACGCTCCAGTGCTTGCTCACCGGACATATCCAGAGAAATGGCTTTCGATATCCCTTCAACAACGGCTCCTCGTTCGCGGCGAGGCGTTATCAGGCCGGCAGCGGACAGATCGTTGTAGACCTTCTCGGACAAGCGCTGTATCTGTTCTTCTTTTAATCGCATGGAGCCTCAAATCAATAAGACCGCCTTCCGGCAGGCCTTTTGCAATGCCTCGAACTGATTAATTTGCCTCTATCTGAAATTCCGTTATTTTACCTGTTCCAGTTTAAATTGCAATCCAGAACATCACAAAAACACTAATATCCTTGAATTGTTATAAACACTCCCTGTTTATGTAAATTCGGGATCGGATTGGTGATTGCCAGTCTTTGAGGACTGTTGTTAACGACGATGCCGGCCGTGCCCGGCAATAGTCACATAAATTAAGTTGATTACAACGTAAGTTATCCCGATGGTGTCAATTCTGTAGCGCTAGCAAACGTATTATGATTAGATGAAGAAACCGGCTCAATGCCGTTAGCGTATCGTTCTTAGTGCAGTTGTCAATAAAAGGTACATAATGTTCACACGCCTCTATATCCATATACCCTTCTGTCAAAAGAAATGCCCTTACTGCGCTTTTTTCTCACAGGAGCACACGGCCGAAAGCCTCAGCGAATACGCAGGACTGCTGTGTACGGAGATGAACCTCGTCGCGCAGAATTCAGCCTCGCAGCACAAGTTGGACTCCATATATTTCGGAGGCGGTACCCCCTCACTGATGAATTCCCGTCAGCTGGCACGCTTGATTGAGCAGGCTGAACAGCTCTTTGGACTGGCCGCTCAGGCTGAGATAACTCTGGAGGCCAATCCGGGTACTGTTGACTATCACAAACTGGCTGATTTCCGCAGGGCCGGGATCAACCGGCTGTCTGTGGGTGTTCAATCTTTTGACGACCAGATGCTGGCAACACTCGGCCGTATCCACACGGCTCAAGAGGCAAAGAAATCTTTTGCAGCGGCACGTCAGGCAAATTTCAATAATATCGGCATCGATCTGATCAATTCTTTGCCGGGCCAGACACGGGAAATGTGGCAAACCGATCTGGAGCAGGCCTTGCAACTTGCCCCTGAACATATTTCGGTCTATGGGCTAACCATAGAAGATGATACCAGATTCGCAGAACAGTATACCGAAGGCAGTATGCTGCTCCCTGACGAGGATTTGTCAGCAGAGATGTTTGAAGCGGCGGACGATCGGCTTGGCTCCCATGGCTATGAGCACTACGAGATCGCCAACTACGCACGGCCAGGATTTCGCAGTCACCACAACAGCGGATATTGGCATAGAGATGGTTATCTGGGGGTGGGAACCGGAGCCCATTCGTACTTGCGAGACACGGGCTATGGCACCCGCTTTAGTAATGTCGCGAATTTTGATACATATGCTCAGACACTGTGCAAAGGAAAATTGCCGCGCATTGACATATCGGATCTAACTCGCGAAGACGCGATGGCCGAATATATGTTTCTGGGGCTGCGCATGTCAGATGGAATTGTCATTAAATCCTTCGAGAAGGAATTCGGGATGCAACTCAACGATGTCTATGGGCAGGCATTGGACGTATTGAAATTCCAGCAGTTGTTGACAACCGACCCAGCTGCAGTTCGTCTCACCCGTCGCGGCATGCTGCTCTCCAACCAGGTATTCCGACACTTCCTGCCATGATCAGCTGCCATGCTTGCTAACGAATGACCATCTTGTGAGTGAAGCAGCTGCAGGTATTAAATATTTGCACACATAACCAACTGATTGTATGCGATTAAAGCAGTTCAGCCCGACGAACAACAAAAATAGTTATTGACTATAACAGACAGGTCGGCTATAAACATGTTTCTTCAATTGTCGCGGGGTGG
The DNA here is from genome assembly GCA_021780495.1 of Deltaproteobacteria bacterium. GTDB lineage: Bacteria > Desulfobacterota > Desulfuromonadia > Geobacterales > Pseudopelobacteraceae > CAIPTY01. The sequence goes on from JAJXYO010000062.1 coordinate 111,453, forward strand.
AGCAGTCTGGTAGCTCGTCGGGCTCATAACCCGAAGGTCAGAGGTTCAAATCCTCTCCCCGCAACCAAACAATCACAGGGGTCTACAGCGATGTAGCCCCCTTTTTCATGCCCTGACGTTGAGCTGGGCTCACAAGACTACAACGCCTGAAGAGGCCGCCGAGAAGCACTTATGCGAAGTACCTTCTTCGCCGTTTCACAACCAACCGAGGCGCTTGCACGCGCCGTAGACAAGGTAAACCCCTACGCCAGAGACAAACAGGCCGAAGAAGAGACGTAGATGGGGACCCTTCATCTGGTTCGCTAGGAATGCGCCTCCCCAGGCGCCAACAAACATGGTTGCTGCGACAATCATTGCCGCTCTGAGATCCACATTCCCGCTCCGATAATATTCAAAAGTCGCTGCGAGTCCAATCGGTGGGAGCAACACAGCCAGACTGGTTCCTGTTGCCTTATGCTGTGAAAATCCGGCCCAGTAGATCAGAGCCGGAACAATGACGATCCCGCCACCAACACCAAACAGACCGGATGACACCCCCCCAATCAGACCGATGATTACGAATATAATCCATTGAGGCACCAGAAAATCCTCCGTTCGATCTATATACACCGCTTGATGTGTAATCAGATTCCTAGCCTGACCACCAATGCAGCTTCTGAGCCGTCGCCAGTAACTGCACACAATAAACAAATCTATCCTTAAATTATCTCATACACGATGAGTCCACAGATCAGCGCCATCATTGACAGAGCAAAAATAAAAAGGTAGTCAGCGATATTTGTCAACAATTCCTTTTGGCTGAGACGACTACCCATTTTCAAGGCTATGTAGGAAAGAATACAACAAAAGAGAAACAGAAATGCATCGAGGGCCAGTAATTCCTCCCCAAAATGAGACGTCCGGGCACCTCCTAAATGTCGCATTATCCCTATGACGGTCAAACAAACGCCAACCAGAGTTGCCGAAACTGTAAAGATATGGATTGTAAGGTCAAGCTCAACAAATGCCTTCGATGGTTCATGTGACATAACAGCGCCTAAGTGGTGTGAGTAGATTAAATCTTATTGCGACAAAAATAATTCGTTATTTAAAGGTACATTTTTTTGTAATGTCCATTAAAAACAGCAGGTATCAAGCCTTGTGGATTTCTGTGACAACGGCATCCGCAGATCACAACGGGAAACAGTTGCTTGGCAATACGTTCATAGCTCCCGCCCGGTAAATTGGATGAACCGATTCAAGGATTCCCTGACCTTGTCAAGTAGACCGTCATCTACATTCCACCATTTTGCCGCAGCATCAGGAGACCATATTTGTTCGATTGAATTAATCGCAATATTTTGACGCGTATCAATCTGGCCATATTTTGCCGTAACTCCACAACAGAGAGCTCTTTTCCATTCGTCCTCATTGCCTTGGTTCCATGTTTCCTTATACTCTTGAAAAGTCAATTTCCCGCCAAAATTCATCTCACTTACATCTATTGCAGAAGCACTGCCCTGGCTATCCCTATGTACCTTTTCAACATAGGCAACATGCCAGTATTTACCGAGATCGAATATGGCAACATCGCCTGCTGCAACTTTGGAGATTTCCTCGTTTTTGAGGGTAGTGATTTCAGCAACAGAATTTGGGATTGGAAATGTCGCGATCTTGGTTTTTACATAATCGACACAATAACCACCCCGTTTGACCCAATCATCACAGTTGCAACCGGCACAACTGTTTTTACTTACCATTACCAGGGCAAAGATTATAATTATTTCAAGACAACGTTTCATATCATCTTCACCACTCTCCTTTACCAATAATCAGAAGCTGATTTTCTTACAAACAGCACCAGAATATTTTTTTTCTTCCGGAACTCCGAAAATCAGAGAGATTGCGCACTTTGAAGCGAGCATTTCTTCATAGCTGTGACCTACGCCAATAACTTCGTAGCCTCGATGTTTGAGCTTGACCTGATTGTCAGCCAGATGGTGCTCGTATCGGATATACGCCAGGCCACGTTTCAGACGGTTCGCGCCTTGGGCCTCAGCACTGCACGATTTGTCCAGCAATCTGTGGTTCGGGTCTTTATCATCAGACCCCAGAAGATATGTAACATCACGATCGGCATAACGCATGAACAGCTGCTGCCCCGTGTGCTTCCCCGCATAGGGAATAATTTTGTCGATTCCGTAACGGTATTCGTTGTAGGAATGACAGCCGGCGGGGTTGAAGTAGGTAAAGGTATGGCCGTTTGGTCGTTCGCGTGTGAAATACAGATATGACGGGGAATTAGCAACGACATACCGAAGTTCAATGCCGGAAGAGAGGATGCGTTTGTGGATTTTGTTTAAAGCAGCATACCGTTGAACAAAGGCCCCGCCGTCAGAATGCCCAACAACCACGATACGTACCAGAGCCGGGAAGCGGCTTCTATTTGCCACAAATGACAACAGATCATCGAATACCTTAAATGAACTTAGATATGGCGCATTAATAGATACTTCGCCGCTTGGCCATCCCATTACCTTCCAGAAGGGCAACCCTTGCATCTCTGCTATTTCGACGTCAGGCGTTGCCAAGAAGTCCGGAGCGATCAACAGGGTTTTATCATTGGTGACACCGCGGGCCATCATCAACCTCATCCCTTCGTTAAAATAATCTTGCCCGTTTCGCTGCAAGCCATGTTGTATGACGACAACACGCTTGACCCGTTTCATATCCGAATTCATCGGCCTGTTGGCATACACGGAGAAAGAGTATGTTGCTGACCCCTTACCCAATTCAATCCTCTGTGGTTGAAGCAAAGCAGCAGGGGTATCCATTGCCGTCCCGGAACAGATCGAGACAGCCCAGAAAAAGATCGTTAACAAAAAGGTAGTCATAAGGTTTCTGCCTGTTAGTTTATATTTTTATAAAAGCCTTTATATGGCTGAACCAGTGCCAGCAGACACATTCTGCGCAAGGCAACTGCCCGGATGTAACGGGTGTGTTAGGCAAGAGGAGGTAATCCGGGGGGAGCCCGTGGTGGTGAGAGCCCCAGCGACAACGGGGGTACAGGTAAATAATTGTGGTGGAGTTCTTGAGAGGCGGTACCGACAACAGGACGAAAAACGAGGCTGAGTTGAATTGCTATAGCAGGGTCTTCAGCAACCTTTACAACAGAATGAACCATTGTACGGGAAGGAGTATTATCCAGAACAGCACGTCGCATAGGCTTGGGCTTATGCTGACATGAAAAGTCTGTTACCTTCATCCCCACAAAGACGAGAAACAATGGGATCAGAAGGGTTATGAAACGAAAACTGCGTCCATGTTTTGCGAACTTATTCATGATGCCAACCTACCAGATTCTTAAATTCAGCACAAGCTGGTATACGGACAATACGGGCGCAACGCGGCTGCATTATGGCAAAGAAGCAGTGATGATGAACTCGGGAGGGTCGGACATAACCTTTTTAACCGTGCAAAGTTCCGCTGTCTTTACAATGGCGTTCAGGTATTTCTCAGGGAAACCTGGGGGGAGCAGAATATCGATTGTCAGCCTCGAAAGCCTTTTCTTGCCAGTATCGTCGATACTGAATTCCATCTGCTGGGTGAGCAGCATCCCTTCCGTGTCGATCCCCCGTTGCTGACAGAAGCTGAGAACGTAAATCCCGGCACAGGTGCCGAGTGAAGCGAGAAAATAGATGAAAGGGCTTGGCGCAGATCCTTCACCTCCATCTTCCACCGATTGATCCGTAGGAATGACCACCTCCCCGATTTCCGCATTTACCTTTTTCCCGCCCGGGAACGTGATCCTCATCTCCATACATTCACCCTTTCCTTTATGTTACGGCAATACGAGCAGCATCATGGCGAAATTGTCACAGATGCTTGCGGCCGCTCGTTGAGCAGCAACTGAAGCTGAAGCGTGCCAGGCAGATGTGCATTTTTGGCGGCGTGAATCATAAAGATGACTTCACGGTGCTGATTTGCCGCCACCTCGATGTCATGTACCTGCCCAAGCAGTTCGACACCACCGGTAGGTTCACCGTTAACGCGGAGCGAGTACACCTGGGAAGCTTGGGAGCGATTACCGATGATTGCCCGCCAGGGCTGTGCAAGCGAGCCGTCCGGCAAACGACGCTGATCGGCAGTTGCAACCCTTTGAACAGCAAAGACAGACTGGGTTCTGGTTATTACTCCCCAGATCAGACCTGCCAGCAGCAGCAGCGTCGCCAATAACAGTATCGCCGTTATGTTGCCGAGACGAAACCTGGTACCTTTTACCGTCCCGAAACGGTAGCCGATCAACCCGAGCCCGTCAGGTTTTTTCTCCATGACGGCCCGACACGCATCGATACAGCGCCCGCAGCCAATACATTCAACCTGAAAACCGTTACGGATATCGATTCCCATCGGGCAGCTGCGAACGCAGGCGTTACACCGCACGCAACGCTCCCGGGTTTCTTCCAGAAAGGACAGGTTCAGGGTGCCGGCATCCATCAAGGCCGTCTGGAATCTGCCGTAGGGACAATAACTGCGGCAGAAACTCCGCTTGATCAGCATCAGGTTGAGATAACCGCACAGCGTCATCACCAGGAAGATCACAACCATGAAGCGGTGATCGGAGAGATGAAGAAGGTCTGTAACAACCTGACCGGGAGGCATGAACCAACAGAACATATTGAAGGCGATCAACTTCGCAAGAATCAAGGCTGACAGGTGTTCGAGAGGTCGCACAACTGAAACAGGCACCGTCGTTTTGAATCTTCGCGTCACCACATCCATCAGATCATTGAAAACCGTTTGCGGACAGAGCCAGCCGCACCAGACCCTTCCAAGCACGGTCGTCACCAGCAAAAAAGAAACCACACCCAGTAAAACCACCAGCAGCACAAGATAAAACTGATCGATCCTAAGCGGTATCCCCGCCAGAAAGAGCGTCATCCCGGCGATATCCATGCGGAGAAAAGGATTGCCCGCTATCGTCACAAACGGCAGGAGCAACGCCGTAACGATCAAGAGGCCCTGAACAAACTGGCGTTTATGGGTAATTCGCGGGAGAGGCATGATGAAAGTTAGCCCCGATCAATACATTGTACATTTATTGCACTCGTGATCCTGCATAGATAGCACGTCGAGCTGACTGATGCAGCCTTACTACGTCAGCTTGCGTCTCTGAGCGGATATGGCCACGCAAGAATGCCGCCATCCATGTATTTTGTATTCTCAAAACCTGCGGCGTCAAGGATTCTGTGGGCTTCGTACCCTCGCAGGCTGACCTTGCAGAACGTGATGATCTCCTTGTTCCTGGGGAGTTCTTCCAGTTTTTCCCGCAACAGGCCCAAAGGCATCAGTGTTGCCCCCTCGATCCCGGTTTCGTCATACTCTGCCGGTGAGCGCACATCGAGCAGGATGAAATCCTCCTCTGCGTCAAACTTACGCTTCACGTCATGCGGCGAGACACCTCTGGCATGGCCGGCCAGCTTGTTTTTCAGGATATCCGCAGCCACGATCAGGTTATCCATGGCTGCGGAATACGGTGGGGCATAGGCAAGGTCCAGCTGCGACAGCTGCTCGGCGGTGGCATGGAAGGTTATGGCGGTTGCCGCGGCATCAAGCCGTTTGTCCACGGCACCCTCACCTGCGGCCTGCAGACCGAGCAATCTACCGGTTGTGCGTTCTGCGACCAACTTCAGGACGATCGGCTTGGCGCCGGGGAAGAAGTGCGCCTTGTCGTGGGCCGGCGAGAGTACTGTCTCCACGTCAAAGCCATTGGCCCGCGCCTCGCTTTCGCTCAGACCGGTTTTGCCGGCATTGATATTGAAAACCTTGAGGATGCTGGTGCCGATAACTCCAGCAAAGACAGCCTCACCTCCGGCAGCATTGATTCCGGCGACACGCCCCTGTTTATTGGCGGTACTGCCCAGCGGGATATAGACCTTTTTACCCGTGATCAGATGGTTGGTTTCGCAGCAGTCACCACAGGCATAGATAGCGGGATCATTGGTACAGAGCCGCGCATCGACCGAGATAGCGCCGGTTACCCCTAGATCGAGACCTGCGGCCCGAGCCAGTCCGACATTGGGGGTCACGCCGGGTGCCAGCACCACCAGATCGGCGGGCAGTTCCTGTCCGCCGATACGCACAGCCGATACCGTTGTATGCCCGATGAACCCGGTCACAGCGCAACCGGTCATAACCGTCACCCCCTGCTGCCTGAGGTGTTTCTCGACGAGGTACGCCATTTCCGGGTCCAGTACTCCCGGCAGGAGCTGATCGCGCATTTCGATGACCGTCACCCGCATACCCTTTTTCTGCAAGGCCTCAGCGGTTTCCAGACCAATCAGTCCACCGCCGACAATACACGCCCTATCGCCGGAAATGGCGCAGTTTTTCAGCAACTCGGCGTCTGCAATGGATTTGACCGTCAGGATATTGGGCAGGCCGACCTTGTCGATGGCGGGAATGAACGGTGAGCTGCCGGTGGCGAGGATCAACCGGTCATATCCAAGCGATGAGCTCTGTCCGGTTGACGTATCGAGGAGATGGACAACCTTTGATTCACGGTCGATACCGGTCACTTCAACACCGGTCTGGACTGTTACTCCCTTGACCTTTTTAAAAAAGTGGGCATCGCGGACAACGCCCACCGCCGTACTCATCAGCTCCTTCACGTCAGCTACGGTATCGGACACGAAATAGGGTATGCCACACGCGCCGTACGAGATAAAAGTGCCTCTGTCAATCAAGGTGACTTCCGCCTTGGGATTGATTCGTTTCGCCTTTGAGGCGGCCTTGGCCCCGGCGGCGTTTGCGCCGACGACAACTATTCGCATCTTCATGCCTGTCTCCCCTATGGATAATTATGCAGCTCAACAGAACTGCTTAAAACATGTACGGTCTGCTTATTTTTCTTGAGAATGCCCGGCTTGTCTCCAGCCAGCCATGTGCCCTGCGAGTAGCGCCACATTCCGATAACCGAAGATTCCCAGCAGTCCCTTGGCAAGCTGGGCACGAGGGCCGTGCTCACAGGTCAGCACCAGTTCAGTGTCCCTGTCGGACGGGATAGGCGCCAGTCGCAACAAAATCTTCAAGGCCGGAGAATGGCGTGCACCGGGTATATGCCCATTCCGGAATTCAATGCCGCTACGGACATCCAGAACAATGGGGGACTGCCTGGTCTTCATACGTTTCAATAATTCCTGGGGCTGCATGTAATCTCCTTCTATCAACCTGCTGTACTGATCAGGTCTCTGAAAATACGGTACAACAACAACGCGAATGGCCATGAGTGCCACATCAGATCAAAGATATCGATAGGCCGTTTCAGCGTGCCGGCCATCAGCATCCTGATCTTTTCCACCAGGTGCGGCTGCGGAAAGAAAGGCGCAAGGCCGAGAAACAGCGCAAGCGGGATGAGAAACCGGTAGTCGAGCAGTGTATTCATGGTCTTTTCATCCTTTCGCAATCAGCACGAAGTCCGCTGCCTGAGCACGTTATGAAACCTCGATCGATTCCAGATCCTGCTCACCGGGCACAACATCTGGCGGCACTTACAGGTACTTGTCTATTCCCATATGCCGGACGAGGCGGTCAAAACCCTTCGTACCCATGGTGGCCATACGCCCCAACAGGGCAAACCCTTCGAGAGGCCAGGAGATGCGCTCCAGACCAGGTTCAGTACAGACGCTGCATGCAGGAAACTTCCCAACCTGTTTGCGGAAGCGGGCGGCAGCCTGGCTCCGATAAATTTCTTCCAGAGTTTGATCTGTTACATTCCCCAGCACGACCGGCAAGATCGGGCAGGCAAACACATCGCCATTATGGCGGACAAACAGGTAATTTACACCGGCCGAGCAGTTCTTTTTCATCCGGCCATTCTTCAGGAAGCCCAGCAACGTCTCACGATGACCGCTCCAGGCAAATTGTGGACCTTCGTAAAAACGGATCAGCATTTCGAGTTCTTCGGGCCTAAACCGTAGCTCGGCCTCCCTGTCACTGTTTTTAAAGCGGTTGGAGGTAATAATGCGTGGAGAAATAATAGTGAACAGACCGTGTTCGGCCGCATAATCGGCGATTCGATCGAGATCATGGGCATTGAGCGGTACCACCGTGGTCTTGATACCGAGTACCAGGTTGGGATTTTCTTTTCTGAGGGAGTAAAGCCCGGCAAGGGTTTCCTGAAGCCTCTGCCAGGCTCCGGGGTAGTTTCTGACCCGGTCGTGAAGGTCCCCTACGCCATCCATACCGCATGCCAGTACAAGGTCGATGCCCCTGTCGCGTAGAGGGGCGATTATTTCACGGGTACCGTTCAGAATCCTTTCGGTCAGAATTCCGTTGGTGGTAATCGCTACCGTGCGTAAGCCCGGAAAATCAGTTGGCTGACGATCACAGATTTCCTGAAGCAGTTTGCCCAGGTCATCCCTTAAAAAGGGCTCCCCACCGGTCAGGTCCAGCTCCTTGAGGTACTGGAGCTCGGGCGAGGAAAGCAGTTTCAGCCAGTCTGTGAAAGCAAGGTCCTGAACATGCGCCGGAATCTTCCAGATATTGCACATACTGCACTGGCAGATGCAGCGATGGGTGATTTCGAGGCTGATCGCTTCAAGCCGGTACGGGTGGCCGGTCTTTTTCAGATAGCGATAGCGAATGCCATTACCGATGAGTTTTCCGACACGCTGGAAGGTATTCACAATTGGCACCAGAACTAAAAGATATGGGGCGTGAAGCTATCACGCCCCATATCGACTAACGTGTACGTACCGCTAACCTACCATTCGTCCTTCTCCTGAATCTTGAGCACCTTTTCAAAATAGAGTTCAGGATTGGTAAGTTTTTCGATTTCCTTGGCGTTGTATCCCAGCTCTTCAAATTTAAGCACACCATTGATAGCATGGCAGTTGGAGCAGGTCAGGGCCTTGCCTTTGGGCGCAACCTGATGACTGCTCGCAAAATAGATCGTCTGCCATCCCGGCACCGGTTTATAATCCTTGATGCCAAGTATCTTGGCGGCGGAGGCGACACCCGCAAGCGCATCGCCATTGGCGATCGGCGGCGCGAAGTCCATTGACATCAACTGACCATTCAACTGGTTGAAATAGGCTTTACCCTGGAAAATCTTGAAGGGGTAGATCTTGCTCTTGCCATCGGTCCGGCTTCCCTTGGGACCTATGAAATGCGGGGTATTGCTGACGGTCAGGTTATACCAGGCGTAAACGGGTGTAGTTTGATTAACTTCCCGTTTCAGGGTTGATGGCTCATAAAAACCATTGTCCTGTTTCTCCCATTTGGTGAAGTCCTTGGAAAAGGCGCCACCGGTTCTGGGGATATGGCAGGTTTGGCAGGCTATTTTGGCGGTATGCCGGTTATAGTCCGCATCCTTATGCGGTTTATCGCTGTGACACTCGCCGACGCAGGTCATGTAGATGCCGTCACTGGCCCAGTTGTTGGGATCGCGGCCGGTGGGGAATTTATGATTTTTCACCTGGTGGCAGTCAACGCAGATTATGCCCTTTGTCACATGAACCTCGTCATTCTTGGCCATGGAAAATCCACGCTTGATCAAGGCCCCTCCGCCGGCGCCCTCGTGACATATCATGCAATTCTTGATGCCGGGCCGGCCGATGTTGGCAGCCGCCTCGGTGCTGCGGTCCTGGGTCATGATAACCCTGCCGTCTTTATCCTTAACCGCTTTTCTTTTACTGTAGTCATACTTGGAGGAATGGCAGATCAAACAGTCAATCGACTGTTCCGCTTCGGGTCCGGTACTTCCGACATCAACCGAGTGATCACCCGGATGGCAGGTATTGCAGCCGACAAACTTGGTCTTGCCCAGCGCGTTTGGTGGTACTTCCTTCAGGTTGTTGACGATATCGTTGCCGTTGCACATCGTATAAATACGGTTTTTCATGCCGTATTCTTTGTTGGGGTCAAGATGATCGACATTATCAACCTTCGAGGCGTGTTTCCAATGCACCGTTTTAAGAAATTCCTTGGCCGTGCCGGGATGGCATTCTTCGCAGGTTTTTGGCCCATGATATCCCTCTTTGAGAATCTGTTCTTTCCCGGGATGCTCCTTGGCCTGAACAGCGGTGGACGCTAAAACACATCCCAATGCAGCAACTACAACGCTCTTGAATGTCATGTTTTCTGTTCCTTTCGAAGAAACCTTGATTTGACATGGAGTACCACTCCATGATGGTACCTACGGCAATTCGACTGGTGTATGATGCGCTTTCCAGCAGCCTGCGGTTTTCCTGACAATCTATGCTGATGTTTTTGCTGCCCTCCTTTCAACTCAGCAACCGGTTTCATTAACTTAGTGAGAGCACCCTTGGTCGTGGCTGTGGCCTCCGCAGGTATGCCCCGGCAAAAACTCCTGAAGCCCATTGGCCTGAAAGAGCGCCACGTTTTCGGACACAGTGCCTGTTTGTGCCTGAAATACCCGCAGACCGGAAGCATTGAGCTTGTGCAGCGCCCCGCCGCCGATGCCCCCGACGATAATTGCATCCACCTGGTGGCCTCCAAGCCCTGCGACCGGATTGCAGGCCCCATGCTGATGAATCTGATCGCTATTGTTGATTGCAGTCACCTCGCTGGTGATCATATCAACCACGACAAAACCGGGCGCAGAACCGAAATGACCGTACACCTGGCTTTCCAAACCTTGATTCATGTCTACCGGGAAACAGACTTTCATAGTTAACCGCCTTTCAGTTTTGAAATCGTATACAATCTACTATTCAATTATATGCATGTCAATATATTAACAAATTAAATCCTGGAATCTAAATTCTTACAAACAGGACATAGACGGCGTTTGAAAAGTACGAACTGCCGATGCAGGTACGCGCAGGAAGGCTGAAGCAATCACAGATGTTGCACAACATCTGATAAAGCAATACCCGTCCCGCACGTAAATTATATCGCAATAATTCTTTGTTTCTTATTTTTTGTTGAGCATGCTTCGGGGAACACTTCAGGCAACCGCACTCTCAGGATGCTCGTATCCGGACTGCGCCCGCAACCTGTGTCAGGGTAGATTCGGTCGTGAAACACAAAAGCCACCTGCCCTGCTAAGGGATAGATGGCTTTGCAAGCTTCGATACGTTGCCTGGCTAGGTCATGGCCGAGAGCCTACGGCGGCCATCTTGGCAATAGCATCGAGCAGCTCGGAATGGCTGCGCACGGCCGGCAGATCAGGGCCAAACAGGCCGCAAGCGGCCAACGCCTTATGCATTTCTGCTACCCGGGGGACTCCAACACCGAACCCCTCCAGCTGATCCAGATACGCCGGCAGTTGCGCGGCATCCCAGCTGGCGGCACATATCCCCGTATCCATTATTGCAAGCACATCGGCCCACTGGTAGGCATAATCCATGTCATGGGTGGCTATGATGACCGTCATCCCTTCGGCATGCAGCCTGTCCAGTATCTGGGCGAGTTCGGCCTGCATGGCCAATACCCCGGCGATACAGACCCGTTTTTTCTGTCCAAAGCTCAGATTATGCACCGGTTTGTCTGCGCACGCGGTCATGCCCACCGCCAGCAGCGCCTCTTCCACCCGGTTGCGCACCGTGCCGGCATCCAGCCCCAGATTCAGAGGTCCAAAGGATATGTCCTCGCGCACACGCGCGGAAAAGAGTTGTCTGTCCGGATTCTGGAACACCAGGCCGACCCGCGAACGCAGGTGGTGCAATCCCTGCCGGCCATAGTCCACCGGAAGGCCCTCAAACAGGACCGCCCCGCTCATCGGCCGCAGAATTCCGTTCAGGTGCAGAAACAGGGTGGACTTGCCTGCCCCGTTGGCACCCAGCAGGGCGGTGCGACTGCCGCGCTGGATAGCGAGCGAACAACCATCGAGTCCGACACTGCCGTCGGGATAACGGAAGCGGACTGCCTGCACTTCAAGAATAGGGTCTGTCGTTTGTTGTTTCATGAAATCACCCTGACAAGGGCGACCAGCGCAGCTCCGCCGCTGACCGCAAGGCAGATATCCCGTGTGGAATGTGGATAGACCTGTTCGAGAAAACGCAGCGGACCGTCATTGTTGCGGGCCAGTGCTGCAACGTGAAGGGCCTGCGAACGCTGCCACACCTGGACGGTGATAGTGGCGACCAGGCCGCCTAACGAGTGCATGGAATGGCGCATGGTGGCATACCCCAGCCGGGCGGATTGGGCCGTGAGGGTATCGTGTACGGCTTCGGAAAAGACGAAGAGCGTGCGGTAGCAAAGGGTCATCATGTCCAGCAAAACCTCGGGCGTCTTGAGCCGGCGCAGCAGGCCTATGATGTCGATCAAAGACGTGGTCATGGCCAGAAAAAGGAGCGCGGCCAATCCGCCCAGGGAGCGGCCGCAGACCTGGGCAACCCGCTGAAATCCGGTTCGGGCCAGATGCAGGGAAACATCGGCCATAGAGGGGCCTATCTTGAGTGAAACCGCCAGAGAAAGGGCACTGACAGCCAGAAAGAAGAGCGCCGGAGCAGCCACCCGCAAGTAGCGCAGCGGCGGTATTCCGGCACCGAGAACCGTGACAACGCACAGCACCGCAGCACTACCGCAGGCAGCAGCCGGTGTGGCGGCGGCATAGGCAGCAACCAGTCCACACAGCGAGAACAACCCTTTGGCGGCCGGTGAGACCCGCCGCCAGCGATTCGTATAGGCAGAGTGTTCAATCAGCATTGCACGTGCTTACTCAGCTCTTTGCGCATTTTTGCACGGGTAGAGGCACTGCCGTACCAATAGCCGATAAAACCGGCGCCCAGCGAAGCCTGCAGAGCAAAGAGCAGCGATTCGATCTCGCCGCTGGGCGGCACAATCAGCGATTTTGCCCAGGGTTTGTAGGAAGGATCGATTGTGCCGACGGCATTCCTGGCCTGATCGTCGGAGCCGGTAAAAATCTCCACCTCTTTTCCGTCCGGTCCCGTCGCCGGTTTGTGTATCAGCATGAGTGGAACGGCAACCAGGGCCACCACAAAAAACAAGAGTATGTGATTCTGATACCGTTTCATGCCTGCACCTCCTTGGCGGTTACGACATTCAGGTCTTTCAGTTCCTGGGGATTGAGACGGGCCAGGGCATTGAATACGATGACCGTCAAAAACCCCTCGCTGATGGCCAGCGGGATCTGGGTCACGGCAAAGATGCCGGCGAACTTGGCAAAGGATGCGGCAAATCCGCCGACCGGATCGGGAAAGGCCAGGGCCAGTTGCAGCGAGGTGGTGACATAGGTCAAAAGGTCTCCCATGCTAGCAGCCAGGAAGATGCAGACGCCGAAGGGCAGTTTCAGCGCCTGAGCGAGACGGTAGATGCCGAACGCTGCAAACGGTCCCACGATCGCCATGGAAAAGATGTTGGCCCCCAGGGTTGTCAGACCGCCGTGGGCCAGCAGGATCGCCTGGAACAGCAGCACCACCGCGCCGATGGGGGCCATGGCCGCCGGCCCGAACAATACCGCGCCCAGCCCGGTGCCGGTGGGGTGGGAACAGCTGCCGGTCACCGAGAACATCTTCAGGGCCGAAAGCACAAAGGTAAAAGCGGTGGCCACGCCCAGCAGCATGCGCTGTTCCGGGTTCTCCTTGATACCCTTGTTGATGGTGCGCAGCCCGTAGGCGACGAATGGGGCTGAAGCAACACTCCAGCCGATACAGTGCCTGAGCGGCAAAAAACCTTCCATGATGTGCATCGAGCACCTCCCTGATGTTGTTACTGTGGTGACGACCACAAAAAAAGTCCGCATATGCCGAAGCATCATGCGGACTTTTCGTATTCAAAGTCTGTTAATGGTTTCACTCGCCCTTTACCACGGGGAACTGTTGAGTGCTGGGATCATGGCAGGTCTTCTGGCTCGCGATTCATCCTCCGGGCGCCTTCCCGGTCTTTCGACCAGTGACATCATGCCCATCGTCCTCGCTTACAGCGGCGGGTCCGCGGGGGAATGGCTCCATTCGAGCGTCACCCCTCTTCCCTATCAAGCCCTGGCGGGCACCGTGATCCGTTATTCAGTTTTTTTGCGACAGCGTGCGGCTAGTGGATAGCACAGCGCTGGACAGGTGTCAAGCCGGAGGCGCACACCGCCTGTTTGCTTCCCAGCATCAGCTCCTGATACGGCCGACCCGGCATAGCTTTCAGAATTGGTAGCTAGCTTTGTGAATCAGAACTTGTATCCCATCGCAACATATACATTCCGGCCGTTTTCCGGGACCTTGAAACCGCTTTGGAACGGGTCGCGGGCATAGGACAGGTGGCTGAAATACTGCTTGTCAAACAGGTTGGCAATGCCAACGATCAGCGAGATCCCGTGATAATTGAGGCCGCCTTTGATGTCGGTAGTAGCCCAACCGGCGGTTGGTGTTTCGTTGAGTCCGCTATCGACCCGATCCTGTTCACGGGCCAGGTTTTCCAATGCCTCGAAAAAGTATGTGCCGGTGTCATAGCGCAGTGAAACGGTTCCCCTGAGCGGCGGAATTTCGGAAAGCGAACGTCCGGCACTCTCGTTGCGGGCCTCCACATACGAAAGGGAACCTCTCAGAAACAGGTCGTCATCCAGTGCAATCTGACTTCCCAATTCAGCCCCCCACATGGTGGCGTGAATATTCTGGTAACTTTTCTCAAACGTCGCCGGAATCTGATAGAAATTAATATAATCCTGCAGGTCACTGTAAAAGACCGAAGCATTGACATAGAAACGGTCCGTCGAATATTTGGCGCCAAGGTCGGCCTGATGGTTGACCGTAGAGTTCAGATCCTTGTTGCCATGCCAGTAATTCGATGTCGCGGAAGGCATCATGACCGGGACATCCAGATACAGTTCCTGCTGATCCGGGGTGCGTGTGCCACGGGCGAGGCCGGTAAAGATATCAAGGCCCTTGACCGGGGTGAAGGTCAATTGCAGGTTGGCGCTGACATCGGCAAAAGCCCGAGTGGTTCCGGCTGCCACCAGCGTGTTTGTTTTATGGGCTTCTGCCTGGGTCAGGTCGCCACGCAGACCGCCTTTCAGGCTGAACCGGCTACCCGGCAACAGCTCGTACTCTGCGAACATGCCCAGGTTATCGATGGCGGCGTCCGGTATCATAGCCAGATCGCGATAGGCAAGGTACATGGCGCGCCGGTTGACCGCGTCCCAGTTGCGGTTGTAATAGTCCAGCCCGGTTTTCAGGGTCCCCGGTCCGACCGCCAAGGCGGCGTTCAGTTTTACCCCGTAGACCTGGGTCTTGGCATCGGTCTGCATGGAGTAGAGACGGGGGGACGTCTGGGAAGTAACGCGCAAGCGGTCGTCCATCAGGTGGTCGACCGTGTCCCAGTAAACTTGCAGCTTCAGGTCCTGCAGCAGCGCTGAAATCTTCCGGATGCGGTAGGTCCAGTTCATTCGGTGGGTTCTGTCGTAATCGGCATCCATCTTCAGGTAGGGATAGAGGACATGGTCGGCATCCTGATAGGTGTAGCTGATCTCGCTGCGCGAGTTACCGGTGGGATTAACGGCAAACTTGCCCCAACCGGTATTGATCTCATAGGCCTTGGAATCGATGGCGCTGCTTGTATAGCGGCTTGGGCTGGTCGCCGGATAAATTTCTGTCAACCGTTTGCCGTCGCCTGATGTGGGTACGTCTGAATACTTGTAGGCATATCCCAGCAGGCCATCAAAGGCATCCGTACCATAAGAGGCAATGCCAGCCGCATTGATGCTGTTCCAATCCCCGTAGCTCAGGTTGACATCTCCGCCAAGCCCCGCGCCCGGTCTCTTCGTCTGTGCGTCGATCATGCCGCCCAGACCTCCCGGATTGGTCAGGTCGTAGGGTCCCTTGATCACCTTGACCTGCTCAATCTCGGCAAAGTCATAGTGGAATGAAGGGGGGTCCATGCGGGACGGGCAGGCACCGTGCAGGCGGACACCGTCCACAAGGACGTTGATATTGTCCTTCTGGAAGCCGCGCAGCACCACATCGTTGGCGATGGCACCCTTGCGGACGTAGCTGATTCCCTCGATCTGCTTGAGGGCCTCGCCCATGTCCCGTGCCGGGCTTTCACGCACCTCGTTGATAGAGAGGCTCTCTTCGTTTGGTGATTCCTGCTGACCACGTACTATGATCTCATCCAGAATCTGGTTTTCGGCACAGGCCGCTCCATATGGCAGCGTCAGCAGAATTGACGCTGCCACTACATCCAATATAAAGGTTTTCATAGTCTCTCTCCTCAAAGCAGATGGTTATATTGCTTTAAACCCTTCATAACGGGACTACATCAGCGTGAAGCTGACAGGCAGCACAATCTCCGCACTGGCAGGAGGTTTCGGAAATGGTGCCGCTGCCCGGACCGTTTCAGTGGCGCTTTTATCCAGCAGCGGGAACCCGGAACTCTCTACGACCCGGATCGTGTGGACGCTGCCGTCTTCCGCGATGATAAATGCGATGACAACCTTCCCGCTCCAACGCATCTTTCTGGCCAGTGGCGGATATGCCAGCTGCTTCGTGACCAGGTCACGGATATAGGCATAATTCTCTCTCAGATAATGTTGTCGCGCCGCTTCCTGAGCCGGCCGGCCTTCTGCCACTGGCGCGGCATGCGGCACGATCGTTTTTGCCAGAGGCCGAGGATCCGAAACGAGGTCTTCACCCCTCCGGTTTGTGATTGAGGCCGGCGCAATCACCGCTGAAGGTGTTGGCGGATCCCTGACCTGACTCTGTTCGGCACCAGCTGTTGTTGTCAGAACCTGTGGTGCTGCGGGTTGTAGCGCTTGCCGCTGTAGCCCGGGCCGTGACCTGTCCGCCGGCCCGGCCGAAACTGCGGGGCGAGCAGCTAATGGCCGCGGCACGTGCGAGACCTTGCGCAGCCCACCCTCGGCCGGCACACAATTGGCCAGCTGCACCATGATGGTTTCCGGTGTGCGCTCTACGGCGCGTGAGACCCATAGGATCAGGCAACCGGCGGCTACCAGGTGCAACGCCAGAGACAAGCCCAACCATTTAGCCTGTGAGAGCATGGCGCATACCTCCGGACGTGGCTCACAAGCCCCCTGGGACGCCCAGAGGCACTCCAGTTGCAGCGGTGAGCTGTCCAGCATGTTTTTGAAATAGGATTATGTTGTTCGGAGAAGGGTCAGACGAGTTTTGGCGGCGGGTCGGGGGGATCGCCGTGACGGGATGCCAGGAGATGCGCGGTGGTGGTGAAGGTGGTCTCAATCGGGGATAGACTGAACCCTTCCCTGAAATGGGAGGGGATGACCTCACTTTCGTCGGCAGCTGTCAGGTCGATCTGTTGATCGCTGCCACAGGGGTAACTGCAAACAAAAGTCTGCTTTTTTTCAGGGAGCTTCTTGCAACAATCAGCGGTTCCATCCTCGGACTCGTGAGCGCGGGCCTGGGCTTCCTGCTGCTGCTTCATACTGCAACAGCAGGTTTTTGACGCCCGTTTTTCCGGAGAGCACCCGCACAGATTGCAGTCGCCGCTACACTCCACCCTTATGGAGTGAGCAAACAAATTTGCATGCTTGATACCCGCAGTGAGTGGACCCAATGATAGTAACAGGTAGATTATCGTCAGTCCTGCGGCGACGATGGTGCGTTTTGAGCGGCTGAAGATCGGGGAAGAAATCTTTGACATGGTAAGCGGTGACACTGCACAGTCCCTCTGGATTGATACGGACAGGTATCTCGACAACTCTGCTGTTGGTGAAACGTTACGGCACTTTCGCTGGATCCTGATTCCAGCGACAGCACCCCCGAGAACGTTCATGAAATCTTGTGCGAGATTATCATGGCTGGCATGGATGTCAACCATAGGATCAGTTTTTTTTACCGGTAAAGATAACCTGTTACCTATGGATGTATCGATTCGTCCTTGACCAGCAGATCGAGTTCTTTCAGGCGGTACTGCAAGGTTCGCAGGGAAATACCGAGGGCCTCGGCCGTCTGACGCCGTTTTCCCTTGAACTGCCGGAGTGCCTTCACGATGGTCTCTTTCTCGCGATGCTTGAGAAGGCCTCCACGGGCTTCAAGATGGGTACTATGCTCACGCAGTTCCGCCGGAAGTTCGCTGGCCGTAATCGCCCCCCGCGCCAGGATGACACCCCGTTCCATGATGTTCTGCAGTTCCCTGACATTACCGGGCCAGCTGTGTTTCTGCAGGAGCGACAGGGCTTCGGATGTAATGCCGATGGGACGCCGGGCACCCGCGGCAGCCGAAAAGCGGGCACAAAAATGCCGGACCAGCTGTGGGATGGCATCAAGCCTTTCACGAAGCGGCGGCAGGCTAATCGGAAACACGTTCAAGCGATAAAACAGATCCTCGCGAAAGCGCTTCCCGGCCACCTCCTGGGCCAGATCACGATTGGAGGCGGCGATCACCCGCACATCGACTTTGATCTGCAGCGATCCACCCAGGCGCTCGAAGGTCCGTTCCTGCAGGACGCGCAACAGCTTGGCTTGCAGCAACCGGGGCATTTCACCGATCTCATCCAGGAAGATGGTCCCGCCTTGCGCCAGCTCGAACTTGCCGCGCCGGGCTTGAGCGGCACCGGTAAAAGCCCCGCGCTCGTGACCGAACAGTTCACTCTCCAGCAAATTCTCCGGGATGGCGGCGCAGTTGAGCGGGATAAACGGTCCGGACCTGCGCGGACTGGCCAGATGTATCATCCTGGCGATCAGCTCCTTGCCGGTGCCGCTTTCGCCATGCAGCAGGACGGTGGCCGGCGCCGGGGCCACGTCCTGCACGAGCTTTCTGACCGTTTCCATGGCCTGACCCGCAAAGATCAGGGCTTCGGGCGGCAGACCGGCCTGCTCAGTTTCCTGGAATGAAACCGACAGGCGTTCGAGATCCACCCGCTCCAACGCCCGGCCTACTATCTCAAGCAGGCTGGCCGGATCCTTGAGCGGTTTGGAGAGAAAATCAAAGGCGCCCGCCTTGATGGCCGCCACTGCTTCTGCCACCCTGCCATAGGCGGTTATGAAGATGAAGAGCGGTGCGGCCGGATCGCCACACGTCGTGTGAAACAACTCCAGACCGTTTCTGACCGGCATCTTCAGGTCGCAGAGCACCAGATCGAATCGTTCACGCTGGATACGGCGCAAGCCCTCACCGCCGTCGGATGCCGTTGCAACGGTGTAGCCGGCCTTATCGAGAATGGTGGTCAACAGTTCGCGAAAGACAGCATCATCCTCTACAACCAGTATGGTAGCCGACATGGTGTCCTTTCCTCTCGTTATGCGGCCAGCGGCAAGGCCAGGGTGAAGGTCGTACCGTATCCGGCAAGACTTTCAACGGACAGGCTGCCGCCATGTTCCTGCGCCACCTTGCGGCAGAGCGCAAGTCCCAGCCCGGTACCGCGGGCCTTGTTGGTCCAGAACGGCTCAAAGATATGAGGCAGGTCCTCCGGGGGGATGCCGATGCCGCGATCGCTTACCCTGATAATTGCCCGGGATGCTGTTTTTTCCAGTTCAACCCGCAAGATGCCGCCGTCCGGCATCGCCTGCACGCCGTTCTTCAGGAGATTAAGCAGCAGCTGGTCAATACGATCGGCAACCGCCAAAACCTCCAGCGCAGCCCCTGGAGCGTAGACAACCTCCACCAGGGCAGGCTCCGCCTCCATGCGGATCATCGCTACGCAGTTCCGCACATGGGTCTCAAGATCGGTCACCTGACGTTCTTCCCGGTCCTGGCGGACGAAGGCCAGCAGGTCATCCACCAGCGCTTCCATGCGCTGTGATTGCATCACGATCCTGTCCGCATAGATGCGGGCCTGTTCCAGACCGTCAGCGCTTTCCACCAATTGGGCAAAGCCCTTGATACTGGCCAGTGGATTGCGGATCTCGTGGGCCATGATTGCACCCATCTCTCCAAGCCGGGCCAACTCCTCGCGGCGTTGCATCTCCCGGCGATGCCGTTCTTCCCGGCGAACCAGGAATAGCACCACCGCGGTCAATCCCCAGAGGGCGGCCGTCAGTGCACATACGACCGTGACGCCGGTTTTGGCCCGGCGGATAACCTGATCGGCACGATAGGTATGCAATGCCAGAACGAGGTGATACTCGTCGTGGCCGGCATGCACCTTTGTACGCAGGAGATAGACCTCTTCACCCGTGCCCAGCCGTTCCCGCTGTTCGGAGATTCCGTCCGGAAATGGTTTCGGACCATCAACTGCAAAGCGATGGCCGATGAGTGCTGGATTGGTGTGAAAACGAATGATACCGCGCCGGTCGATCAGGGCATAGTAGGCGATATCCGGCGTTGAATAGCGTGCCAGCGAACGCAATGAGGCATCGGCTACCGCCAGTTGCTCGATCGCTGCGGAAATGGAAAGCCCTGCCCCGCGCAGGTTTTCAACCGCCAGCAAGGGGGCCGCCTGAAAGGCAGACCAGGCAAACCAGGCCACCAACAGGGTAAAACAGCAGGGGATACCTATCAATAAACCGGTAGTCTTACCCATCGTCAGAATGAGTACACAACCGACAACCCGCCACCATAATCGGGACTGCTATCGGCGATGCCCCGTGAGCCATACAGATCGAGCGCGGTCGAAGCGGTGACAGACCACACAAGCCTGGCTCGTGCTTCCAGCAGCGCGCCGGCGTAGTCTGATGGCGCCGTGGCCCCCTTCACGATGAACATCGGCTCAACGCTTTCCATCAGCAGGTAACCGATCCCGGCCGTATAGCTGAGATAGTTTTTCAGACCCAATCCATCCACCTTACCCTGCCAGGTATACAGGGTCTCCCCGGTCAGATGAAGGTTGCCGAACCATTTGTTTGCATCTAACCCGATCCCGCCATCAAACTCACCGGTGCCCAGCCCATCGGATGCCTTGGCGGTTGGGAACTTTACATACAGCGACGGACGTACCTGCGGGACGCTGGCACTCCCGGCCAGAGCGATCACCCCAAGTCGCATGATAATATCACCCACCCCGGAGACGGCAGAACTCGACGAACCGGATGCCAGCGAGAAACGCGGCTGTTGTTGCTGCCTGGCTGCGCCGTTACCGGCAGGGCCGCCCTGGGCAGCTGACACCGCAGTCGCTGAACTCAGGTTGTTATTAAAC
Source organism: Deltaproteobacteria bacterium (assembly GCA_021780495.1). Classification (GTDB taxonomy): domain Bacteria; phylum Desulfobacterota; class Desulfuromonadia; order Geobacterales; family Pseudopelobacteraceae; genus CAIPTY01. The sequence continues at coordinate 132,457 of JAJXYO010000062.1, forward strand.
AGGCTGGTGGTTGCCCGTGAACTGCTTTGATAGATATAGGGCACCTCGATGCCGACATCAAAACGATCATTGGGCGACCAGGTGACGATCAGTGGCATATACACACTGCGGGTCGTTGTATCGCTGCCATAGGTACCCGAGGCAAATTCAGCCCCCAGGCTGATGGATGCCGTTTTGGGTTTATCGGGTGTAATTGTGAGCGCCACAACCGTCTGCGGGCAGGTCATGGCAAGGAACAATGCCGTAGATACATACTTCCAACACCCCGCTATCATCGTCGGCCCCCTCTCATGCCGTTACCACGGCTGCCGGCACCAAACTGCGGGCCGCCACCGTTATATTGCCGGGTTCCGTGGCGGCTCCCCGAACCGGCGCCGGACCAAAACGGTGTACCCGCTTCTGAACGGAGCGTAACCGTTTCCCCGTTGCTGCGGTTCTCGATACGTTGGGCAAAGATATAGAGCGCCCCATCCTTGCCCTGTGCAAGGGAGCCGGTGACGGCAAGTTCCTGATTTTTAGAGAGGCTCATGGTCTGCGTTTTCCAGTACCACCATGGCCCGAGCACGACTGTCACGCTGCCCTGGACAGCAGCGACCGACATGACCGTAAGCTGTTCCTGCCCCGTACGCGCCGGCAGCGTCATAACGGTACCGGTTACGGTCGCAATCGTGTTGACATCGTAGCCGGCAGTCACATTCAAGCCGCTGGTTGAGTCGCTGGAATCGCTTCCCCAGAAAGCTGAAGATTCACGGCTCCAAAGGCTCAGGGCCGCAAGAATCATTATGAGAATATGTCGCTTCATCGGACCCTTCCTTGTCTGATTGACCCGGCAGCAGTACATGCCTGCCGGGTAGAGCAACATCGCTACTGGACGGTTGCCGCCGGAGCGGTGGTGGTTGTGGTCAGGCGGGAGCCATCCTGGAGGCCGTTGCCGTTTCCGGGACGTGTGGTTGAGCCGTTGGCGGTCGTGCCGGTGGTCAGAAAGGTGCCGTCGCGCCGTTGTGATCCGGCCGGACGAGTGGCGGCAGATGCCCCGCCTGCAGCCTGTGTGGCAGTACAGGTGCCGTTGCGACTGCCGTTCCTGCCTCCATTACCGTGCCCTGCTGCCACCACGTCCCCGGCCGACAATGCTGCGACAATTCCTGCTACTGCTGCTGCCATGATGATACGAGTTTTCATGCGGTGATACCTCCTGTCAGATGTGTGTTTCTAGCCAGGATATATCAGGAAGCATGCCAATCAATTAACATACTGATATTAAAGACCTTACAACTAACAACCGCTGCCGCGCGCAAGGCTTTCGTGCAGATCTTGCACCTGCCGCCAACGGATTGCACCTGTTGCAGACCAGGCTACGGTTTTTGCGCCAGCACCTGGACGACCGCAGCCAATCCGGTATGCCTGCTGCCCTCACGCACCTCCCGCTCCAGTTGAACGGCGTGGATAAACACCAGGCCGGCCAGCTCGTGCTTCAGCTCATCCAGGGACATGAGCATGTCGAGCGACGGGGGGCCTCCGGTGTTGTACGCCAGTTGCTCCTTACTGAAGGCCTCCAGTACGAAGACGCCCCCCGGCTTCAAGCCGCGCACCGCTGCCTGGTGCAGCGGAATGCGGATGGCCGCAGGGACATGGCAATAGCTGGCGATGATGCCATCCCACTGTTCCGGCTCGATCCGGAAGCCGGCCAGGTCGGCATGGATCGTCGTAATGACGACGCCCTGTTCAGCAGCCAGTTCCCTGGCTTTACGCAGGCCGACCTCCGACCCGTCAACCCCGGTAACCTCATATCCGAGAGAGGCCAGGTAGACGGCGTTTCTCCCCTCCCCCTCCGCCAGACAGAGCACCTTGCCTTTCGGGATCCGGTCCGCCACCGAGGCCACAAACTCATTTGGTGCCGTACCGTACACAAAACCCGCTTCGCTGTAACGTTCATCCCAATCCATGGAAATACCTCCTTGTGTAGAGCGCCGGCCGGATCGGACCGCGCTGTCAGGTGCTGCGATGTAGAATCACTATCAAGCTTTACCGCAGCCCCCGGCACAGCTGCAGGCCAGACCGCGGGCCTTTTGGAACGCCTCCCGGCCTTCGCGCAAGGAGAGAACGGCGATCCCCACAGATCCGAGAGCGTCCAGATAGGCGATGCCGGTCAGGGCATAACCGGCACTGGCAACCAGCAGCACCACGGAGAGTTGCAGACAGGTGCGGGTGCAGGCGGCATCGGCCAGGATGGCAGAGGAATTGAGGGCGGTCCCCACCTTTACCTTGTAGTGCAGCAGCAGCTGCATGGAAACTATGGAGAGTACGGACACGATGATACCCCAGCGGGTGGTTTCCGGCCGGTGCCCCTGCACAAGAGAGACCACGCCGGTCGCCAGCATGCCTGCGGCGAGCAGGTAGAAAGCGCCGCCGGTGATCCGCAAGGCCCGCCGCTCGAAGGGGTCGCGATCTTCCAGTTCACCCTGGCCGAGCCGCCGGACCATGTGCCAGATACCGATGCCGGAGATGACCTCCACCAGGGAGTCCAGCCCGAAGCCGAACAGGGAAAGCGTCTGATCCTCGGCCCCGAACCAGATCGAAACAGCGCCTTCGGCACAATTGTAGAAGATGGTAATCAGCGCCAGCACGGCTGCTGTGCGGTAAAGCTGTTGCAGTTTGAGCATCTTGTTGCAGAACATGAATGATCCTTGTCGCAGGATACGGCCTGCTTTTCGTTAGGTATGTGATCCGGGCGATCTGTGTGAAATCACGCTCAAAAGGGATGCAACAGCGGGCCGGTCGGCCGGCCCCTCGCCCACATGATGCACGCGCACCATCCCGTCCGGGTCGATGAGGACATCGCCACCGCGCTGGTAGATGTCCCCTTCTGATTTCTTCAGCCGCGTGCCTTTCGATAACTCCCTGAGATACGACACCCAGGTCTTGAGACCCCAGATATCCCAGAACGAGGCGGTCAGCATGCCATAGCGGTTGTACACCTCACGGGTGTCATCCACGAGAACCGGCCACTTAAGCGCCGTATCGCTGACATAACAGCCAGCCAGGTAGTCATTCTCGAACGTGACCACCACCACCTTGACATTCAGCCTGCTGAGTTCATCTTCCTGATCACGCAACTGCGTGATGTGCGCCCGGCAGGGCAGTCAACCCAGGTGGCGATGAAACACCATCAACAGCCAGCTGCCCCTGAAGTCCTCAAGCCGATGGATAGCGCCATGGCTGTCGTGCAGGCTGAAAGCGATCGCCGGCCGGCCTGTCAAATTGTCCATATCTGCACCTCTCCTCACCCGATAGGATCAAACCCCAACGACCGCCAGTCGAACGCAGCCTGCCCTGCACATACTGCACATACTGCACTATCACACCGGAACCGGTCACTATTGCAGATCTGCAGCAACCTGCAGAATCGACACCAGCTCCACCAGTTCGTTATCGGTGAGTGTTACCGGCCGCATCAGCGCCCAGGGCCGGACCGCCCGGGGATTTTTCAGCCAGACACCGAGTTTGCGGCTGGTCCAGGCCTCACTGCCCCTGAAGGTCCGGGGGTAATAGACCGACAACAGGCCCGACAGGTTGGGACCGATGTTGCCCCGGCCCAGGGCGCCACTGCGCTGGCTGAGCAGACGATGGCAGGCGCCGCACTGCTGTGAGAAGATATCCCGGCCGGTATGCGCGGCGATGTTGAAGTGCACCGCCACGGGGGTATCATCATCCGCTGTACGGCCCTGCGCACCGGCAAGTAGGGCATTCACGATCTGCGTGGTTCGCTCGTCATCCAGGCCGAAATCCGGCATGGCAGCCACCGGCCGCTGAATGGAAAGCGCCAGTTGTTCCGGTGTCTTCCGCGCGGCGGCCCGGTCGAGACTGGCAGCAAGACGGTTCCCGCGCCCGGCAGTGACATGGCAGCGCCGGCAGGCATACTGCTCCAGCAGGCGGATGCCCTGGCGCAACTGCCGGTCATCTTTCAGGGTAAAACGGGCATAGCGGCCGGCGATCAGGCGCTGATGGGCGATATTCTTGCGCTCCGAGGCCGGGTTGCCCCGGTGGCAGACCGTGCAGCCCCCCAGCCTGGCATAATGTGCCGGGTGGCAGGTCAGGCAGAGCTGGCGCCCCGGGTCAGCCCCGGCAGGGACGGGCGCCAGCAGTACCAGCAGCAGCGCTGTCAGACACCAAGCGCCCAATTCGGCCCCCGCAAGAACAGCGCTACGATCGTCAGCGCCAGGATGGTGATGAACGTCAGCAGGGTCAGCAGCGATACGGCCTGCTGTCCGGGCGGAAACCAGCGGGCGTGGTGCACCCGCACCTGCCCCGGCAGCCAGGGCAGAAACAGAAATACCAGGCCGAGCGCCAGCAGCGGATACATCATCCAGCGCGAATAGCTGACCAGCTCCTGCGTCCAGAGCAGGAACCAGGCCGATTTAACCGGATTGGGGGTTGCCGCCGGGTCGGCTGCAATCTGCAGCGGGGCCGGGATCAGGGCCGCCAGCACCAGCAGGATCGCGATCAGCCCCCACAGGGAGCGGCCGATCAATCGGAAGAAAAGCGGAGAACTTTTTACAAATCCGGTTTTCATAGGTACGGCAAGACCCCCTTGTTTTTTCTGACCCGGTAAAAATGCAGCAGGGAAAGCAGCAGCACCGTCAGCGGAACAACCACAATGTGCAAGGCATAGAAGCGCAGCAGGGTCAGCGGCTGACCGATGCCATCCGGCACCAGCAGGCTCCGCAGCGCATGCCCCCAGGGGGCCGTCAGCAGCAGCTCCATGCCGGTCTGGGTGGCCCAATAGGCCAGCTGATCCATTGGCAGCAGATACCCGGCATAGGCCTCGAAGACACACAGCAGCAGGAGCAGCATGCCGATGACCCAGTTCAGTTGACGCGGGCGATGGTAGGCCCCGGTCAGAATCACCCGCAGGGTATGGAGAAACAGCAGGACCAGCAGGACATGGGAGCTCAGCCGGTGCAGGCTGCGCAGGTATTTCCCGCCCCGAACGGCCAATTCCAGAAAGAGGATCGAGCGGTAGGCCCGCTCGGGTGTCGGCTGGTAGTAGACCAGCAGCAGCATCCCGCTGGCCAGCAGCAGCAGGAAGGCGCTGAACGCCAGCCCGCCCAGGCAGAAGGTATAGCTGAGACGCAGATTCCGCTCCAGCACGACACGGGGAAAAAGATGTTTGAGGAAATCGGAGATCACGAAATGTCTACCCTGCCGCACGTGGTAAATATATCAATATGTATATACTCATCCGAGGTAGAAATCCAGCGGGCTTTTCGGCTCATTAACGTCCGTGCCGGAACGCAGTTCACCGGTTTACAAGGGCAGGCTGGCAAGGCCAGGATTGCAGGTATTCAGGGGGCGGTAAAGAGGCGGGCAGACATGATAATCAGGTACAAATACATGGTATTTTTAATTGGTGATAACAAAGGTGCATGCTATAGTGCCGCAGGTTGATACGAGGACGGGAATCCCGATATTCCTGACTTAAAAAAGTGGCGTGTCGGTGGTCGGTGGAAGAGATCGAGACGGATAAGACGATGATTTAAATCTGTGATCTGTAGACTTGACCCCTCAAGTATTCTTGCAGATTGCCTTTAGTGACACAGCATTAAAAGAAATGACTAAAAAGATGGGGGGGGAGATGGGATCCGGACGTAAGGTTATGGTACATCCCGCACGAGAGAATTAAAGGTTCAGATTTGGAAAAGCATATAATATTAGATGCAAACATACAATATTAGATACCGGCTCTAACCGGTGATTAACGAGTTAGGCAGGAGCAAAATGAACATTGAAAAATTCATTGAGAATTTAGCTGTACAAATTTATGAAGAGCCACTCGTGCATGTTCGAGAGGAAGCTAATTTCCCCAATATTTGTAATCCGCTCCATGTATTTATACTTTTAATCGACTGTGATCTGGAAATTGATATGAACGGTGTACTTGGCTACTTGGAGAACCCCAGTGGCCGTCATTTAAAAAAGACAATCAAAGCACTTGAGGAGATTGGAGCCCCAAAATGCTCTGCACTTTTCGATTCTATACAAGAGTGTATGGATAGGCACGATGTCTCATGGAATAGGCTTCGCAGCGATTCCGAAAATTTAACGGAATTTGAAATTACATCTTTTAGAAAGTTACATGGTGATTCCCTTGATTCTTTCGCCAACGAGGTTTTCGAGTTATCAAGTGGCTTCTCGCTATTTAACACGCTCTATTCCCCCGAAGATGCTAATTCTGCATTTGTTGCATATATTTCAGGAAAAATTAACGAGCTTAAAATTGAGATAGAGAAAAGAATTGCCTAACACGGACGCACGACCTGACCGATAAAGCCGTCAGGTCAGCGCCCACGCCGTTGATCGCGACACGATGTCGCGTGATTATATGTGTTTGATATTACTTCTAAAACCTCCTTCAAGCACCTGAAGTATCCCCTTCAGCGCCCTAGGTGGCGTGCTTGGTACGCGCTGTGTACTTGGTGCGAAGCCCACTTACAACGTACCGAATCGGGTTCAAATGGCGACAAGAGAACCCCTCCGGAAACTCCATCCGGTTAAGGGCTAGGGCAGGACAATATGGTGAAATTATGTGAATGGTCGTTGACGCGCCGTCAGATGGGCGCCTACCCTACGGGAGTTAACAGGGGATATGCATGTTTCCCAGGGTTTACATGCGTGGCCAGGCTGCAGTGCATTAACGTCGCTGCACGGGATTGTTGAGCCACCGGCGTTCAGACCGCACCTAAGTTGTCCGTTAAGATAATCACGCGGAACGTGGAAAAGTCGTCACTCCGCCATGAACGCGATGCATGGCAAGCCGACCGTAAGGCAGGCAGATGGAGGGGCGAAAGTAAGAGGTCGGAAAAAGCAAATGCCACCCGGTAACAGGGTGGATAGAGCATGAAACATGGCTCGCGTTAAAACCGGGGAACATCCTTCCATTCCCCCGGCGAAATGGCGCGCCCACGTCCGACTGGTGTTCCGTTGCGAGATCATTTGGAGAACCTCTGTAGATGGGAAAGCAAAAGACGACTTTGGTCGGTGCGCCCAGAGACAAGAGCGGAACATGGGGCAAGGTTGATTGGAAGAGAGCCCGCCGCGAAGTCAGGAGGCTGCAAATCCGTATCGCAAAGGCTGTGCTGGAAAACCGGTGGAACAGGGTGAAAACCTTGCAACACCTGCTGACCCGCTCGTTCCACGCCAAGCTGTTGGCTGTCAAACGAGTGACTTCGAATAAAGGCAAGAAAACCCCTGGCGTTGACGGCACTCTTTGGCAAACCGCCAAAGTCAGATGGCGCGCTGCATGCAGCCTGCGCCGACGTGGCTACAAGCCGCAACCACTGAGAAGGATATACATCCCGAAAAAGAACGGGAAGAAACGACCGTTATCAATACCCACGATGTTTGATCGGGCCATGCAGGCGCTGTACAAGCTGGCACTTGCTCCGGTGGCTGAAACAACAGCTGACGGCAACTCCTATGGATTCCGGGAGGGGCGCAGTTGCGCCGACGCAACCGCCGCAGCTTTCAACGCGCTGAGCAAACCGAACTCGGCACCATGGGTACTTGAAGCGGATATCACGGGGTGTTATGACAACATTTGCCAGAACTGGCTGATGACTAACATTCCCATGGATCGTGGGATTCTTCGCAAGTGGCTTGAGGCGGGGTACGTGGAAGATGGTATCCTGTACCCCTCGCACAAAGGAACTCCGCAAGGGGGGATAATCAGCCCCACCCTGGCGAACATGACACTGGACGGATTGGAGCGGGTTGTCCGCAATGCAGTCCGCCGTCGAAATCGTGTTAACTTCATCCGCTATGCTGATGACTTCATCGTGACGGGCAAATCACGCCGTCTCCTTGAAAAAGCCATCAGGCCGGCGATTGAAAAGTTTCTGGCCGAGCGCGGTCTAACTCTTTCACCGGAGAAAACCGCGATCACGCATATAAAAGACGGATTTACGTTCCTCGGGCAAACCTATCGCAAGACCGGCAATGTCCTGCACATCACCCCGGCCAAGGAGGGAGTCCTCGCCCTCAAGCGAAAGGTAGGAACAGTGATCCGCAAACACGTCAGCGCACCAATGCCGATCTTGGTCAAGAAGCTCAACGAGACGCTTCGCGGCTGGGGGAACTACCACCGCCATGTGGTGGCATGGGAAACTTTTGTAGGTGTCGATAAATATGTCAAGGAGCAACTTTGGCGGATGGTGCAAAGTCGGCACCCGAAGAAACCCCGGAAATGGCTGCATCGCCATTATTGGCAAATTCCGGGCCACCATCGGGCGTTCACAACCACCTCTAAAACCGTCAAAGGCGAACTACGGCATCACGAAGTAGTCCGCCTCAAGTTTCTGGGCATTAAACGACACATCAAGATCAAGGCCGACGCCAACCCGTACCTGCCGGAACAGGGCAGATACTTTGCACAGCGCCGACACGATAAAGAGTCGAGATATCTTCTGGGCCATTCGGCCCGAGAGCATCTGGCCTTGACCGCCGCAAAACGAAGTAACAGAGCTGGGGCGTCCAACAAGGGCGTCCTTTGAGAATGCCTGAGCCGGATGAAGCGAAAGTTTCAAGTCCGGTTCTTAGGGGGGTCGGGAGCCGAGAGGCTCCCCTCCTACCCGGTACTAAACCGCTTCGCGGCAACAAAAAGCTAATAAAGTCAGAATTTTAAAGGCGATATAAGTCAAAGGCGAAAAAAGCGATATGAAAACCATATAAAACCCGATTAGGCGGCGTCTTTGGACACCGCCTTTTTTGTTGCCATCTTGCGACTTCTCCTTTCAAGCTCCGGTTTACGGCCTGAGGGCCGGATACACCAAAACCTGGAGAGGAGAAGTACGATGACCGAATTACGACGAAGAATGATGGAAGACCTGCAACTGGCCGGGTACCGGCTTCTATTGCGGGACGGATACAGACTTTGCTTGATTCTTTTGTAGCCGGAATACCGGCCATGTTGCAACGGATGCTGCTAATTCCGGCCTGGAAATACTGACTCAGAGCGTATAAACAAAAGCGTTACCACCGCTTATGTCGGTGCGAAAGTTGAGTTATTTATTGAAACCCATTCATAAAGCCCGTATTATCGGCCCGCCAGAAGACTTAAAACCGGCATTAAATTCCAAATAGCACCGGCAGCGGCGCGAAGCGGTTCAGTTCAACTGGACTTTATGCGGTGGCTTCGCTGCGCTACGCACCCCATAAACTCTTAAGTCGTTAGGCGACAAAAGAGATGAAAATGACAAAAAATGAAATTGCCGATCTGATCGAGGCATTTATTGATGGGCGTTCCGGGGATTGGGACTGGGATGACTTTATTTCTATAAAACAGGCAGATCCAGAAATAGATAGTATCCGAGCACAATGTGCAAAAATACCTGAGATTTTCCCGCCCACCGAAAAAGGCTACTATTGCGCCCCCGATGGGAATAATTAGGGACATTGCCCGTATTACGACTCAGAAAGTCGTGTTTCAATGTCCATATGTCCCTGCAGAATTCGGACGATCTCGATCATATCCGGAAGCGTTTGACGGTAAAAAATCACATGACTGCCGGCGTTCAATTTTCGATATCCAAGACGAATATCACTACAATCTTTTCCTTTGAGCGGATTGGCAGCTAACTACTGAAACGAAACGTCCAGCATTTGTAGATACAAGTTGCGTTGTTCACGCCCCCAGCGCTTTTGCGTGAAGTTAGCAATCCCTTTTAAATCAGCCTTCGCCATGTTTGTGAGAGTAAGAGAGGGCATCAGTTGGAACTTTCACCGTCAAGTTCAGAAAGTAAGCTCTTAAGCGAATAATCAGCCGTGCCGCTTTCTTCACCTTCAATTAGTGCACGGCGTAGCAGGGACAGCTTGGTTTCCCGCTCTTCCAGAAGTCGCAGACCGGCGCGAATTGTTTCACTTGCTGAACCAAAACGGCCTTGGACAACCTGCTGGGAAATGAAATTTTCGTAGTGCTTGCCAAGGGTAACACTGGTATTTTTTTGCATGAGATTACCTCCATCAATGCCGTTATGATATCACCTTATAATATTTATTGGTATTGTTCAAGAGCAAGAAAAGAACCGCTGAGGGTCACGTCTACAGATCACAAAAACTGAATTCTGTAGACGCGACCCCTTTGGACTTCCCTTTAGACTTTCGTGACCCGGCGACGTCCCCCGAATCTGATGAGCCTGTCGTTGAAAGCAGATTGTTCAATAGAGGAAACACTGACAAGCGATGAAAATCAATAATGATACCGTGCCTGAAGAAAATCAATTCGGTCGTCACGAACAAGATATACGATGCGGTGTTCTTGTGTGAGGCGTCTTGACCAGGTGCCGGATGAAAGGTATTTGAGCGGCTCCGGCTTACCAATGCCAGTAAAGGGATCGCCCATGATTGCTTCTATCAAATCAAAAGCCCGCAACGCGACTTTTCGGTCAGTCTCCACCCAATGTCGCAAATCTTCACGGAACTCTGGTTGAAAAACAGTATCCCGTTGCTTACTCTTCAAGACCAACCTCTGAACGAAGCGATTCCACTGAAGATGCTGTGCCAGTGCCCTTCAGAGCACGTTCCAGCGCAGAAAGAAGCCTTTCGGCATTCTTGGGAGAGCGCATCAAGTAAGCGCTTTCCACCAAACTTTGTAGTTCATCAGCAGCAATCATAGCTACATTGTTACCCTTGCGACGACGAATGAGGACGATCTCTCGATTTTCTATCACCTCGTCACAGAGTCCAGCAAAATTAGCTCTAGCATTGGTATAGGTTGTTTGTAGCATACTTGTTACCTCCGTTTTATGTACAGGTTTACTGTACAATAACACTCGTTGCCCGTCAACAAAACAAACCTATAGATTAGAAAAACAGAACATCCTACGAGGAATGGCAATAGGGTCACGTCTACAGATCACAGAAACTGAATTCTGCAGACGCGACCCCTTTGGACTTCCCTCTGCTTTGTCAAGCCGTTGACAAGGCCTCTGGAATATTGCCAACGCCGGTTTCAACCAACGTGATAGTATCGTACATCACACGGCAAGCACGTAGCTCGTCATGCCTGAGACAGGAGTCAATACAATGATCAGCCTATACCGGATCCTGAAAAGAAAACTGCACGTTGCTGCGCTGCTGGTGACTATTCTGTCCGCTGGATGCGGCAGTAGCGGGACCACGACGGCTACCCCGGCGGCATCAAACACGGTCAGTGTCACACCTGCGGCGCTTTTGGCTGCTATCACCAGCGCCGTGAGTAATCCACTGAACATCGCCCGCTCGCTGGGTGGGTGGGATTGGATCAGCTTTGCCAGCAACTTTAGTTCGATGCTGACCCGTATTACCTACACCCTGGATATGCAGAAAATTACCTACCAGTCTGTGGGTGCTGACGGTCTCCCCCACACCATGACCGGCCTGCTGATCCTGCCCCGGGCGTTCTCCGGCTCCCGGCCCAGCGTGCCGATTCTCATGTATCAGCATGGCACCGAACCGTACCGCCTTTACTCCCCATCCAGGTATCTGCTGCACCTGGACCGCCCGAGCGACTATCCCGAGGTCATGGTGGCCGCCGCTATTGCAGCCAGCGGTTATGCAGTCGCCATGACAGATTACGAGGGACTGGGCGATAATACCAGCCCGCAACCTTACATAAACGGTTCTGTCCTGGCACGACAGGTGATCGACATGCTCCGTGCCAGCCGTGACCGGATCGCAACGACGAACTCCCCCTGCACCTGGAACAACCAGCTTTTCCTCATGGGATATTCGGAAGGCGGCTATGTGACCATGACGACCACCAGGGAGTTGCAGCTCCGCAATGCTGCCGAGTTCACGGTGACCGCTGCGGCGGCACTTTCCGGTCCCCACGATCTGTCCGGGACCATGCGTACACTGATGCTCTCCAACAGTACCTCCAAGGCTCCCTACTTCCTGCCGTTCCTGCTCAGCGGATATAACTATTCGTACGGCGGGCAGAGCAACGTCTTCAATCCTGCCTCAGCTCTGACATCGCCCTTCAACAGCACCATACCGCCGCTCTTTAGCGGCAGCACGACGTCCGACAAAATCAGCGAGGCCATGGGGATGACCTTCAGCCCGGTCAAGCTGATTGTGCCGAAAGACGTCCTGACCACCACCTTCACCGCCCTGCTCGGCACGGACACAGCGGCCGGGTCGGTCTACTCGTACATGCGTCAGAACGATTCGTTCCGCGACCCCCAGAACGGTGGCGCAATCTGGCGGCCGATGGTACCTGTCAGGATGTATCACCACCAGAGTGATGACCTGGTGCCTTACGGCAACTCTCAGGTTGCCTTCGACGCCTTCAGCAGTGCGGGAGGCAAGCGGCATGGAGGGACCGGTCCCGGGATTGAACTGGTGCGGGAAACGGTTTCATTGAACTTCAACCCATCAGACCCGACCAAGACAGTCCATCTCGGGGCGGCCTTTCCGGAGTTAAGCGACGGGTGGAATTGGCTGAACAGCTTTAAGAAGTAAGGGCGCTACCAATGGAAACGCCCTTCACATAAGCACATATCAGTAGAGAAGATATCCCGCCTATCGTGTGACCTTGGCAGCGGCAAAAAACTTGCCGCGCCGGTCATACTCATAACTGTTGCACCCGTTCCCATGTCCGTTGTACTCAATAACCGCACAGGGGCTTCAGCACTAACCCTCCATGACCTCCACAACGCCATTCCGCACCGTCACCTGCAATCGACCGAGCGACCGGTCGGCCGGCCCTTTCAGCACCCTTCCCTGCCGGTCGAACATACTGCCGTGACAGGGGCAGGTCAGAGTGTCGGCCGTGACCTTGACCGTACAGCCCAGATGGGTACAGATCAGGCTCAGGGCGTAGAAACCTTTCTCATCCCGCAGCAGGGCGAGGCGCTCAGCTGGAAAGACCAGCGCACCGTTGACCGGCACATCCGCATCAGCGGCGCTGACCAGCAGCTGTCGCTGTGCGGGCAGACGAGGGGTGAGATAGCGCACCAGCAGAGCGCCTGACGCAAGCAGCAGGGCTAGGGTCGTGATGAAACTTCGACGTGATTGAGGAACTGTTTCCATTTTTCGATGTAGGCCTTGGTATAATCGGGACTTTTTCTGCTCATACGCCGATAGCGAGCGGCAGCCATGAAACTGCCGTTCGTGACCCGTTGTCCTTTCTGCAGCCAGAAGGAGTCCAGGGCCATGCCATCCGTTGCGAGATTGTATATCCGCCGGGATTCCGGTTCCAGCAAAAAGCGGGCCGGGTTGTCATGGCAGCCTTCACAGGTGACTGTGCCCCGTTGTACCGTGTGCGGGAAGTAGGCCCGCCACTCGGCGGTCAGCAGTGTGTTTTCCGGTCCATTGTTGCGGGCCGACATGATGTCGGTGTAATAGGCTATGAACTGGGGACGGATCGGGCTGACCAGGCCGCGGGCATTGAGCCCCAAGGGCGGCGCTCCCTGCTGCTTGAGGTAGGCGCTGCGCAGGTATTCTGCGCTTGGCCCGGCCAGCAGGTCAAAATCCTCCTTGTCGTGTTGATCGCGAAAACGGAGAAAAAACGTGCCGTACTCCTGCGGCGCCCAGGCCGAATGGCAGGCATAGCACTCCATCCGCTGCAGATGCGCTGGGATGCGGTGTTCCAGAACCTTCATGTCCGGACGATGACAGTCGCGGCACCCCTGCGATGATGTTTTTCCGGCCGCCAGGCTGCGCATGGAATGGCAGGCGCCGCAGGTCATGCCGGCCCGGTAATGCACATCGGGCAGCATCTTTAGGAAGGTCTCGCCATTGACGGCCAGGCCGCGCTGGTAGCGCATGTTGTCTTCCCGGGGGGCGCGCCCCGAATAGTCCCAGCCGGTATAATAGCCCTTGTGGCATTTCTGGCAGGCTGCGACCGTGGGTTTGCCCGGCTGCCGCTCGTCGTGGCAGTCCCGGCACTCCTGCAGATGACAGGCGCTGCAGTTCTTGTCCCAGAACCCGGAATCAAAGCGGGCGTAGCTGCGCCGGACAAACTGCTTCTCGCCGGTGCGCAGCGACATGGCGTGATCAAAGATCCGGCCGTAGCCCGGGTGGCAGGGCACACACCCCTCAGTCTGCTTCGGATGCGCTTCCGCCACAGCGCTGGCGGGGCGATGGCACATCCCGCACACCAGCCCGCCGTGGGCAGCCGTGGCGTCAGTAGCGAGGGCCAGACAGAAGCCGGCGATGGCGGGAATCATCCAGTGCACGCAGGTCTATTCCTTTCCGGTAAATCGGGTCGCGAGGCGTGTCATGACAGGGCAGGCAGAGGTTGACCGACAATGCCCGTTTCACCTCCGCCCCGTTCAGGGGCCGGGCGTTCTCGCGGGTAATGGCCGAATAGGCCGACACCTTGCCCCGCTCCAGTTTCAGGAAGCCGTCCAGCGGCTTGCTGTCCGATTTTTCACACAACAGGGTGCCCTTGATGCTGTTGCCTTCAACCACCCCTTGGCCGAACCCCAGAAAGCGCGGATTGCCATGGCATTCAGTGCAGCTAATGGCCTTTGTGCCGCTGTTGTGGGAATAAAAGGGCGCAAAACGCAGCTGCTGGCTGCCCTTGAATTTTGAGACATATTCCGCCTTGGAGATGGAGCCGTCCTCCTCGGCCACGCTGATAAAGGTCTGGCAGCCCGGGGTAACCGGCGAGATGCGCCCGCGCTGGTTCAAGGCCAGGGGAAAGGGGTAGAGCATGCGGTAATCCTCGCTTTCGCTGAAGGCACCCGGCGTTTCCTCCCCTGTGATAAAGTCCATTCCCGGCCGGCCTTTGTCATAGCGGGTGTGACAGCCGTAACACTGCACCGAGGTATGCGAGTGGCAGCTGTAACACTCCAGCCGGCCATGGCCGGCGATGGTATGTTCGGGGGTACCGGTGATCACCTTGCAGCGATGCAGCCTGCCGCTGCGTTTTTCCTGCAGCCAGACTGCGCCGTTTTGGTAGTACACGTTGGCATAGCTGTGTCCCCGGGCGGTCTGGATCATGCGCATGCCGGAAGTCAGCGGATGTTTGTAGCTGCGCGACTCACGCAGGGTCTCGTCGTTCTCGCGGG
Organism: Deltaproteobacteria bacterium; assembly: GCA_021780495.1. Taxonomy (GTDB): domain Bacteria; phylum Desulfobacterota; class Desulfuromonadia; order Geobacterales; family Pseudopelobacteraceae; genus CAIPTY01. Next base: position 147,504 of record JAJXYO010000062.1, read on the forward strand.
TGATCTCGCGGAAGCGCGGCACACGGGAGCCGCTGCCGTGGCAATCCTGACAGGCCACCTCGGTCTGCTGGTACATGTTCCGGTACTGGTAGCCGTCCCCCATCACATCCCGCGAGGTGTGACAATCGATGCACTCCAGCCCGGCGGCAAAATGCACATCCGCCGTAATGCGGGTCAGGTTCCGGGCCCCGCTGCCCATCAGCGGGCCGGCTTCGCCCCCGCTGGTCGGCACCAGACCGTTGTTGCCGTCGTAGAGCCCCTGGTAAGAATAGGCGATCCGGCCGCTGCGGTTGTGACAGCGGGAGCAGACCCGGGTGCCGGGCAGGGGTGACAGGGCATGGCTGGCGGAGTGGCCTGCCCGGCCCTGCAGGGCTTTGTCAGCGCCGGCATAGGTGGCGCTATCATTCCAGGGAAAATGGCAGGCGGCACAGCCGGCGGCATGGGCGGCAGCGTAGGATTCGGCATTGGAACCACCGATATGGCAGCGGGAGCAGAATTTCCGGTACAACTCCCCCGAGAGATTGTCCAGATGCTCCACCGGCTCAGTCTCCAGCGGCCTGCCCTGCGGATCAAAGCCCGGGCCACCTTGGGCAGTGTAGCGATGCCCATCCTCCCCTTCCCAGGTGAGCTGGATGTTGCGGATCATACCGGCATTGGTCTGCATGATGGTGGATTTCACCCGTTCCAGCTGGTAGCGGTGGCAGGAACCGCAGCTATCATCCCAGGTTGCCGGCGCCGAAGGATTGGCAGGGCCGCGCATGCCGGCATGGGCGGCCCGCTTGCCGCCGGTCTTCGGATCGCCGCCGTGACAGGAGACGCAACCGGCGTGGCTGGCCGAGGCATGTTCCAGGCCCTGGTGGCAGCCCCGGCAGGACTCCTCCGGCTGGCTACCGCTTGAACAGCCTGGCAGGACAAGCCAGCAGCAGACAATAAAAAACAGGGCCGCCGCACGGCAAACCCTGTCTATCCGGTATGGGTCAATGGACAATAACATCACCCGTCACGTTCCCGACCAGCGGCATGGCACTAAGTCCACCCTCCCCGAAGACACAACCGGAAAGGGGCTTCGCAGCATCAGACACACTGTTGTTCCAGCAGCTCAAGCATGCCAATCAGCCGCTGGGACTCGTCCACCATCTCCTGGCAATAGCGGGCGGCAGTGTTCTTGTCCCCGGCATTGTAGGCAGATACGGCCTGTTTTCCCAGATCGTGGACCTTTGCATGGGGAGCGTCTATCTCTCTGAAAACGGGATGCTGCCCACAACTCTGTCGTCCCTTGCTCTGATACCATGTGCCGAAGGCACAGGTCAGGTGGCTCGGCAACGTGGCGGGATCGAGGCTCAGACCGCCATCGAGGTGTGCCTTGATCTTGCCGGTAAAGATCATGTGGGCGCTCTTGGCCCTTCTCAGACAGAGCGACACGGAATCTTCGATGCTCATACCTGCCAGAAGCGACGTCAAGGATTCAGCCAGCAGGGTCAGCCGGTTGGCTTCGGTTGTCGAGAGGCGGGCACTGTCCGAGGTGGCGCTGGCAACCTCCGTGATACTGATGATGCTGCTGCTGATCTCGGAGGTGGTGGCGGTCTGCTCCTCCGCGGCGGTGGCGATCTGGCTGACCTGCATCGACAGGTTACTGATCTGCTCAAGGATCTGGCCCATGGCCTCTCCGGACCGGCCGGCCTCCTGGGTACCCCGTTCGACCTCGCTGACCCCCTCCTCCATGGCAGAGACCGCATCCCTGGTTTCCGACTGGATGGCCTTGATCATTGCGCCTATTTCGCGAGTAGCCCTGGTCGTGCGCTCGGCAAGGGCCCGCACCTCATCGGCGACAACGGCAAAACCGCGCCCCTGCTCTCCGGCCCGGGCGGCCTCGATAGCGGCATTCAGAGCCAGCAGGTTGGTCTGGTCGGCGATATCCTCGATGGTGCCGACGATCTGACCGATCTGGTCGGAACGCTGGCCAAGGGCTTCCACCGTAACCGCGGTCGCACTGACCCGCTCCGATATCCGGCTCATGACCCTGATACTTTCCTGGATAATCTCCACCCCTTTATTCGCTTCATCCGTGACCAGACTTGCGCCGTCTGCAGCCATCTGACAGTTGCGGGCAATATCCCCGGAGGTCGCAGCCATTTCCTCGCCTGCCGTTGCCACGGTTACGGCCTGATTCGAGACAGCATCGACACCCTGGACCATCGTTTGGGAGTTCGTGTGCACCTGTGATGCCGCTGCCGCCAGATCCGCCGTTGTCATGGCTATTTTGGCGACCATGGCCGAAATGGATTCGGCCATACTGTCAAATGATGCACCGACAACGGCCAGTTCATCCTGTCCGGGCAGCCTGAGACGGTCGGTAAAATCACCGCCTGCAAGTTTGTTGGCAAAGCGGCGCAAACTATCGGAGGAGCGGCAGATGGAACGGGAGATCAGGAGACCGGCCAACAGGCCTAAAAAGATTGCAACAACGATGCCCCCAGCGATTGCGTTTCTGAATAGCCGGTAACGCTGTTGGGCTCGTTCGTAGGAACCTTTGGCCAGATCGGTTTCATGGCGTGACAGGACATCCATGGATTTGTTGGCCTGCTGGATGGCAGGGTTGATCACATCGAAGGTGATGCGGTAGGTTTCATCGAAATTACCGGCCAGCACCGCTGCCATGGCCGGCTCCAGCCCTTCCTTGATGTATCTGTCGCGATCCTTTTGAAAAGCATCTGCCAGGTCCTTTGAGCCGGTATCGGCATTCATGGCGGAATATTCCATCCAGAGCTGATCCATTTCGGCGATGTATTTTTTTGCCAGGTCGGTATGGGCCGAGGTGGAATGCTCGTGGAGGGAACTGAAGGCGTTATGCGGATCATGCTGCAGGGCCAGCAGCATCTGGATTCGGCTGGCCCTCATCAATCCATCTATCGAGGCCAGCAGGGCGGTTTTTTTCAGGTTGCCCCGGTAGACACCGTCCAATTCCTGATTGCTCTGGTAAAAACCATAGAGACCGATGCCGCCGACCACGGCCATGAGCAGAAGCAGAAAAACCGTCAGACTGAGCAATTTGGATTTGATGCTGACACGCATGAAATCACCCCCATAATTTAACCACCGGAATGCAGGGGGAATATACCATACATCCAGGGATTAACAAGAAACTACTGGGCTAAAAAGAGAGGCATGTCTGTCAGGACATGCCTCTCTTCAAGCACATATAATGAACGCTTAGCAACCGGAAACTTCCTTCTTCCCTTTTGCGGCCGGTTTAGCTTCTTCCTTTTTCTTTGAAGTTTTCTTTTCTTTTTTCATTTTCTTTTCAGCCTTTTTCACGGTTTTTCCGGTGGCGGGTTTCTCGTCGGACTTCTTCTCCACGGCCATAACCGGAGCGGCGAACGACACGGCAACCAGGACTGCTACCAACAGGGTCAGCATCTTCTTCATGTGTATAATCTCCTTTTGATATGATTCTCCGGCGAACCGGCATAGTGATGTCTGTAGTTATTAGCATTTTTTATGCGAATTTCCAATGCTAATCATACCAGGTAATAGACCATCGGCTTGGTACCCAACTCTTCTTTGTACCTGATTACGTTCGATTTGTAGATCAAGCTGGTAATCAGGGCCTGCGGATCGTTGATGTCTCCAAAATAGGTGGCATTACCCAGGCAGGTTGTCGTGCAACGGGTCAGCTCGCCTTTCTCCAGCCGGTGGATACAAAAATGGCATTTGCGGGCGTTTCCGATCGGAGAGCGCCAGTGACTGGTCCGCTTTGATATTTTGCCATATTCGCCCGAGTTTTCCACCTCATAGGTATAGCGGTGGAAATCGCCGGTAAAGTAATGACCCACGTCAGCCGAGCGCGCACCGTAGGGGCAGGCCACCAGACAATAGCGGCAGCCGATGCATTTTTCATAATCGATGACCACAATCCCGTCATCCCGCTTATAGGTTGCGGTTACCGGACAGACCTGGGTGCAACTCGGGGCATCGCACTGCATGCACGGACGCGGCAGAAATCGCATGGCGGTGTTGGGGAATTCACCTCGTTCTTCTTCCTTGACCGGACGGTAGTGGATATCGGGCGGGGTTAGATTTTCCGACATGCAGCCGGTGGTGCAGGCATGGCAACCGATACACTTCTTCAGGTCGATGGCCATGGCCCAGCGGCGTTCAGCACGCGGTTTTTTCAGGGCACGCTGCAGATCCGCCTGCATGATTTCAAGGTAATCCATATCTTCACGAGAGCTCATGTGTTAACGGGTCTCCTTTCCAGCTATCTCAAACAGACCGGTTTTTTCGCAGACCACATACACCAATGCGACCAGCGATACAGAGGCCACTACGACCAGTACCTCAAAAACCGAGGGGGTATAGCTGATCCGCTCCGGCATGTCGTAGGCCCGGAATACGGGGACCCTGAAACCTTCCACCACCAGGTCGAGCCGGGACATGAACTGGGTGGCCAGGACCAGCAGGCTCGATAGTATCAAGGCGCCAACCGTTCGCCTGTACATCAATATCGTGAACGGTATGACCAGCGCAACGCCAAGCCCGAAGATCACGTTCCGGAAGAACGTTTCACGAAACACCTCGTATCCGCTCAGGTTGCTGGAGATACCGATTATGATGCGACAGAACGTGAGCACGAAGACCGTTGCCAGCGCTATCTTCTGCATCCTGATAAAGGGCCTGATCAATTTCATATTTCCTGTTGTTTTGGCTTGAAATGCCGCAATGATCGCACAGAGGGCATTGCCGCTCAGAAAACCGCTGAACAGAAAATAGATCGGAAGCAGGGAGCTGTAGTAATAGGGCATGGTGCCGACCGCCCCGAAAAGACTGCCCAATGAACAGTAGGTGATCACCGGGATGATAAACGAAGCGTACAGCATGCCCTTGGAGTGCCTGTTGCGTTGGATATTGATGTATTCAACCAGCAGGATGGAAATGTCGGCGGTATACCATACCGACATCCAGAACATGGGTGAAGTCGGGTTTGGCGATATCAGGAACATATACATCCGCTCGACGTGTCCAAGCTCGGAAGCCAGCGATGCGAATCCGGCTATGGCCGTGATCAGTCCCATGAAAATGACCCGTGAAGCCAGCACCTTGTATTTTTCATGAAAAAACATGTTGCCGATGAAATTGGTAAAAATGCAACCGCCGCTCACCAGGGCAAAATAGACATAGGTGGAAATCTGCAGCCCCCAGGGCACCAGGCTGGATGTGTTGATGGTTTGGCCGTGGCCCAGAATGAAGATGCTCGCGAAACCAATTCCGCCAAGGACCAGACCGATCAGCGCCAGATAGACGATGAGGCCGCCCCGGCCTTGTTTGAATAGGCTGAAATAGCTTCGAAGCCGATCTTTTTCAGGGACAAAAACACCGAATATCTGCATGTCAGGCCCCCTTCACGATCTTGACGAAATTGCCGCGCATGGCGGTACCCCCCATGATCGGGTCAATGGCGGGCTTAGAGATCAGGTCATCGTCGGCAATCCCCTGACCATTGGCGCGCGTCATCCCCTTGGCATGCACACCGAAACCGTGATTCATGTAGACAGCATCATCCCTCAGACGCTGGGTCAGTTTGATCTTGATGCGACCGTTTGCAATCAGACCATCCTGATTGACCAGCGAGACGTATTCACCGTTTTTCAATCCCAGCTCCCGCCCCTTTTTCGTATTGATCCAGAGTGCGTTTTCCTTTTGAAGGTCGTCCAGCATGAAGTTGTTGGTGGTGCGGGAAAAGGTATGCAGCGGTGACCGGCCAAACAGCAGGCGAAAATAACCGGCCGGTGGCGTCGGATGCCTGGTGTAGGTTGGAAGCGGGTCGAAACCCTTGTCAGCCAACTGTTTGGAGTAGAGCTCGATCTTGCCGGAAGGCGTACCGAATTCAGGTTGGTTGTCGGCGCTGATATAGGGAGCGCTCCCTTTTTGGATGATCACGCCGTCCCGTTTCAGTTGGGCAAAGTCGATTTCTCCGGCCTGGCAACGCTTGGCAAGGTATTCCTCGCCATCCTTCCAGGGAAAAAATTCGGCTAATCCCAGCTTGCCGCCCAGTTCTCTGGTTATCCACCAGGACGGTTTGGACTCCCAGAAGGGTTGGACTGCCGGTTGGCGCAGTGCGATCTCGACCTCGCCCTTGAACATGCCGACATTGATATTGTCGTAGCGTTCCAGGTAGGTGCATTCCGGCAGCACGACATCGGCATAATTGATGATATCGACCGGCATGACATCGATTGCCACGAGCAGATCCAGATTTTGTATGGCCTTGATGGTTTCCTGTTTGTCCGGCACGGTCTTCATCAGGTTGGTGCCGTACAAAAACCAGGCCTTGATGGGGTGCGGCTGGGCGGTGATGGTCGTCTGCCTGATTGATGTGGTCGTCTGCAACATGGCAAAGGGGTAGGCTGCGTCGAGTTTTGGCCCTTCGCCAGGTTCGGGATAGGCAGGCAATCCGGGATACTCCGGAACCTTGCCTGATGGGGGCAGAAAATAGCCGCCCTCACGCCCCCAGGTGCCCAAGAGTGCATTAAGGATGGCAACCGCTCGCGCCCTCTGGGTGTCGTCGCCGTACCAGGTGGAATAACGGCCGGCGCCGATGCAGACGTTTGGTGCATATCTACCAAGCTCACGGGCTACGTCTACAATCACATCGCTTGCAATCGTAGTTTCGTTCTCGGCCCAGGCCGGTGTGTACGGTTGAACTGCCGCGCGCAGCTCGTCGAAACCGTTGGCATATTTGGCAACATATTCCTTGTCGTAGAGCCCCTCTTCTATGACGATCCTGATCCAGGCCAGCAACAGGGCCAGGTCGGTAGCCGGCCTGATCGGCAGCCAACGGTCCGCTTTGGATGCGATGTTGGAAAGGCGCGGATCAACCACCGTGAGTTTTGCCCCGCTGGAAAATCCCTTGACGACATCCTGAACCTGGCTGTTGTGGGCATTCTCCCCCAGGTGAGAACCGAGCAGGACAATATATTTGCTCCTGCTGAAATCATAGTACTCCGGCGACCCAACATCTGAGCCGAAGGTCAGCATGAAACCGATATCACGTGGTCCGCGGCACTGAGCAAAAGATGGTGCCGCAAAGGTGCTGACACCATAGGCGTGCAGCAGGTGTTTCCAGAAGGATGAGCCGGTGCCGTGATACATCATGGCCAGCGCTTCCGTGCCGTATTGTTCCTTGATCGCATGCATCTTCCGGGCGATCAGACCAAGCGCCTCATCCCATGTGGAACGTTTCCAGACCGGTTCCCCACGCTTGCCGATATTTATCAAGGGATACTTGAGACGATCCGGGTCATACAAAGCTCCCAGTGCGGCATTGCCACGCCCGCAGAGTCGACCGCGACCACGCAGACTCAAGGGATTACCGTCGATCTTGACAACCTTGTCGTTCTCTACCTTGGCGATCAAGCCACAATTCCAGAAGCATAACTCGCAGAAGGTGGGGATCGGCTTCATATCTTGCTGGCCGGCACCTTCGGCCCAGGATTGAAAAACCTTCGGCAAGGTTACCGCTGCGGTAATGCCAGCGGTGGCAGCACCCGTGGCCTTAAAGAATGTCCGGCGGGAGAATTTAACTGACACCCGTACCTCCAATCAGGAGCGTTTTATATATTTCGTCGAGCAAATGCAGTGATATGTATTTGCGAATATGTAATTTTAAGAAATTGCACCTGTACCCCGGTTCCGGTGAGGGGAACCGGGGGACAGGTGACCGTTCACGGTTGGCTTATGGAATACGTGCCATCTTTAGCAAATTTGAAGTGGGCATTTACAAACTTCACATTGGAAACGCCAAGATTTAATAGTTCGTTGTAGGCCATTTCTGCCATGAGCCCGGTATTACAGTGCAGCACAATCTGTTTGTCTTTAGGGAATTCTGCAATCCGCTCTCTGATATCATTGAGCGGTATCACGACCGATGTTTGTAGCTTTCCAGCCTTGGCTTCCGTAGCACTACGGACGTCAACGATCATGACATTGGCGGGAGGAGCGGCAAGAATTTTCTTGAACTCGACCAGCCCCATCTCACCAGGGAGAGGTTTTGGCACATAGACTACCTTGGAGGATGGTTTGCCGGTAGCAATATCGTACCTGGCAGCTTTCCAGGCCTCAAAGCCACCGGTCAGCACCTTGACATTGCCATAGCCGGCCTTGATCAGTGCCATGGCTACCGTGGCAGCATCCTTTCCACCCCGGGCGTCATAGACAATGATCGGGGCTTGCTTCTGCTTGATGTCGAGTGACTTTGACAGGGAAGCAGAGTTTGCAGCCGGGAACAGAACCGCTCCAGGTATAAATCCGGCCGAGACGCTCTGTGGTCTGCGTGCATCCAGTATCACACTGGGTGCAGCTTTGGCCGCAGTCCTCAGGGACTGCGGAGTGAGCACGGCATAGTTGTGTTCATACCAGGCCGGCATCCCGTCTCTGTAGATCTTTACATTGGTATAGCCGAGCTTCTTTGCCTTCGCAGCCGAATCGGGGCTCGTATTACAGGTAACGCCTGAGCAGTAGAAGATGACAAGGGCATGCGTATCTTTGGGGAGTTTGTTCAGGTTCTTGTCAAATTCCGGATAAGGCAGGCTTACGGCGGTGGGAATGGCACCCTCGCCAAAACAAGAGGCGGGACGGGAATCATACAGGAAATATGCGCCTTTCACAGGCCCTTTCGCCACCAACCGCTGCACTTCATCGGTAGAGATCAGCATCTCCTTCGACACGGTGACAGGAGGTTTTGCAACGAGACTTTTAGCGAACTTGATGCCATTTTCTTCCGAATACTCGATTTTTATTTCATCGCCCTTCTTGATCTTGTTGCCCTTCAGCAGTTCTCCGTCGCCGGTCTTGCGCTCTGCGTTGGTAACCTTTATTTCGTCCTCATCGAACTTGAGCAGATCTACGTTGCCATCGATCTTCATCTGGATGTCCTGCGCCTTGAACGAAACGCTGTCAAAATTGCCGAGCAGAACATTGGATTCAGCTTTGTGGCAGTTGGTGCATCTTTTGGCGATTGTCGGCTTGGCTACCGGTGCATGATCAGCTGCAAATACCACTGCTACAACGGCAACACAGATCATTATCGTAGAGACGAGCGTACTTTTAATCATTCACATCTCCTTCAGCCAATCACATAATCTAACAACCGGCGGTCTTTTTGAACATCTTGCTCGTGTTTTTTCCATCGGCTTTTTCATATTTGCAGCGGATTTCATCGCCCTCAACAATACGTTTGTCCTTGAATTTATCGAGGGTCAAATCATCTGTGATGTTGATTGTAACGCTCTCTCCGGACTTGGTATCTTTCAGGACAGCAGTAGCCGACTTGCCATCAGCCGCCAACTCAATTTTAGTAATTGTGCCGATCATCTTCACATCTTCTGCACTGGCGGTCCGCACAAATGCAAATGTCGAAACCAGCATTACTGCAACCAGCATTACAATCGAAACTAACTTTTTCATGTGTAACTCCTTTTCTGCTGCCAAGATTTCGTTAGTACCGGCCAGACGAGGCTGCCGGAGTTGTATCAAGATGCAAACAATCAACATAACCTGTCCCGGGCAGGTTGATTCCTGCCCGGGCAGGAATCAACCTAGAACTTCACCTCGAATGTGCCATAGATATCATGAGCAATCCTCATGGGAGCCATAAGCATCATGTCGCTTGACTTGATGTCAGCGATCTTCTGTGACGCACCAACCCAGTTGTTGCTGCCGGTGTATTCAAAGTCGTAGAACTGGTAGCCAAGCCTGAAAAAGGCTTTAGAAAAATAGCTGGAGATTGGTTTCAGATTGAGTTCCTGGATGATGTACGGCTCATAGACGTTACCACGGGTGCCAAGTTTGCTGGTCCACATATCATCAGCTGCCGGGGTGAAGGTGATCCAGTCTCTCGAACCATGGTTGTACTCGAATCCGATCTTGGTTTTTGAGGGCAGGTCATAGCGGAAACCGGCGTAGACCGCCCAGCCAGTCTTGCTTTTCGGGGCTTCCGGCTGAAAGAAAGCGCCTGTCATAAGGCCCTGGAATCCAGCGTTGGCCGATACATTGTCGTTGGGATGCGTAACGCTCAGGCCGAGATCGGTGAAGAAATTCAGATTACCGGGCCCGACCTTTTTGAGGGTGCTCATGGCGCCCATGCCGTACCAGTCGATGCTGCCCAGATTGGTAGTAGGTGCGGTATTGCCAAATACGGTATTATTCATAGCCGGGAAATCGAAGATATCAAAGCCGCGATTCCATTGCAGCCAAACGCGCAGCGGATCGGTGTCGACCGGAATCACTGCAACACCCAGCATATCCGTATCCTTGATGCTGTTGGTGTTTGTTTTAATACCACTGTCGAATCCTCGCCCGTAGCACACCTTGGCATAGGCGCCAGGCAGCATGTCGATATCCGGGGCATAGCCAACCACCATGCCGTCAAAGGCATAATCGACCAGCAGTGCGGGGGTGCCGCCATTGCCGGGACGCTCATTATTGAGACGCAGATTACTGGGTGCACCATTGGTGGAAGGACGGCGTCCCACCGAGAACCATGCCGGCTGGTCGGCAATATTGCTCCAGGTTGCAAAGGCGCGGTCAACATCCAGAAGACCATCGGAGGGTACATGCCCGAGAGTACCGTCAAATACACCAACACGATCCGCAAAGTAGTTGCCGGTAACCGGGGAATCGCTCTGTGAACCAAATACCTTGTACATATCCAGCTTGGCATGGACGGTGATATCCTGCGTAGCTTTGGCGGTCAGGTCGAGACCGAACTTATTCGTATAAAGGGTTTCATTCGTAGGCTTAAATGCGGGAATTTGGGCGGCAAACTGTCCGAGACCACCGATCAGACCGGCGTTCATGGGATTATTCACGAAAGCTTTAGCCAAGTTGTAATTGGTCGCGGCTGTCATTCCTTGCTTAAACTGGGATAGAGCTGTGAGTGCTCCGGACGTCGACATCCCAAAACTTGTTCCAAAGTACGTAGAAGAGCCGGGGGTAGTTGATGGATTAGCAAAAAAATCGCCCTGCAACGCATTCTGTGCATTGGCGAACGTTTGATTTACATCCGTGTAGGCTTTTGTCTGTCCATGCAACGAGTCCATTCTAAAACGATAATCGCCACCGATGGTCAGCCATTTGCTTAACGATTTATCTTCTATCCTGGAGACCTTGTGTTTCAAATCTGCTATTTCTTTTGATTCGGACTGAGTGACAGGTGTGAGTTTTTCCGCGGCGGTTTTGGCAGCTTTTTCTTCGTTTGCCTTGACCTGATTTTTCAACTGCTCAAGCTCAAGCGACATCTGCTCTATTTTTTTCATAAGAGCTTCATCAGCAGCCTGTGCCGACATGGGCAGTGCTGTGCCTGCAACCAGTGCAGTAAGCACCAACTTCATTACGGTCTTCTTCATTGAACCCTCCTTGGTGTAGTGGTCGGTCCACTATGTGGAGCCGCGTCAGTCATATCACGAGTCTTTTTTTTGCTGATTCCAGTATTCACCTCCTTGCTCAAGTCGGTAATCCTTTGATAAAACAGCGCATACAACAATAAAACCCACTATTTTAGTAGTATATTATTCATGTATGCATATAATTATATGCAATTGAAGTGCCGCTCACGAGATCAAAAGTAAAACGATGCAAATGAAACGGTTTTATGCAAATCAAACTGTATACAGTAAAACCTGGATTTCACGGAATACACATCAACATTAGATTTAACTATAACAACAGCAAAACATCGTTAGAATATATCATCACGCCATATAGCCGAATCACGGCTAATGATGCTGACATTTTTCGGCAGTTTGTGTGCACGTCTGGATACTGGCGGCGGCAGATTGCCCGTCAGTAAAAGCGCTCATCTCCAGCGCTTCCAACAAGCTCTGACATCAGGAGTCAGAGCCGCCAGCCTATTTATGCAGGATCCCGGATCTTCGCGCCGCATCGAGGTTTGTCCGGACAGAATCATAGCGCTGCCTTTGCTTGATAACCGGGAGCGAGAAATCACCCAGAACCTGCCACGTATCCTTCAGGTATACCCAGGGCGCCAGGGCCGACAGAGTATAGCCAGCTTCGAGCTCGATCTTCTCTGACTGCATGTTACGTATAAACAGTCCTTTTTTATTGGCAAGCAGATCATGGCTGCCATTGAACGGCAATGCACCAGGATCGCTATACTCCCACGTGATAGCCTGCCGCTGAGAACCGTCCGGGGAGCCGTGACACGAATCACATGAGCGACTCTTGCCCAGCTTGTGGGACATCTTGTCCATCTGGATCCAGAGCAGGGCCTTGTTATTCTCCGGCAATCCCCCGAAAAGCCCCACATATGCCCAGGCATCATCGGTGCGTTGCAAATCCGGCAGGTTGGCAGGAAATCTCCAATACAACCCGGGTTTGAAGGGTGAAACCTTTTGATTCATGACCGCCATGGGAAACGGCTTGACCGGGATCCAGCGGCCCTTCTGATCTTTGATCAGAATCGGTTCAGGCATATAGCCGTAATAGGCCTTGAATTTAAAATATGGCGTAACGACACCTCCGACCTTGCCCGGCCCCCAATAGGTACCCTGATAGCCACCTACCATCTGAATATGGCAGGCCTCGCAGGAAAGGTTTTTGTGCAGAGATCTGCTGTGACTGGCAACGGCATCCGCATGGCAGCGTATGCACGAGTCCCGGGCCTGACGTTTGACCATACCGTGGCCAAGGGCAGGGTTTGTTTTTGTACTCTCGTGACAATCCAGACAGCCGACATGGGCTTTGAGGTGGACATCCGGCGCGCTCCCCTCAGGAAACGAGAATGAGCCACCGAAATACCCGGCACCACGCCGACGGTCTTCGGGGCCGGCATGGCAGATTGAGGCCCGCCCATTGCCATAGCAGCTTTCTGCCGGTGGCGTTTTAACAAAGGTGTGAGCCCCCCTGGTTACATCGCTGTGACTACTCTTTTGGGGATTAAAATGACAATCCAGGCAACCCACGTGACAGGTATTGCACACCCGCTGATTGACCCGGCTAGCGGCCTGCGACATGAGTACCGCAGTATTGCTCTGCATGAGAGTGAAATTGCCTTCGAACCAGGGGCCACAGTTGTGCGGCCCACGATTCTTTTGAGTCCACCCCTGGTACTGGCTCTGCTTGCCATTGGTCCCCATGGTGCTTCGTGAGAATTCTTCGAACTCCTGTGCGTGGCATTTACCACAGGTTGTTTTCATGACGGTGAAATCCTGGGTCAGGGTATCCACGTTCTTATCGTGCCAGGAAATGGCGGCAACCGAGGCATCCCTGACCTGCTTGCCGTTGCGTTCAATCTGGGTGTAAATCCGGTCGGTCTGGTTTGTGCCGTACGCCAGCGGCAACGTGCGAGCCGACGTCATGGCCTTCAGCCCCTTTTTGGAAACACGTATCAACCGTGCCAGGCCGCGATGAGCCAACTCACGGCTCTTTTCATCCGGGTTGCCCAAATGGCATTCGCTGCAGCTAGCCGGCATGCCGGTTTGCATCGCCGTTTCCTGGGGGGTTACGGTAAATTGGGCGAACCCCAGCGTAGTCATGCGCTGCCGGCTGCCATGACACTCAATGCAACTGTTTGCCGCGTCCGCCACAGATACGCTACAAAGCACAAGGCACATGATAAAGGCTGCTCTGATCATACCCCCCCCTTTCGAATCGCCCGTTTGAGATAGTGTGAATGCTGAAAGAAAAACGCCACGGCATTGACTATGTTGTCATGCCGTGGCGCGTTTCAATCGGTTGTGTCTTTTTCCTTTTTTGTGCTCTTGGCGCCCCGGTCCCCGAGGTCACATGAGTCGGACATTCAGGTTGATATTCCCAGTCTGGGCAGAATCACCTTCTGAAGCAAGATCCAGACAGCAATAACAGCGGCAAGGATAATAAAATCTTTCATGTACGCACCTCGGTATCAAGTCAATTTTGTTCAATAAAATCAATGATCACTTTTGCAAGAGGGTCGGTGACGGTGTAGTGCATTTCAACACCGTGACGTCTGCCCTCAATTATGCCGCTGGTTCTCAACATTGCAAGATGCTGGGATATCACTGCTTGCGGCAAACCGAGACAACCCCAGATGTCCTTGACACATTGCGGCTCTTTAGCCAATCCGACGACAATCTTGAGACGCAAGGGATGGCCGAGAGCCTTAAGGACCTTAACGGTTGTATCGTATGAATTCATGCCTACCTCACAATCTTGTAACCGTTGCGATACCAGCCGACAATGCCGCCAGTCATGTTATAAACATCTTTGTAACCGCTCTGCGACAGATACTCTGCCACCGGTTTCGAACGTGAACCAACGGCACAGTAGACAAGAATGGTTTTGTTTTTCGGCACTTCCCGTATGCGCCGTTCAAACTCGTTGATAGGGATCAGGACGGCGCCGGGGAGCCTGGCCTGACTGCTTTCCTGAGGCGTGCGAACATCGAGCAGGAAAACATGTTTGTTCTTGTCCAGCAATGCCTTGGCCTCACGAGGCGAAATATCCTTCGCGGACGCAAAAGCAATTGACCATGCCATGCAGACAATGAGTACAGCCACTACCAATCTCTTCATCCTTACGTATCTCCTTTTGTCATCTATTGCACGAACTGGCCGGAAAACGCGGCACGCCCATTTTCGCCAGGATGTTGAACAGCGGGCAGAACTGGGTAAAACCGGACTGGAACAGGTTCAAGCCCACAAAGCCGGTGAACCAAAGCCAGTAGGGGCTGTAAAAATGGGACAACAGTAGCGATATGACAATAAATGTTCCCGCTACAATTCTGACAATCCGCTCGATGTAGAACTCTTCTTTCATGGAATCCCCCGTGATGTTATTTCCTTGCCAGTATCTCGGCAATTTTGCCAGCCACCTCGCCTGTCAGGACCGGACAGGCGCCCTTGTGGGTCTGCCGGATGGTCTTACAACAGGTTACCCCGTACTTCTCCCTGAACCAGGTATGCAGTTCCTTGGTCACATGGGCCGTGGCCTTTTTATCATGCAGCGCCAGCCCGATTGCAACCGTGCCTCCCGACACCGCGCCGCAGATGCAGCCCGCGCCTGAACCGCCGCCGAAGCCGGAGACGGATGCCACCAGCGACTCCGGCATGTCAGGCGTAAAATGCCTGCGGATAGCCTCCATTACTGCCTCGGCACAGTGATGCGAACCAGAGCGGTAAAGCGCTTCCGCCTCCAATTGACACTGTTCCGCCAGCTCGATTCCTTCCAACGATGGATGTGCTTTTTTTGACCAGAACATCAAACAATCTCCTTTTTTTCACCTGCATGATGGTGTTCTTTCCAGTTCTGCACCAGATAATACAAGATGGGTATGGTTACTCGCGAAAGAGTGGTAGAAGCGATCTCCCCGAACATCATGGCAATGGCCAGCCCCTGGAAGATCGGGTCGAAGATAATCACGAAACTGCCCACGACTACCGCCGCCGCGGTCAACAGCATGGGACGGAAGCGTACGGCCCCGGCCTCGATGATGGCCTCATCCAGTGCCATGCCCTCGCGGCGTTTCATCTCGGCGAAGTCGATCAGGATGATCGAGTTACGCACGATAATACCGGCCAGGGCAATGAAGCCGATCATGGAGGTAGCGGTAAAGAATGCCCCGAACAGGGCGTGCCCCGGCAAAATACCGATCAGGGTCAGCGGGATGGGCGCCATGATGACCAGCGGCGTTGTGAAGTCTTTGAACCAGGCCACCACCAGGATGTAGATCAGCACCATGACCGCGCCAAAGGCGATGCCCAGGTCACGGAAGACCTCATAGGTAATATGCCATTCGCCGTCCCACTTCATCCCCATGTGTTCTTCGCTCCAGGGCTGCCGGGAAGCCAGTATCTCGATCTTCTTGCCGTCAAAGGTCGGCAGGGCGGCGATCTCTTTCTGCATCTTGAGGATGGCATAGACCGGCGCTTCGATTCTACCGGCCACATCACCGATCACGTAGATCACGTTCTTCAGGTTTTTGCGGTAGAGGGTCTTGGCCTCGTTGCCCGTTGAAACGCGCACCAGTTGGGAGAGCGGCACGCTCCCCTTCTGGCCGGTGCAATAGATCGCGGAGAGATCAGCTACAGAGCTCCGTTGTCCTGCTGGAAGACGGAGATTGATATAGACCGGCTCCTTTTCTTTGGGCAGGTGCAGCATGCCGACATTCTGCCCCCCCAGGGCAATGGCCAGGGTCCGGGCGACATCCTCTACGGCAATCCCGGAGAGGGCTGCTTTTTCGCTGTCCACGGCAAAGGTCACTTTGCGCTGGTCATCTTCGCGGTACATATCCACATCTACCACGCCAGCCGTTCTGGCGAAGATATCCCTGACCTTGCGCGCAATGTCGGCGCGGTCGGCGTCATCCGGACCATAGATCTCGGCCACCAGCGTGGCCAGTACCGGCGGACCGGGGGGAATTTCGGCCACCTTGACCCGCGCGCCATACTTGTCGGCTATGGCCTTGACCAGCGGCCGGATGCGTTTGGCGATGGCATGGGACTGATCCTGGCGTTCATCCTTGGGCAACAGATTGACCTGGATGTCGGCCAGATTAGAGCCCTTGCGCAGGTAGTAATGCCGCACCAGGCCATTGAAATTGAAAGGGGCGCTGGTGCCGATATACAGCTGGAAATCGGTCACCTCCGGTACGGTGCGCAGGGCGTCGCCCATCTCACGGGTGATGCGGGCGGTCTGCTCCAGCGGCGTGCCATCCGGCGCATCGATGATCACCTGCAGCTCGTTCTTGTTATCGAACGGCAGCATCTTGACGGTGACCGCTTTAAAGTAGATCAGCGAACAGGAGAGCAGCAGCAGGACCACTACCGTGGTCAGGAAACCGTAACGCAGACCCTTCTCGTGGATCAGACGCCCCATCCAGTGACGGTAAAAGGCCGTAAGCCTCGATTCCTGCGGCGGCTCGCTTGAGCCGTGATGGGAGCCGCCTTTCATGAAACGGAAGGCGAAGTAGGGGGTAACGATGAAGGCGATCAGCATGGAAAAGAGCATGGCCATGCTGGCTCCGACCGGGATCGGGCGCATGTAGGGGCCCATCAGGCCGCCCACGAAGCCCATGGGCAGGATCGAAGCGATGACGGCAAAGGTAGCCAGAATCGTGGGGTTGCCGATCTCGTCCACCGCCTTGATGGCCGCTTCCAGCGGTTCCATGATGGTGGTGGTGAAGTAGCGATGAATATTCTCGACTACCACAATGGCATCGTCCACCAGGATGCCGATCGAGAAGATCAGGGCGAAGAGGGTGATGCGGTTGAGGGTGTAGCCGATCAGGTAGAAGATCAGCATGGTCAACGCCAGGGTGACCGGGATGGCGATAGCGGCGACCGCTCCGGCACGCCACCCCATGAAGAGCGCGATCAGGATCGTGACGGAGATGGCCGCCAGGAACATGTGGAACAGCAGCTCGTTGTTCTTCTCCTTGGCCGTTTCACCATAGTTGCGGGTGATCGTGACCTGTACGTCAGAGGGGATGATCGTACCTTTGAGAGATTCGACCCTCCTGACCAGATCCTCTGCCACCCAGGTGGCGTTGGCGCCCTTGCGCTTGGCCACGGAGATCGTCACGGCGGCGTAGTCATGGGCGGCACGGCCGGATAGTCCCTTGGCATGCGCAGCCGGCCCCAGACCCATGAAGACGTAATCGTCCGGCTCCTGCACTCCGTCCTGGACGGAAGCAACATCGGACAGATAGACCGGTTTACCGTTATAAACCCCGACAACCAGCCGTTTGACCGCATCGGCACCATCAAGGAAGCCACCGGTTTCTACGATCGTATCCCTGTTCGAGCCGGAAAACGAACCGGACGGCAGAGCGGCGTTACCCTTCTGCAGTGCGCCTGCCACCTGCAGGGGCGACAGGCCGTAGTCGGCCAGACGCGGCGCGTCCAGCGTGACCCGCAGCTGACGAGAGAGTCCGCCCTTGATCTCGACCGCAGCGCTGTTCTCACTCTTCTTCAGTTTATCGGCCACTTCCCGGGCCAGAGTCCGCAGGGTGCCGGAGTCGTAGCGATCCGACCAGAGCGTCAGGGCCAAGATCGGCACGTCGTCGATGGATTTCGGCACCACCAGTGGCTCGCCGGCTCCCGGCGGCAGCAGGCCGCGGTTGCTCATGACCTTGTTGTACAGTTTGACCAGCGACTCCTCCATCGACTGACCCACCAGGAAGCGCACGGTGATGATCCCCATGCCGGGCCTGCTCATGGAGTAGATATATTCAACCCCCTTGATCTCCCACAGCTTGGACTCGAAGGGCTTGACCACCCGTTCCTGCACCTCCTGCGGCGATGATCCGGGCAGCGGAAGATAAATGTCCACCATGGGAACCACGATCTGCGGTTCCTCCTCACGAGGGGTCATCTTGATAGCAAAGAGACCCAACAGTAGCGAGGCGCCTACGATCAGCGGGGTCAGCTTTGAATTGATAAAAGCGCGGGCAATTTTTCCTGCGAAGCCGAGGTTGGTCATGACTTATTCCACCTTTGATCCTTCGCTGACTTTTTCTACACCAGCGACCGCAATCCGCTCACCATCGGACAAGCCGGAAAGAACCTCCACGTTGTCGCCAAAGGTTTTGCCGACCTTCACCAAGCGCATGCGGGCAAGAGCGTTTTTATCGACAACCCAGACCGATGTCAGCGCACCCTGCTCAACAATAGCCTTCCTGGGGACCAGCAGGCCGTTGATCTTTGTTCCCAGGCTGATGGCGCCCCGGCCGAACATGCCTGATTTAAGTCCCTTCTGTCCCAGCGCAACCTTGGCGATGAAGGTGCGACTGGCCGGATCTGCGGCGGGAACGATCTCGGAAATTCTTGCATTGAAGGCAGTTTTCATGGCGTCAAGCGTCACCTGGACAGCGGTGCCGGGCTTCACGATCGGCGCTATCGATTCCGGCACCGACAGTTCAAGCTGGTAACTGCCCTCGTCCTCAATGGTCATCAACGGCTGGGCCGGAAACACCGTAGCTCCCAGATCAGCCTGCTTGCTGGTTATGATGCCTGAAATGGGGGCAAGAATCCGGGTATATCCCGATATGGCCGAGGCAGCCCGTGATCCACTCTGGGTCTGTTTGAGACGTGCCTCGGCACGTGCCACCCCCTGGGATGCCAGATCACGTTCCGTCTGTTTGACATCAAATTCCTGGCGGCTGATGGCCTGCTCCTTGAACAGATTCTGATAGCGTGCGAAGGTTGTGTCCGCCATTTTTTTTCGGGAGCGAGCTTCTTCAAGTCCGCGTTGCGCTTCGTCGACGCCGGAAACGGCAACGGCTGCGTTAGCCTGATTCTCCTGAGCATCCAGTTGAACCAGCAGCTGTCCCTTGCGAACCCGATCCCCTTCACGCACCTTGAGGACACTGATGGTGCCGGGTATGCGGGCGGAGACGACGGCACTGGTACGGGCCCGGACGGTACCGACCATCTCCATTGTTTCCGGCAGGGTGGTGGTGGTTACCGTTTCCAGCAGCACGCCCTTGATGACCGGGGCTGGCGTATCGGCTTTCTTTTCGCTGTCGCCATGATTTCCGCTACACCCAGCCAACGTACATACAACCATGATGCCGGTGATGACCCAGCCAAGCCCGCCTACCGGTTTGAAGACCTCTCCTGCATATGTCATTTGGTCATCTCCTTAAGAAAAGTTCCTGCAGTATAATAGACATACCCACGCGCCAGAGCAAAATCAGCTTCCGAATCAACGAGATCAGCCCTGGCCTGGTTCAAAGCGGTCTGGGCATCGAGAAGCTCGACCATGGTCGCCAGGGAATTCTCGAAACGTTTGTCCAAAAGGCGTACCGTCTCCTCGGCATCTTTCAGGGAGTTACGGGCAACTTCGAAGCGCTGGCCCATTTCCTCGCTGCGCAGGTAACTCTCCCTGACCCGCAGATCCGATTCACGGGATGTATCTTCAAGCATCTCCGCTGCGGCAGATCTCTCCGCTACAGCCTTGTCCCGATCATGACAGCGACGGAATCCGTCAAACACCTGCCAGGTGAGAGCAACCCCGGCATTCCAGGAATCATTGTCACTCTTGAAGGGGGTATCCCGGGAATTCAGCTGGTAGGAAGCAAAGGCGCCAAGAGATGGCAGATAACCGCTGCGGGCCAGCCGTACAGCGGCATCCGCCTTTTCATAGCCGGTCTTCGCCAGCTTCAGTTCAGTTCTGTTGTCGAGAGATGAGGCGATCAGTTCATCGGGGGTTTGCGGCAGTGGCAGAGCAGCCAGCTGAGTTTCCGTAATCTCGATGCTGTCATTTTTCTTGAGACCTATGGCATTGGCCAGTTCCATCCTGGCAATGGCAAAGTTGTTCCGGGCGCTGATGAGCTGCTGTTCGTTCACGGAAAGGTGCGTGCGCGCGCGCAACTCATCGGAGCGCAAACCGACCCCGGCCTGATTGCGTACACCCGCAAGCCGCAGATGCTCCCGCGCCTCGTTGCCGGCCTGTTCAACGGCTCTCAGGCGCGCCTGGGCCTTCTGAATAGCGAGATACAACCTGAAAACCCTGAACGCGGTCTCGCGTTTTGAACTGTTGAAGCGGGTGTCCTGTATCTCTGACTCCTTAACGGCCATCTCTCTCGCCGGAGAAATTGAAGGATCGTAGATCGGAAGCCTGGCCGTGAGGGCGGTCTTGAAATCGTGCTGCGTAGCGGGGTTATTGAGGTTATTGATCAGAAAATCGTTCTGCGTAAAGCGCCCTTCATCAAGTTTCATCATGAAGGTTTGCGTCGGAGAGTTAGATATGTTAAAGCTCTCTTCAAAGGAGACAGACGGATAGTAACGGGATGTCACCATGGCAACCCCCTGCCGGGCAGCATCGGACGTGAATCCGGCCGCCCGGACCCGATTGTTTTTTTCAACGCCCATCCTGATGGCATCCTTGAGGCCCAGCTGGTAAGTCTCCGCCCGGGCTGTGCCACAACAGATGCAAACCACACATAATGCCACTAGCATTCTCATAATCTAAGCTCCCCTGAATAATATATTCAAAATAATATATACAAAATACAATATGTCAATAAAAAACTGACGATTCATAGCACAGCTGCAAAGGCAGATGCCGTGATTACGATGCTCGCACGGCCGTTCCAGGCCCAGCACAGGTAAGCGCTGCGTCACTATCGGCGTTACTATCGGCGTTACAATTGTCCGGACAATAAACACCCCCTTGCATTGATATTGCTAAACCATTCATAGGCTTGATAGTATTATATGCCATTAACGCAAATATCATAGTTTCGCCAGGAAACTCTGGTTCGGAGGCAGCATGACGACCTTTACGCATGTATCGTTTCAAGAGCTTCTGGCAACATCGCCGGTCATCTTGGGCGAAGGCGCGGTCATCGAGCGGTTACGGCGCTCGCCCGGTATCCAGCTTGATGAGCACGTTGTCAATTCGGCGTTGGTTTACCAGGATAAAGGCCGGACGGCTCTGGAAACAATAGCGCGTCAGTACCTGGAAATCGGCCGGCGCTACAACCTGCCCCTACTGCTTTCCACCCCCACCTGGCGCGCTGGACGGGATCGCATTGCGGCGGCCGGGTTAGCCGGCAGGGATCTGAACGGTGACAACTTCCGTTTTTTGGCTGGGCTGCGTGACAGTTACGGAGACTATGCCCGGCAGGTTGCCATCTGCGGTCTGATGAGCTGCCGCGGGGACGCCTATAAACCGTCGGAAGCCATGCCGGCACGCGCGGCGGCAGAATTCCACTCCTGGCAGGCCAATGCCCTGGCCGCGGCCGGTGTCGATTTCCTGTTGGCGGCCACCCTTCCGGCCCTGAGCGAGGCCACCGGACTGGCCCGGGCCCAGGCCGCTACCGGGCTGCCCTATCTGATCAGTTTTGTGGTGCGGCCGGAAGGAACCCTGTTGGATGGCACACCACTAACCGATGCCATCGCTGCCATCGACGGAGCCGTATCGCCGCCGCCCTTGGGCTATATGATCAACTGCACCCATGCTTCCATCTTTCGTAGCGCCCTGCGGCACGAGAACAATTCATCTTCACTGGTCAGAAAGCGCGTGATCGGCCTGCTGGCCAATACCGCCGCCCTCAGCCCGGAGGAGCTGGAGGTCAGCGCCCAACTTGTGGAAGAGGCGCCAGATACCTTCGGACTCAGTGTATCGGCACTGTACTTCAAGATGGGAATGAAGGTTCTGGGCGGTTGTTGCGGCACTGATGAACGGCATATTGAGTGTTTGGCCCGTGAACTTTCCACAGGCATTCAGTCGCCGGACAAGCGTAACTAGCAGTGGTTGCGACAAAAAGGATGCACCCTGCAACAATCGAATCGGAAACCAGAAAAAGTTTCCCTGCCTCGCATCCTAAAAGCTTGACAACAGGGTCAATCTCGGTATATGTTCCGCAGGTAAGTTTATGTACATATCGCCTCTTTGGTTCCATGGACCGAAGAGGCGTTCTTAAATTTTTGGCTGCTTAGCTCAGCTGGCTAGAGCAAGCGACTCATATTCGCTAGGTCCGGGGTTCGAGTCCCTGAGCAGCCACCATTCAAAAGGCGTCCCAACAGGGCGCCTTTCTTTATTTCCCGCCATCAAGGGATGCTTGCTTTTCTTCGCCTGAAACCATATACTGCCGCACTATTAGTAAGTTAAAAATTATTTTTTCACTATTTGGCAAAAAATAATTTCGTTAACGCACTTATCCGGTTTATCCGGGCTACGTACT
Source organism: Deltaproteobacteria bacterium (assembly GCA_021780495.1). Taxonomy (GTDB): domain Bacteria; phylum Desulfobacterota; class Desulfuromonadia; order Geobacterales; family Pseudopelobacteraceae; genus CAIPTY01. Next base: position 170,188 of record JAJXYO010000062.1, read on the forward strand.
TCAAGGAGAATAGCGTGATTCAAATCGATTTTGACAAGATGGGCGGCCTGATCCCGGCCGTCATCCAGGACCATGAGAATGGCGAAGTGCTGATGGTGGCCTTCATGGACAAGAAGACCCTCGACCTGACACTCAAGGACGGCAAGACCTGGTTCTTCAGCCGGACCCGCAATAAATACTGGATGAAGGGCGAGGAGTCGGGCAATACCCAGGACGTGGTCGAGGTGCTGACCGACTGCGATGCGGACACCGTCATCATCAAGGTCAGGCAGAACGGCCCGGCCGCCTGCCACACCGGTAACCGCAGCTGTTTCTATGTAAAATGGGAAAACGGGGAATGGGTGGAGCATTCGAACCCGCTGTTTGATCCCAAGGAGGTCTATAAAAAATGAGCCAGATCCTCAACCTCGGCATCCCCAAGGGCAGCCTGGAAGAAGCAACCGTCGCACTGTTCAAGAAGTCCGGCTGGCAGATCAGCATCTCGTCGCGCAGCTATTTTCCTGCTGTAGACGATAGCGAGATGAACTGCAAGCTGATCCGGCCGCAGGAGATGGCTAAATACGTGGAGCGCGGCACGATCGATGCCGGTATCGCCGGGCGCGACTGGGTCCGCGAGAATGACTCCGACGTCATCGAAGTCTGCGAGATGGTCTATTCCAAGGTCTCACGTCGTCCGGCCCGCTGGGTGCTGGTGGTCAACGGCGATTCAAAGGTCCAGGGCCCGGAAGACCTGCACGGCGCCACCATTTCCACCGAACTGGTCGGCTTCACCAAACGCTACTTTGCCGAGCGCAACATCCCGGTCAACGTGGAATTTTCCTGGGGCGCCACCGAGGCCAAGGTAGTGGATGGCCTGTGCGACGCCATTGTGGAGGTGACTGAAACCGGTTCGACCATCAAGGCCAATGGCCTGCGCATCGTCTGCGAGCTGATGGAATCGGTGCCGGTGCTGATTGCCAGCAGATCTGCCTGGGAAGATCCCTGGAAGCGCGCCAAAATCGATCAGATCGCCACGCTTCTGAAATCCTCTCTGGCGGCCGAAGGCATGGTCGGGCTGAAGATGAACGCCCCAGCTGACAAAATCGAACTGATCACCCGCATGTTGCCGAGCCTCAAGAACCCGACCGTTTCCCATCTCTATAACTCGGACTGGCTTTCCATCGAAAGCATCCTGTCCGAAAAAGAGGTGCGCCGGATCGTGCCGGAGCTGATCAAGCTGGGGGCGGAAGGCATCATCGAGTATCCGCTGAACAAGATCATCTGATCCATGCTCACCTATACCATCACCCCCTGTGACCACTGCCGCCGGCTGGAGAGTTTTCTGCGCACGCTCCTGCCGACGGCAGCCCTCGGCTATCCCCGTAAACTGATCAAAAGCGGCGCCGTTAAATTGAATGGAACTGCTGCAACAGCCGATACCTTTCTCTACCGTGACGACATCGTCACCGTCAAAGAGAGCTCTGCCTTTACCGCCCGGCTGCGTGAATACCGGCCAGCGCTGGATATCCTCTACGAGGATGACCAGATCGCGATTGTCAACAAACCTGCCGGCCTGGCCATGCACCGGACCGCCGAACTGGAAGACGACCTGGTCGAACAGGGCACCGCCTACATGGAATGGCGCGGCACCCCGTGCAAACTGTATCCGGTCAACCGCCTCGACCGGGGGACCTCCGGGACCGTCATCCTCGCCAAAAGCTCCTCCTCGGCCGGCATCTACGGCCGGCAGGTCAAGGAGACCGGCCTGGACAAGCTCTATCTGGCCCTGGTGGAGGGATCGCCGCCAACGAGCGGCGTGATCAACGTGCCGCTGGACGACAAGGAATCCGAGACCCGCTACGAGATCATGACCACCGGAGCCGGTTGCACCCTGTTGGCGGTCGTCCCGATCAGCGGCCGCATGCACCAGATCAGAAGACACCTGGAGAGCATCGGCCACCCCGTGCTGGGAGACAAGCGCCACGGCAGCCAAGAGCTGCCGGATTACGAGGGATTCGCCCTGCACTCATTCAGAACAGTCCTGCAGAGGCCTGACAACGTAACATTGACCGTCTGCGCCCCTCTGCCGGACGCCCTACTGGAGCTCTGCGAGCGGCATGGCATTGAACAAGAGGGTCTGCTGGCAGCGGTACAGGCTCATGCCAACGTGAACACACCTGGATAAACGGGGTAAGAAAAGGAGGTCTCGACATGAGCGGACAAACCATCTTCATCACCGGGGCATCGTCCGGATTCGGCGCAGCCTGCGCCCGCGTCTTCGCCCGACCGGGCAATCGCCTGATCCTGACCGCACGACGCATCGATCCTCTCATCCGGCTGCTTGAGGAGCTATCCAGCATCTGCGCAGTCCACATCGTTCCGCTTGATGTGAGCGACCGCCAGGCGGTACAGGGAGCGGTAGACGCACTGCCGGAACAATTCCGCGAGATCGACGTGCTGCTCAACAACGCCGGCCTGGCGCTGGGGCTGGAGCCGGCCCACCAGGTGGACCTGGACGACTGGGAGACCATGGTGGACACCAACATCAAGGGCGTAATGTACTGCACCCGCCTGATCCTGCCCGGCATGGTGGCCCGCAACCGCGGCCACATCGTCAACATCAGCTCCACGGCCAGTGCCTGGCCCTACCCTGGCGGCAACGTCTACGGCGGCACGAAGGCTTTCGTAACCCAGTTCTCGCGCAACCTGCGCTGCGACCTGCTGGGGACACGGGTGCGGGTGACCTGCATCCAGCCCGGCATGGCCGAGACCGAGTTTTCGACCGTGCGCTTCAAGGGTGACGAGGAGAAGGCCGCCAAGGTCTATGCGGGCACCGAGGCGCTGACCGCCGCGGATATCGCCGAGACGGTACAGTGGGTAGTGAATCGCCCGCCCCATGTCAATATCAATACCCTGGAGCTCATGTCAATCGACCAGGCTTGGGGACCGTTTGCGATTCATCGCGAACAGCAGTAACGCAACTCACACACAAAGGAACTTTCATGGCAAAAGAAATCTATGTCGGACATATCTCTGAAAACGCCACCGAGGAAGACGTCTGGAAACTGTTTTCCGTGATGGGCACCGTCACCTCCGTGCACCTGATCATCGACCCGGAAACCGGAGAATTCAAGCGCTGCGGCTACGTGCGCATGGCCGCCGGCATCAGTCTCGAGGAGGTAGTCGAGACCCTGGATGGCACCTACCTGATCGACCGGGAAATTGTCGTCAGCATCGCCCGCCCCCAGAAACCGGGTATGTCCAAATCGGGTGGCAACAAACAGCCATGGATGAAATCGGGACCAAAACCGGAGGCAAAACCAGGGACAAAACCCAGCGCACGCCCCAGGCCAAAGACAGGCGCTACCCCCGAGCAGCGCGACAAGCCGGCCCGGGCTGCAAAACCTGGTGCGAAACCGGCGGCCAGATCAGAGGCCAGACCGTTTCAGGGCAAACGTCCCGGGGGCGCCGCTCGAACACCGCGACCCCGTTCAACGAAATAGCAGAAAAAATGACAGCCCTGCCGGATAGATACAATCCGGCAGGGCTGTCGTAATTCATCCTCCCTTCCATGCACTATCCGCAGCAGCAACGCCCGTTTTACGGCTGGCGGCCTGCTAAAAAAGGTGGGTAACTCCATTCTCCATAAGTATCTCCACGTGCATGACGTCCTGTTTCTGGTATACTTCGTTTCCGGATAACGCATGACCCCACGCACAACCAAGGAGATACCCATGACACCCGCCTCCCGCTGTACCCTGCTGTTGGCCCTGCTGCTGGTGCCGGCCATTGCTTTCGGCTCAGACCTGCAGCGCCTGCAGACGACACCCCGCATCACGACCGTCACCGTCTATCCCGACCGGGCCATGACGACCCGCACCGCCAGCCTGAACCTCAAACCGGGCAGTTACCTGGTCACGTTCGACAAGCTGCCAACCCTGATCCAGGATGATTCCGTCCGGGTTGAAGGGAAAGGGACTGCCGGCGTGACGATTGCCGGGCTGGAGGTTAAACGGGTATTCCTGGAACAGAGCGGGGAAAAACGGGTTAAGGAGCTTGATGATGAGATCCGCACCCTTGAACGGCAAGCGGGTGGCCTGGATGCAAAGAAGGCCGGACTGATGGCACAGAAGGCCTTTCTGGATTCGATCCGCGTCGCGTGGGGAGACCGCATCTCCAAGGAACTGGCCATCGGCCGTCCCACTGCGGCGGAACTGCTGGACGCCTCCAGCTTCGTGGGATCCGGGGTGACCAGGATCGAGGAACAGAGCCGCGATCTTGAGACCGGAAAACAGCAGATCAAGGACAAGATCGACGCGCTCCGGCAACAGCGCAACGAGGCCAGCGGATCAGGCCGGAAAGAGTCAAAAACAGCAGAGGTCGCCCTGGAGGTTTCCCGTGCTGGCGGTTTTTCCCTCAACCTGTCGGCCGTCACCTCTCGGGCGGGTTGGGAACCGGCCTATGACGTGCGCCTGGCACCGGACGGCACGACCGCCGGACTGACCTTCCGGGCACTGGTCCGCCAGCAGACCGGCGAGGATTGGAACGATGTGCACCTGAGCCTCTCCACCGCCCGGCCATCTGTCAACGGGGCGCCACCCGAACTGTATCCCTGGAGGGTCTCATTCTACCACCCCGCTGCGGCGATGGCGTACATGGCCGCACCGGCATCCGCCCCGCTACGTGCAATGAAGTCCCGAGCCGGGAACGACACGGCCGAGATTGAGGCCAAACAGGAGACTGTCCCGGCCGGATACCTGACCTCCGAGGTACAGAGCGAGCAGACATCCGTCAGCTTCCATGTCCCCCGTCCCGTGGACGTCCCCTCCGACAATTCCCAGCACGCAAACGTCGTCGCCATGGAACAGCTTCCGGTCAGTCTCGAATTCCTGGCGGTGCCCAAGCTCTCCCCCTTCGTCTTCCTCACTTCGGAGATTGTCAACAAAGCGAGCTATCCGCTCCTCCCCGGACCGGTGAATATCTTTACCGGCACCACCTTTACCGGCAGTGCCCAGCTCAAGAAGGTGGCGGCCGGCGAGAAGTTCGAGCTTTTTTTCGGGGCCGACGATCAGGTCACCGTCAAGCGTGAAGAGCTGAAACAGCACAAGGAAGCAGGGATGTTCGGCAAGAACCGCATGACCTACCGCTATCGGATCGAAGTGGCCAATTTCCGTCCCGAGAGCCAGACCGTGACGCTCCGCGACCAGCTGCCGCTGGCCGGGGACAGCGAGATCAAGGTAACCCTTGACGAGCCATCCATCAAGCCGGACGAGATCAAGGCGGACGGCCGCCTGACCTGGAAGCTGTTGCTGAAAGCGGGAGAAAAGCGGGAACTGACCTTCGGGATCGTTGTTGAGTATCCCAAGGAGCGGGAGGTTACCGGGCTGTAGTCGTGTCGACAAAAGATCCGATCTTACAGGGATGAACAGGATATACAGGATAAAAGGCTTCTGAATCAGGAGTCATCCTGTCCATCCTGCATAAAGTCGTACGGGATTAAATAATGAAAATTATTTTCGTTGTGTCGTCGCGTGAGTAATAATTTCTTGCCGTCGCGGGAAATGTGACCTATATTTAAACCTCAAATAAGGTTATTAAAGAGGTCATTTATGGATCGAATTTTCGCGCGCGCTTCCGTCAGCATCAGCGACCTGAAAAAAAATCCCTCACGCATTATCAATGAGGCAGAAGGCGCACCAGTCGCCATTCTCAACCACAACAAGCCCAGCGCCTACCTCATCCCGGCAGAGGCGTTTGAAACACTGATGGAGAAATTCGAGGATTACGAGCTTTCCCGCCTCGTCAAGGAGAGAGCGAACGAACCGACCGTCAAAGTTTCCCTCGATGAGTTATAACCTCGAATTCAAAGAGTCGGCTCTCAAAGAGTGGCAAAAGCTCGACGGTACGATTCGCGAACAGTTCAAGAAAAAGCTGGCCGAGCGATTGGTTCGGCCCCGTGTCGCGTCGGCCAAGCTTTCCGGTATGCCCGACTGCTACAAGATCAAGCTGAAAAACGCCGGCTACCGGCTTGTCTACCAGGTTGACGACAAGCACATTGTGGTGATTGTTGTGGCCGTCGGCAAGCGGGAAAATCTTGCCGTCTACCGGTCGGCTGGAGATAGGTTGGAGGATTGATGTCAGGAACATATTTCAGTCCGCTGCGGATCACAGAATGACGTCAAGAGCAGGCAGCGCAAGGAAAAGTACGAGGAGTATTCCCTGGCCTTTGCCCTGTCGCAAATGTTTTCGCCGAAGCAGAAGGAGTTGTTCAAGAAGAGGCTGGAAGGGTTGCCCCTGACAAAGACGGAACAGGAGTATTATTCCCGTTCGGTAAAGAAAAAAGTGGTCGCGCTGGCAAACGTGGAACTACATGGTCTTGCGAGGAAGTTGTTGGAGAAATATGCGTCGTAGTTTGGTGTAAACAGGAAAGGCGGCCAATTGGCCGCCTTTTGATTGAAATACAGGGGGTGTCCCCAGTTTCCCTTCTATTTTATGTTTGGTTATAGTTATTTTTCATAAGCCTACGAGATAACAGCTTCTCACGTATATGGCGTAATTTAGAAACTACCTCAGTACTTAACTGAAGTTTTTTGGTGAGAATTTCAGTATCATTAAAACATATAATATCTTCAAAGTCTGTACCATCTTCAACCATTTTATTGATTGTATCAAAATAACTTTGGTCATGCTCAAAATGTGGAATTCGAACCTTTCGAAACTCGTTAGGAGTTAATTCAAGCACGCCTCCACCATATGACCTACCTTCAAGTTCTACCAATGTAAGAGTAAGTGAATTGTAGAAAGAAGACACTAGTGACAATGGATCAACTCCTGGTTTTACTCTGACCCTGTATGCTGTATCAGTTACAAGCACATCTGCCTTGTTTAGCAAAAATTTCGGTATTTTGTGCGCTCTTTTGAAAAAAATGACTTCAGAGGACCATATATTAGGAACTTTGTACCAATTAACTCGTTTTGTACATTTGTGACGGTTTGGTAAGCCGGCTAACTCGCCGTGCTCTAAGTATCTGCGCAGCGATTCATCCAATGATTCTACATGGTTAAGGTCTATAAGATAACAGGGCAATTCCCTTTCGCTAACATTTTGAATATCTCTGTCTTCAATAAGGATAAGTCGTGATACGTGGGCTCCCGACTTAATTATTGGCCGCGCATAGTCACCTAATTCCCAATTTGATACATCACTGGCATTCAAAATAAAAAAGTTGTTTGCTGCTGTTACTACCCCAGCAGCTGATATACATAAATCATCAAGAGGTGTAAGTGCATCTGATGCAGAGGTTACAAGTTTGAGTTCAAAATCATCAAGAAAATGGGAGCTCCATTTATATTTTGAGTTTTGATGTCTATCCATGGAAAAGGAATTTCGAATAAGTTCTTGTTCGTCGAAGACAGGAGAAAAAAACAGCCCTGGATTTGTTGATTTTTTCCATGCAATAACAAGTACTGTATCCTGCTCAATACCTTTAAAAAGAATTCGGGCGAATGAAAAAATTTCGACACGCTCAAAATTGGCTAAGACAAGCGCCTGTAGCTCTAACGCATATTTTACTTGAAGAAATTCAGACGGCAAGACAAAGGCAAGAGCTCCATCTGGTTTAACCAATTGGATACATTTCACAAGAAAAGATGGCCAGATGTTTCTAATTCTAAAATGGGATAGATCAGCACTGGAATGTATCTCACTACAGGCCTGTAACTGTTCTTGTGTCAAGTGATGATGAGATATGTAAGGCGGATTACCGATGACAATATCATAAGATGGACTAGGTGTTAGTGTTAACAAAAAGTCACCTTCTGTGACATTCAAATTAACATTTCTCTCCAAAGGTATTTCGCGAAGTTTAGAAAGGGCTGAATTATTAATATCGATTGCATCAACTACAATATTCGCAGAGTTAAGAATTTCGGTACAACCAACTGAATTTAAAGCCTTAATAAATACGCCGTCACCGGCACTTGGCTCAAGTACAGTCAACGATGCACCACCTGCATGAAAAGAAGATAAAAGATGAGTGACAACGAATTTGGCTACTGGATATGGAGTATAATAGCTACCTGATGATTTCATTACAACGTCGCATGGTAAGATGTAATGTAATTAAAATAGTTCTCTAACAACGAATAATGCCGCATTTTGAGCTTTGATAATGCTTCGGATGTGTCAGGCAATTCTTCGATCTGTTTACAAGTTTCCATGATGACTGTTTTAAGTTCCTCTAATATCCAAATCAATGAATGGCGCTTGAGGTTGAGGTTCATTTCCTTTATCATGAATTCTCCAACGGTTGTCTTTGCAGAAATCCGACCATCTTGCATCCTTTCAAGATGGTCATCATATTCTTTAAGACAAGGATCTATGAACCCTTCGCCATTAACAACTGAAATTGTGCTAGTAGTTGCTAACCAAGTATCACTTTTACCGTTATTACAGTAAAAACATGAATACACCAGATTAGCATATTCAGTTTCCTTTTCAGGAAACAGTATTTTGGGAGCGAAATGGTCTATTTGGTAGCTTCGCACTCCACCAGAATAAAAATCATCAGCGTCACAGTAGCCACACCTTTTATTAAAGTCATCCCGTAGATATCTTTTATACGGTCTATACGTGGAGTAGCTTTTTTTACAGGTTCTTTGGGGGACTTTCCTTCTAATCTTTATCATTTCTTACAGTCCTTAATCTCTTCAAGTAATTGCTTCGTACTCATAAGAATCTCATTAAGCTTGTCCGCATTAGATGGTAACTTTAAATCTCTAGGCAATGCACATTCAGCATTGATCGAATTTTCTAAAAACGCATCTAAATCAACTAGTCGTTCCTCCTCTCGACTCGTCAGCTTTTCTCGGAGTTGCTTTGCAAGCAACTCTTGAAGTTCTTTTTTTGTATCGTTTATTTTCTTTAAATAATGATCAATTTGCTTTCTGATTCTTTCTTTAAAGGGTATTCCCTGATTCTCAACCAAAGCTTCTTTTGTATAAACCAAATTTACATCACTGCTTTCATTGGCCGCATCTTCGTCATATGAGGTAAGCACAAAGGTTGGAAATCCAGGTTTTATTGCGAGAAACGCAGTAACCACATCGACTCCGTCGTAATGAGCAACATTTTTATATTCTGTGAGGTTATAGTCCGAGACAATTGCTCTCACATTGCTTCCTAAAATTTGTTCAATTAAGTTTTCCAATTCTTGTGGCGGGTCAAATTCAATGACTTCAAAATCATCTGAAGCATATCTTTGGAAAATTCTTATATCCTCAGGGCTTTCGTCTATATAAGCAATTCGGTACTTTTCCATTTTCACCTCTTGTGTTTCTTTTTAAATGTCATTGAGAGAGAGAAACCTTTTTCAGGATAAAGAAGCTCCAGGATGCCGTCATTTTCTTCAACAATAGTTTTTACTAGCCACATCCCAATCCCAGTACCAATATCCTCACCTGTTTGCTTGTGCTTCTTCGTAGTAAAGAAACAATCATATATCTGGTCTGGATTTACTATATCTTTTGAAAGACCGGGGCCAGAGTCTGAGTACACTATTTTATAAGAATGGTCTAGATCTGTAATACCGATATTAATAAGCCTTTCAGGAGTGGCGTCTTTTCTTTGGAAGGCATCAAGGGAATTAACAAGCAAGTTATTGAAAATACAGTCAAGATCTATTTCAAAGTACCGTTGATTCAATTCAACAATGTTATCATGATTGATTGTAAGAAAAGCGTGCCTTTCACTCAGCGCTGGCGCCCAACCTAATGAAAAACTTTGCAAATAATTTATCAAATCAAGATTTTTCCTTCGCCGCTTATCCTTTCGAACGCTGTTAATTGCAAAATTAAGCCAATGTTTCAGCCTTTCATCCTGTTTTTTTATGTCATCAATGCAAATGTATGGATTTTTGAATTTTGGCAACCCTTTTAACTGAATATCCGAAATGAATGGGGTAATTAAGCTTTTGAGGTCATCAAGCCTATAAACTAGTTTGGTGTTGAGATTCTGTAGCTCATGGGCAAAAGATGATATTATAGCACCGGCGCTTGCAAGAGCTCGTAGTAGTTTTTGCTCTTCTTTTAATTCCTCAATAATCTCTTTTTGATTTTCAGTGTGCGCAGCCAGGATTTCTTTTTCAGGATCCTCATATGTCTGCTTTTCTTTGTCCTCGTCTTTATGTTCTCGAATTTTTTTGGCAATCTCTTCTGCGCGTTTCCTAAGTATCTCCGCTGCATTTGTTTCTTTGTGGTAAGCATCGAATTCACGGGCTATTAAGCTTCGATCATATTCAAATACAGAGATAATACCTAAAATAACCTGCTTAAATACATCAAACTCCTTTGTTTCCTGGAGCCCTTCTCTGCTCGATTTATCTTCAAAAAATACATTAGTTTGGCGAGATATTGTGATAACACCAGATACGTTGTAGGGCCTTACCCTGTAACCACCACTCATTTTCCCAATACCAGCTGGGCTTCCAGCCTGACGATCTCCCAAACTGAGCCAGTCTTCAGCGTTACTACCCTTCTCCCCATATGGGCGAATTCTAAAGTTATCACGAAATATTTTTATGCCACCAAAGGCATCCAGCCATTTCTGACGGCTGAAACTATTAAAGTCACGGTAGAAAAACCTTTTTGCATCATCCTTGGACATCGTTTTTTTCATAAAGTAGAACGTGAATTCAAAAGGACCAATGTTTTCTAATACCTTGTCATCATCAATCACACCATATCCAGGAACCAACTGACGTAACGTTCTTGTTGTTGTGAATGCTTCATTTCGAAATATTTCTTCTGTGTACGGTTCTTTCTGCAGCCTGGGTCGCTTGAATACCTCTGAATTTATTTTTCTCAGATCATACTCTTTCCTGATTATAGTTATCTTAACTGAGCCTTCTGCGTCAGCAATTGCATGTACCTTGTAATCAAAATCATCGCAGATAGATGCTGTAATGATGCCAAATTCTTCAGGACTACCAGAGGCTGAAACAAAGATTTGGAAATCTCGTTCCTCCTTAGGTGGTATAAGATGCTCTAGGTTTTGAAATAATCTCTGAACATGATATTTATTCCAATGGTCTCTTAGGTCTTCAATACATATCTTAGTCCCATGTTCAATTTTCTTATGTTGAAGAAACGAAGTCGCATGTGGCTGTTCGGAAAGTATCTCAAATACTTCTTCCTTAAAGTTCACAGTTTTAAGCGTTTCAAGATTGGCAGTGACATCTTCGATACACTTCCCATCACCATCAAAATCACTCCACGACACCGTCCACTCATATCCCTGAACGCCAGCATCTATGGTGTGCGCTTTGGGATTTGGAACAGTAATCATCTGGCAATTACCTCCAAGCCGATCAAGTGCAAATCGGCCAATCCCTTTTTCACCCGCTTTAACCCTGCCGTTATAGGTCAAAATATCTCTCTGTTTATTGTTCGTACCTATAGTCATCCAATAATCACGAATGATGGAATCGGACATTCCTTCACCATTATCAATGATAAATAGCGTTTGAAGACTTTGAATAAACTTACTCAATTGCCCCATTTCTTCTTCAGTCGTGTCTGAGAGAATGTATTTATCACCAACAAGAATATACGCACTGGTCATAATTGGCGGACAGCTCTTGTGTTTCAAAAGATCATTAAATTCAATATCTGAGATTTCAGCTGGGACTGTTTCGTATTTGCTATCTATATACAGCAGGCAAAACTTTGCGTCTGCGTCATAAGCATTTTTCACTAATTCAATAATTGCACCTTCTGCATTCGCGACATTTTCCCTACCAATTAGCCGAGCAGTTCGTGCAGAAACCTTAAATGGAATTTTCATAAACCCTACCTCTATTGCCTAAGAACGGTCGTATTCGGACTATAAAACTATCGTCACTGAATTACTTATGTATTGCGAAATTCCGGGGACATACTACAGATTCCCAATATAAAAAGCAAAGGGCGCCGCAACGGGCGCCCTTTCTTATCATCCTACTTCAAATTCTTCTTTATCCTCTCCACCGCCTCAATCACATTCTCGCGATGGCCGAAGGCCGACAACCGGAAGTAACCTTCCCCGCTCGGGCCGAAACCGGAACCGGGCGTGCCGACCATGTTGCAAACGTTCATGGATTTGTCGAAGAAAGAAAAGATCACGTTAGCGCCCACCGCAACAGTATTAACAAACACCCAAAAAGTCAACCAACCATTCCCCACACGCCGCCTTCGCCACACCGCGTCGTCAAAAACTTATCTCTCACAGAGGCACGAAGGCACGGAGAAAGCCAGAACCAAGAGCCTTTGATGTTTAATTCCCGGTTTCCTTTGTGCCTCCGTGACTCCGTGAGAGTAACCTGTTTTCGATTATTCGAGTTTGCCGTTCAGTACACGGGTAATACCGTCCTTCATCAGTTCATCACCAAAATTAAGCAGGTAACCCAGCTTCATACCTGCCAATTTCAGATACGTTAAAACCTGCTTTTTGTGTGCATTGTTGATGCATTCTACTGATTTAAGTTCCAGAATCACTTTGTCTTCCACGACCATGTCTGCCCGGAATCCTTCATCAAACCGGATACCGTGAAATTCAATCGGTATCGAAACCTGACGCTCAACCCTCAAACCCGCATCTTTAAGCAAATGCGCTAGTAATACCTCATAAACGGATTCAAGTAACCCAGGCCCAAGTTCCATATGAAGGCGCACAGCGCAATTGACTACAATTGTCCCGATTTCATTTTCCGTCATTTTTTCCGTACCTTCGTGGAAGTAACCTGTTTTCGATTATTCGAGTTATATACGCCGCACCGCGAAGAATCAAAACTTATCTCTCACAGAGGCACGAAGGCACGGAGGAAGTCAAAACCAAGAGTCTTTGATGATTACCCTAAAACTTAAAGCGTATTTCCTGGTTTTCCTTTGTGCCTCCGTGCCTCCGTGAGAGTAACCTGTTTTCGTTTATTCGAGATTTTCAGGGCCAGCTCACTTAATCCCTTTTCCCGGTACGACAGCAAACTTCATCACCGAGAAATGCCGGTCAAAACCAAAGGCCGTGGAAAGCTTCATGCGCTCCATCACGGCAAAGCTGGTGCAATCCACAAAGCTGAAATCCTGATCCCGGTATGTGCCGAAGATATCCCAGGCCCGCTCTTCATCGGCGGGCGTAACCGCACTTACCCTGACGAAACTGCAATACGTCCAGAAAAGCTACAGGTCGATGTTTTCCTGGTAATACACCTGCATGGTCTCCAGCTCCAGCGCTGCCAGGGAACCCAACTCGGGCCGGTCCACAAATACGCAGCCGTTGTCGAGCATGATTTTGCTGCTCTCCAGTGACGCTTCGAGCCGGCTGCGCGTGACCAGCGTATGGCCACAGATCAGCCGCCGGCCGCCAATGCGCTGCCGGTCGACAACTGCGGAACGTGTCCAGAGCATGGCACCGGTGTCGTCGAAGGGACTTGGTGTGTCGAAATTGAGACCGGCATGGACAATGACAAAGTTGTCCAGAAGGATGTAGAGCGGGAGTGACCCCAGAAATGCACGGTAGAGGTGGGGGATATCGCCGGGACCGTCGGCCTGGAAGCTTTCCAGAGTGTCCAGGCCGCCGTTGGCGGTCCACAGGTTCAGGTAGTAATGATCCACACTCGCCTGCAGGCACATCTCTTCGTGGTTGCCGCGCACGCAGCTGACAGACAGGCCGCGCTCCTGCAGCTCGAAGATGAAATCCAGCACCCCCTTGCTGTCCGGTCCCCGGTCGATCAGGTCACCCAGCAGGTAGATGCGGTCATGGGGTAACGGGCGGAGGGCACCATCAACCAGCCGCCGCAGGGTGGCGGCACAGCCGTGGATATCGCCGATGACAAAGGAGCGTGGTGGCATAGGCATTCAACCCGTCACAGGGAGAACGGGCCTTCGCAGATGCTCTGCGTCAGCGGTCTCCGGTCATTGGGCGTTTCCCGGGCCAGCAGCAGCTCCGGCAGTTCATCAACCTTGCCCGGTCTGCCGATAGCTGCCATGGCTTCCACCTGGAATTCCGCCGGGATTGCCAAGGCAATCCTGGCCCGCTCGTAATCGAATCCCTGCATGCCATGCACCACAAGGCCCAGCAGGCTGCCCTGCAGTGCCAGACTCATCCAGGCCGCCCCGCTGTCGTAGGAGTGGGTACGGCAGGGCTTGTCGTTGTCGAAGGTGGTTTTCGAGATAACAACCAGGAGCGCCGCGGCGCGACCACACCAGACCTTGTTGCTGTCCACCAGCAGGTCGAAGAACAGCGGCCAATGGCAACTGTCACGGGATGCGTAGAGCATGCGCCATGGTTGATTGTTCATGGACGACGGCGCCCAGCGGGCCGCTTCGAACAACCTCAGCAGCACCTCGCGGGGTATCTCCTCGCCCGACATGGCACGTGGCGACCAGCGGTCTACGAAGATGCGGTCGACCGGATGGTCCGGTTGGCGTCTTTCACTGCCTTTGATCATGGTATAACCTCTTTCTTTATTCCTGCAATCCCGCATAGACCTGCACCAATCACGCAACTATCTCTGATGCCAACTTACGCCACGGAATGATGGCAATGTTTCCATTGGCCAATTCGCTTGTACCGCCATACACCAGCCACGCCGGTCTGCCTGAAGTACCGGACAAATCACACCATTTTTTTAATGACACAAGTGAATCGGCGGCTATGGTCTGGCCGGATTTTATCTCAACCGGCTTGAGAGTTATGCCGTCATCAAGCAGCAGATCAACTTCCAATCCTTTGCTGTCACGCCAGAAATGAAGATCAGCCTGTTGCCCCTTGTTGAACCTCGCTTTGAGAAATTCCATCACGACCAGATTCTCAAACAGCGCTCCCCGCTGGGCATGGAAGACCAACTGCTCTTGCTCGCGCACTCCCAGCAGCCAGGCCGCCAGTCCGGTATCAATGAAATAGAGCTTTGGGGTTTTGACCATCCGCTTGTTGAAATTGCTGAAATGAGGGCGCAGCAGAAAAACGACGTAACTCGCCTCAAGCACCGAGATCCATGCGGCAGCCGTATTGTGGGATATGCCGCAGTCCGAGGCCAGGGAGGACAGATTGAGCAATTGGCCAGTGCGCGCAGCGCACATCCTGATGAAACGCTGGAAGGCGGAAAGGTCTCGCACGTTGATAAGCTGGCGCACATCCCTTTCGATATAGGTGTTGACGTAGGCAGGCAACCAGTCCGACGGGGCTAGATCACGGTCGTAAAACGGGGGATACATCCCATACAGCATAAGGCGGTCGACATCATCCGTCAGTTTACCAGCGGACTCCAATTCGTTCATGGCGAAGGGAAGCAACTGCACCAACCCCACCCTGCCGGCCAAAGACTGGGTTATTTCAGAAAGGAGGCCAAACTGTTGAGAGCCGGTCAGGACGTATTTTCCCGGAACCAGATTGTTATCAACGACGCCCTGCAGATACGAGAAAAGTAGCGGTGCCCGCTGGGCCTCATCGATGATCAGGCCGTCAGGGTACGCAGAGAGAAGTCCACGCGGATCGCTTTCAGCAAGCAAGCGCGTGTCCGGGTCTTCGAGGGTCAGATATGGCTTGTGGGGGAAAGCGCTTCTGGCAAGGGTTGTTTTGCCCGACTGGCGTGGGCCGGTAATGGCGACAACCGGGAATCCCCTGGCCAGTCGCATAATGGTATCGTGTGCCGTTCGTCTGATCATGATGCGACAGTAGCACATTGGTACAAATTGTCAATTCAATTTACAATTTGAACCAACAAGGCACATCAAGCACAATGCAAACACACCTTGAAATGGATCAAATCACCTGCAGCACAAAGCACTTGAGATACTCGGACTCGGGGAACGACAGCAACACCGGGTGATCCGGGGCCTGGGAACAGGTGGCGACCAGCCGTACCTCGCGCTTGGCCAGGCGGGCGGCAGTGATCAGCATCTCGCGGAAGGCCTCGCGCCCCATGTGGAACGAACAGGAACAGGTGATCAGGTATCCGCCCGGCTCCAGCAGTTCCAGGGCGCGGCGATTGACGGTCAGGTAGCCTTTGGTGGCCTCGGCGATCTGCTTGCGGCTCTTGACGAAGGCGGGCGGGTCCATGACGATCACCCCGAATTTCTTCCCTTCGTGCTTGAGCGAACGCAACCGTTCAAAGACATCACACTCCTCGAAGCTCACCCGCTCTGCCACCCCGTTCAAGGCGGCATTGCGTGACGCCAGTTCCACGGCCCGCGCCGAGATATCCAGCCCAGGGTCGAAGCAGCCACGAAATACCCGGCATGCACGGCCCAGCTGCCGGTGTAGCAGTAACAATCCAGTGGAGAAGCCTCAGGGCCAGACCCCTTTGCCCCCCCTTTTCCCGAAGGCCCTTTGGATTTCCTATCCTTCAGAAATTGTAGTTCATTCCTCGACCAGCCAGGAACACCCGTCCGTAGACGCTCGTATCGGCGACGATGCCGCCAACACCGCCGTATCGGTGATTGTCGTCGTCGATCCGGGTCCAATGAGCCCCTGCGTCGTCAGACCGATACACGCCGTAGACGTAGACTCCGCCAGTGAGCAGTCTTCCCACGAAGTAGACGGCTGCCGAGTAGGATGAACCCGCAGCAGGCACTCCCAGAGCGACTTTCATGGCGCCGTGCTGGGTCGTGTTTCCTGTCCCGACCAATGTGCCTGTCAGCTTCGTCCAGGTGACGCCAGAGTCGACGGAATGCCACAGGTTGTTGGCGTCCGCCAGCCAGAGATCGCCCTCAGCAAAGGGGTTGACCGCCAGGTCGGTGTTGTTGAACCCGTAGGGGTCCCAGTTTTGCGCACTGGCGGTGAAGGTGTGTCCCCCATCCGCGGAATAGTAGAACTTTCCTGAACCAGCAGGATTCCACCAATCTCCGCCATGGTCGTAGGCGTAAACCTTGAGCGGGTTCTTTCGGTCGGCAGCAATATGATAGGAGGCGTTGTACGCCGCCATTGGTGCCGGAAGGTTGGTGGCCAGCCAAGTGGCCCCGTTGTTGGTCGTGTAGTAGGGAATCTGACCCGCGACCGACCAGATCACATTGGAACCGTCGGCGGTCACCACGACTCTGGAATGATCCCCGGTATTCGAGGCGGTCGGGGGTACCGTCGGGAAGTTCGTCCAGGTGACACCCGAGTCGTTCGAGTACGCCCCTTTGGATGTGGTGAAGGTTCCAACGGCCACGATGTAGGCGGGGTTGTTCCACGCCATGTCGATTCCGGTTCCATTTCCGCCGCCCAAACCGGGTGAGCGATTGTTTGCCGAGCTCGTCAGCGAGGTATTGACGTACAGGCCGGTATCGCCGTGCCCGCTGAGCAGAACGTACGAGGCCGTGGAGGGCGGTGCCGTCATCACCAGGTTGACCATTTCCTCGATGCCGTTGACGTCGAAGGTCCAGTGAGGAAGCCACCCTAACGAGAAGGCATCGGTGGTTGACATGATCCCGCCGCCGATCCCATACGACACGTGATTCGGGTTGAAAGGATCGATCTGCAGAGTGTCGACCCATCCCCAGTAACTGCTCACGTCGTGGTAATTCAGGCTTCCGTTGGTGTCACCGGACCTTCCAATTTCGTGCCACGTTTGTCCATCGTCGGCGGAGGCCATCGCAATCTGGACCCAGGAACCATCCCCCCACGTGCCGGATACGCCAAAAGCAATCTTCGTTGTCGCACCGGAGCCATAAACCGAGAGGCCGCCGATACCACCAAAGTATCCAGAGCCGGAGGCGATCAGTTGAGTCCAATTCGTGCCGTCGAACTTATACAACCACGAGGGCGCGCTGCTGCCAGGACCCGAGCTTGAGGAAAAAGGCACGTAGAACATTCCGTCAGCGGCCCGAACCATGTGCGGCATATAAGGCAAAACCGGAACAGCAGGGGTGCCGGTCGTGGCACTCGTCACCGCAGCGGGAATGGTGATCCCCGTCCAGGTGGCTCCACCGTCGGTCGATTTGTAGAGGTAGGAAGAAAGTCCCGCCAGGCCTTTGTAGTCGGGGGCGACTCCGATGTAGATGGCTTGGGTGGCGCTCCCCGTGGGCGTGAAGCCTGTCGTCGGGACCGTGGTGTCAAACGCAACGAACTCCACCCCGATGGGACTCCCGCCGTTGGAGTTAGTCATGTCGGTAGACGACATCACATACGAAGACAGCGATGTGACCTGGCTCCAGTTCAGTCCGCTGTCTGTGCTTTTCCACAGCCCCGCCGTCCGCGATGCATAAAACAGCGTCGAGGGAAGATTGGGGTCGACCATCAGCCGCTCGCCGATCGCCCGGCCCTGATTGTTCGACCCGATCGGAAAAGGAAGAGTCACGTAGTTCCAGGTGTTGCCTTGATTGGACGAGTAATAGAACCGCCCGTTTCCATACGAGACTGCCATGCTCGTCGTCATGTACACCTTGGTTGCATCCGTGGGATCGACTGCCAGGCTCTCGGCACCCTCATTGCCTCCATCCTCCGGAGCAAACGCATCGGTGAGTGCAGTCCATTTGGAAGTGCTATTGTCCCACCGGTACACGCCGTCCATGTCGGTTCGAGCGTAGCGCAGATTAGCCACGGTCGGGTGGTAGATGATGCCGGGGATATACCCGCCGCCGCCCATCTTTACGTTAGTCCAACCCGTGGGAGGGGCCACAGTGATATTAAACGGAAGGGAAGTCGCTGACGTCAGTCCTGAGGAAATCGCTGTAAGCGTGTACCCCGCTCCAGCCTTATCGATACTCAGGTTATTGAATGTTGCGACACCAGAGGCATTGGTAGGCTGTGTTAAGGTGCCGGAGAGGGTAGCCCCTGCCGAATTCGAGATTACCAAACTGATGCTGACACCGGCTGAGGAAACCGGATTACCGCCAGCGTCCTGCAACCGCACAGACAATGAAGGACTAAGGGTTGCACCAGCCAACGCACTGCTGGGCTGCTGCAAGAAAGCAAGATTTGTAGCACCTACACATTTATCAACCACACAGGTCTGTAAGCCGACGCAAATATTCCCACAAGCCCCGCAATTCTGGTTGGTATCAAGTACAGCTTCACAGCCGGTAGCAAGTTTGCCGTCACAATCTCCGGTTCCGGGCAAACAGGCGTTTATAGTACATAGACTGCTAACACACGTTGCGACCCCGTTAGTAACAGGCATGACAGTTCCACAGTACCAACTGTTGTTTTTAAAAACCAGGACCTCTCCATCCGTTAAACAACCGGGGAGAGCCGCAGATTTTGTCTGGACTGAACCATCTGGGAATTGCACGCCGCTTTCAATAATCTTTACTGCCCCTGAAGCTGCAGTAGCAAATACCGTAAATGACAGCAAAGCAGCAAAAACGATTGATACAATAAATTTCAGTCGCATAAAACGCCCCTCTTACCTTGAATTTTACTCACGTTATCCCCGTGAATCCGAGCAGCTTGCGGTAGTGCAGGAAATACACGGCGGATCACTTGTGACGGTCCCGCCTCCCGAACCATTCAGGTTGAGAGAACGTGTTGTCGCGGAAATGGATGAACTCAAGGAAACAATGCTGAGAATCGTAATGATGGTGAGTTCGATACAGCGTGGCGGGAAATGAAACTTGGGTGTAGGCGGCATGGACATTAAACATCCTCCGTAAACGGCATTTAATCAATAGCGTTATACCATGCAATTAGAGCACCAAAGGGATTCAATTAATCCTATAGGCAAACAGATTCGTCGCCGACTGAAGCAGAAACTGAGCTCTTGGGGAATTTATTCAAGTGTCAATCGGCAGCAGATTCAATCTGACTGTTTGTTCATATCCGCCCTTTGGCGTTACCGGGTTGTGGTCATTCTCATACATCAAGCACCCTTTGTTCGCGAATCAAATCACCTGCAGCACAAAGCACTTGAGATACTCGGACTCGGGAAACGACAGCAATACCGGGTGATCCGGGGCCTGGGAACAGGTGGCGACCAGCCGCACCTCGCGCTTGGCCAGGCGGGCGGCAGTGACCAGCATCTCGCGGAAGGCCTCGCGCCCCATGTGAAACGAGCAGGAGCAGGTGATCAGATACCCGCCCGGCTCCAGCAGTTCCAGGGCGCGGCGATTGACGGTCAGGTAGCCTTTGGTGGCCTCGGCGATCTGCTTGCGGCTCTTGACGAAGGCGGGCGGGTCCATGACGATCACCCCGAATTTCTTCCCTTCGTGCTTGAGCGAACGCAACCGTTCAAAGACATCACACTCCTCGAAGCTCACCCGCTCTGCCACCCCGTTCAAGGCGGCATTGCGTGACGCCAGTTCCACGGCCCGCGCCGAGATATCCAGCCCCAGGGCCGAAGCAGCCCCGAAATGCCCGGCATGCACGGCCCAGCTGCCGGTGTAGCAGAAACAATCCAGCACCGCCCTGCCCTGGCAGATATCACGCAACAGCAGGTGATTCTGCTTCTGGTCCAGGAACCCGCCGGTTTTCTGCCCCTCCCGCAGGTTGATCAGGAAACGCAGACCATTTTCCTCCATCTCCACCTGCTCGGGGATCTCACCGGTCAGGACCGCGATCCCTTGTTCCAGACCTTCCAGGGCACGTACCGCCACGTCGTTACGGGCAATGATCCCCTGTGGAGCAAAGACCCGCTGCAGAGCCTCCACAAGCAGATCTCGCCTCCGTTCCATGCCAGCGGACAGGATCTGGATGGAGAGATAGTCACCGTATTTATCAACCACCAGCCCCGGGAGAAAGTCACTTTCGCCATACACGGCACGAAAGGTCTGCAAGGTCGGGTAGATGCCCCGCCGTTGCGCCAGGGCAGCGGAAATTTGCCGTTCGTAGAACGGAACGCCGTCCACATCCTCCAGCCGATGGGAGAGCAGCCGGAACGCGATCAGTGAATGGGGGGTGTAATAACCGCAGCCCAGAAAACCTCCGGCAGCATCGAAGAGTTGCGCAGCAACGCCGGCATCGCGCGCCCCGTCGATCCGCTCGATCTCATTGCTGAACACCCAGGGATGACCGGTTCTGATGCGACGGTCTTCGTGCTTTTTCAAACGGATGGTGGTCATGGTTTCACTTTCAAGGCTTCGGCAATTGTCAGCCGTTCGGGCAGGCCGTTGGCATCGGCGTGGGAGAGAAAAAGGGCATTGACGGCCACAAGGAGCGTATTGAGGCGATCGAGATCAATGATGGCGGAACCGGAAACCGGCTGTTCGGATTCTGTCAGGTTAAGCGGGCAGCAGTCGGCCTTTTGTTCGCTGCCATCGGCATAGAGAATCGGGAGGCCGTGGGTGCGACAGATGATCGGGCGGGCGTCATACAGCAGACAACGGTGATCTTCGAGCAAGGGGCAGCGTTCTTCTCCCGCGTGCTCACTGACATGACGCAGGATGGCGGTCCGATCCGCCTGCGGCAGGGCTTCGAGGGCGGCACGCAGGGCAGCCGCCTCCACCGGAAAGAGGGTGATTGCCGTACAGCAGCTGCTGCACCCCTCACTGCAGGTGATCTGGCTGGAGAGCACGTCCTGAATCCCACGGCAGAGGGCATCCACACGGGCGACCATTTGGTAATAATTATCGAGCAGATTTCCCATGATCAACAGGTACCACAAAAGCGAGGGAAATCAAAGTGCCGTGGTGTTTTGTGAATAGCAACGACATGAGAAGAGACTGTTACGGTTGCATGCTTGCATGAAATGTTGTAGATAAAAGGGATTGCAATGTCACTGTCTTCTGCATGATTGGATCCGGATGAAATTCCAGCCCATAAAACCGAAAAAAGTTTCGTCACAGATCGCCGACCAGATACGCTCATCCATCCTGGCCGGAGAGTTTGCTCCGGGGGATAAACTCCCGCCGGAACGGGAACTGGCCGAGATGTTCGGGGTCTCACGTCCATCGGTGCGGGAAGCCCTCAACATACTGGCTGCAGCCGGGCTGTTGATGTCCTATCAGGGTGGCGGCACGGTCGTTATGTCACTGGTGGAAACAGCTGCCGTGAATCCTCTGACGGAGCTGATTCGTCTTGAACAGGAGCGTGCCCTGGATGTGATTGAGGTCCGCAAGGGGATGGAGTCCTGGACCGCTTATTACGCCGCCGAACGGGCCCTGCCTGAAGACCTGCGGCGCCTGGAGGAGATCGTTGACGGTATGCGGCGCAATCTGGATGGCCTGAAACAATCCGAGGACCTGGATGCAAACTTTCATATCGTCATCGCCCGCGCAACCCACAATTTCGTCTGGCTGCATCTCATGCAGAGCCTGTTCGATGCCATGAAGGAGTTCCAGCTGAGCGTCTGGCGGGCGGTTTACCTTACCCGCGAAGATCACCACCTGCTCTTTCACCATCACAGCCGCATCTTCGATTGCATCAAGGAAAAGGATGCTGCCGGGGCACGCGAGGCCATGATCGAGCACCTCACCTTCGCCGAACAGCGCAGCACCGCCTATGTCACCCGGCTGCAATCCTAAGCCACGGATCCGCATACCAGCTACTCGCCAACCGGAGTAACGCATCGCCAAAATTTTCCCCCTGAGCCTCCTTTATTCATTTCACAAAACATGTGATTGTCGTTATAATCATTCTCGATACTATGAAAATGGTGCCACAAAAGCAGTCCTGCCCGGGAATACACAGAGACCTGTCGAAGGGAGTCCCTATGAGCGTTCACATTCGTATCCGCTACGCGTTATGTACACAACCCATAGAATTACCGGTCTTCAATCCCGTCGCGCTGGACCTGTTGCAGATGCTGGCCGAGCCATATACGGACATTTTTGATGTCGTGAGGACTATCAACGAAGATCAGGCCCTGGCGGCTCAAGTGCTCAGAATGGCAAATTCCCCGTCCTACATGGGACGCAACAAGTGTGAGACCATCAAGAGCGCGGCGATACGGCTGGGGGCACGTCAGATCACCAACCTGGCGATGGCGGCATCTCACGCCTCGCTGCATGCATCCGAAAACCCTGTCGTCAACGACATCATGCAGGATCTTTGGCTGCATTCACATGCCTGCGCCCTCGGCTGCAAATCAGTTGCGCTGAATACCGGCCAGCAGAATCTTGCCGATCAAGCCTACCTGGCAGGTTTGCTCCACGATATCGGTAAACTGTATCTGCTCAAGGCCTTGGAGCGGATCATCCACAACAGGGAACTAGAGATCGTTCTTGAAAAGGAATTATTGCGGAACATTTTCGCGGAGATGCATGTAGAATTCGGCTGCCGGCTTATGGATCACTGGAATCTTCCCGGCATCTACCGTGCGATCGTTGCTCATCACCATGACAAGACTTTTAACCCTGACGATATCTTGCTCGCCATAGTACGCATGGTCAATTTCAACAGCCGGAACTTCCATCTGAACTCGTATCCTACGCAGAATGAAGCTCAAGAAACAGTGCCAGATGCCAGTCCACTCTACGTAGACGAAGCGGCCTGGACAAAAATGGAGTCGGTTATGACCGGTTCCCTGTCCATAGTTCACTGAATAACCCCTGGCCGACCTTCACCGGTCCCACTGCCTCCCGGGGTGGTGACTGGCGACATGCCAATAGCCGCCAATCAATCGAATCTTCACTCCTCAGCCACGGCAAGACCTTCATCGATCATCCTGCCATGCGGGTGTTCCCGCGTTGTATCCGCTTCTTTCAGCGCCCGTATATCGGTCTATACCTGCGGGGTGTTCCCGATGCCGAAACCTATGTACCTGCGCTGAGGTTAGTTACAGCGATGGACGGATGCCATCGGTCCGATCGTGCCTGTTGCGCCAACGGCATCATTTCTGCTGACTGTTTATTCCCAGCTGGCTGAGGACGTTGAGCAGTTTTTCTGGCTGCACGGGTTTGACCAGATGCGCGGCCGACCGGGCCGAGATATAGGACTGAATCACATCCTGGGGGGTGTGCAATGATGAAAGCACCAGGATGGTAACCCCTTCGTTTGCCGTGACCCCCCACCCCTTTTCGATCAGACGAATCTCTTTGGCCGCAGTATGGCCGTCCATCTCCGGCATCACAATATCAAGGATGATAAGATCGTAGGGGATACCCCCCTCGAACGCGTCGCGGAATTTTTCCACGGCCTCCAGACCGTTTTCCGCCATGTCGCATTCAGCAACCTCTTCCAGATAATGGGCTATCAACTCGCGCCCCAGTTCATCATCATCAACCACCAGACATCTGGCCATATGACCCTCCTTACGCGTAATCATGTCTCTGCAAAAAGCCCCAAGGCCCTGACCGCCTCGGTAAACCCTCTGAATTCAAGCTGCAACAGGGCAACCCGCTGTGGCGCCTCCGTCAGATCACCCTCTTTAGCCGCTTTTTCTATCAACGCAGCCGTTTTTTGTATCCGCAGCGCGGCGATATTTCCGGCCGAGCCTTTGATGGCGTGAGCGTTCCTTCGCACACCATCCGCATCCTGCCCGGCCAGCGCTGCAACCAATCCCTCCATCTGTGGCAAAAAAAACTTACAAAAGAGCCCTATAAAGCGGGGCATCACCTCCACCCGTCCTCCGAGACGCTCCAAAAGGTCGCTTCGATCAAACACGGCTAACGTTTCGACCGGTTCGTCAGGAGAACGGTTCGAAACCGGTTCCGCCGGAGACTCTCCAGCCGTTGCTGTCACAGTTGAGAGCGCGCTGTCACAACATTTATCCAACAGTTGCAACAGCTCGGACGGCTTGATCGGTTTGGCAAGATAGTCATCCAGCCCGGCATCGAGACAGATCTGGCGATCCTCACTACCTGCAAAAGCTGTCATGGCAATAATCGGTACGGGTCCGGAGCCCATGCTGCGCTCGTATTCCCGGATTGCCCGGGTAGCCTGCAGCCCATCCATTTCCGGCATCTGAATATCCATCAAGACAGCATCGAACCGCCTGGATTCATAAGCCTCCAGCGCCTTCTGCCCATTCTCTGCACATACGATCTGGTGACCATGCGGCTCCAGAACGGCCTGCACCAGGGCACGGTTTATTTCCACATCATCGGCCAGCAGTATGTTCAGCGGGGCGTGTCTGCCGCAGCTGGATGCCAACGCTGCCTCGTTTTCCGTCGTCATCAGCTCTTCGCTCCCCAGCAGGCATCGGACCGTAAAATGAAAACAGCTACCCTGCCCCAACCGGCTTTCGACCCAGATCTTTCCATCCATCAACTCTACCAGCTTTTTGCTGATGGCCAGACCAAGTCCGGTCCCTCCGAATCTTCTTGTGGTTGAACTGTCGGCCTGCTCAAACTTGTTAAAAATCCGCTCGCAGGCATCGCTCGAGATGCCGATTCCGGTATCGGTAACACGAACGTGCACAATGACGTCATCATTATCAATCGCAACCAGGCCAACGTCGATGGAAACCTGCCCCTGCTGGCAAAACTTGATTGCATTTCCCACCAGATTCATCAGTATCTGGCGTAGCCGCCCCGAATCCCCCACCAGGCAGGCCGGCACAGCAGAATCAATCAGGGAGCTTATGGTGAGTCCTTTTTCCTCAGCCCTTACCGACAGGCTGCTAAGGCAGCGCGCAACGATATCCCGCAGCCTGAAAGGGTTTTTATCCAGCGTAAATTTGCCGGCTTCGATCTTGGAAAAGTCCAGGATGTCGTTGATAATCAGCAGCAGACTGTCGGCAGAATCCTTGATGGCGCGCAGGTAGAGCTGTTCCTTCTGCGGGGTAAGCCCGCCCTGCAGCATCAATTCCGTCATCCCCATCACCCCGTTCATGGGTGTACGGATTTCGTGACTCAGATTGGCCAGAAAATCGCTTTTAGCCTGGTTGGCCGACTCTGCCTGTTTACGAGCCTCCTCCAGATCATGGGTTCTCAGTTCGACCCTTTCTTCGAGATGTTGGGTATGGTCATGCAGCATACCGTATAGACAGGTACTCTCCAGAGCATATGCACAGGTGTACAGCACTATCGAAATGGCATTCAGCGAGGCGGCATCTATCCCGGATGAACTGTCCGGCAGAGTAGCGGCAAACATGCCCCGGACACTCGATCTGGTGGCTACCACCTGCAACATCTGGGTCTCTCCCCGATCATTCGAGACAAGAACGGCCTGGTTACGATTGAGCGCCCATGCAAACGTGCCGTCCATCATGAGAGTTTCAACCTGAGCCTGCAGGGTCGCACGCACCTCGACCGGATCGGCAACCACCAGATCAAAGCTGCCGTCAGACTGACTGTCAAGAAAGCCTATGGACTGGAATGAAAAGATGCGCCGCAACTGGCTGGCCGTGGCCTTGAAAATCCCCTCTCCGTCCTTGGCGCGGCTGAGATCGTCCTGAAATTCACTGCTGGAGGCCAGCATCTCCAGGATCGACATAACGCGCTGGTTTGACTCTTCAAGATAGCTGACCCGCTCCTGGAGATACCCCTCTGATCTGGCAACATTCCGGTCAGCCATCAGAGCCTCCCGACAGAATGGCAAATGTCTCCGCTATCTGGTGTTCCGACTGTTTAAGAACAGCTCCCAGCATATGGGCCGACAGGCCCAGGCGTTCCCAAGCCGGTTCATCGAGCGGCGGAACCCCGCATTCGGCTCCTTGCCCAAACTCCATGGCCTGACAGATGATGTCCGCCAGGTGGATCAAAGCTGTTTCTAGGCGGAACTGCTCGGCAACTCCAGGGTTGTGGTGACAGGCTACCGGTTCGCCGATGCTGGCCGGGATTTTCCATTTTTTCAGCAGTGCACCGCCCAGCTCGGCATGGTCAAACCCGAGTCGCTCCCGCTCCAGCTCCCGGTACATCGCACCTGAATCCCGTTGTATCTCCAGGAGCTCACGACTTACTTCTGGTCTTGCTGCAATCAGCACCACCTGCCCCACATCGTGAAGCATGCCAGCCACAAAAAGCCGTTCCACATTGGATTCGCGCCGATAAACCGCCAGGCAGCGGGCTATGATGCCGCAGGCGATGCTGTGCCGCCAGAACGATGTCATGTTCAGCAGGGCTTCCGGAATCCCGTTAAACACCCCCATCACCGAAGCCGCCAGCGCCAGATCACGCAACTGCTGGGTGCCAATGATCGTGACCGCCTGTGTAATGGAATCAACTTTTGCATAACAGCCGAACATGGGGCTATTTGCCAGCCGCAACAGACGTGCGGTGAGCCCCTGATCCTCGGTAATAATTTTAGCGATGTCCGTTATGGAACTGCGAGGGTGGTTGATCGCATCATTCAGTTGTTCGTAGAACAAAGGGAGAGAATAGACCGTACTGGTCTCATCCACCAGACGTTCGATGGTGATGGCTGAAAAATCAGACCGTGGCATGCTGAACCTTCCGTAGCGCCGAAAGCCGCATCAACTCAATAATGGCAGGATGGGCCCGATTCGTATGCCGGAAAAGGGGGGCCAGGGCCTGTTCGGCAGCTGCCAGTTCCAGCGGGTCGACATCCACCGGTATCTGATCAGCGGGGTCATTGCTCCCCTGACCGGCGATATCGGCCTCCAGCACCCCCCAGGTACGAAAGATGACCAGATGTTTCTGAGTCAGTTCGGCACCGGCCCCCAGGAGCATGCGGCCCGAACGGTCCTGGACATCGCCCGCCAGAACCATTCCGATTTCAATGTTTTCGATGGCAACCTTTCCCACATACCCCCCTTGCAAACCTGATAAAGCCGAACCGCGCGGCAGTGTCCTTTCGGCGCGCCATCAATCAGCCATCTTCCTGCATAAGGTTCTGGCCACACATCCCACTCAGTTCGATTTTCTGCGACTCCGTAAGACCCAAGAATCTGACCCCCATGCCAGGCAACAAACGATGTCCCCCCCAGGCACGATTCCAGCAGACCTCGACTGGAATGGGAGCTGAATCTTTCAACCCGGGAATGACAATCCAGCCGCGCTCACCGACGTCCCATGGCTCGAAGCTGATCAAAAAACAGCCCTCCCGCGACAGGCTTGCCGTAACAGACCGCGTGCCGGGAGTATCCTCTACGGGAAGAGTGCTCTTCAATAGTGCCGGCAGATTCAACTTGGATCGTTCGCTGGTTCGTATCCTGCGTTGAACAAAGGGTATACAATAATCACGTATAAACACAGCCGGTGAGATCGTGCCGGGATACTCCGTCCCAAAAGAAAGGGTGCGAATCTCTGCGGTGGGCTCATGACATTTGAGTCGCAACGCCGGGAAGATAGCGACCAAATCTGTCAGCAGGCGTTTTTCTTCGTCGGAACTGCGCAGATAGGTAGGCATATCAACCATGATCCCATTCAACGGACAGTATACAGCACTGCGGAAAAACTCCATCAGACCCTGAACGCAAACCAGCGCCACACCGGAAAGATCCATCTGCGCCTGATATACGTGACGACTTATCCCTTCCCGACAGATCAACAGGATTGTTGTTGAGGCGTCCCGGTTATAGCTCATAGCCAATCTCCACTGTCTTCAATATCTGCTACCTATACCATAGGGAATATCATTTTAAAAAGCCTGTTGTTAATGAAATTCTGATGCCTCCCCCGGCTGAACGGTGGATATGAAATTGATATAATGCTGCAGAGGGAAACTGCCGGTAACCTCCGATTCATCCTGGCAGGCCCAACAGCACACCCGCATTACGATCAAAATAAAAGGCACCTACAATAAAGGATTGTAAGTGCCTGTTTAACTGTTTAAATTATCAATTCCTGCAACCGGCCATATCCCCGGGAACAATCACCCTGAATTACTGAACACGCCTCCGGACACCACTCTCTGAAACTCCCGTCCCATCCGTATTTCAGCACTCCTTGAGTGTTCCAGTATTCCCCGCTCAACACCGGTTTTTGCTGAACAGGGTGACACGGTGATTACGACGTAAACCCGGAAACTTCTTGTTGCATCTGATGCTGGTGTTGCTGCACCTGAAAAAGATCATCGTCTCTCTGCAGTCACAACCAGATTTCGTCCGCCATCCTTGGCAGCATAGAGCGCTTCGTCGGCTCCCGCGTTGAGTGCAGCCGCGTCTCCATAGAGAGAAAGCGGGGCGACACCGCAACTGAAGGTGCATGAGAATGTTTCGTCCTTTGACTGGAAACAGACGGCAGCAAAACTCTCCCGCAACTCGTTCAGCAGGCTAACCGCCTCGGTGAGGCTGCATCCGGGCAGAATGACGGCGAACTCTTCACCGCCAAACCGGCCGACAATATCCGTTTTACGCACGCGTTGCCTGATCAGGCGCGCAAGGGCAATCAACACGCGGTCGCCGATCGGATGGCCGTAGGTGTCGTTTACCACCTTGAATTTGTCGACATCGATCATGGCGAAGCAGACTTCTTCCCGCTTGCGTTGGGCATGGGCTATGGCCGTATCGAGATGCTCCTTGGTGGTGGTATGGTTGAACAGGCCGGTCATGCTGTCCCGTACCATCTGCGAGCGGATGATCTTCATCCGCTCGGCACGCACCGCCACGGCGGAAACCAGGTGATGGGGTTTGATCGGCTTGGTCAGGAACTCATCCCCGCCGATCTGCATGGCCTGAAACTGCTTGTCGGTATCGGTTTCACTGGAGAGATACACGATCGGAATACTGAAGTAGGCGCCTATCTGCCGGATGGCCTTCGCCAACTCCATGCCATTGCAGCCCGGCATGTACATATCCATCAGAATCAGGTCCGGCTTGAATTCGAACAAGGGCGACATAACCTCCAGCGGATCGTTTACCATCAGGGTGGTCATGCCCGCTTCATTGAGTATCAAGGCATGATATTCGGCCAGTTGCGGATCATCATCCACAATCATGATCCGGTACGGTTCCGGCTTCACCGCAGAGGTCAACAAGCTAAGGGTCGAACAGAGGTCGGTGATATTGATCGGCTTGACGAAATAGGCACTGGAACCGGCGCGCACGGCCGACAAGCGGTTGGCGAGCGAGCCCTGCGTGGAAATAAAGACGGTCGGAATCGAGTTATCACGATCGGCTTGAATGGTCTGCATGATATCGGAACCACCGAGCGGCCGGTCGGGGAAGATCATGTCCATCACGATCACATCAGGCGGTACACTCCGCATGGCGTTGATCAACTGCTCCGGTTCACCAAAAGAAAGCACCTCGAAGCCGAAGCAACCGATCTGCGTAGCCAGAGTCAGACGCTGAAACGAGTCATCATCGCACAGATACACAAGCTTGCGCTCCCTTTCAGTGGTTTCTTCAGCGGCGATCACGAGTTCCTGAATCTGCAACTCCATACCGGCCATCGGATCGATAGCGGAAATTTCGTGCTCCATGCGTGCAAAAATGTCCTGCATGTTTTGATGCCAGTACCGGTCAGGAGGTGTTTCGGACTGCAGGGCCTCTTTTGCCAGATGCTCACCTGCCGTGGCCACGGCACTCAAAAGACTCAAGCGGAACGAAGCGCAGGCCCCTTTCATGGTGTGGATTCGACGGTGCAGCTCGTCCAGCGCCCCACTGCCCGAGCTTCCCTTGACAAACTCAGCGTAGGAGTTCCTGATTTTTTCAAGTTGCCCGGGCAGCTGTTTAATGTAAGCCTCACGGATATTTTTCAGTTTTGCCGCCACTATGACCGATTGCGTGCTCACACGAGTACATCCTTTTTAGTAAGTTAGAAGGCAGAATCTGCATAACACATAACATGCCGATACTTTTTTCGATAGTGCCGTATCAAGAGGATCCGGTCCGGATATGTGACAGGGTGTCCTACCTTTTTGAGTCGCCTTGCATCATCCGGATGACGCTCGCTATGGATCAGAACCGGATGTGCACCTTCTTCGCCGTCCCCTCTTCCCTGACCCATACCAGCGTCTTTCTGGCACGTGCACACCAATCGCGAACATCCTTTTCAAAGGTAGGACAATCGGCAACGACTTCAAGGCTATCGCCCGGCTTCATCTTGATCGACATGACGGTAATTTTGAGTGTCGGCTGAGGGCATCTGAGTCCTCGTACATCGAGTTCTGAAACGGCCACAATGTATCTCCCCTGTGATGAAATTCTATGGAGCTGCGACCGAAGACATCGGCGCATCACTCCGGATAGTGTGAGAATCATGTTCCGGCAGCGGCATTAACGGTCCCAGCGTACGGACAGCGGCAACCATCTCATGAATGACCCGGTTGAACTTTTCCCCTTCTCCTGCGGAGACATAGTCCAGACGGCAGCGTTCTTTTTCGATACCCAGTTGTTCCAGCATCAGGAGCAACAGACGGTGGCGCTGCAGAGCGCGGCAGTTCCCCTCCTTGTAGTGGCAGTCACCGGGGTGGCAGGCTAAAACTATAACACCGTCGGCACCCTTTACAAGTGCTGAAAGGATGAACTGCGGATCGACCCGGCCGCTGCACATAACCCGGATAACCTGGACATTGGGAGGGTACGCCTGCTGCATGCCGCCCGCCTTGTCAGCGCCCGCATAGGAGCACCAGTTGCAGAAAAACCCGATGATTTTAGGCTCAAAACCGTTCGATTCCGTCATTTCAGGACTCCTTCTATCTCGGCCATGATCTGGGCGTTGGTAAAATGATGCCCGTTAATGGCTCCAGCCGGACAGGCGGTCACGCAGGTACCGCAGCCATGGCAGAGCACGGCGTTGACACGGGAACGGTTCTGCTCCGTATCGAACGTAATGGCATGGTACGGACAGACCGAGATGCAGAGCCGGCAGCCGGCGCAGCGGGTTTCATCAACCTCGGCGGTGATCGGCTCAATCTCGATTATGCGCCCCGGCTGGAGCCCGGCCAATGTATGGCCGACGCTGGCCATCCCCGCCAGCATCGCCTTCTGTATATCCATCGGCCCCTGACAGGCACCGGCCAGATAGACCCCCTTGATGGTACTCTGGGCAGCATCCAACCGTCCATGCAGTTCCCGGAAGAACCCTGACGAATCCCGGCTGACATCCAGCAGGGCGGATAGTGAGTCAGCGCCCGCCGCCGGAATGACCGCCGGGCAGAGGATGACCAGATCAGCTGGCTCAAGCTCCCCATGGGCGCTCACCTGGAGCCGGCCGTCGTCTGCCAGGCTGACCGCCAGATCCGTGATCCTCTCGTATCGCTTCAGGCAGGTGTTCGTGTTTTGGACGGCCTGTTGAAATAGTGTGTGGGCCTCTTTGCCCGGCACTGTCAATTCGCGGTGATAATGGGTGATGATGGTATCCGGGAGTTTTGCCGAGATCAGGTGGTTGAACTTGAAGGCATACTGGCAGCAGATGCCTGAGCAGTAGGGGTTATGGTCTTCATCCAGGCTGCCAACACAATGGATGATGGCGACCGATGCCGGGGCGCTACCGTTCGCCGTCATGATCTCTCCGCTCGTCGGTCCGGTGGATGACAGCATCCGTTCGAATTGCAGGGCGTCATAGACATCCGGCAAGCTACCCAGGCCCATGCCAGGCACGTGCGCGGCATCGTAGAGCCCGGCGCCGGTTGCCAGAATGATGGAGCCGATCCGGCGCTCGACAACCGTCTCCACCTCTTCCAGATTGATTACATCTGCACCCATCGGGCAGGCGTCCTTGCAGGCCCGGCAGTCCTCTCCCTTCGAACGGACGCACACACCCTCCAGCAGGAACGGGGCATTCGGCAGGACACCCGCAAAGGCGAAATCAATGGCCTTGCGTTCGCTGGCGCTGCTGTTGAATCCGTTCATGGTTGTCGCGGGGCAGGCCGCCGCACACTCGCCGCAGCCGATGCAGTCGTGCAGCGAGACCTGGCGCGGCTTCTGCCGGATTTTGGCGATAAAGTTACCATAGAATCCGGTTACCTCGACCAGTTCCGCCATGGTCATCAATTCGATGCGTCCGGCGCAGTCACCGTGCAGCAGATCTCCCATCAGCGGCTCCAGCATACAGGGGGCGCACTCCAGGGCCGGAAAGAGCTCTTCGAACCTGACCGGCAGGCCGCCGATAAACGGCGTCCGCTCCACCAGCACCACCGATCGGCCCGCCTCGGCCAGCGACAGGGCGGCCTTCATCCCGGCCGGTCCGGCGCCGATCACCAGCGCATCGGGACAGACTTCCAGTTGCTTTCTTTCCAGCGGCTGCTGGAGCCGCACGCGGCCGACCGCCCCCCGGATTGCCCGAATCGCCTTGTCGGTTGCAACCTGCGGGTCCTCCGTCACCCAGGCGACCTGCTCGCGGATATTGACCATCTGCAGCAGGTAGGGATTCATCCCCGCCGCGGTCATACAGCGGCGGAAGGTGGCCTCATGGTCGCGGGGCGAACAGGCGGCCACGACCACCCGGTCCGGCTGCTCCGACTTCAGGCTCTCCTCGAACCGCAGCCTGCCATCCTCCGAGCAGATAAAATCCAGGATGTTAACAAAGGGCTGGTCCGGGAAGGAGCGGGCCGCTTCGATCACCGCTGCGGAGCTGATCTTGTCGGCGATGTTGCTGCCGCAGTTGCAGAAATAGATACCTATCTTCATGCTCCCCCCTCCCATTCCGTCAGCTCGGCTACGATCCGATCCACAGCCCCCGGCAGCGCCGCAGCCACCTCAGGGGTGAATCGCTCGCCAAACAGGTCAAACTCCCGGGCCTCGATACCCCAGAAGGAGACCTGCTCCGGCAGGGCAACACCCGCCATCCGCCCCAGGTCATAAGCGGTGGCGAAATCGGTATCGTGGCTGGAAAACGTGTTCTTGGTAGTGACAAACGCCGATGGCTCAAAACGCTGGACAGTGCCGGGAGCGGCGCCGCTCAGCATGGCGTCCACCACCACCGCCCGCTTGAAACCGGCCATGGCCTCCATCAGCCGGATACCGCCGGTGTGCAGCTCCGTCACGGTCAGATCCATACGGAGTCGCAAACGTTCGGCCACGGCATGAGCGACCGCAATCCCGGCACCGTCATCGGAGAGCAGCGGATTGCCCATCCCGATGATGACGGTCTTCCCCTTCACCACTGCCCTCATCCCTTCCTCCGCATCTCCCGCAGCAGCCCGCCCTGGCTGTCGCGCAGCGATATGGTCAGCGGCATCTTGCCGGGCAGGAAGTGGGTGGCGCAGGAGAAACAGGGATCATACAGACGGAAGGCCATCTCAATCCGGTTGAGGATCGTCTCATCCGGGGCGTTGCTGGTGATCAACCGCTCCGCGGCCCGCTTGATCGACATGGATATGGGGGCATAGTTGTTGGTGGTGCCGACGATCATATTGACCGAGGTCAACACCCCCCGTTGATCGGTGCAATAGTGATGGGTCAGCGTCCCGCGCGGGGCCTCGACCGAGCCGATCCCTTCGCCGACAAAACGGGCCGGATCGGGGATAGTGCGGGTTTCGGGGGAGGTAATCTCCGGATCGAGCGCCAGTTCCAGCATGCGTTCCGAGGCGTAGAGCAGCTCAACCAGTCGCGCCCAGTGGGTGGCCAGTCGATGGTGGATCGGCTCGTAGCGGGCCGCCGTGATCTTCCGGCAGCCGAAGGCCTCGTACATCCGTTGATACTCGGCATTGGCCAGCGGTGTTGCCATGCCCTCGGAGACATTCAAGCGCGACAATGGTGTGGCGGTGTAGATCCCGCTCTCCATGCCGTCGGTCAACCCCTTCCAGCCGACATTTTTCAGGTAGGGATATTTCAGGTAGGTCCAGGACTCCACCCGCTCGGCGATATGTTCACGGTATGCGGCAGGCTGGTATGAGACAAATTCGTTCCCGAGCGGATCCATCACCCGGATCCGGCCATCATAGAAATTGGTCTGGTTGTTGGCATCCACCGTCCCCATGGAATAGGTGCGGTGCAGATAGGTATCGCTGGTCACCATCTCCGTATAGACCGGGTTCTTCAGGACGATCTTTTCAAAGATGGCAAGAGTAAAACGGGCAAATTCGATGTTCCGGCGGGCCGTAGCCTCTATCTGCGACCGCTCCTCTGCGTTGATGGCGCGGCTCCAGCCCCCCGGCACCCCGGCCACCGGATGGATCGATTTCCCTCCCAGAAAGGTGATGATCTCGTGATTGCGCTTGCGGCAGGCGATCAGCTCACCGGCCACATCCAGCCCGACCTTGCGCGCCACCCCCAGGATGTTGCGCTCCGAGGGGGGGGCATCCGGTCCGACGATGAAATCAGGGCCGCCCAGGGCATAGAAGTGGGTGGTGTGGTCGGTAACAAAAAAGGCCATGTACAGAATTTCGCGCAACTTTTTTGCCACGGAGGTCGGCTCGGCCCCGAAGACGCCATCCAAGGCCTTGGTGGCCGCCAGGTGATGGGCCTCCGGGCAGACCCCGCAGATCCGGTTGGTGATGACCGGCATCTCCTCGGCCGCGCGCCCGACGCAGAACTGCTCGAAGCCGCGCAACTCCGGGATCTGGAAATAGGCGTTCTCCACCCGGCCCTGGTCGTTCAGGAAGATATCTATGCGGCCATGCCCTTCCAGGCGGGTGACCGGGTCAATCGTGATCCGCGTCGTCATTCTGCGATCTCCCCACTCTGTTTTGACAGATTGCAATCCGGCACCTGCGTCAACCCCTCCCGCCCTCCCCTTGTCAGGGGAGGAGCAGAACACTTCCCCCCTGATAAGGGGGGACTGAGGGGGGTTGATTTTGAAGAGCCGACCCTGCCGCCCAGCGTCGAACTGGCCAGGGTATATTTGTAAAACAGACCGGCATAATCGGGAACCGCCGCCAGAAAGGCATCCACCCGACCGGCGATGGCCTCTTCCGAAAGTCCGGCGGTATCACCGATGTCCATGACCGACCCGAGCGCCGCCACCATCGCGGCCCCCTGGTCGCTGACCCCGTCCGGCGCGCCGTAGCAGCCGCTGCAGGGCATGTTGGCCTTGGTACACGGGGCACCGCAGCCGCTGCGGGTGGCGATTCCCATACAGAGCAGTCCCTGCTCCAGCAGACACGCCGTGGGGTCGGGATAGAATTCGTAGCTGCGCCGGAAGGCAGTGATGCGTTTGTCCTCCTTGGTACGGTCGCAGTCGTCACAGACCGTCAGCGTACCGCAGCCGATCGTGCTCCCTTTGGGCGGCAGATCGCCGGAGAGGATGGTCTCGATTACGTTCCAGATCTGGTGCGATTCGGGCGGGCAACCGGGGACATAGTAATCCACCTCCACCGCCTGGGCCAGGTGCAATACCCGTCCCAGCAAGGCCGGCAGGTGGATGTCCCCTTCGGGCATGCTGGTCGTTCCGGCGGGAATGAGTGCCTCAGGATTGTCGAGCGAGGGGTTGTCGCGATAGAGGGTAGCCAGCAGTTCGTCCGTGGTGGTGAAGTTGGCCAGGGCCGGGATGCAGCCCCCTTTGGCGCAGGAACCGAAGGCCACCAGAATCCGGGATTTCCTGCGCAGCAGCCGGGCCATCTCGACATTCTCCTCGGTGCGCAGGGCCCCGTTAAAGAGGGTCACGGCAATGGCGCCGTCCGGAAGCGCCTCGATATCCTTCTTCTTGGTGTCCAGCAGACAGGGGCAGAACATGAGGTCCAGCGCCGCATCCACCTCCAGGAGCTTCTCGTGCAGATTAACGACCGCTATCTCGCAACCGCCGCAGGATGCGGCCCAGTAGATCGCCAGTTTCGGTTTTTCAGGCATTTCGTCCTCCGTTACAACAAGCCGGCAGGTAGGTCACCCCTACTTGTTATGGCCTTTTCCCCGGCCTTTTCCTTTACCGGGTTTGCCACCCTGCTCACCTGCCGGCTGGCCGTTGAATGTCAGATTTCCGCTCTTCAGGGCATGGAACTCGGCTGAGCCCGGTTTGATTCCCATGCTTTTGGCAATGACTCCCCACCCTCTGCCCTGATTGGCCTTATAGACAGTTACAACCTGCTCGGTCGGTTTCTGCGTCCATTGCCCGAGTTGGAGGCACATGAACGCGTCGGATGGTTCCCTGACCGTGCTGATAACGGTGCGGACCTGCAGTTCCGGAACGCCGAACTGGGCGCTAAGTTTGGCGGAAAATCCGTTCATGTCCGCCTGAGCCTGGATGTTGAGGCTCTTGAGGAAGCCGTCGAGTCCTCCACCCGCGATCGCTGCTCCGGTAAAAATGAACAGCGCCAGTACTGCAAAGATGATTTTCTTCATAGTCGATTCTCCTTTTATCGGCCCATTATTGCCTGTAGAAACGTGTGTACAAGGGTGTAAGTAAGGGCTCTTATGACTCATTTGTATCATATTTATAGCAAGTTAGCTTGGTCAGACCCCAGTTTTTTCCCCAAAGCATATTCTTCTTCTAAGTCTTCGTGCCTTATTGAATCCTTCACGTTTCTTGGCTTTATCAAGAAACGCAGTATGATTATGAGGTACCGGTTGATATTTCAACTCGGCCATTTTGAACCTCCTTCAATCTTTTCCGGGCATTTTCCAGTTCCTGCTCCGGGGTGGCTTGTGTTTTTTTGATGAATGCATGCAGAATTATAATCCGCTGCCGACAACAAAACAATAAAATGCTCGTCCCAAGCAAATTGGGGTCTTGAAATATAACTTTTCCTGCAACTGAGCCTTAATGACCTTGCTGACTGTGGTATAGTGTACGTCCAGATGCTCCGCAATTTCTTTCAGGGTGTAGCCATATTTCATATGTGCTTCGAGGATTGTCGGGTTCCTATCGCTCTTGGTGAGCCGTTTGCCTGCAGGGAACAGAAGTTCCAATGCTGGTCGTCCGGCAGTACGCTGAAGTCGAGGGATCTCGGCAAGTAGTTCCTTCCCTGCAAAAAAATCCCGCACCCGCTCGATAAACGTATCACTCCCGAGAATGACCTGGCCCTTTACCTTTTCCCACGGCGCTTCTTTTACCGTCATTCCGTCTTTCACGAATTGCCGATACTTGATCCGTGCCTCTGACGTGGTCTCGCTAAATTGGCTGAGAATCCAGTCCGTAGTCAGGTACGACTCCTCCTTCGCTGCGTCTCCGGTGGCGCGATAACTGCTCCAGCGCCATTTCCGGGAAGCGGATGCCATGCCCGCTCGTACCGGGTTCAGCACCACATAGCGGCAGAGTTCAAAGAGATGGCTTTCTTTTTCGACAATTACAGCTTTAAATCTACCTTGGAATACATGTCCGACCCTCGTGTGGCGACGATTGAAGGCCTGAGTGTAAACGCCGTTCAGGTGCCGCATGCCCATGGAAAGATTGCTGTCGGGCGTCTCAATCAGGAGATGGTAGTGGTTGTCCATGAGGCAATAGGCATGACAAATCCAGTTGAAGCGATTAACTGCACTTTCAAGCAGCAACAGAAAGGTTTGCCGGTCAGTTGAATCGGCAAATATATCGGCTCTCGCATTGCCGCGGGAAGTCACGTGATATACTGCGCCAGGAAATTCTATGCGAAGAGGGCGTGCCATGTGCGCATGATAACACCAAAAAGTTATATTTCAAGACCTGACCCCAATCCAAGACCTGACCCCAATCCTGGTCCGGCGTTGCAGGAGTTGGGCGGGGTCAACGCGTGGGTTACCACCGTGGGGATCGTCATCATAATAATCATGACAATACATCTTTACCGGATTTTTTTCAGTGATGTCCGGTATGTTTTTGCACTTAGTCCCCCTCCTTCCATTAAGGAGGGGTTAGGGGTGGTTGTTTTTGATTCTTATCAATCTTAAGGATAAAAATAGAAGTCAAAAACTAAAACCTTACCACCCCCACCCTGCTCCCGCTCATCTCTCCATGGCCACCACCACCAGCCCCAGGGCCAGCCAGAATGCCTCCCTGACACGCCGGATGATGCTGAACGCGGCCCCGATGGTCGCCCCCAGGCCGAATCCGAGCGACAAGAGCACATTTCCGCCATCCTGTACACCCAGGGAAACCGGGATCATGAAGCCGAGTGCGGTAAAGAGCATGGCCAGGCCGTCGAGACAGAGGGCCTGCTCCCACCTCAGCGGATGTCCTATCAGATAAAAGATCAGATAGACCTCCACCGATTGCAGCACCCACCCCAGGAAAAAGAGGATGAATGCAGCAAGAACACGGCCTGGATGAGCATGGTAGAAACCGGCCAGCAGCTCGTCGAGGGTATCCAGGTCCGCCTCCCGGCCCGCGAACAGGGCCGGACTCAGGCCGCATCTCTTCAGCATGCGGACCAGCAGGCTGCAGGGATTGCTGCGCTGCACCACAATGAAGGCCACGCCCAGCCCCCCGAGAACGCCCACTCCCAACAGGAGACCGCTCAGGCGGAGAATGCCGCCTGACAGCAGCAACGGGACCAGGGAGATGCTCACGGAGATATACAGGGCCAGGCTCAGGACTAGCAGCCCCTTCTGTATGATCAGGGATGCGGCCGCCTCCTGCCAGGGAATGCCGAGGGCATGGAGCCGGAGCGCCTTGAAGGGTTCGCCTCCCAGCGAGGCGGTGGGGGTAAGTTGATTGAGCGATTCCCCGCCCAGGCGCAACAGGCAGAGACGCCACAGAGTGGGGGCGGGGTCTTTCCCGGTCAAAAGCAGCCTCCAGGCAAGCGCGCCCAGCAGTGTGCCAATCCCGTAGGGAACCAGAATCAGTGGGGCGTAATAGCCTACCTGGCGGATATAAGTGGCCGAATCCGACCAGCCGATCTTTTTCAGCATTGCAAAAAGGAAGCACAGGGCAACAAGCAGCAGGATCAGGTTGAGGCGACGCATCGGGTATCAGGCGCTCCCTTTTTAGTAAGTTTGAAGTCGTTTTTCGTGCTTATTCGGGAAACAGGTCCGTTACACACGTATCTCTGTTTGTCAGGGCCAAGGGCAAGCTTCCCGAACCGGGTCAGGCTTCCGGCGCAACCCCGTAAAAATCCGTATAAAAGCTGAATCTGCGCCGTTCTGTATCCCGATCCAGTCCGAACTCCTCCAGGCTGTAGTCGTGCACGCCATTCCTGTCCTTCGGGTTATCCGCCACAAAGCGTTGCATGGCTGCCTCGGCGGCTTGTTCGAGTTCTCGGCCGAAATACTCGTATATCCCCCTGACAACCGCCATAGGGTCCTTCACCAGAGCCGGATAGTGCACATCCAGGAAACGTCCCCCCATATCCTGATGCTCGGCGCGGAAACGCATGGCATAGCGGGCGCTCCCCTCCCAGCGTTGGTTCACCTGGTTGACGATCTCTTCCCGGTTCAGCCGGTTGC
Source organism: Deltaproteobacteria bacterium (assembly GCA_021780495.1). GTDB lineage: Bacteria > Desulfobacterota > Desulfuromonadia > Geobacterales > Pseudopelobacteraceae > CAIPTY01. The sequence continues at coordinate 210,075 of JAJXYO010000062.1, forward strand.
TGAAGGGGACCCGCAAGACCTCAGTCAGGCTGGCGCAGGAAGGAAGCACCTTGAGCGGGTCACGGTGGGTCACGACGATGCCCGCATCGGGGTAGACCGCCAGGAGCGCTTCCAGCGCCATCAGGTGGCTGGGCGCCTTCAGCACCCAGTGAGTCCCCGGGCATCGCCACTGCAGTTGCTGCAGGAAGCGGCGGTGAAATGCATAGGCCGGGCGCTTGTCCTGCAGGTCATGCCAGTCGCGGTAGGTCGGGACATGGTACATGGTCTCGAACACGTAACTCAGGAAGGCGTGATCCGTGATGGCGATGCATTCCTGGGGGTAGCTGGCGTGGATCAGGTGGAATTTCTCGAGCTCCGGCATCAGGACGTCGAGCCACTTCAACTGCCGTTCAGTCCGGCCGATACGCGGATCGGAATCGTACGTATCCCGAACAGGCGGCGGGGAGGGCTGCATCACTTCCCAGACCCGGGGTGCGCGGCAGCGGGGGTCCTGCGCCAGGAGCGTATGCAGAAAGGTGGTGCCGCTGCGGGGAAGCCCGGTAATGAAAAGCGGGCGTTGAATCTTCTCGGCAAGGATCTCGGGGTGGCGTTTGCGGTCCGCTACCATGTGCAGCCTGTTGCTGAGCATGCGTGTGATCTCGGAGCGCACGCAGAACCGCCCCACCAGGTTCAGGTCCGCGTCTTTTTCACAGGAATCAAGCAGGATGCCGAGCGGTTCGCGAAAGGGGTCGTCACCGAAGTCGTCGAGGCCGGTCTGCCTGCGGCTCTGTTCCAGCAGGTCGGCCTCGGCCAGGCTGACAAAGGGTCGGCCGTTGTCTAGGGCCATCCGGTTGAAGGAGTTGATGCCGGACAACATGGTCGCACCCAGGGCGCAGAGAGCCTTGTGCGCGGGGTTGGGAAGGATGTGGCGCGCCTGCTTATTACCTTGGGATCGTTGCATCATCGGACTCCTCTTTTTGTGCTATCAGTTGTCTCTACTGGATCATGCCTTGAGTATACCAGATATCCGCCACCACCCTGTCCGCATCAGCGCATTATGCCGGAATGACGTGCCCGCACGTGTCGCCCTGCCTCACAACAGGTTGTGAGCGATCAGGTAACGGATGACCAGGTCGGCACTCTCCTCGCACGGCTGCGCCAGGGTATCGATCCGTATTTCCGGCTTTTCCGGGGCCTCGTAGGGTGAGTTAATGCCGGTAAAGTTCGGGATCTCTCCCCGGCGCGCCATCTGGTAGAGCTGCTTGGGATCACGGCGTTCGCACTCCTCCAGGGGCGTGTCAACGTGAATCTCGATGAAACTCCCCGCGGGTATGAGGTCGCGCGCCAGGTCGCGTTCGCTGCGGAAGGGGGATATGAAGGCGGTCAGAACGATCAGGCCGGCCTCGGTCATCAGCCGGGCCACCTCGCCGATACGGCGGATGTTCTCGATCCGCCCGGCCTCGGTAAAGCCCAGGTCCTTGTTGAGCCCCTGGCGGATGTTGTCGCCGTCCAGGAGCATGGTGTGGCGTCCCAGCTTGTGGAGTTTGCGCTCCAGGCAGTTGGCAATGGCGGACTTGCCGGCGCCGGAGAGTCCGGTGAACCATAGCACGCACGGCCTCTGCCCCATAAGGTCGGCACGTTCCCGTGGTACCACCTCCGCGCATTGCAAGCGGACGGTGTCGGCGCGGCGCATGGCGTGCAGGATCATGCCACAGGCCACGGTTGCGTTGGAGAGGAGGTCGCTGAGGATGAAGCCGCCTGTCTCGCGGTTTTCATGGTACGGATCGAAGGGGATCGGGCGGGAGAGCAACAGCTCGGCCTCGCCGATATCGTTGAGCGAGAGCTGATCGGCCTCCAGCCGCTGATAGCCGCTCAAGTCGATCTTGCCGCGGAGACGGGTGATCTCGGCGGTCGCCGTGCCTGCCAGGTTTCTGAAGCGGTAGCGCCTCCCGGCAAACAGTGCCTGCTCGTCCATCCACACCAGACGCACCTTGAAGAGGTGCGCCACCTCCACCCGGTCACTGCCGGGGATGATCATGTCCCCCCTGACGATATCGTGTTCCCCTTCCAGTGACAGCAAGACCGACATGCCTGCCCGGGCTTCGGTCATCGGCAGCTCGCCGCACCAGATATTCTCGATCCTGGTACGCAGGCCGGACGGCAGGACCGTCACCTCTTCGCCCTGGCTGATGCTTCCCGCTGTCACGGTGCCGGCATAGGCGCGAAAGATCCCCGTTCCCTGACGCATCCCCTCGTCCACCCCCTCTTGCCAGGCCCCGTCCGGACGAGCCACCTTGATGACATACTGTACCGGAAACCGCGGGGGGGCCTTTGCTCTTCCCGGCCAGAGGCTGATGTTGTTCAGCCAGTCCATGACCGTCGTGCCGCTATACCAGGGCATGCCGGGCGACAGGCTCACCAGGTTGTCTCCCAAGAGGGCCGAGGCCGGGACAACGGTCAGATCCGCCGGCAACAGTCCGAAACGCTCCATGTCCCGGGCCAGGGAGCCGCATTGCGCCTCCACCCCCCTGAAGACACGCTCCTCCCAGGCGACCAGGTCCATCTTGTTGACTACGAACAGCAGGGAACGGATACCCATCAGGGCGCAGATCAGCGCATGCCGCCGGGTCTGGGGCACTACCCCCAGTTGCGCATCCACCAGGATCAGAGCGGCGTCGCAGCGGGAGGCGCCGGTGGCCATGTTTCTCGTATAGCGCTCATGGCCGGGAGTATCCGCCACGATGAAGTGCCGGCGGTGCGTGGAGAAGTAGCGATAGGCCACATCGATGGTAATCCCTTGTTCCCGTTCTGACGTCAGGCCGTCCAGCAGCAGCGAGTAATCCATGATGCCGCCGTTGTCGCCGTTTTGCGCGCTCTCCTGTTCCAGGGCGCGCAGGTGGTCGTCGTAAAGGTTTCCGGTAAGATGGAGCAGATGGCCGATCAGGGTGGATTTGCCGTCATCCACGCTCCCGCAGGCCAGAAAACGGAGTATGCCGTTGCCGTTCTTCACTAGAAATAACCCTCCCGCTTCTTCTTCTCCATGCTGCCGGCCTGGTCGAAGTCGATCAGCCGGCCGGCCCGCTCCGAATTCCGCGTACGTTCCAGTTCGCGGATGATCCCCCCGATTGTGACGGCCCGCGACACCACGGCGGCGCTGAGGGGATAGCACCCCAGGGTCCTGAAGCGGACCATTTTCATGTGCGGCCGCTCGCCGGGGGCCAGTTTCATGCGCCCGTCATCCACCATGATCCACTGGCCCTCCCGTTCCACTACCGGCCGTTCGGCCGCGAAATACAGACCCACGACCGGGATCTGTTCCCGGCCGATGTAGCGCCAGATGTCCAGTTCAGTCCAGTCGGACAGAGGAAATACCCGGAAGCTCTCGCCACGGTTCCGGGCCAGGTTGGGGATGTTCCACAGCTCCGGGCGCTGAGCCCGCGGGTCCCAATGGTGCCGCGCATTCCGGAAGGAGAAGACCCGTTCCTTGGCGCGGCTCTTTTCCTCGTCCCGCCGCGCCCCGCCGAAGATCATGTCGAATCCGCCGGCATCCAGCGCCGTGCGCAGGGCATCGGTCTTCATGATCTCGGTGTAGGCCCGGCTGTCGTGGGTGAAGGGTGTCACCCCCCGCCTGACCCCTTCCTGGTTGGTATGGACGATCAACTCCATCCCCAGTCGTGCCGCCGTCTGGTCCCTGAAGGAGATCATCTCGCGGAACTTCCAGGTCGTGTCCACGTGGAGCAGCGGAAAAGGCGGCTTCATGGGGTAAAAGGCCTTGAGCGCCAAGTGCAGCATGACCGATGAATCCTTGCCGACAGAGTAGAGCATCACCGGCCGTTCCGCCTCGGCGACCGCCTCGCGGATGATCCTGATCGACTCCTGCTCCAGGAGTTGTAACGGTTCTGTTCGCTTCATCATGGCCTCCGCATCATTTCAGCAAAAAATCAGAACGGGTATCCCAATCCCACGAATACCGACGGCCCGTCCTTGCCGAATCCCACATCCACCCGGCCGACGATGTTGGGGCGGATAACCGCCCTGAAGCCGAGACCGGGGTTGAATTCGAAGCTGGAGGGATCCGCCCGGTCCAGTGACCGTATGACCGAGCCGAAGTCGATGAAGGGCGCCATCTCCCAGTCAGCCAGTACGTTAAAGAGCTGCAGGCGGAACAGCCTGATGCGCTCCTCCAGGTTGAGCAGCAGGTAGCTGTTGTCGATGAAACGGTTGACCCCGTAGCCCCTCAGGGTCGTTTCTCCACCCAGGCTGGCCTTTTCGAGGAAAGGAATCCGGTCGCCCATCGTTACTCTGTAGGCCAGGCGCACGACCGAAATGTAGCGGGCATCCCGGAAAGGGAAGTACCCCTTGGCTTCCGCGTCAAAACCCCGGTAATCGGCGCTGCTGCCCAATGCCCGCGAATTGTTTTCCACGGATAACCTGACTTCATGCCCGGAGGTGGGCATGGTCGCTGAATCGAGGGAGCTGTAGACCAGCGATAGTTTCTGGGCATTGACGCGGAATCCGTCGATGCCGGGAACGGCCGTTGCAGAGAACTTGTCGCCGATGAAGGGGATCCTCACCACCGCGCCGCGCATGATGTTGACCTTTTTGGCCCGGTCGCCTAACACCAGTTGGAACCGGTCGGTAATCCTGTATCCGAGAGAGATGTCGATGCCGAGTTCCTGGTCGGCGTAGTTGGTTTCGTCGTCCTTCCGGGCAGTGGACTGGAAACCGAAGAAACGGGCCGATCCATCGGTATAGGCAGCGGCGTAGAGGTTCAGTATCAGTTTGTCCGGCAGGAATTCCCTGTTCGTGTACCTGACCCGGTACTCTTCGTTGATCTTCTCGGACTTGGAGAGATTGATCTGCCAGCGCTGCTCCGGCGAGGGATAGAATGCGCCGTACAGGGCGGGAGTTACCCCGAAATTAGTATTGTAATTCACCTGACCCGATACGAGTGTGCTCACCTCGTCCTTGCTGTCGTGCAGCAGAAAGGCGCTCAACGCGCCGGTGGTAATGCCTTCGTTGGGGCTGGAGGCGATAATCGGCAGCGGCACGGTAACGACCCTCACCTGCTCGCCGAAGGTATCGTTCGTCAGCGGATAGGGCAGGTTCTTCCGCGCAACCGTGCTCGCACAGGCGCTCAGGAGCATTATCAATGTCAGGGTTGCTATCAGCCGGTTCATAGTGGTTTCGTTGTTGTCATCTATGATGATAGATACTCTCTGTCCGTGGCAGGATCTCTCGCCGATCACGCCATGCTCCCATTACGGTTTTTCCTTTGTGGACGGTTCAGCCTAGTGGCTAGCTGTCAACAGTATGTACCATCCCGCCCGTATTGCAATGACATGTTGGGACTAATTTAATTAAACCAATGTATATAATTGTTTGATTGAAGATTGGAAGGCGCTAATAGCTGCTGCTCGCACCCAATTACAGAGGGATTTCTTCGGAGAATTTGAGAGGGAAACTGCAGCATGGAATGGATTTTAATCAATTCAGACAAGGGAACTGAGATAGTTGATGAAACAAAAACGTGATAAGTTTTCGCGGGGATAGCCGGTGTGCATGGCATATGCTACGTCATCGACTGCGTCGTGGGCTGATTTCTTCGGCCCGTGAACTTCACGGGGTCATGAACTTCACGGCAAACTTCACGGGGTCAGGTCTTGAAAAGTCAGTTTCTTATGTTTCAAGACCTGACCCCAAAGGTTTTTCCCGGTTAGATAATTGCAAGCCATGAGAAGTCTGTTTTTAGCCCCCCTCCTGTATTTAAGGAGGGGCTGGGGGTGGTCAGGTTTTGGCTTTTGACTTCGTTTTCAACCATACTATTGATGAGAATCAAAGGCAACCACCCCTAACCCCTCCTTGAAAGGAAGGAGGGGGACAAGCGGCGACGCGGAATTTTGCGCCGACGGACCTACCAGAGGGTCAGGTCTACAGAATTCAATTTCTGTGATCTGTAGACCCTTAGCGGTTCTTCTTAGCGGTTCTTCCCTTTATGTTGTAACATTTAATATTGACGGAACGTTTTTTTGTTGTTACGTTAAGTTTATGATCATTGAGTTCGATACTGTCAAAAGAGAAAAGACCCTGTTGGAACGTGGGCTTGACTTTGCTGATTCTGACAAGGTGTTTGCCGGTATTCACTTTGTTGCACGTGATGATCGTCTTGATTATGGCGAGGAGCGTTTCTTCACCGTCGGCCTGTTGGATGGCCGAGTGGTTGTGATTGTCTGGACTCCGAGAAACGACGCCCGCCGAATAATTTCTATGAGGTACGCAAATGACCGCGAAATCAGCCGTTACAAAAAACACCTTGGTTGATCCGGATGATGCACCGGAATTGACCGATAATTGGTTTGAAGAAGCTGATCTTATGCAAGGTGCCAAGCTTATCCGCCGGGGTCGTCCGACTGGCCAGACTAAAGCTTCGCAAACCATCCGTTTTGATTTGGATGTTTTGGCAGCCTTCAAAGCCACGGGCAAAGGGTGGCAGACTCGCATGAACGAGGCACTACGGGAGTGGATGAAGGAACACCCGATGAAGCACGTCTGATTCATGGGACCTACCAGAGGGTCAGGTCTACAGAATTCAATTTCTGTGATCTGTAGACCTGACCCTTAGCGGTTCTTTCACGTTATTTGTTATCTTTTCCGTTTGAGAATGCCTCGTTGAATTTTGCATACGCCAAGCAAATAACGGCAATAAGGCAATAATAAACCCAACGGGGAGCCTTTCTACCAAGCTTCTCATAATAACTTGCAATATAATGGCTCACAAAACAAAACAACAATGCAATGCCAATGAAGACAATTGTAATTAGTATTATATTTTTTACCTTTTTGTCATGGCATCTCTGTACATTGGTCTGATCAAACTCATTTTGTGGTGGCTTAACTACATAGCTCAAGGTCTCTAAAATGCCTGCTTTCTTAATTTCGACACAAGCCAAGAGCTTCAGCATCTCTGAAATATATTCCTCTTTCAAACCGTTAAGTAAAAATATATTAGTTTTCCCCGAATGGTATATGACAAAGTTTTTATTGCCAAAAATGTTATGCTCAACACATTTTAAAATACTAGATATTGGTATTGTTTCAACGTGTTCACCAAAAGCTATTGTCATCTGATAGCTGTCGATAGCTATATAGTTGTGCGATTTGGATATATATTACTTATAAGCAATAAAATGCACGCGAATTATAACTACTAATAAAACAATTGATATACTTACCAAAAATCTAATATTTATACCGTTAGATAAATACTGAATTGCAATTACACCACATAAAAGCATTAGCCCCAACAGTAAATAACGCGTTTCTATGATTATCTGATCCAAATACCCATAGTTTTCAATTTCGTATTTCAATGTTAAAGTCCTTTATTTATCCAACGGCTATGAGCGTGACCGGCGCGGCGAGCTTTTCGACGCGACCGAGTCCACGCGAGAGTTGGAACTTCACTTGTAGTTCGGCGAATTCAATCATGTTGACTCAAAGAAATCCTCATCAATTTCTTTCACTTCATAAACATTCTTTACTTGTGTGCCGACACCGTATTGGTACATGAGTTCGATAAGTTTCTTTCCGTCTATCAGAATGATCTTATGATGCGCGTCATGTGATTTCTTGACGGCAGAATCGTCAAATGTTGAGGTTGTTACAAATACTCCTTTTGTTGTGTCACCACTCATTGCTCCGATAAAATTACGGATATCCTTTTCCCTGACTTTGTTCTCATTGTATCGTTTTGCCTGTATATAAATCTTGTCAAGCCCCAGCTTGTCCTCATTGATGATTCCATCAATGCCGCCGTCATTGGATTTCGATGTCTCAATGAACTCGCCATATCCCATTTTCTCTAAGAGCAAAAGAACAACCTTCTCAAAATAATATGGATCGATATCCTTGAGTTTATCCAGCAATTCACTTTTTATCTGTGACTCAATTGCTGAGATTCCAGAATCAATTAGATCTTGAGGTGAAGAATTTTCTATTTCATCCTTGTCAGATGTTTTCGTTTTTTCTTCAGAGTAAAATTGCAGAAAATTTGTTTCGCTCTCGATGTCAGGTAAATGCAACTTTTTACGAGCAGCATCTTTGCCCTTCTGCGTAATCTGGACAGATCCTCGTTCTGGATATGTTATAAATCCGCCTTTTTTTAAATATGATTTACCCCAGGCAATACGATTGAGAATCAACTTCTCTCCACTTTTTGTTTTCTGCTCAAGAAGTTCTTTGGGAAGATTGGAATAGTATTTATCAAGAACGAGGTTTAGTAATTCCCTGTGATGAATTATTTTCCCGTCGCTCAAAATGTCGAGTATCGGATTAAATGTTTCATGAAATTTTGGTAAATCCATCGAATTCATCCTCTCTTTCTGTTCCAACGGCTCGCGCAGTTGACCCGTCCGGGCAGCCTTTCCTCCCGACCGGTGTCGAACTGCCTGGTTGGACCCTCTCTCTTTACTTTTATCTCATCTCAAGGGCAGACACTTCCAGAGCAATTCCTTCTCAATTATTTTAATATCACTATTTCATTTTGTAGTACGAACTCGGCAAGTCTCGCATGTAAATCACAGTACTCATCATATTTTTTCAGTGTTTTAAAATGTTTATTGTACCATGTCTCTATTCCTGTACTTGGTAGGCCCTTGTCCTTTAGAACGATCAACATATTTAATAAGGGAATATCTACATTCTGACAATAATGCCATAGGTCGTATAAGGCTTCACTAATAGCGTGTCGGGAGGCTGGATTGCTAAAATCAAGGTGTGGTGCATACTCACTGTACGCCTTTCTACACTTGTATTCCTTCATGTTGAGCAAAATTTCCGTGAGAAGCTTTGTCTGTTTGGTCTTAGAATCTCTGACGATATTCTCTATTTCAAGTGTCAATGCCATAATCAGTTTGCCTCCATTTGATGTCATGTAACGGGCAGGTAATCACCGGCACTTTTGGCCGTTGCTACGCTCAGTTGAATACTCCTCGGTTTTTCGGTGACTCTTTTTCTCGTTTCGCCATCGCCGCCACAAACGCTGTCACTCCTTATTTCTGCTCCGCCACTTTGCGCCGATGTCGCCACTCCAGCCAACTTCTGCCGCGCCAAGCCGCGATTTTACTCGGTTGTCCTTGGTTTGGTTCAACGGTTTGGGAGAACAGCGGCGGTTTTTTGGCCGCTGCTTCTTCCTGGTTAGGCCTTGATGTGTATTGTGATCCTTGAGCCTACCTGATCATGTGAAATATGTACTTCGCTGGCATCTACATGATACCTAATGCCGCCTCTTAATAGTTCAGGCGTTAAACCCTCGGCTGGCAGTTCTTCGCCGCAAACGATATAGAGTTCCTTGCTTGGGCTGTTAATTGGTTTTGAATGTACTTGAGGCAACTCCGAATCGACCATTACTTCAAACGAGCCATCAAAACCGGTGTTGATCAAGTAAAGATTACCGTTCTGAATCTCTGCCTGAAGTTCTTCACTTTGGTCATAGGTCCACCAATCGCCATCTGCATCAATCTTGTGTTCAAGGGCGCAGAGGTCAAAAACGGCAATGGTTGCAGTATCTGTTGTTATTTTTGTCATTTTCATTTGGCCTAACGTCTCAAGGCACCAGCGGCGGAGCGTCAGCGGAGACCGCTGTTGCCGCTGGTTGTACGCTCATGCAGCAGGTGCATTAAGCTTCTGGTTGGCGATGTTACTCATTCCACATTTTTATTCCGAATTGAATGTCTGGGCTCGTATTTTTTTCGAGTAGACTTATCAACTCGAGGAAGGCATCTGATTCTCCTGAAAATTTGTTGATCTTCGGTTTTTTATCCACTCGTTCCAAAGCTCGCCCGTTGATATTGATCACCTTCCCGTCGGCTAGTTTTACTTTTACCCTTGGCGTTCCCCCAGGGAACACCAATGCGCTCAGAACAAATGACCCTCGTGTTACGTCTATGACTTTGATGTCATTCCAAGTGTAAAACTTCTCCTTAAAGGTAAAACCGTCTTCCGTTACGTCGAGAACCTTGACGAAAAAACAGCTAAGTTGTCTGTGTCCGTAGATCATCATTTTCCTCGTACAACGCTTGAGCGTCACCAGCCGGTTTTTCGGGCTGGTGGACAGCGTTGGTTATGTGGCGCTGTCGGCTCGGAGATCAAAAGGGGAGAGTATGGAACTGACAAAAGAAAACTTTGATGACTTCATTTCACGGCTGAAATACCACAACCAGGGTGAAGGCGTTGACGACCATTGCACGGCAGAACCTCTCTTCATTGTGCAATCCCGGAAACGGCACGTTGGTATAGATTTGCAATACGACCCACCGACACTTTGGGTGGATTGCCCTGAACATGAAACCGAGTACGAAACTTATGAAGAACTCCGACAAGCGGCTGCTGAATACGAAGCAGAAAATGAATGTACGCTTGATGAGTGGGATTTCCGCTTTGATGATGAAATCCTCCACGGCAAAGAAACCGTTTTCCAGAAAGTTGGCTACTTCGACACATGGGAATTTGTCACTGCACATTTTACAAAAGAGGCCGCTGAAGCATTTATTGCCCGGAAAAAGCACGATCACAGGGAACTCCGCATTTATGTCGAAGCTCAGGTGTACTGCTGGGAGTGGAACGCCATCGTCAAGGGTTTTTTGACTGGCAAAATTACATTCAACGGATAGCCACATAACGGTATGGGAGATCACCTGACGGGTTTTAGGTCAGGTGCATCTTCCGTGTTGGAAGGTTGCTTCTCAGTTACTTGATATTTTGTTTCCCCAATATTCATCTGGGTTGCAAACTATAACCTTCAATTTGACGTCATTGTTATCATCAATATCCACGATGAAATAATATTCCTGTTTAGCTAGGAGTCTTGTCAGTTTGCTTTTAATCTCTATTTCTTTTTCATAGACTGCACCACCTTCACGCTGCCAAGTTACTATCGCCTTATCAGGTATTGGGGCACTTGGATTGACTATGATTTTATAATTCCCCGAGGTTACCCAACCCGTTGTCAATTTTCTTTTGTTAAAAATGGTCATTGAGTCGCTGAATTTCATTGTCCCAATATTTCTGATGACAATACTGTATGGCTGTGCAAACCCTGCCAATACATTTAATGATGCAAATAACAAGGCGACAAATACAAGAATAAATAGCGCATTCCTGATTTTCATTATTTCCTTTCCAACTCGTAGATCACCGGTTAGAGCATTGCATCTACCGGTATATGCAGGTATCTACCAGTAGATGAAAGCACATATATGTAGATGCAGACCAGGTATCTACCGGTAGATGCTTTTACTTGATATTCGCACCATCTCTTTCATCTATCTGTATATGCTTCCCACCTCACATCGCCTGACCTGATTGCCTTATCCATAATCCTCAACAACCGATGTCCTTCAAACAGAGGCCGATTGCACTCATTGCCGGTCGTCCATTTCAACCGCGCGCGAGAAGTGATTCCAGCAGTTCGGGCAGAACCTCCTGCAGATTGCCATCCTTGGTCAGCACCGCATCCAGATCGGGGTGGGCCGACATGAGAGGGGCGGCGTCATCTCCGGTGAGGAGCACAAACGGCTGGGCATACCCCTGCTCGCGCAGTTCGGCAAAGAGCTGGACCCCGTCGATGAACGGCATATTCATATCCGATACAACCACACGGATGGCCGGATCGGCCGCCAGCTTCTCCAGTGCATCCAGGCCCCCTAACGCCAGGACCGTACTGTATCCCTCCGACTCCAGGATTAGCCCGGTCAGCTCGGCCGTAAACTCATCATCATCCACCACCAGGATTGTTGCGGGTGTGTCGCTCATATATGCTCCTTGTTAGCCGATCAGACTGCGAACGGTTTCTATCAGATTGGACTGGTCAAAGGCCCCTTTGACGATATAGGCATTGGCGCCGACCGTAATGCCGCGTTTTTTGTCGGCTTCCTTTTCCAGCGAGGTAACGATGATGATCGGCACATTGCGGTAGCGGTCATCGCCACGCAGCCGTTTGGTCAGCGAGAAACCATCGAGCCTCGGCATCTCGACATCCGTAATGACCAGGTCATACAGCACATCGCGCGTCTTTTCAAAGGCCTCTTCACCGTCTTCCGCCGTGAAGACGACATAGCCGTATGCCTCCAGGATACTGCGTTCGATCTCCCGGGTATTGATGGAATCGTCTACCACCAGCACCTTTGCCGCCCGCTCTTCCCTGGCCGGGTGCACGCTCCGTCCCGGTTCGGCAATTTCACGCGCCTGCCGGAACAGCTCCGGGATATGGAGTACGTTGATGATGCTGTCCCGTTCCCCGATGGTGACCCCCGACACCAGCCGCAGGTTTTGCAGATGGGAGGGCAGCGGCTTGACCACCATCTCCTCCCGGCCGATGATGTCGTCTACCACCAGGCCCAGCTGATCTTCACCATCCCTGATGATAACGATCAGCGCTTCTCCGGCCTCGCCGGGCGCTTCATTCGGAAGCGCGAGAAGAGCGGCCAGGCTCTCGACCGGGATGATCTGTTCGCGCAGGCGGATGGCGCGCTTGTTGACTATTTCAATGATATCTTCCCGTTGCACCGAGAGCATTTCGACGAGCGAGGTGGCCGGCAGGGCACAGGTTTTACCGCTGCTGGAGACCAGGAACAGGGGGAATACCGCCAGGTTGAGCGGCAGGCGCAGAAGAAACGCCGTGCCGTCGCCCTCCCTGCTCTCGATGAGGATGGTGCCCTTGAGTTCATCGATCACACTTTTCCTGACCACATCCATGCCCACGCCCCGGCCGGAAAGATCGGTGATGATCGGGCTGGTACTGAAACCGGGCATGAAGATCAGGTCGATGATCTCGGCCCGCGACATGACAGCCAGGGTGTCGGCATCATACAGCCGTCTTGCAAGCGCCTTCTCCCGGATCCGTTCGACGGACAACCCTTGGCCATCGTCTCGCAGGGAAATCGTAACACAGCCGCTGTCGTAAAAGGCGGCGAGATGGATGGTCCCTCTGGCAGGCTTCCCCGCTGCAAGCCGTTCTTCTGCGCTCTCCAGACCATGATCCAGTGAATTGCGGATCATATGCATGAGAGAATCACCGATCCGGTCGATAATCTTTCTGTCCAGCTCGGTATCCCCGCCCTCCACGACCAGATCGATATCCTTGCCCTGTTCATGGGCCAGATCCCGCACCGTGCGGCGCAGGGGTTCAAAAACGGTTGAAAGGGGCTGCATGCGCATCCGGAGCGAGGTCTCCTGCAGATCTCCAACCAGATGATCCTGCAACAGGGAGGCGTTGTGCATGGCCCGCACCGACTGGCGCAGGGAAAGCTGCAAGGCGGCGCCGGCCTCGATCAGTGCTTCGCATTCATTGTTGGCGGACCGGAGCGGTGCGGCCACCGTCTTGAGATGCCGCGCCATGGCACGCTCGATTTCAGCGAGCCGGCCGATATGTCTCCTGAATCTGCCATGCTCGGAAACGATTTCTCCCATCAGCCTGATGAGGTCATCCAGCTTGGTGGCGTTAACCCTGAGATAGTCGATCTGGCGTCCCTTGGCGGGTGCAGCAGCTGCTGGTTCAGCAGCTGCCGGTTCAGCGGGAGCAGTGTTCATGGGGGCGATGACGGCTGGTGCGGGGGCCGTTCCTTCTTCGTCCGGCACCACGGGAACGGATTGGGCCGGTGGAACCGAGGGGCTGGAGGGGAGCGGCATATCATCCGCCGCCGGTGACGCAGCGGCCCGGGCCAGTTCGCTGCACAGAAGCTGCGGCGCCTCCGCTGTGGTGTCCCCTGCGGTGATCGCATCCAACAGCGACGACAGGGCATCCACCCCCCGAAAAAGGACATCCGCGACAGACGCGGCCAGGGGGATTTTCCCGCCGCGCACCGCATCGAGCACATCCTCCATCTGGTGCGCCAGCTCGGTGACACCGGATAGCTTCATCATCTTCGACGAGCCCTTGATGGTATGGGCCGAGCGGAAGAGGGCATTGATCATTTCGGCATCGCCGGGCGCATGTTCGAGATTCAGCAGCCCTTCGCTTATCCGGGAGCAATGTTCCCGCGCCTCTTCGACGAAACGCGCCAGAAATTTGGAGTGGTCGAATGCCATGGTTTAGCCGTTCTTCTTCAGTAAGGTAGCTACAGGTTTCTGGGATGGGGGCGCTTTCGCCGGCCCACGCCCCCCCTCCGCCGGGCTCAGGAGCGACAACTTGTGCCGGCAGATAACGCTGAACTGTTCCGCATTAAACGAAAGCGGGAAAAAGGCCCGGCCATGCTCCAGCATAGAGCCCTTTTCCAGAATCCTGACCGCCGCTTCATAGCCGCTGCGGGCCCGTTTTTCGTCCCCCTGGGCATAGCTGATCTCGGCGGTAAAAAAATGCGCCAGCCAGCAGTTTCCATCCAGGTACAGGGCCTCCCTGAAACGCTTGACCGCATCGTCGTCGTCGCCACGCTGTCGGGCTATCATCCCCAGCATGAGGTACGCCTCCCGGCAGAGCGGGTCCCGGCTGAGAATGCCATCGCAGACGGCGTGGGCCTCGTCGAAGCGGGAGATGCTCAGGAGCAGGCTCCCCTTGAGACAGTAAGCCTTCTCGAAGGTACTATCCTGCTCGATGATGGCATCGAGAATGGCGAGCGCCTGGTCGTGCTGCTTGTTGTGAGCCAGTGCAATGGCCGCGTCAAAACGTTCCTTGGCATCCGGTTGCGTCTGTTTACGGGTGCGTTCATATACAGGCCCCTGCTGCTCCCAATTGCGGCGGATCCCGGCTCTGGCGGCAGATGCGACAGATGCCGGCATTACCCCGGCTCGTGAACGCCGCTGAATAGAGGCATCGTAACCCGGCGTCCGGCGCTCTGCAAAAACGATCGATGGGATCTTGCGGTAAAAGAAGAGGGCATCCTGTTTTACGAGCGAAAGTATGCCGATGTCATGATGGATCGTCTCCGACGCGCCGACCAGCAGGCAGCCGCCATCGGCAAGCAGCTCCGAGAGTCGGCCGAATATCTCGCGCTGCACCTGTCCGGGAAAATAGATGGATACGTTCCGGTACAGGATGATATCCGGCATCTGCATGCTCTGGGGATAGGATGCGCCCAACAGGTTGACTATCTCGAAAACGACCTGTTTCCTGATGGTATCGCTGACCTGAAACCGGCCCAGATCGCGCGGCTCGAAATAGCGATCGAGCACAAGCGGGTCCATGCCGCGAAACGACCCTTTCCCATAGATACCCTGTCGTGCCGTGGCGATCACGGTGGAATCTATGTCCACGCCGGTGATGGCAAACAGCCGCTCGCTCTCGCTCCCGAAGCGTTCCCGCAGCATTATGGCAATAGTATAGGGTTCCTCTCCGGTTGAACAGCCCGCACTCAATATCCTGACCGGACCCTGCTTACGGGATGACATCAACTCCGGCAACAGCTTGTCGACCATCAGGTTCAGGTGGTCGGGCTCGCGAAAGAAATAGGTCTCATTGACGGTCAGCAACTCCGTCAGCCGGAGCAACTCGTCGCTGTCGTGCAACAGTATGGCAAAATAGGCATCCGCTTCATTGATGCCGCGCGCAACCATCCGGCGGCACAACCCGTCAGACAGGGCTTGTTCGCGCTCGTTTTCGAAGCTGTGCCCGAATGTTCGCATCAACAGTTCTTTAAAGGGGGTCAGGTCAGCTGTTTCGGCCAGCTTGCGGCTCCCGGCGGCGGCAGTCATCATCACCCTCCGGCCCGTTGCATCAGCTCGTCCGGGATGTTGGCGAGCGGAATCACCTTGTGGATATGTCCCCGCTCCACGGCAATCCGGTTCATGCCGAAGACCACCGAGCTTGCGGCATCCTGGGCCAGTGTTGTCCCGCCCGCCTCCTTGATGGCCAGCATGCCTGCAACCCCATCATCACCCATGCCGCTCATTATCAGCCCGATGGCCTTTTTACGAAAGGCCGTTGCTACCGAAAAGAGGAGGGTGTTGCAGGAAGGGTTGTAGAGCTGGCTGGTATCCCGGCGGCCGAGGAGTATCATGCCCTGTTCGCTGATCCTCATCGAATGTTCAGCAGGATTGACATAGACATGACCGGAGGCGAGACGAGCGCCGTTGCCCGCCATCACGACGGTCAGGGGGGTTCCGTTGTGCAGCCAGTCCACCATGCCCTGGGTAAACCCCTCGGCGATGTGCTGGGTTATAACGATCGGAATCGGGAAGGATGCGGGCAGATGTGAAAGAATGGCATGGATCGCCTGGGGACCTCCGGTGGAGGCCGCTATGGCAACGATCCCTCCCTTGGCACAGCCCTTCTCCAGTGCCCCACCGCCTTCAGACTTGGTTTTGTCCCGGTTCCCCATGGCCTGCAAATGGGCGAACACGTCCACTTTGGCCAGGTATCGGATCTTGTGAATCAAGGCCCGCATATTCTCAGGGCTGATATCCGGCTTTTCAATAACATCCAGCGCACCTTTCGTGATAGCGGCAAAAGCGGTGCGCACACCGTTCAGAGCGGTCACGACGAGGATCGGCACCGGGTGTTCGGCGATGATCTTCTCAATAGCTTCAAGCCCACCCATCACCGGCATTTCTATATCCATGGTCACGATATCAGGCTTGAGCGAGGCGACCTTGGCTATGGCCTCAACCCCGTTTGAAGCCTCACCGACCACGACGATACCCGCTTCGGACTCCAGGATGGAGCGGATCATGTCACGCACCAAGCGGCTGTCATCCACCAGCAAGACCCTGATGTTCTGTTCCGGCTTTATCATGTGGCAGGTGTTTCCCTGGGCAGCGATGCCCCCGGTCCATCATCGCCAGGTCCGACCTTGAACATCGAGACCAGATTTCTCAATTGGCCCGACAATTCCATCAGTTCGTCAGTCACGGTGTTGGTCTGATGGATGGAATTGGTTGCATAGCGAACCCCCTGTTCAATATCCTTGAGAGCCAGAACCACCTGACTGCTGGCAATCTGCTGCTGCTGGGTAGAAAGAGAAATCTGGCGGGCGGCATCGGTTGTTTCTTCAACACCGTCCACGCTTTCGATCAGCATTGCAACCGTGTGGGATGCATAGTCCTGTCCTTCCTGAATCAGCTGGAAACTCTTTTCCGACGACATCACCAGGCGATTAACAGAATCCAGGATCTCCGTTATCTTGCCCTCGATCTCGCTGGTTGATTCGACCACACTGTCGGCCAGACGCCGGATCTCGACCGCCACCACACCGAAGCGCTTGCCCGCTTCCCCGGCGCTGGCCGCCTCCAGGGCTGCGTTGAATGCTATCAGCTTGGTCTGGTTGGCAATGTTGTTGATTATCTCCATGACCTTGTTGATCTCTTTTGATTTTCTTCCCAACTCGACGATCTCGGTCAGATTCGCCTGGATGTTGCTACTCAGGTCATTGACCTTGAAGCTGAGATTTTCTACCTCGGCGGCGCCGAATTTGGTGTCCTCCAGAGTTTTGTCGGCCCTCTCAACAACGCCCTGGCTGTGCTGGGCGATCTGGCTGGCCGTGGATGTAAACTCTTCCATGGTGGATGATATTTCCACCACCGAGCTGGAAAGCTGGGTGGAAAATCCGGATTGCTGATCCATGGTTGACGCGATAACGCCGACGTGGGAGTGGATTTGGTCCGTTATTCCGGACACCTTGCCGATAATCTGCTGAAGGCCTCCGATATGCTCGTTGAACCAGCGGGCAAGTTCACCCACTTCGTCGCTCGTGGTCACTGGGACCGTAATCGTCAGGTCATTGTTAAAGTTTTTAAGCTTGCCCGTTATGGCTTCGATCGGACCGGCAATAAACCTGTTGACCAGAAAAAATGCCATAATCTGCATGAGCACCAGAACGGTCAACGAGATGGCGATGTACTGGGCAATACTGCTCGACACCTCCGTGCTGATGAGGGTGCGTTCCCTGGCAACCGCCGCATCTATGTCATCGACATAGATGCCGGTGCCTACGATCCAGTTCCGGGCGGGAATTGCCTTGGCAAAGGAGAGTTTCGGCTTCATCTCCTCCTGCCCGGGCACTTTCCACATGTAGTTCAGATACCCTTCACCCTTTTCACGGCAAACCCTGGTGATCTCCCGCAGGATATAGACACCGTTGGGATCTCGCAGGTCGCTCTGGTCCTTGCCCTCCAGGCGGGGATCCGGGTGGCTGATCATGACGTTATTGAAATCGTTGATCCAGAGATAGCCGTTCTGGCCGTAGCGCATGTTTTTGATGACTTTCTTGCCATCCTCCGGCGACATCTTCTCCAGCACCCTCACCGCCATATCAACATAGCCCTTGATCTGCTGTTTCTTTTCAGAGAGCAGTGTTGCCCGGTAGGCGGAAATCCGTTCCTCTCCACGGGAGATGATGTGCGTGATGGAGAGGATCGAGATAACGGCCGCTATCGAGAACACGCATATAAACGTTAATCCCAGCACCTTTTTTCGTAGCGAGATTTTCATGACACACCCCTTGCCGACTAATAGTAATAACTCAACTTTCGCAGAGCGAAAAATAGCATAACATATTGTTATTATTAATATAAAAGCGCCACCAACTGTGTTAAGATAGTTTTATTCCCCAACAAAACTATTAAGACAGAGAGGTGACGCTTTG
>JAJXYO010000052.1 GCA_021780495.1 Deltaproteobacteria bacterium
TGCCAGCCCGGTCTGCCCTGGCCCCAGGGGGATTCCCAGAACGGTTCGCCCGGTTTGGAGCCCTTCCAGAGGGCGAAGTCCATCGGGTTGCGTTTCTTCTCGCCGATCTCCACCCGCGCGCCGGCCAGCATCTCTTCCAGATTGCGTCCGGACAACTTGAGATACTGCGGGAAGGTCTCCACGGCATAATAGACATCGCCTTCGGATTCGTAGGCGTGCCCCTTGGCGACCAGGGTCTGGATGATGGCGATAATCCCGTCGATATGGTCGGTGGCCTTGGGTTCCACCGTTGGCTTGGCCAGCCCCAGGCGGTCCATGTCCTCGTCGAAGGCCTGGATGTAGCGGTCGGCGATCGTGCGGTAATCGACCCCCTCCTGGTTGGCGCGGTTGATGATCTTGTCGTCGATGTCGGTGTAGTTGCGGACGTAGGTCACGTCGTAACCGGCATACTTCAGGTAGCGAAAGATCACGTCGAAGACCACGTTGGCCCGGGCATGGCCGATGTGGCAGTAGTCGTAGACCGTTACACCGCAGACATACATGCCGGCCTTGCCGGGGATCAGCGGGACGAAGATTTCTTTTTCACCCGAAAGGGTATTGTAGACACGCAAAGCCATAGTCAAAACTCCCAGCGGAAAAGTGGTGGTTATTGTGCCTTTTTTTAACGGTGAAGGCAAGCGGGGAAACAGGGTGTTTTTTTAGTAAGTTAGAAATTATTTTCTGCGGTTTTATGGCAGAAAATATTTCGTGAACGCACTTATCCTGCGTAGCAGGGCTAGTAAGTTAGAAATTATTTTCTGCGGTTTTATGGCAGAAAATATTTCGTGAACGCACGTATCCGGTTTATCCGGGCTAGAAAATCAGCAGGTGCAGTATGCCGCGAATTATGATCCCGACGGCAGCTCCGGCTATGGCCGGCCTGACCACCGAGCTGCAGCGGGTGCCGGCCGAGATCAGGACCGCCACGCCGACCAGGTCGCAGGGATTGGTGAGAAAGCCGGCCATGCGGTTCAGCTCAAGGGGCGTGATAGCCCCCTCTTTCAGCAGATTGAGGGTGACCCCCATCATGGCGGTGCCGCCGGCCAGGTATTTGGTGGCCAGCGGCAGCACGGCCACTGCCGGGAAACCGATCAGCGCGAACAGGGGTGACAATCCTCGTTCCAGGAGGGCGATGGCCCCGACGGCCTTGAGGCAGTTGACCAGGAAGATGGCCAGGATCAGCATCGGAATGGCCCCCAGGATGACCTGCACCGCCTCCTGGCCGCCCACGATCATCAGGTTGAGGGTTGTGCTCTTGCGGATGGTCCCCGCCGCGCCGTCGAAGGCCGCGACCGGCGCGTGCTCGTCACCGGTCGAGCGGGCAAACAGGTAGTAGGTCGCTGCGGCCGCCGCCAGACCGCCGATGAACGAGGTCAGCATGATCACCCCCAGGTTCAGCCCCACCGCCACCATGGGAAAGACCACATTGGCCTGGGACATGGTGAAGACCATGGCCAGGGTGGCGGCGATCTGCCGCCGGCCGGTGCCGTCCTTTTCCATGATCGCCAGGGTGGCCAGGGGAGCGGCAAAGCTGACCAGCAGCAGCTGCAGGATGGCAAAGGCCCCGGCGCCGGGGATGCCGAAGAGCCGCAGCACAGGTTGCACCAGGCGGGCGATCCGGGCCAGAATCCCGCGGGCCTCGACCACCTTCATGATCGCCATCATGATCACCAGCACCGGCAGCAGCACATACAGCGCCAGGTCGAGCCCCGCTTTTCCGGATTGCAGCATGATTCGGATTAGTTCTTCCATGTCTTACCTCTCCATATAATCGCGCGCACACATAAACAGTACAATGGCAGCAGCCAGGCAGACGATCGGCAGCAGGAAGGCGGCGTGGAAGGCTGTTGCCGGTGCCCCGGCTGGCCCCCGCCCGAACGCCCCGACGATCATGCCCATGACCTGCTGGGTTGAGGCTGCCCCCATCAGGACAAAGAAGTTGAGCGACGTGAGTGCCGTGCCCACGATCTGCACCGGAAACATGGAGCGGATAATGGGGTAGATCATGACGCCGCTGGAAACCGCCAGTCCGATGCTAAAGAACAGCAGCAGCAAGAGCGGCTGCGCCAGCAGCTCGGCCCAGCCCAGAAAGGCTGACATGAGCAGCAGCAGTAACAGCTGCCCGGCCAGCAGGGTCCGTTTGTAGGATCTGAAGAAACGGCGCGCAATCGTGTCGGTCACCATGCTGCCGCTGATAAAGCCGAGCGAGGTGAACATCAGCACCCGTCCGGTGGCCTCACGCGAAAAATGCAGCACCTCCATCAGATACGGCCCGCCCCACAAGCCCTGCAATGCCAGATACGCGCCGTACCAGGCAAAGGCGATCATCCCCAGCAGCCAGAAATCACGCGAGCCGAAGATCGTGCCCCAGGCGACCAGCAGGCCGGTTGGCGCGTGGGGCCGGTCCTGTTCCGCATCCTGCTGCGGCGGCCGGTCCCGCACCACAGCATACACCAGCAGCGTGACCAGTACTTGCACGCCGCCGACCGCCAGAAACGACGAACGCCAGCCGATAGCCGCCACAGACAGGGCCAGCGGTGCCGTGCCGGCCAGGTTGCCCAGGTTTCCGAGCGCCACCATGAAGCCGGAGACCCGTCCGAACTCCTGCTTGGAGAACCAGTGGCTGAAGACCGTCATGGTGGCCATCAGCACGGAGGCGGTGCCGATGCCGATCAGCACCCGCGCCGCCATGGCAACGGGCAGGGTGGTGGCCTGGGAAAAGAGGATCCCGCCGATCGCGGTCAGGCAGCCGCTGGCGCTGATCACCAGACGGCTGCCCAGCCGGTCGATCATCGGCCCCAGCGGGATCTGGGCCACGGCATACACATAGAACAGGATGCCGGACAGGGAGCCGAGCTGTTGCGGGGTCAGCCGCAGCTCCCGCGAGATGTCGCCGGCCACCACCGCCAGCGAGACGCGGTAAAAGTAGACCAGGATATACATCAGCGCCAGGCAGGCGAAGATGATCCAGCGCTGGCGGTGGAAGGAGTGGGTTTCAGGCATGCTGAGACCTGTTCTGTGCGTGACGCTTGGAACAGTAGTTCTGCTTTTCAGGCAGAGGCGTGATGAGTGGGAGTTGTTTGATGTGGTGGGGCATGAATGATAAATTCCTGGTTTGGATTGTGGCTTGCGAGTTTATGAAGATGGTTCATTTCACGGAACGTGGCGGCGCTTGACCAGCCGGGCGTCCATGGTCTGAGTGCGTGTTAAGCATCTTTCCATCTCATTTCCAGAGACTTGAACTGTTTCAGGTCTGTAGGGATATTCCAAACGACCTCTTCTGCTGACTTTGTTGGGTTCTTTCTAACGATAAGCCGGCCATCGGTGAAAGAAAAAGGTTGAAAATAGTAGGTGTACTCTGGTGCAACAAAAACACTTCGATTATGAACGTCAATTAGAAGTAGTCTCTGTTTTCTAAAAAGCCCGAACCGCGTGAAGAACTGAGGCACCACCAAGTAACGAGAATCATCTGACCAAAGAAAACTCGGATTACAATTCTCTATTTCGAGTCCGGCAGATAGGTGCAACAATCCAGAGGTAGGATTGCTCATCGACACTTCATAAGCCTTCTCAATCTCTGCGAAGAATTCTTCATTTGGAGATGATGCTCGATGTGTACGACGCCAGATCGGCAAATTGTATGGCCATTTTTCTTCTGTCATCTTTCCTGCCTAACTTAATTATTGACCAGTTCAAGCGCGCGTGAACTGGTGATCGTCCCAAATGGAACATTTATCAACTAATTGCGTTTATCTGAAAATTTAATACACAAGATTTATTGTAAATCCCTGTCAACCACCACCTCAAGCGCCTCCTCAAGAATTCCCCGAAACGCCTCACCCGATGCCGCCCAATCCACCACATCCACGCGGAAGGGGAGGTTGGATTCGGCAAAGGCGTCATTCAGGGCGGCCAGCTGCCGGAAGTCGAGTTGAGTTTTGCCAATGACGGCCAAGTCGAGGTCGGAAAAGGGTTTGGAGGTTCCCGGCACGCGGGAACCGAAGGTGTTACCACCCTGTTGCAAACCCTCTACAACTCTATACACCACTCCCCGCCGCCCGCGCCAGTAATATCCCGCGCCCCTCCAGGGCGCTGCATTGCTTGTTACGCCGCTGATTCCGGGGGTTACCGCGCTGCGGTCACCCCCGGCTGATATCCGTTGCCCCGCTGGGGCACAATGGCTTTCGGCCTGGAAGGCCGGATGGAATTTAGCCGGGGGTAAGCCCAACGGGCTCACCCCCGGAATTGGTTGCGGCGGATCCACCCCGGAAATGATATCACCACACATATCGTTCATCGAATTCCACCCCGGCCTGCCGCAGAAAGGCCAGGTATTCATCCTGAAACCTCCGTGCCTGGTGATGGGCTTCCTGATTCTGGATGTAAAGCTGGATCGCTTCGCGCCGATTTTCGCTGACCGTGAATGCGCCGTAACCATCCTGCCAGGCGAATTCCCGCAACCCGATTGCCTCATGGACCCACTTCGAGGATGAAACCTTGACCTCCCTGATCACATCACATAGTCGATGAGTTGCCTTCAGCCCGATCAACAGGTGGACATGATCGGCAATACCTCCCACGCACTCGGGAACGCCGCCCAGGTCGCGGATAACCCCGCCGAGGTAGGCATGGAGACGTACCCGCCATGCCTGATCGATCAGGGGATGACGTTCCTTGGTGCTGAACACCACGTGGTAATGCAGACTCAAATGGGTTGATGGCATTTTTGCCTCATTTCCGGGGGTTACCGCGCTGCGGTCACCCCCGGCTGATATCCGTTGCCCCGCTGGGGCACAATGGCTTTCGGCCTGGAAGGCCGGATGGAATTTAGCCGGGGGTAAGCCCAACGGGCTCACCCCCGGAATTGGTTGCGGAGAATTGTCCCCCGGTATCGGTTTTAACCCCGGGATCCTGCCGCAGCGGCAGCCGCACGATGAACGCGGCCCCCTGCCCCGCCGCGCTCTCGACCCGGATGTCGCCGCCGTGATCCTTGACGATGCCGTAGGAGACGGCCAGCCCCAGGCCGGTTCCCCGGGGTTTGGTAGTGAAAAACGGGGTGAACAGCTTGGCCTGGATGTCCGCAGAGATGCCGGTCCCGCTGTCGCGTATCGTGACCGAGCAGTTGCCCGCCTCTTGGTCCGGCAGGGTTGCCACCGTCAGTGTCCCCCCGCTTTCCATGGCCTGCAGCCCGTTCAGGATCAGGTTGGTGAACACCTGCCGCAGCTGGTCCTCATCGCCTTCCAGATACCCCCCGGCGTTCCGGTATTCCCGCTGGATATGGTAGCCCTCCAGCGGGATCTGATGATTGATCTGGTCCAGGATCGCATCCAGCAGGGTTTCGAGCTGAAAGGGGCGGATGGCCTTTTTCTTTGTCCGGGCAAAGGTCAGCAGATTGGATACGATCCGTTCCACCCGCCCGACCTGGCGGATGATGGTCGCCACCTCCGATTGATCCGAGACGTCCAGTCGGGGTGACATCTCCAGCAGTTCGGCATTGCCGCGGATAATCGCCAGCGGGTTGTTGATCTCGTGGGCCACGCCCGATGCCAGCATGCCGATGCCCACCAGCCGTTCTGCCCGGGCCAGCTCCTGTTGCGCCACCAGCAGCCACTGGTTTTTTTCATCCAGTTGTGCGCTGCGCGCGGCCACCTTCTCTTCCAGGGTGCGATTGAGCTGCAGGATTTCGTCTTCGCGCTCGATCAGGCGATGTTTCATGATGTTGAATTCTTCCGCCATGACGGAGATCTCGTCATGGCCGCCCACAACGATATCAGGGATATGTTCGCCCATGGCCAGCAGGCGGGCTCCTTCCTCAACCGCCTTGATCGGGCGGGCCAGACTCGAACCGAGCCAGGCCGAAAGGGATACGCCTACCAGGGTCACAAACAGCAGGATGGCCGAGAAGATGACGTGGATCCGGGAACGCACATCGAAGAAGGGGAGTTCGGGCACCCCCAGGTAGAGCGTCGAGGCGCCGATCACCCAGAACAGGACCACCGCGGTCACCAGCGGTGTCAGGGTGGCCAGTGTCAGCTTCAGGCGGATCGAATAGCGTAGCGGGGAGGCTCTCACGTGTTGTCCCTCTCCGCCAGATGATACTCGCTGATCTTGCGGTCCAGGGTCTTGCGCGAGATGCCCAGAATCGCCGCGGCACGGCTTTTGTGGAAGCCGGTCTCTTTCAGGATGGCCGTGATGTGCTGGCGCTCGATCTCATCCAGGCCAACCAGTTGAGCGGCGCCGCTCGCGACCGCGAGCGCCTCCCGGCGCGCACCCAGCGGCAGCAGCCCGATGGTGATCATGGTGTCGCGGGCCAGGATGACCGCCCGCTCCATGACGTTTTCCAGTTCGCGCACATTGCCTGGCCAGTCGTACTGCAGCAGTGCCTGCAAGGCGTCCGGGTCGATACCGCGCACATCCTTTTTCATGCGCCGGGTGGATGCGTTCAGGAAATGGCGGGCCAGCGGTTCGATGTCGTCGCGCCGCTCGCGCAGGGGGGGCAGGTTGATGGAGATCACGTTCAGGCGGTAGTACAGATCCTCCCGGAAGCGCCCCTCCCGGACCTCGTTGATCAGGTCTTTGTTGGTGGCGGCCACGAAGCGCACGTCCACCTTGCGGGTCCGGGTCGAACCCAGCACGATGAAGTCCTTTTCCTGGGTAACCCGCAGCAGCTTGGCCTGTACCGCCGGACTGACGTCGCCGATCTCGTCCAGAAAGAGCGTGCCGCCGTCGGCCTCTTCCAGCAGCCCCTTCTGGTTCATGACCGCGCCGGTGAAGGCGCCGCGCACATGCCCGAACAGCTGGCTCTCCAGCAGGGTGTCGGACAGGGCCGCGCAGTTGAGCGAGACGAACGGTTTTGCCCGGCGCGGGCTGTTGCGGTGCAGGGCGGCGGCGATCAGCTCCTTGCCGGTGCCGGACTCGCCCATGATCAGGATGTTGGCATCGCTTTCGGCCACCTGCAGGGTCAGGTCATAGACCTCGCGAAAGGCCTGGCTCTGGAAAATGATGGCATCCGTTCCGGAGCTGCCGCGTTGCAGCTTGTCGCGCAGCTGCTGGTTCTCTTTGGCCAGCCGGCGATGGTCCAGCAGGCGCTCCAGCATGCCCAGCAGCTTCTCCTTGGGAAAGGGCTTGGTGATGTAGTCGTAGGCGCCCTGCTTGATGGCGCTGATGGCATCGTCGATGGTGCCGTGGGCGGTCATGATCACGACCGGGATGTCCGGCCAGCGCCGGCAGAGCTGGTCAAGCATCTGCAGGCCGTCCAGGTCGGGCATGCGCACATCCTGCAGGATCACATCACAGGGCGCGATCGGAGCGCTCTCCAGGCGGGTCAGCAACTCCTTCCCGCGTGAAAATATCTCCACCCGGTAGCCGCTGGCCTGCAGCAGCTTGTCCAGATAGCGCAGGATCTCCGGCTCGTCGTCGCAGATGAATATGGTTGGCATGGGGCTACCTCGTTCCTGGATCTGGGTTGTTCACGCTTTTCGGGGAGCATGGTTCTGTGCGGGACAAAATGATACATAGCCGGACAAAAAGAAGCAACTGTTGTTTCTTTCTGCTGTGTGCCTGGTGCGGTTCACCTCGTACATATCGTTTAAAAACATGATGTTGTGAGAGTGGGCCAAGCCCGGCTTTTTTGGCACATAGGTTGCCGTATACGTCGGGATGTGCCTCGTGGAAACATCTGGACGCACACTAACATATACGGAAGCGGAGGGTCGTATGGCTAAAGCAGATCTGTTCCCCGGTGTAAGCCGCAGGGACTTCATGAAAACATGCATCACGGTCTCGGCCATGCTGGGATTGCCGATCGGCATGGTCAGCAAGGTTGCGGCAGCGGCACTGAAGAACGACAAACGCCCGGCGGTCATCTGGCTGCACTTTCAGGAGTGCACCGGTTGCTCGGAATCCCTGCTGCGGTCCTCGCACCCGACCGTTGCCAATCTGATCCTGGACATGATCTCCCTGGATTATCACGAAACCCTGATGGCCGGCTCCGGCCACCAGGCTGAAAAAGCGCTGCACGACTCCATGACCGCCAACAGGGGCAAATATATCCTGGTGGTCGAAGGTGGCATCCCCACCAAGGACAACGGCATCTACTGCAAAGTGGCCGGCGTCACCGCCCTGGAATCCCTGAGAAAGGCGGCCGAGGGCGCTGCCGCCATCATCTCGATCGGCACCTGTGCCAGTTATGGCGGCATCCAGTCCGTCGGCCCCAACCCGACCGGCGCCGTGGGTGTCGGCGAGATCATCAAGGACAAGCCGATCATCAACATCCCCGGTTGTCCCCCCAACCCCTACAACTTCCTTTCAACCGTTCTGTACTATGTCACCTTCAACAAACTGCCCGAGCTGGATCAGATCGGACGTCCCAAGTTTGCCTACGGCCGCAGGATCCACGAGCACTGCGAGCGGCGGGCCCACTTCGATGCCGGCCGCTTTGCCAAGGCCTACGGCGATGCGACCCATGCCAAGGGCTACTGCCTCTACAAGCTGGGGTGCAAAGGCCCGGCCACTTATGCCAATTGTTCGGTGGTCCGCTTCAACGACGGCGTGGCCTGGCCGGTAGGCATCGGCCACCCCTGTATCGGCTGCACCGAACCGGATCTGCTCTTCAAGACCGCCATCGCCGACAAGGTCCAGATCCACGAACCGACGCCCTTTGACAGTTATGCGCCGGTCGATCTCAAGAACAGGGGCAAAGGCCCTGATCCGCTGACCACCGGTGTCATCGGCCTGGCGGCCGGGGCCGCCATCGGGGCCGGGGTGATGATGGCCAGGAAACTTCCGGACGGTCCCGAGAAGGGGGATGACCATGGCAAAACCGAGTAGACGCCAGTTTCTGAAGATCATGGGCGCCACCGGCGCGGCCCTGGTGGCCGGGCGCGGTCTGACAGCAGCGTCCGAGGTGCATCAGGTCAATAACGAGACGCTCGGCATGCTCTACGACGCCACCCGCTGCGTCGGCTGCAAGGCCTGCATGTCGGCCTGCAAGCGGGTCAACAGCGATTACGGCAGCCTGTCGTACGAGCGGGCCAAATTCGACCCGGATGGCCTCTGGGACGCCCCCCAGGACCTGTCCGGCAGCACCCGCACCCTGATCAAGCTCTTCAAGGAATCGGACAAGGAATGGTCCTACGTCAAGTATTCCTGCATGCACTGCCAGAAACCGTCCTGTGTGTCGGTCTGCCCGGTCAGCGCCATGACCCGCGACAAAATCAGCGGGGCCGTCGTCTACAACAAGGATACCTGCATCGGCTGCCGTTACTGCCAGGTGGCCTGCGCCTTCAACATCCCCAAGTTCCAGTGGCAAAAGGCTATTCCCCAGATCGTCAAGTGCGATCTGTGCACCAACACCAATCTGCTGAAAAAAGGGATCACGGCCTGTGCC
Organism: Deltaproteobacteria bacterium; assembly: GCA_021780495.1. GTDB lineage: Bacteria > Desulfobacterota > Desulfuromonadia > Geobacterales > Pseudopelobacteraceae > CAIPTY01. The sequence continues at coordinate 9,428 of JAJXYO010000052.1, forward strand.
GAGACCTGCCCGACCGGGGCGATCATGTTCGGCAAGCGCAGGGAACTGCTGGCGGAGGCCAAGAAGCGCTTGCAGGAGCACCCCGGCAGGTACCAGCAGCACATCTATGGTGAACATGAGTTGGGCGGCACCAACCACCTCTACCTGTCGAGGATGCAGTTCAACAAGCTGGGGCTGCCGATCCTGAAAAACGATGCGCCGGCCGAGTTCTCAGAGAAGATCCAGCACACCATCTACAAAGGCTTTATCGCACCGGTGGCCTTGTACAGTACGCTCTGCTTCATTGCCATCAAGAACATGAAGGGGCACGGCGAGGTGGAAAAGAAGCCGGCCGGAACATCCGACACAGGGGAGACGCACAATGAGCCATGATGAATATCAACGGCATGATGCCAAGATCCTGACCCCCTCGTTCATAACCCTGCTGATCCTGACCTTGATCGGATTTGGCCTGATCGCGGTGCGCTTCATCAAGGGCATCGGCGCGGTCTCCAACATGAATGACGGCTACCCCTGGGGTATCTGGATCACCTACGATGTGGCGACCGGCACGGCCATCGCCTGCGGCGGCTATGCCATGGCGATCCTGATCTACATAAGGAACCGCATGCACTACCACCCCATGATCCGCTCGGCCATCCTGACCAGCATGTTCGGCTACGGACTGGCCGGTTTTTCGGTTATGGTCGATGTGGGGCGCCCCTGGAACGCCTACAACTTCTTCATCCCCTCCAAGTGGCAGGCCAACTCGGCCATGTTCGAGGTGGCCCTGTGCGTTATGGCCTATACGGTCGTGCTGCTGCTGGAGTTCCTGCCGGCGGTGCTGACAACACTGGAGCGCACGGAATGGCGCACGCTCCAGCTGTGTATGGATCGGCTGCACCACTATACCGGCATCAACCGACCGGAGCGTCTGGACGAGCGGCTGGAGGCGGTCAAGGATCTGGGGGCCTGGCTCAAGCCGCGCCTGGACAAGGCGTTGATCTTCATCATCGTGCTCGGCATCACCCTGCCGACCATGCACCAGTCCTCGCTCGGTTCCCTGCTGCTGATCGCGTCCACCAAGCTGCACCCCCTGTGGTACACCGGCTTCCTGCCGCTGCTGTTCCTGATCAACTGCATGTACATCGGCTACTCCATCGCCATCCTGGAATCGGTCATCTCCAGTTATGCCTTCAAGCGTCCCTTTGAGACCAAAGAACTGTCCGGCATGGCCCGCATCATCCCCTGGTTGACGGTGATCTGGCTCAGCGTGGTGGTGGGCGATCTGGCCTGGCGTGGGCAGTTGCCGGCGGCGGTCTCGTTTGACTTCTACTCGCGCTTCTTTCTGCTGGAGTTCTGCCTGGTGGCGGGCGGGTCGCTGCTGATGTTCAGTGGCAAAAAGCGGGAATCGATCCGCTGGCTGTTCGTTTCGGCGGTACTGATTGTGCTGGGCGGCGCACTGTACCGCTTCAACGTCTACCTGATCGGCTTCAACCCCGGCCAGGGCTGGCACTACTTCCCGGCCCTGGCCGAGCTGCTGATCACGGTCGGCATCGTGGCCTTCGAGATCCTGGGTTACCAGATGATCGTCAAGATCCTGCCGGTTCTGCCAAAGCTGCATACCCGCCAGCAGCTTGATGCAAAGCACGGTCTGGCGGAGAAGGCGTAACAGCAAAGTTCCCCCCTTTGCAAAGGGGGGGCTAGGGGGGATTTGATTCAAGGCGTTCAAGGCAAATCCCCCTCGATCCCCCTTTATTAAAGGGGGAAGACAAACAAACAACCCTATCGGAGGTAGTTCATAATGGCTCGTATCACCCTTGACCCGGTCACCCGTATCGAAGGTCACCTGAGAATCGATGTGGAAGTAAATGGCGGCGCAGTCACCAATGCCTGGTCATCGGCCCAGATGTGGCGCGGGATCGAGACCATCCTGCAGGGTCGCCCGCCCCAGGATGCCTGGATCTATGCCCAGCGTTTCTGCGGCGTCTGTACCACGGTGCATGCCATCTCGTCGATCCGCTCGGTGGAGCACGCCCTCAAGGTGGAGGTGCCGCTCAACGCCCAGTACATCCGCAACATGATCATGGCCCAGCACTCGGTGCAGGACCACATCGTCCATTTCTACCACCTGTCGGCCCTGGACTGGGTGGACGTGGTCTCGGCCCTCAAGGCCGACCCCAAGAAGACCGCCCGGCTGGCCCAGGGCATCTCCGACTGGTCCGGCAACAGCGAAACCGAGTTCCGTGCGGTGCAGGCCCGGTTGAAGTCGTTTGTGGAGACCGGCCGCCTGGGGATCTTCTCCTCCGGCTACTGGGGGCACCCGGCCATGAAACTGCCGCCGGAGGCCAACCTGATGGCCGTGGCCCATTACCTGAAGGCCCTGGACTATCAGCGCCGGGCGGCCCAGGTGGGTGCCATCCTGGGGGGCAAGAATCCGCATATCCAGAACCTGTGCGTGGGTGGCGTTGCCACCGCCATCAACATGGAAAACCTGGCGACCCTCAACATGGAAAAGATCGCGGCCCTGCGCACCCTGATGGCAGAGACCCGCGATTTCGTCCAGCAGGTCTACTACCCGGACATGCTGGCCATCGCTTCGGCCTACAAGGAATGGTTCCAATACGGCCGGGGCGTCACCAATTATCTGGCCGTGCCGGAAATGGCGGAAGATACCACCAATACCCGCTTTGCCCTGCCGGGCGCCATCATCACCAATGCTGATCTCAAGGGGGCCCGCATCATCAGCAATCATCAGGATCCGGCGCTGATCGGCAGCATCACGGAAAATGTGGCCCATGCCTGGTACGAAGGCGTGGGCAGTCATCACCCCTGGGAAGGTGAAACCCGGCCGCACTACACCGATTTTGAGGACAACGGCAAATACTCCTGGTGCAAGGCCCCCCGTCTTGACGGCAAGGCCGTGCAGGTCGGTCCGCCGGCCCAGCTCTTCGCGGCTTATGCCGGCGGCAACCAGAAGGTCCGCAAGCTGGTGGACGCATCCTGCCACAAGATCGGCATCGGGGTGAATGATCTGCACTCCACCATGGGCCGCCTGGGCGCCCGCGCTATCCGTGCCCACCTGATGGCCGACTATTCCATCGAGTACCTGGATAAACTGGTGGAGAATATCGCCAAGGGTGATACGGCCTATGCCAACCCGACCGAGATACCCAACGGGGAGTACCGCGGTGTCGGCTTCCACGAGGCCCCGCGCGGCACGCTGTCGCACTGGATCGTGATAGAGAAGCAGAAGATCAAGAACTACCAGGCGGTCGTGCCATCCACCTGGAACGCCTCGCCCCGCGATGAAAAGGGTGCCCTGGGCCCCTACGAGGCCTCGCTGGTGGGCAACCCGGTGGCCGACAGCGAGAAACCGCTGGAGGTGTTGCGGACGATCCACTCCTTCGACCCCTGCATCGCCTGTGCGGTGCATACTATCGATCCGGAGGGGAAAGAGATCACGAAAGTGAAAGTGATGTAGATCAAAATCCACCACGGAGGCACGGCCAAAAGTAGGCGCTTTTAAGCGAGACACGGAGACAATCAGAAAAAACATAAAATCTGTCTTAGGGTGTAAATCCTGAAAGGCATGTGTTTTCCGATTAGTTTCGGTTTTCTCCGTGCCTCCGTGCCTCCGTGTCTCCGTGGTAAAAAGGATTCAAATAAATGCAAACATTGATATTTGGCGCAGGTAACCTGCTCTGTTCGGACGAAGGTTTCGGCGTGCATTTCATTCAATACCTGGAAAAGCACTACGTGTTTCAGGACGATGTCGAGCTGTACGACGGCGGTACCCTGGGGATCATGGTTACCCACATGCTGGAGGCGGCCGATCATGTCTATCTGGTGGATGTGATCGACGCCCCGGGTGAGCCGGGGGATATCTATCGTTATGAAAAGGCGGATTTCATGCTGGGCAGGCTGCCGGTCAAGATGTCGCCGCACCAGATCGGCATCCAGGAGGTACTGACCCTCTCCGATCTGCGTGAGCGCTGCCCGGAAAAGGTATCCCTGTTGGGCGTTATTCCCCACAGCTACGAAGCCGGGGTGGAGCTGTCGCCACTGCTGGCCGCCAAGCTGCCCGGGCTGGCGGAACTGGTGCTGGGGGAGCTTGCGGCTGCCGGTCACCTGATCCTGCCGCAAGAAAGCAGGGCCTGATTTACGCCAACAGATGCAAAACAGGGGACGCAATGTAGTGCGTCCCCTGTTTTGCATCAGAAGCCGGTGTGGTGAGCGTTACTCGCCCGCGACGCCCATGGCCCATTCATAGCTGACCTGTGCCACCCGATAGTCGCGCTGTGCCCGCGCCAGGTTGCTCCTGGCGAGGACCAGGTTCAGTTGGGCATCATCGACCTCCAGCCGGATCTTGACCCCGTACTCGTACCCCTTTTCAGCCATCTGCAACAGGCGCTCGGCCTGCTTGACCGTGCCGGTCAGGGCCTGGACGATCTCGGCCGCCTCCCTGACCGCATTACCGGCATCACGGACCTCCAGCGCCACCGAGTCCAGCAGCTTGGATTCCTCGATCTGGCGGGTATGCAGATCGCTTCTGGCCTGGGTTACGCGTCCACTGGTCCGGAAGCCGTCAAAAAAGGGAAAGGTCAGATACACGCCCACGTTCCAGGCTACGCCGTTCTCATTGATGCCCTGGCCCTGGCCCATGCCGGTCACATCCAGCCAGTGCCAGCCGGCCGATCCTTTCAGGTCCAGGCGGGGTTTGTTGTCAGCCGCGGCGATCGTCACCAGCTCGTCGTAGATACCGATGCGCAGTTTCGCATCAGCCAGCTCCGGCCGTTTGCTGCGGGCCGTTGCAAGCGCCTCAGGATAGCTGCGGGGCTGTTGGATGACGCTGTCCAGCGAGCCGGCGACATCGATCGGCTCACCTTCAAGGGCCAGCAGATAGCGCAGTTTCTCACAGGCCGTGCGAATGCTGTTTGCGCTGCGGATCACATCGGGGCGGGCGTTTTCAACCGCTACCTCGGCCGCCAGAATGTCATAATCAGTCGCAACACCGGCCGTAAACTTACGGCGGGCCTCGTCCAGATGGCGCTTTTTCTGGGCCAGGTTCTCCACTGCCAGGCGGTTGAGCTCCCGGGCCAGCAGAATATCGTAAAAGGCAGCCACGACATCACGGTAAGCGGCTTGCCGGTACAGGCGCAGCTGCTCATCGGCGGTTTTCAGCCCGACGGTTGCCGCCCTGATGGCCGCGCCGACCTTGCCCCAGGTGAAGAGCGGTTGCGTGAGCGAGATATCTGCCGTGCGGCTGTACTGGCGGGCCGCCGCACCGATCAGGGCCTTCTGGCTTTCATCCATCGCCAGGCTGGCACCACCGTTCAGCGAAAGCTGCGGCAGGGCCGCCGCACGCTCCTCGATGTAGCGCCCCTGGACGTAGCGGGCGTATTCACGGGCCTTTTCGATATCGCGGTTCTTGCTCATGGCGATAGAAAGCGCCTGGTCGAGCGTCAGGTTGCGGGTCCCGGCGGCATGGGCATATTGAAGTCCACCACGGAGGCACGGAGACACGGAGAAGATCAACGACAAAACTAATAAGATGGCATTTTTCATAACACCATCCGGCGTATGCCATCTTTCAAGACCGCTGCGTTGAAGTTGAGAAGTAAGCCGGTTTTGATTCCGGTCAACTTGAGGTATGTAATCAGCTGAGCATCATGAATCGGCAGTAGTTTTTCAATACTCTTCAGCTCGACTACTACCTTTTGGCCAATCAGTAGATCAATTCTATAGACTGCATTCAGTTTGTTCTCCTTATAGACAACCGGAAGCACGACTTGACGTTCCACCTGTATGTTCCGTGCAGATAATTCGTAACACAAACATTCCTCATAAGCCGATTCGAGTAGGCCTGGTCCCAGTTCCTTATGTACCTCAATCGCACAGCCAATAATTGCCTCCGTTAGCTCCCGATCATACATGCGAATTCCTCCGTGTCTCCGTGTCTCCGTGTCTCCGTGGTGGGTCTTTAAGCTCCATTTCCGTTTCAGCCAGCCGCCGAAATCATCCATCAGGGTGTACATGACCGGTACCACCAGCAGTGTCAGGAAGGTCGAGGTGATCAGGCCGCCCACCACGGCGCGGGCCATGGGGGCGCGCATCTCGGCGCCGCTGCCGATGGCCAGAAACAGCGGCAGCATGCCGAAGATCATGGCCAGGGTCGTCATGATGATCGGCCGCAGCCGGGTCCGTCCGGCCAGGATGACGGCCTCGCGGCGCGCCAGGCCATCCCTTCGCTGCAGGACCTTGGCGTAGTCCACCAGCAGGATGGCATTCTTGGTGACCAGACCCATCAGCATGATCAGGCCGATCAGGGACATGATGTTGACGGTATCGCCGGTCAGCTTGAGCATCCCGGCCATGCCGACGATGGAAAGCGGCAGGGACAGCATGATGGCCAGCGGTTCAAGGAACGACTCGAACTGGGCCGCCAGGATCAGGTAGACGAACAGCACCGCCAGGATCAGTGATTCGGCCATGTAGCCGAAGGATTCGGCCATGTCCTCGGCCTCTCCCGACAGATCGATGCTGTAGCCGGGCGGCATGTTGATCCGCCGGGCGGCCGCTTCAACACGCTTGGCTGCCGTGCCGATCGGCAGGTTGTCCAGATTGGCCGAAACGGTGACCTGACGTGCCAGGTCGCGGCGGTTGATCTCGGTGGGTGAGGCGGCCACCACGGTGCTGACCAGACTGCCCAGCGGCAGCATCTTGGTCCCGCCAGCGCCGTCGGGCACGGAAATGTTCAGGTCCCGCACCTGCGACGGATTCTGACGCAAGCGCGCCGGCAGCCGCACCCGCACATCCACGGCATCGCCATCCTCATCCTCAAAGGTAGAGATCGCCTCGCCCCCGATCAGCCGCCCGACAGCGCCGACAATATCGTTGGTGGTCACCCCGGCCGAGAGCGCCTTGGCACGATCAACCCGCAGGCGGTACTCGGGAATGTCGTTCTCCAGGGTCATGGAGAGATCGACAATGCCGGGCACCTTGTAGAGCTCTTCCTTCAGCCGGGCGCCGAGCTGTTTGAGGACCTGCAGGTCATCGCCCTTCAGGTTGATGTTGAGCGGTTTCTGTGCCCCGCCGATCTGGCCGACCTCCTCAATCGAGAAGGTGATCCCGGCCACCTTGTGCAGGCGTTCACGGATCTCGCGCTGCAGGACAAACTGGCCTTTTGCGCGTTCGTTGCGCTCCTTGAGTTTCACATACAGCAGGCCGTCGCGTACCGTGCCGCTGTCGCCGGCGCCGATTGTGGCGTAGGTGTGGTCGATCTCGGGTATGCCCTTGATGGCTGCCAGGATAGCATTCAGGCGGCCCTCCGTTTCAGTGATGCTGGCATCGGGCGCTGTTTTGAACGAAATCTGGAATTCGCCTTTGTCATATTGGGCCATAAAGGAGGACTCCAGCGTGCCGAAGATCATGATGCCGGCTATAAAGGAGGCCACGGCCAGCGCCATGACGGTTGTGCGGTGGTCCAGGGCCCAGCCGACAGCCGTGCGATAGCGGTCGGCGGTCCGGTCGAACCAGCTGTTGAAGGTTTCCAGCCAGCGGGCGATGCCGCTGCGCCGGCCTTGCAGGTGGATGGAGGGGTCGTGCCAGCGGGAGGAGAGCATCGGGTCCAGGGTAAAGGAGACGAACAGCGAGACCAGTACGGCAAAGGCCACCGTGATGCCGAACTGGTAGAAGAAACGGCCGACGATGCCCTTCATGAAGGCCACCGGCACGAATACGGCGATGATCGACAGGGAGGTGGCAAAAACGGCCAGACCGATCTCCGAGGTGCCGAAACGGGCCGCTTCCATGTGGTCTTTGCCCATCTCCAGGTGGCGGACGATGTTCTCGCGCACCACGATGGCATCGTCGATCAGCAGACCGATGGCCAGGGACAGCGCCATCAGGGTCATGACGTTGAGGGTCATGCCCAGTGCGTTCATGACAATAAAGGATGAAATGACCGAGATGGGCAGGGTCACGCCGGTGATGACGGTGGAACGCCAGGAGTTGATGAAACAGAACACGATCAGGATCGTCAGGACCCCGCCGATGACCAGTGTTTCCTTGACGTCGGCCAGGGACTCGCGGGTCATGATCGACCCGTCCCGCACCAGGCTGATCGTGACCCCGGCCGGCAGCTCCTTCTGTACCTTGCTGATGACCTTCTTGACCGTATCGACCAGTTCCACCTGATTGCCGCCAGACTGCTTGTAGATATCCAGGCCGATGGCCGGCTGACCATTGATCAGCGCCAGTTTGCGCTTTTCCTCGACACCGTCACTGACCTGGGCTACCTCGCCCAGGGTGATCGGCCGGCCATCCTTCTGGATGACCACCATCTGGCGATACTGATCGGCCCGCTCCGGTTTGCCCTCGATCCGCAGGGGATATTCGGCCTGGCCTTTGGTGATGCGTCCCAGCGGGGTGTTGGTGTTCTCGGATTTGATGCCGTTGACCACATCGTTGACCCCCAGGCCCAGGGCATCCAGGCGGACCGGGTCCAGATCGACATTGATCTCACGCTTCCGGCCGCCGACCATGTCCACCTTGCCCACACCGGCTACACTCTCGAAGCGCTTCTTGATCCGTTTCTCTACCAGGCTCGTCAGTTCGCGGGGGGTAAGGGTGCTGGACTGCACCGCCAGGGCTGCCACCGGGGCGGCATTGAAATCGAGTTTCTGGATAATCGGCTCTTCGATGCCGGTGGGGAGTGTGCCGCGGATGGAAGCGATCTTGGCACGCACCTCCTGGGCGCAGTCGTTGACCTTCTCCTCCAGGCGGAACTCGACCACTACCGTGGAAACGCCCTCGCGGGAGGTGGAGAAGACATGCTTGACCCCGGCCACCTGGTTGACCGCCTCCTCGATGCGCTTGGAGAGCTCGCGCTCGACCGTTTCGGGCGATGCGCCGGCGAAGACCGTCACCACCGAGACCACCGGAAATTCCACATTGGGAAACATCTCCACCGCGAGGCGGCGGTAGGAGAATATGCCGAGCACCACCAGCGCCAGGATCATGACCGTGGCGAAGATGGGGCGTTTGATGGAGGTGTTGGAGAGGATCATGGGGTGTGCGCCTTTGTTGAATGGCAAATCCCCCTCAGTCCCCCTTTACAAAGGGGGAAGCTTTAAAACCCACCACTTTTCAATGGGGGAAGCTTTAAAACCCACCACTTTTCAATGGGGGAAGCTTTAAAGTCCCTCACTTTTCAATGGGGGAAGATTTAAAGTCCCCCACTTTGTAAAGAGGGGTTAGGGGGGATTTGCTCTTACTACGTAAATACCCTCAACGTTTGATGATCAAGGCTGCTCCGGCCGCCAGCAGCAGCATGCCGGCCAGCCGCAGCGGCGTAAGTGGCAGCTGGCGGAGACCGAACAGCCCGAAATGGTCGAGCAGCGCCCCGGTGGCGAGCTGTCCGGCAATGACCGCGGCCATGACGGCGGTTGTCCCCAGGCGCGGTACGGTGATGATCGTCAGGGTGACAAAGAAGGCCCCCAGCAATCCGCCGGTCAGCTCCCACCAGCTGGCAGTGCCTATGCCGCGCAGTGTGCCGCGCCCCTGGATCAGGACGACTAGCAGCAAGGCCAACGTCCCCACGGCAAAGGAGATCAGCGAACTTTCGTAGGGCCCGACCTTCTGTGCCAGCCGGGCGTTGATCGAGGGCTGCACGGCGACCGCCATCCCGCCCAGGATCATCAAGATCAGCCAGAGAAGGTTGCTCATGCCCGTCGCTCCGTAACCGCACTTTTGGTTGCAGTGCCGGGGATGACGGAGAAGGCTGTTGTGGACGTCATTTGACACCTCCCGCAGGTGCTGCCGTGACCCGGTCGCCATCCTTGAGGCTGAAGCCGCCGCGCACCACGTACTGTTCACCATTTTTCAAACCGCTGGCAATTTCGACCTGCTCGTTGTTCACGCTGCCGGTGCTGACCTCCCGGCGGTGCGCGCTACCGTTTGCGATGACAAACAGCGTGCCGGTGCGGGCCGCCAGGTCGAGCCGGTCGATGGCGCTGCGCGGGACCTGCAGCACTTGAGCCCGGGTGCCGGTGATGATACGCCCTTTGGCGAACAGCCCGCCCTTGAGGACCTCGGGCACATTTGCTACTTCGGCAATCACTTTCAGTGAGCGGTCGCTTGCGTTGAGTTCGGGATTGATGAACATGACCGTGCCCTTGAAGGTGCGCCCCGGCAGCGCATCGACGCTGAACTCGACCGGCTGCCCGACCTTGATCCGGGCGGAGTCTGCCGATGAGACCGTCACCGTCAGGTTGAGCAGGCGGTTGTCCACGATGCGGAAGATCGGTTTGGCGGCGGCCGCATCGCTGGCCAGATCGCCAACATTGACGTTGCGCAGGGCCACGATGCCGTCGATGGGTGCGGTCACCGCCCCCTTGGCCTTCCGGGCCCTGGCCTGGTGAACATCGCCCTCGGCCGCTGCGATCTGGGCCTGTGCCGCCGCGACCCGCGTCTTTGCGGCCTCTGCTTCAGAGCGGGCGTCATCCACGGCCTGTTGCGTGGCCAGACCGGATTCCTTCAGCTTGAGCATGCGGGCCAGTTCCCGTTCGGCCCGGCTGGCGGCCACAGCGGCCTGCGCCCGGCCGGCCTTGGCCGACTCGACCCCGGCCTCGGCCCGTTTGAGCAGGGCCTCGGCCTCGGCGACATCGATCCTGGCCAGCGTCTGACCTTTCCTGACCCGCACCCATTCGGTCACATACACCTGTGTTACCAGGCCCGGGATCTGGGTCTTGATGTCCACGGAGAATTTGGGTTCCAGGCTGCCGGTTACCTCAATGCCATCCGTCAGGTTGGTGCTGGCCGCTGTCAGTGTTTCCACGGCAACTGGTGGTTTGACGGACTGCTGCGGTGTTTTGGAGGCATCACTCCGTGTGCAGGCGCTCAGGGCGAAGAGCGCTGTTATTATTACAATACCTGTTGTCAGCCGTTTCATGTGATACCTCACAAATAAGTCCTCCTCCCTGAGTGAGAAGGTTGCCGAAGGCCGGATGAGGGAGCATCTGTGTCATGTAATACCAGTGCAGCCCCTTCACCTTGCCCCCTCCCTCAGAGAGAGGGGGGATTAAGCGCCATGCCATCAAAAACCAGCTCCAGCATGCGGCACATGGCCAGCCGTCCGATGCGGGGTGTGCAGTGGCAGAGCTGCTCTTCAATGGCGATGCTCAGGCATGCCAGCGTTGCCCAGACCATATCGGCCACGTTGCCCGGCCGGAGTTCACCCCGCTCGATGCCTGCCTGCATCAGATCGGAGAGGACCTGCAGCATGCGGTCGTAATAACGCTCCAGATCGAAGGCCGGCGCGCCCTGGGGTGCGCCGTAGTAGATCGAATAAAACAGTTTCACCAGTGGCAATTGCTGGATGCTGGCATCGAAAACACCCTGGCAGAAATGGATGACGCGTTGCCGGACCGTGCCGGAAAAACTGTGCAATTCGGCCAGGGTGGTTTCAAACTGGTCATAGGACTCTTCCATCAGCTGAAGGTAGAGGCCCTCCTTGCTCCTGAAATAATAATAGAGCACTGGCTTGGTCACGGCGGCCGACTGGCAGATCTCGCGCACCGATGAGGCCGCGTAACCGCGCCGGCTAAACTGCTCCAGGGCGGCAGCCAGCAGGCGCTCACGGGCATCGGAAACAGCTGGTTGTATGTCGTCAGTAGGAGTCATGGAGTCCCTGATATGAATATACCTATCGGTAGGTATAGAAGAGGATGGGTCGTTGTGTCAAATTGAATTTCGCGGTTATGCGAAATTCTCGCTAATCCGGGCGTGTCTGTTTGCCGGTGGTAAGGGCCTGGGCGGGCAGCACGGTTATAAACATCGTCCCGTTGATGTGGTACTAATGTTGCAAATGATAAAATCCACGGAATCGGTATTTCAGAGCGTAACATCCCGGAGTAGCTGAAAAAGCCTTGTTGGCGGGTCATCGGCCTCGGGTGTTGGTTCGTTATTGTGTGCATGATCCTTTACGTCAAATCGCTACAGTCCGATTGCTCATCGCAATTCAATAATGATTTTTGACGCAATTGCTTGCATAAATTTTAATTGCATTTATAATAATGCCTATCTATTATGATGAACGAGCAATATTTTGTACGGTACAAGTAATAAAATAATTACGATTAATCAGCCCCCTGCGGATTTGTAGGGTTACCCAAAGTAAAGGCATACAAGGAGGAAGTTATTATGAAAAAAACAGTTATTTTGATGGCAGGACTTTTAGCCGTAGCGCTGGCCGGCTCGGCACAGGCAGCAACGATGTTCGCGGTGCAGAATTCAACAGGAACACAGGATATGGCTGCGATTAGTGATGCTGGGGATATTGCGGCGCAAGGCACAATAACCGCCGCAAAAATTGGTGTAAATGTCGCAACTCCAGATTCTGGATTAGCTGTAGCAGAAACGACCACTAATGCGGTTCGTGGCATTATATCTTCTCAACACAATGATGGAATTCAAGCGGCGTATATTCTATTCAGAAAGTCTCGTGGCACTTCAACAGCCGTAGCTCCAGGTGCTTTTGCTGCTATGGTTAAGACCGGTGATTATACAGGATCTCTCGATGCCTCAGGCTGGGATGGCTATAATTATCTGAATGGCGCAGGAGCCGCATTTTTAGTAGACGGACCTGTTGTACAAGGTGACCCTACCATTACTCCTCAAGGATTAGCTACCTACCCCGGTCGTGTACCGACAGCGTTTGTTGTTCTTACAGGCAATAAAACAGGTTCTCTTGCAGCCAGTGGTAGAGGTGAGAGATTCAGGGTTGCAAGCGACGGACGTCTCCGGATTTCGAATCAGCCTGCTGCACCTGTAAGCGGAACAACAGCCTGCACTGCTGGAGACCTGATCCTTGATGCAGCAAATGCTTCTCTTTACCTGTGTACTGCTGCACCAAACACTTGGAAAAAAGCTACGTTCAACTGATTTATTAGCAAGCCTTTCAACGCATACGGCTTCAATCTAAACACAGTATATGACATCAATTTTAACAAAAAAAGACGACTGCTTTCGGGCAGTCGTCTTTTTTTGTATAAAAGTGCTAGTACCTTGTAACTCAGATTCTTTCGCAGCAAACCCCTCTAATTATCTCCTTATCAAGGGAGAAAGCTTCCCCCCCCCTGAAAGGGGGAGCTGAGGTGCTGGTTTTAGGCGTTCCAGCGTGCTAGTTCAGTATCTAAGACGTTGAAACATGTTGACGGTTATTCTTTCGGAGAGATGTACAGGCTAACGACTGTAAGCTGCAATGTATCAGGGCTTGATGAATGATTGTTGGAGTGTTATTATTTCGCACAAAATATGCAGTCCCCTGTAAGGAGATTAGATGGAAGACACAACAATATTTCATATAACACACTGGAAGGCTGGGTCACAGTGGATTAAGAGAATACTTAAGGAAGCTGCACCCAGAAGGTACATAGATTCTAAGATTGCTCCTAGAAAGTACGTAGATTCTAAGATCAACATTGCACACTTTCTTAACGATCCAATTCGGCAAGGTTATATATATCCCACAGTTTATGTAACTAAAGAACAGTTTGAAAGCGTGAGCTTGCCAAGTAAATGGTCCAGATTCATTGTAATAAGGGACTTACGAGATACGCTTGTGTCCGGATATTTCAGTATGAAAATTAGTCACCCCATTTTAACGGATTACAATAAGGAGCTAAGAACCAATCTAAATTCAATGAGTTTTGACGATGGCATGATATTTCTTGCAGAAGGGTGGCTTAAAGGAAGTGCCGCTATACAAAAATCTTGGGTTGACTTAGGTGAAGAAATAATTCGTTATGAGGATTTGTTGCAAAACGATACGGAAATTCTAACAAAAACTCTAATTGATAAATGCGGCTTAAATATTAGCAAGGATAAATTATTTAAAATAATAATGGCTAGTCGATTTGAAGTCTTAACAGGTGGCAGGAAAAAAGGGGATGAAGATATTTACTCGCATGAACGAAAAGGTATTTGCGGGGATTGGAAAAATTATTTCAGTGAAAAGATTTCAGAGCGGTTTAAATTGTTATATGGAGACTTATTGATAGCTACCGGATATGAAAAAGACATGATCTGGTAATTTACTCGACTTTTGCAGTTGATTATTTAGGTTCAACATCATGAATCATGAAAGATAAACTTTTGAGTTGATCCAATAAATTGTTGCAATCACGTAATTTGGTCAAAAGTTTTTTATATTAAAAATCGCTTCCGATGGGGGTGTAGTCCGTTAATTAGATATTTGCCTGGTATAGGCGAAGGTAACTACTTAATATATATCGTTAAAACAATTCAAAAAAATTACTAATTGGGAGATTTGTAAGTAATGCAATATTTTGCAGACGATGTTTTTCTTGTTTCGTATCCTAGATCAGGCAATACTTGGATGAGATATCTTCTATCTAACATATTAGAACCTTGTAAGGCGTGGCATCTTAGAAATATTAATGAAGTTGTACCCGACATCTATGAAGTTGATATAAGTTTATTTGCTCGTCCAAGAATTATAAAAAGCCACGAGCCTTTCACCTGTCTTTACCCAAAAGTAATCTATATGTATAGGGATGGTAGAGATGTCGCTGCATCATACTACAATCTATCTAAGACCGCATTTGGTTATAAAAAGTCATTTGAGGTCTTTCTTTTGGCAATGCTGACGGGAGGCAAAGAGGCTGTATTTGGATCTTGGCAAGCGCATGTATCAGGATGGTTGGATGCCGCGCAGAGTGGCAGCGTCTTTTATATAAAATACGAGGATTTATGTCAGAATACAGTTAATGTTATGGAAAAGCTTGGATGTTTTATGGGGAATAATTTTGATAGGGTAATGATCTTGTCCGCCATTGATAAATCTACATTTGATGTACAAAAAGAACATGTAAAGAAATATTCAGAACATTATGTCAAAGGCTTCCACGGTGGGATCAAGGGCGGACCAGGGAAATGGCGAGAAGTTTTTACAGAAGAGATGAATGAGCTTTTTTGGCATCACGCTGGAGTTTTGATGACCAGACTAGGTTATAAAAAGTATGATTAGCAATGAGGCAAATCAAAGTCACAATAGCCGTTCAAGCAAGTATTGGTAACGAAAAAACAATTTAATGATGACTTGAATATTTCATTTGTTGGCAATAAATTAAGCGGTTTGAAGATGGATTTGTACTAATTGCCGGCTGTATCGATTGTCAGCATTACAACATGCACTGTTGGCATTGGGTGTTGTTGGAAGGTTTTCTCTCATACGCTTAGACTAGATACCGACCTATTAAATGATTCGCTATTTGTGATCTTGTAGCAAAGTCTCTTCTATTAGTTTGGTTTCAAATTCTAAAAGTCGTTTTGATCTATTTTTTAGGCGCTTGACAGGACTCCCAAAAAAAACGCCCCAAGCATCTAGGCTTTTCGTTACAAGAGAAAGGGCACCAACAGACGAACCTTCTCCAATCGTGACTTTTGGCAATATTACAGTTCCAGAACCAATAATGACATGTTTTTTTAATATAACAGTACCATGTATAACACTTGTAAACTGTTCGGGAATTGTTGGATTAGTTAGGGCCTTACCAGTGTAGTCGTCTGTTCTACTATATATTTTAACCCCTTGTGAAAGGCCGCTAAAGTCTTCCATCGTAATACCATCACCGGCAGATAAATAACACCAGCCTCCGATATGAATAAATGAGCCAATATTTAACCAACCGTTTTTGTCGGCAATGATACAGCAGAAATCATCAATGCGGACGTTATTTCCGATTGAGATGTTAGCGAGACCGATTATAGTGCAGCTTTTAGCTATCTTGACGTTTGATCCGATTGACTTGAAGCCAAAGCCCGCAAGCTCTTTCTCATTGAAATAGCCGGCATCAAATGGATTGGTCATAATTATCCCTTTCGTTGACTCGAGCTGCTTTTTGGATATTCTATTTATCGCAGCTGTTATCAGCTCTTTTTTATGGTTAATTTGTGGCATCTAAGTCAGTGCTGTCATTCGGTCAATCGTATCAAACAGTAGTGCTGTTTAGACTTTTGTCTTGGAATTCATCGTAAAATGTCATAACTTTACGCCTCGTTTGAAGTTTAAGTCACACGCCATGGGAATGCAAGTACCACCTCAATTTGAGCTTTAAACGCTGTATGTTGCTATGTTTGAGAATATGAATATGTCTTGCAATACTTCTGCGCAATATTTCAAGACTGAATTTGAAACACTACTGTGTTCGGACCATGATTATGAAGTCACACCCCTTGGTGAGGGTTGATTACTGACTTTTTTCAGTACCAATGGCTCAAATAAAGGATTAAAATCTTTCGATGATTGCACTTATTATTGTGACGCCTTAAAGGCTAATTATTTTGTTGTTCCATAAGGCGGCTTTGCCTATGAAAATTCCGGTTTCCCAACCTGCTCTTGTTGGTAATGAAAAAAAATACGTTATTGACTGCTTGGACTCTAACTGGATATCTTCCAAAGGCAAGTATATTCATCTGTTTGAACAGAAATTCGCTGAATACCTTGGCGTTAAACATGCCCTTTCCTGCTGCAACGGCACGACAGCACTGCATCTGTCTTTGCTTGCTTTAGGGATTGGAGCGGGAGATGAGGTCATTGTTCCTACTTTTACCTATGTGGCAACTGCCAATGCGGTTGCCTACACAGGAGCAACTCCCGTATTAGTTGATTGCGAGCCGGATACCTGGAATATTGATCCTTTGAAAATTGAGGCGCTCGTAACGGCTCGGACAAAAGCAATTATACCTGTTCCTTTGTATGGGCACCCGTGCGACATGAACCCCATTCTAGATGTTGCCCAACGGTATGGTCTGTATGTTGTCGAGGATGCCGCTGAGGCTTTAGGTGCGCGTTACAAGGAGAGTTTGTGCGGCAGTATGGCCAAGATTTCTACCTTCAGCCTATACGGCAATAAAACCATCACCACTGGCGAAGGTGGCATGTTAGTTACCAATGACGATGAGTTGGCCGCAAAGGTCAGGCTTTTCAAAGGCCAGGGAATGGCCCCGAATCGTCAGTACTGGTTTTCTCAGATCGGGTACAATTACCGGATGACCAATATCCAAGCAGCCATTGGCTTGGCGCAGCTAGAGAACATTGAGCTGTTTCTGGCGAAACGACGTGAGATAGCCGGGTGGTACAAACAGCATTTATCAGGTATTCCCGGAATTACGTTACCAGTAATCAAGAAGTACGCTTCACATTCGTGGTGGATGTATTCGATCTTGATTGAGAATGAGTACGGTGAAAGTCGTGATACTGTAATTTATAGACTTTCGGAAGATGGTATTGAGTCACGCCCATTTTTTTATCCGATGCATGTCATGCCGGTATATTCTAAAGGCGGTGCGCCTTTTAAAATTGCAACGGCGGTTGCCAGCAAGGGAATCAATTTGCCGACGTATTATGATCTTTGTGAACAAGATATTGTGCGTGTTGCCAGTGTGTTAAGAGATATATGTAAATGATGATATTTAACTACTAATTAGTGCAATGAATTATTCTCTATTAACAGTCAATAGTGTGAAAATAAAGATGTTTATCACATTAATTAAATATTTGCTTAATATATGATTATTGCACTCGACCTGACTTGGATGTCCATTCAAAATAAGAGTGGTGGAATATTCCAATACGGCATACGCGTTTTGACTGCACTTGTAAGGCATTCTTCCCACTCAATTGTGGCGATTGTTTCTGAAGGTTGTGAAGGGGCAGTATCTGATCTTGCAGATGCAGCGAACTTTAAGCTGGTTGTCAGACGAAAAAACAGATCTTTTACAAAAATTATCAAAAATGAAAATATTGACGTTATCCATACTCCTTTTCAATATCATGTAAATTTCACCCTGGCTGCTCCCATGATATCGACACTTCACGATCTGCAGCAATTTCACTACCCTGAATTTTTTTCTCCTGATGAAATAGAAAGCCGCAATGTCTATTATCGGAAATCAGCCGAATTCAGTGAGCGGATCATCGTAACGTTCCAGCATGTAAAGGATGATATTGTAAAATTCTATGGTATTCCACCTGATAAGATTGATGTCTGTGCCATGGGGATGCCTGAAGCAAAGCCTTTAAACACGGAATTTATCGAAACAGTCAAGCGCAAGTACGATCTCCCTGAAAAATATCTCTTTTATTCTGCCAACACCTGGCGGCACAAGAATCATCTTGGTTTGATACGTGGATTGAAACTTCTGCATGAAAAACATGACGTAAAAGTTCCGCTCATCTGCACCGGCTTTCAGTATCCTGACTTTTTTCCTCAGATCGAAGACGAGATTAGCCGGCTTGACCTTGTCGGTAATGTCCGCTTCCTTGGGTACCTGCCGGATGAAACAATGCCGGCAGTCCTTTGCGGGGCTGCCCTTTCGGTTATACCGACTCTGTACGAGGCAGGCAGTTTCCCACTAATGGAGGCAATGAATCACGGTGTTCCCGTGATCTGCTCAACGGCCACATCTCTTCCTGCCACTATCGGTGACCGGCGCTTCGTGTTCGATCCGAACTCGCCGGAACAGATGGCGGAACAGATGGCGATAATGCTTACGGATGAAAAAATGCGGCGGGAAAATATTGTCAACTCTGCAACACGGGTGAAAGAATGGCGTTGGGAAAAGGCTGTAACGTCTTTTTTAGAGAGCTACCAAAAAGCAATCGACGGGTATGATTACAAGAAGAAATATCGTTGGTACAGTGACTGGACCATAAATTACGAGATTATGGCAATGCGGATAAATTCGAAACTGCGGCGTAAATTCGCCTTCTATTCGGATAAGTTTGCAAGAGAACGTGATAAAAGGCGAATTAATCTCGGGCAATAGTACGTTTTGCCATAGAAAGAGCGCATGATTGCTGAGATGAAAACAATACTGAAAACTACGCGCTGAAAAGGATTTACGCATATGCTTATATCAGACAAGAGTCGTTTTATCTTTATTCATGTTCCAAAGACTGCAGGAACTAGCGTACTTACAGCTTTGACGCCATTTACCTCAAGCAAGTGGTCGCTGTTTGTGGAAAGGCTTTTTAGAAAAGCTGGGATTCAGACACTTAATGTCAAATCATATCACACTCATATTAGAGCAAAGGAACTTTTAGAGAAAATAGGGGCAGAAAACTTTAAAAGTTACTTTTCATTTGCATTTATTCGCAACCCATGGGACATGCAAGCATCTTTATATGCATACATTATCAAGTCTCCAGTACATCGCTTGCATGAATTTGTTAAAGGTTTGGGCTCTTTTGATAGCTATCTTGAATGGCGATGTAGTGATGGTCTATATCTACAAAAAGATTTTGTTTATTCAGATAACGGCGAACTTTTAATTAATTTTCTTGGGAGATATGAAAATTTAGATGCAGACTTTAAATTGATATGTGATCAAATTGGAATTACAGCTGAACTCCCTGTGTTGAATGTAAGTAAGTCTAAACCTTATCAGGAATATTATACCAAAGAATCAATTGAACTTGTACGTCGTGCGTTTTTCCAAGATATTGAGCTTTTTAAGTATGAATTCGAGTGACAGTGGATACCACCTATTGATGACTTGTAGTTGTCTATAATAAAAACATACTATGCTCATAATCATTAGATATTTTTATAAACTCCTCTCAAAAAAAGAAAAGAAAAAACTTATTTTTCTTTTTGCTGCTACTATAACTACGTCTTTTATCGAAGTTGTTGGAATTGCTTCTATCATGCCATTTATGGCAGTTGTTTCCAACCCTGATGTAACCAGAACCAACAAGTGGCTTCAAAAGACGTATGAATTATTCCAATTTGACAATACCCACAACTTTCTTATCTTTTTAGGGACAATACTTCTTGTACTGCTGATTTGCAGTAATCTCTTTAAGGCTCTGACGGTTTGGGCCACCCTCAAATACTGTAACCGTTTCAATTATATTCTGTCACGCAGACTTCTTGCGCAATACCTGTCCCGTCCCTATTCATTTTTTCTGAACCGTAATACTTCTGATATGGGGAAAAATGTATTGGCTGAAGTTAAAGGCGCCATTGACGGCTGTTTTATTGCGGGCATGCAAGTGGTGTCGAGCGGATTGGTAATTTTATTTATAATGGGGTTGCTGTTGCTTGTTGAACCTCTTATCGCAGTGACTATCGCCGTTTTTCTCGGCGGTGCCTATGCAGGGATTTTTTTGCTCGTACGGCGCAGATTGACGAGGATCAGCAAAGAACAGGTTCATGCCCAAACCATGAAGTTCAAGGCCGCCAATGAGGCATTGGGTGGCATCAAGGATATAAAAATACTGGGCCGCGAACTCCAGTTCTTGAAAAATTTTGCCGTGCATGCCGAGCAACACTCGCTGAACACTGTTGTCGCTGGTACTATCTCACTACTCCCCAAATATGTGCTGGAAGTGCTGTCGTTAGGCGGCATTCTGTTGATCACCATGTACTACATAGGGGCAAGGAATGACTCTGCAACCCAGATGGTGCCACTTTTGGCGGTGTATGCCTTTGCCGGCTATCGCATTCTTCCGGCCCTGCAACAGATATTTGCCGGCATTGCTACGGTGCGTTTGAACCTGGCTACTCTCGAGTTATTATACCGCGATCTGAACGATGAGGAGGGTAATCATGCACCTGAATGTGTCCTTCAACATCGCGAGATCGTGCAGCCAGTTCCTTTCCGAAGTGTCTTTGAGCTTCAAAACGTCAGTTTCTGTTACAAAGCGGACCAGGGACCTGTTGTAAACGGGGTTAATGTAACAATAGCCCGAAATACCTCCATCGGGTTGGTCGGTGCTACCGGCTCCGGCAAAACGACCCTGGTTGATATCATTCTCGGTTTGCTGATCCCGACAGCAGGGCGCTTGCTTGTGGACGGCATGGAAATAAGCGGAGAAGCCCTAGTCTCCTGGCAGCGTAACTTTGGCTATGTGCCCCAGCAGATCTATCTTTGCGACGACACAGTTACAAGGAATATCGCATTCGGAGTTCCTGACGAAAAGATTGATATGCCGGCCGTGATCCGGGCCGCTCGAATTGCCAATCTGCACGATTTTGTCGAAAAAAAACTGCCGCATGGTTATGAAACTATCATCGGTGAGCGTGGCGTGCGGTTGAGTGGCGGCCAGCGGCAGCGTATCGGGATTGCCCGTGCGCTTTATGGCGATCCTGCGTTCTTGATAATGGATGAGGCCACTAACGCCTTGGACGGCATCACTGAAGAGGCGGTGATGGAGGCGCTTGGAAGCTTGTCGGGTAAAAAGACGATTATCATGATTGCGCACCGCCTGACTACGGTGAAAGATTGTGACATGATTTATATAATGGAGCACGGGCGCATAACTAACAAAGGCACATATGAAGAACTGATGAAATCATCGGCTTGGTTCCAGTCGGCGACACGTCAAGCATAATTACGTAAATTTACATAACGTCAGGATTATAGCATGTCTAAAAGAGCGCTAATTTGCGGTATTTCCGGACAGGATGGCGCGTACCTCGCCCGTTTTCTCACTGAAAAAGGATACCAGGTTTATGGAACGGCTCGGGACGCACAAATGGCAACGTTTCATAACCTTCAACAACTGGATATCAAAGAGCGTCTGACGTTCCACTCAATGGCCCTCAACGACTTTCGCAGTGTCCTTCAGGTCTTGGTAAAGGTTCAGCCCGACGAGATTTATAATCTTGCCGGACAAAGTTCCGTGGGGCTCTCATTTGACCAACCGGTAGAGACATTGGAAAGTATCAGCGTTGGAACCCTTAACCTTTTGGAGGCTATCCGCTTTATCGGGCAGCCCATAAAACTTTACAATGCAGGGTCCAGCGAGTGCTTTGGCAATACCGGCGGAATGCCGGCAGACGAAGCAACTCCTTTCAGGCCCCGTAGTCCTTACGCAGTTGCCAAGGCTACCGCCTTCTGGGAAGTCTCCAATTATCGTGAAGCCTATAACCTTTTTTGCTGTACCGGCATCCTCTTTAATCATGAATCACCACTACGGCCAGAGCGCTTTGTCACTCAGAAGATCGTAAAAGCTGCCGGCCGCATTGCGGCGGGTAGTCGTGAAAAGCTTTATTTAGGAAACACGTCAATCGCCCGGGACTGGGGCTGGGCGCCGGAGTACATCGAGGCCATGTGGCTGATGCTGCAGCAGGAAAAAGCGGATGATTACGTGATTGCCACCGGTGAAACCAGCACCCTGGAGGATTTTGTAGCGGAAACGTTCAGTACGGTTGGATTAGAATGGAAAGACCATGTGATTAGTGACTCGTCGCTGCTTCGTCCTTCAGAAATAATGGTCAGTTGCGGTGATGCATCCAAAGCGGCAAATGTGCTTGGGTGGCAGGCCGGTTTCAGGATGCGGGATGTTGTGAAAATGATGGTTGAAGGTTTGTAGAAGAAAATAGCCCGGCCGCGGTACAGGTTGCAGTCTGGAAGCTGGAACTGAAGGGCGAACCCGGGCCGGAAACGATCCGTGCTTAACCAGAAAAAAACTGTGACGGTGTAAACACACACAGTGACTCTCTCCCCGTTGGCCAAAATCACCGTAACGTTGCCCGCCATCACGTTATTTCGACTCGAAATACGCCCCCATCACATCCTAATGCCTGGTCCCGAATTTCTTGCTTCTCGGCGGTATATTCGCTATAGTCTTGGGCTCATATGCCACTCCACAATCCCACATACTCCACGATCAACCTGTTGACCACCCGGCTGCCCGACGGCTTGAAAGAACTGCCACCCGGTATTGGGAGGGTTGCTGAAGGCGGTTTGCGTACCAAAGGCTGCTTCAAGACCTCAACAGACATAAAACCGCTGATCTCCATCATCGTCGTTGTGCTCAATCGCGCCCACTGTTTTGAGAGCTGCATTCAAAGCATACTGGGTCAGTCTTACGATAACGTTGAATTTATCGTTATTGACGGCGGTTCCACTGATGGTACCCTTGACCTTTTGTACAAATACAGTGACAAGATCGACTACTGGGTAAGCGAGCCCGATCAGGGGCTCTATTACGCCATGAACAAGGCGGTTGAGATCGCAAGCGGGGATTGGTTCAATTTCATAGGGTCTGACGATGTGTTGCTGAATTGTTTAACGACAGTTGCCGCGCAATTACAGAATAATCAGGCCATATACTATGGAGAGGTTTATGGCATCGGTAAAAAACGAACCTATAATGGACCGTTTAAAGCCCGTCAATTATATTCAAGAGGCCTGCACCAACAGGGCATGTTTTACCCGCGCAGTGTATTCTCTACGCGTAGCTACAATGTCACCTACAGCATTGCCGCCGACTGGGATCTAAATCTGCGTTGTTACATTGAGGGCTCCTACCAGTTTATCTATTTTCAGTGTTTAGTCGCTATCTATAACGATATTGATGGGTTAAGTTCCAAGGAAATCCGTAACACCATGAGAGAGTGGCGCTCAATAACCCGTAATCGTCTCGGTTTGATGAGTATATTTTTTACAGCTCGATGGTCATTTATGAATTTACTTGAAATATTGAACATCAGGACCCCATTGAAACGTTTATTTTCAGGATGGCTGGAGTCTGGAAGGGAGCAGGAAAACCTGCTGGTTGCAAAGCGATTGATAGAGCAAGGTATGCCGGTGGAGGAAGCGGCTGGGGTTGTCGGATTGAATCTGAATGAAGTGCGTACAATTGTGAGCGATCAGAAAAACTGCGGAGTTTGACCATGACCGGCTTGGTTAGATGGGATCGGCTGGAATTGTTTCATAAAAACCGCACTACGAGGATCTTCTGAGTGAGAATTGCCGGACAAATATGACAAATGTAATGCGTGGTGAGAGCGTAGCTAAAAATACCGTGATTAATCTGGTCGGGCAGATTTTACCGCTTCTTGTGGGGATTGTTACAATCCCGATGCTCATCAAAGGCTTGGGGACCGAGCGCTTTGGTGTCCTTACATTGGCCTGGATGGTCATAGGCTATTTCAGCCTGTTTGATCTCGGCCTGGGAAGGGCGCTCACACATATCATTGCGCAGCGTTTAGGCAAGGAAGAGGCACGGGAACTGCCTGGCCTGGTCTGGACCGCTCTGGTTATCATGGCGGTCATGGGTGTTATAGGAGGGGGGATTGCCGGGGCGTTATCCCCATATCTGATTGCAAAAGTATTCAAGATGCCTGACCAATTGCGCCCGGAAACGCTACAGGCCTTTTATATTTTGTCCGCTTCAATTCCGATTGTCGTTATTTCTTCCGGCTGCGTCGGGATCCTTACCGCTTATCAGCGCTTTGACCTGATTAATGCGGTGCGCGCCCCGCTTGGACTGACGAATTTCATCGTTCCCTTGCTGGTGCTCCCTTTCAGCACCAGCCTGGTTCCCATCACCCTGTTGCTGGCAGTAAGCCGTCTTGTTTCATGTGTGGCCCAGTATTGGCTGTGTGCGCGTGTCATGCCGTCATTGCGCATGAAAAAGCGTTTTATACCCGGAGCAGTAAAACCGCTCTTTGGTTTTGGCGGGTGGATGACTGTCTCCAATATTATCGGACCATTAATGGTCTATCTTGACCGCTTTGTTATAGGCGCCGTTATCTCCGTAACCGCTGTCGCCTATTATGCAACTCCCTACGAAATGGTAACCAAGCTATGGATTATATCCGGCGCGCTTGTCACCTCGCTGTTTCCGGCTTTTGCGGCCAGTAATAAAAGCGACGCAGGCAGGACTGTGCAACTGATTTCAAAAAGTATTGCAGCTATTTTCATTCTCATATTCCCGATCGTGCTTATCATTGTGACATTCTCTCAAGAGGGTTTGATGCTCTGGCTCGGCAAAGATTTTGCCAATAATAGTGCTACCGTCTTGCAGTGGCTGGCAGCTGGAGTGTTTATTAATTGTCTTGCGCAAGTGATTTACACCTTGATACAGGGGCAGGGGCGCCCCGATCTTACGGCAAAAATCCATCTTCTGGAGCTTGCCTTCTACCTCCCGTTACTGTGGTGGATACTCAAACAGTACGGTATTGTCGGCGCTGCCATTGCATGGACGCTACGTGTTGTTGTTGATGCCATCCTGCTTATGTGGGTTGCACATCGCATGAACCCATTAGTGCACAAACTCGTAGTGAAGCTGACAGGTTATGCATTTATGGCATCCCTGGCTCTGGCACTCTGTGCTTACCCTGATTCATTAGCCATTCGCTCAATTTTATTTGCTTGTATCAGTCTATGCCTCTTGGCATTCAGTGTCCCATATCTGCGGCGTAATAGACTCCTGGGATTAAAATCTCCGGGAACTGTTCGGGTTGAGGCAACACATTCACCATGAATGACCCTTCAAAGGCTTGGCAATGAAATTCTACCAGGAAAAAAACAGCGGATACTATGCAATTGCCCGGACCGAAATCCTGCCGTTACTGCCTGAAAAGGCGGAACGGATTTTTGAAATCGGCTGCGCCGACGGTTCTACATTGCTGTGGGTGCGTGAACAGCTGGCAAGTTCCTGGGCGGGTGGTGTCGAACTTTTCGAAGATGCCGCAGAGAAAGCGCGCCAGCGGATCGACTGGGTGTCGCAAGGCAACTTTGAAGCGATGGAACTTCCCTTTGATGACAATTCAATGGACTTAATCCTGTGTCTCGATGTGCTGGAACACCTTGTTGATCCGTGGGCTGTCATTAAGCGCCTTCACGGTCTATTAAAGCCGGGAGGCGTTATAATTGCCAGCATTCCGAATATCCGCCACGCAAAGGTCTCCCTTGCACTGTTATGTAGAGGGGAGTGGAACTATACCGATGTTGGGATACTGGACAGAACCCATATCAGGTTTTTTACGCGATCTACCGCCAAGCAGTTAGTGGAATCGTCCGGGCTTAAGATTGACAAGGTATTATCCAGCAGCAGCGATACATGGATATGGAGCTGGTTTAACCTGTTCACATTTTCTCTGTTCAAACCCTTGCTGGAATATCAGTATTTAATTCGAGCCAGGAAACCAGAGATCGATCGAAACTACAGCCCAGGGACTTCATAGAAAGTAATGCATGGAATACTCTCCTAAAGTATATATCCTGATTGTTAACTGGAATGGCTGGGCAGACACCATTGAGTGTTTGGAAAGCGTTTTCAAATGCGATTATCCACACTACCAAGTCATTGTCTGCGACAATGATTCACAAAATAATTCGATTGAACATATAAAAGCCTGGGCTGATGGCTCCTTGAATGTTTATGTCCATCCCTCAAATTCTCTTCGTCAGCTCTCATTTCCTCCCGTTCCAAAACCAATTGAATATGTGGAGTATGATCGAGCACAGGCGGAACGTGGCGGACTGCAAGGCGTTAATAAAGCTTCGCTCATTATTGTTAAGATAGGCGCGAATCTCGGTTTTGCAGGCGCCAACAATGTGGGACTCCGGTATGTACTTGCCAAAAAAGATTGTAGGTACGTCTGGTTATTGAATAATGACACAGTGATTGCCTCAGATGCGCTCATCACCTTGGTGCATAGAATGAAAAAGCGCCCAGAAGCCGGGATATGTGGCGCAACACTGTTACATTATAACAAACCTGATACCATTCAGACTCTGGGAGGAGCACGATATAACCGTTGGTTTGCAACAACACATCTAATCGGAAACCATCAAAATAAAACAGTGCCAATAGATACAGCGGCTGTTGAGAGCAAGATCAGCTATGTCGATGGTTCGTCGATGTTTATTTCTATGGAATTCCTTCTAAAGATTGGATTGTTGAATGAGGATTACTTTTTATATTTCGAAGAAATTGATTGGTCTGTAAGGGCACAAAACATTATTGGTCACACATATTCACAATCAAGTATTGTGTATCATAAAGGCGGGGCAAGCACTGGTTCTTGTTACAGTTCACACACGAGAACTGCATTAGCTGATTATTACATTATACGAAACAGGATAAAATTCACCAAACGTTACTATCCATTATTTCTGCCGATAGTTTATATCGGTCAGATTGGTGTTATATTCAACAGGATTGCACGTAGGCAATGGAAAATGGCGCTTACTACCTTTGGTATAATTATTACATCTATAATCAATTATAGTGAAAACAGTGCTGACTAAGTAAAGTAGTGAAGTGACTTTAAACGGCAAGCCATAAGGAACTGTTATGATATATATTACAGAATCATATAACAATAAATTTATTCACATAATAATGTTTGTTAGATTATTTGAGTGTTGCTATTAGTATGCTACAGTTATGGTTTGTAGTAAATACACTGTTATGGCCTATCAATGTTCATATAGGTGACAATGCACTTGGTCTAAATACGGTTTTAATGGTTTCTGGGGGAACCTATTGGATCGGCACAAGACGGAGACTGTCAAAATTTACAGTTAAAACAGCAATATGCCTTGTATTGTTTTTCCTTTTATCATCAGTTATTGCCTTAAAAGGTCCTTGCGAGGACAAGTTCTTTAAGTCCTTTTTATCGGCGCCATTACTATTTGTTCTTATTTGCATCGGAATTGAAATCAGCAAACAGGCCAAGCCGCAAGACTGGTTAAAAATGCAACAAACTGCACTCTGGATTCTCATCATAGCAGCTAGTTTCGTAGTTTTTGAATTCTTTTTACCAAATTTATTTTCTCCGGAAAAAGCAGCGTACCACTTAGAAGGAAAATACTCAGGATTGTATTCCGAACCAAGCCTTCTGGCCATTTCTCTGTTCACCCCTGTTGCTTTATTATTGTCTTCACAAGTAAAAAAATACAATAGATGCGGTGTTATTGCATTATTATTTTTTTTGTTGTTCTCCAGATCATCAACACTTATCTTGCTAACTTTTTGCTATGTTCTCTACCGTTCGATGTTCTCACATAAAATCAGTCAAATATTTCGATATGTTTTAGCTATAATAGGCATTGTTTGCATTGCTTCATATATCAATTTCGATCTATTAATAGCTCCAACAATTGATCGTATTGCCGGTATCACGAAGAGCAGTAATCAAAATCTTTCGAGTTTAATTTATATTAAAGGCTGGCAGGATGCATGGGCCAACATAAATAGGACAAACGGTCTCGGACTGGGTTTCAATATGATGGGTTGTACACCTCTTCCGGCTGTTCCAGTTCGTAACATATTAAAACTAGATACGATGGCACTAAATGATGACGATGGTTCATTTCTTTTCAGCAAAATTGTTTCAGAAACAGGTTTGATTGGCGTATGTTTTTTTATTTGGATTGTCTGGAGTTGGATAGCATATGAAAGAAAAACTAGGAAATTAGAAGGAACCGTCGCTTTTGAGATAGCTTCAGTGCACACAACGTTCATGTTTTGTTTTGTTTTTTCATCGCTGGTACGCACGGCTGGCTATTTTCAGGGTGGTGGGCTGCTTTGGGTAACTGCTGCAGTTGCTGCCTACCATTTACAACGGGAAAATCTTATAAAAAGCAAGCTACCTATAGTTGAAAGAGTTAAATTGGTCGCCCCTGAGAAAGTCTGAATTTAGTTTCAGGCCGATTGAAGCTGTTGTTCCAATTGTTGTCACTCAACCTACTAGTCCTTGTCGGAACAATTATGCAATGTGTAATATACTCTCCAGAAATATTTAGCTGGCAGAAACAAGGTGGTGTTTCGCGTTACTTTGCGGAACTTATACCTGCTGTTATTGCGTCTGGTTGGCAGGTAGAAGTTTGCGCCGGCCTTTATTCTAACGATTTAATTGAGTACTTGCGAAGTACAGGCACTGTATCGGGATATGACGTGAGTTGTTGCGGAAAGCTTGGGAAATTGGGGCGTACTTTCCTGTCGTTGTCCAATTCCCTGGCCTTTAATGTGCAGAATCACAACAACGATGTTGTTCATCAGACATACTATTCTCCTTTTGCACGGCGTAATGGGCGCTTAGTCGTAACGGTATACGATCTTATTCTTGAAAAAATGTGCTCAGGGCAACAGGGAAGAGGATCTAAAATAGCCCGCCACGCTTCTATCCATGCCGCTGAAAAAATAATAGCCATTTCAGAGGCGACCAGGAACGATCTGCTGGATTATTATGATATTCCCCCTAATCGTGTTGACGTCATTCATCTTGGGGTGCGCTTGCCTGAAAATCTGCCTTCGCAAACTGAGAAATGTGATGCAACTCCCCCGTATCTTCTCTACGTTGGGGTGCGTACCGGCTATAAGAACTTTGAAAAATTCGTGCGCGCTTATGCAACATCGGGCCAGCTTCGTTCGACATTCAAACTGGTCTGTTTTGGAGGAGGACCATTTTCCGCTGAGGAACTGAATCTGTTTTCCAGCCTTACGGTCAACGACTCTGTTGGTTGGCTGGAAGGCAACGATGCCTTGCTTTCAAAATATTACAGGGATGCGACAATGCTGGTCTATCCATCTCTTTATGAAGGTTTTGGGCTGCCGGTTCTGGAAGCGATGGCCAATGGCTGTCCGGTTGCCTGCTCCAATACCAGTTCATTGCCCGAAGTCGGCGGGGATGCAGCGTATTATTTTTCCCCGGATGATATTGACAGCATACGCTATTCTATTGAATGCGCGGTTTCTGATATCTGCAATCTAAGGAAAAAGATTCAAGATGGTTTTCGGCGTGCAAAGAGTTTTAGTTGGCAGGAAACCGCCAGGAAAACCATAAACATTTACAACCAAGTACTTGAAGGCGACAAATACAGATGAACTCCGTTTTCTTACATGCTGAAAATATTGCGTGCCTGAGCTGCGGCAACAATGCAGAAATAGCTCAAACGGGCTTATTCGATACGCGCTTTGGAATACGTGCCGCCTATTCCATCGCCCGTTGCTCAGTCTGCGGTTTTGAGCAGACAACCCCGCTGCCGTCGCCTGAAGAAATCAAATCATTATATGAAAGCTACTACAATTTCGGCGGCGAGAACGGTACAATCTACACCCGCCTGCGAAGACTGTTCCTGTCTTCGTTGCTGTATCGCTTCTGGATGATTCTTGACGGAGACATATCCTTTCATTCCAAACATGGATCTGGCCGCCTGCTTGATGTCGGCTGTAATGAGGGGCGAGGTCTTGCAATCTACAAAATGAACGGTTTTTCTGCTGAAGGTCTGGAATTGAACGAAAACGCAGCCAATGTTGCGCGTTCTCTGGGTTTTGTTGTTCATACGCAACTTGTAGAGACGTTTGAACCGTCTGAATTGTATGATGTTGTAGTTCTTTCCAACGTGTTGGAACACTCACTGGATCCGTCTCGCATGATGGTGCATGTTAACCGCCTTCTCAGGCCGGGCGGCGAAGTGTGGATCAGCTGCCCAAATAACAGAAGCTGGTTACGTTCAGTGTTCGGCCGTTATTGGATAAACTGGCATGTGCCATTCCATGTATCTCATTTTTCTGCCGAAACGTTGCGTGGTTTGTTGCGTAAAAAAGGATTCACGGTTGTCGATGCGAAACAATGCACTCCGGCCCTATGGGTGGCGCATTCGATCGTTTCCCGTTTCTTTGCCAGAAGTGGCAAACCGACAAAACAACTCCGTAATCCTGTGCTGATAATGTTGTTAATCAGCTTAATCAGAGGGTTGTTTTTTCCGTTGCTCTGGGTGGGTAATTTCAGGGGGCGCGGCGATTGTCTCATTGTTGCTGCCAGCAAAAAATAAAACATGCGAATTCTGGTTTATGGAATAAACTATGCTCCTGAGTTGACCGGTGTCGGCAAATATACTGGTGAGATGTGTGAATGGCTTGCCAGTCAAGGTCATGAGGTAAAAGTTGTTTGTGCCCCGCCTTATTATCCTGCCTGGAGAGTTGCAGAGGGTTATTCTGCAACTGGGTACTCACGCGAAAACCTGAATGGTGTTACCGTTATGCGCTGTCCGCTCTGGATACCGGCACGCCAGTCCGGCATACGTCGCATCATGCATCTCTTTTCATTTGCCATCAGCACATTGCCCGTTGTGCTGGGAACTGCATTGGGATGGCGTCCGGATGTTGTGTTCGTTCTGGAGCCAACCTTCTTCTGTGCCCCTGTGGCTTTGCTTGCAGCGCGTTTGGCCGGCGCAAAAACGTGGCTTCATATTCAGGATTTAGAACTTGATGCCGCCTTTGCGCTTAATTTGATCCGCTCTCGCCTGCTCCAACGCATGGTGGAAAATGCTGAACGATTTATTATGGGAATGTTTGACCTTGTATCGAGCATTTCAAGCAGCATGCTTGCCAAGATCCATGCAAAGCGAGTCTCTAGAGGCAGTACGTTCTGTTTTCCAAACTGGGTAGACACAAAAATAATCTTCCCAATTCAGGGTGATAATCACCTTAGAAAAGAGTGGGGAATCTCGCCGGATTCAATTGTTGTCCTCTATTCAGGAAACATGGGCGAAAAGCAGGGGTTGGAGATTGTGGTGGAAGCCGCTCGTATCTTGTCACACGATAAGCGAATTCAGTTCGTGCTCAGTGGCGATGGTTCTGCCCGTCAGCGCCTCGAAAATTTAGCAAATGGCGTGGCTAGTATTAAATTTACTCATCTTCAGCCATTGGAACGACTAAATGACTTGCTGAATCTGGCGGATATTCATATGTTACCGCAGCGATCAGATGTGGCCAGCTTGGTGATGCCATCCAAGCTGCTTGGAATGTTGGCAAGCGCCCGGCCTGTCGTGGCCACTGTCGCTGCCGGCTCCGAGTTGGCTCCTTTGGTGAGCAGATGTGGAATTGTTGTACTGCCTGGAGATGCCCATGCTCTAGCTGAAGCTATTCAGCTGCTCGCGGACCATCCTGAGATGCGCGTCGACTTGGGAGCCACAGCAAGAGAGTTATGCGTGGCGCAGTGGGATAGTAGGGGCGTACTGACGGCATTTGAAAAAAAATTGACACAATTGTGCAGCGGATTACCTGATGCTTAAACAGCAGGCTCGACTATTTACCAAATTGGCTGTTGCGGTTGATACTGCAGTTATTGTGACTGCATTTGTGCTGGCGTTTTACGCCGTTCACACGGCCACTGGCCGCTTGAGCGATTTTCGGGACTATAGCTGGGTGCTTGTCGTTGTAATACCGGTCTGGATCTTCCTGCTGACATATTTTGGGCTCTATGGCTCGTTGCGTACGAAATCCTTCAGCGCCGTTATCGCAGCGCTCCTGAAAGTTCATGCTATTGGCGGCCTCGTTGTCTCATCCTGTGTATTTCTTGTCCATGCCACCAATTACAGCAGACTTCTGTTTGCCGGCTTCATCGTGTTCTCGCTGACCCTCATGATCGTGGCCAAGGGCGGCATCACGCTGCTGCTCAAATATTTCCGCAGCAAGGGCTACAACAGCAGAAATATCCTGATGGTCGGGTCCGGTTCGAAAATCCAGCCCTTTGTCGATACTATCCACAGCCATGGTGACTGGGGTCTGAACATCATCGGTATCCTCGGATTGGCCGATGATCCCTCTGCTGGAAACATCAGCGGGTGCCCGTATCTGGGTCAAATTGACAGGATCGTGGAGATATGCAAGGAACGCAGCATTGATGAGGTCGTCTTCTCGTTGCCCAGTGAACACTTGTCATTTGTGGATGAGTATCTGGTCGGATTGCAGGAGATGGGCATTACCGTGCGTATGGTGGTTGACCTGTACGATTCCCCGAGCTCACGCAAAGAACTGGCCATGTTCCATGGCGATATACCGATTCTGACGTATCATAGCAAGGCATTCGATTCCGGGCAGCTTTTTCTGAAGCGCTGCCTGGATATTCTTGGTGCGCTGGTTGGTCTGATATTCACAGCTGCTCTGTTTCCATTCATTGCCACTGCTATTCGCTTTGAATCGCCGGGGCCGCTGTTTTTCGGACAGAAACGGGTCGGCGAAAACGGCCGCACCTTCATCTGCTGGAAGTTTCGCTCCATGTTTGCGGATGCCGAGGAACAAAAACAGGAACTTATGGCGCACAATGAGATGAACGGGGCCATGTTCAAGATGAAGAACGATCCCCGTGTTACCAGGGTGGGCCGGTTCATCCGCACGACCAGTCTTGATGAGCTGCCCCAGTTCTGGAATGTGCTGAAGGGTGAGATGAGCCTGGTGGGTACGCGACCGCCCACACCGGATGAGGTGGCGACCTATGAAAACTGGCACCGCAAGCGCATCTGCATCAAGCCGGGCATTACCGGTTTGTGGCAGGTGAGCGGCCGTAACCAGGTTCAGGATTTTGATGACGTTGTCAGGCTCGATATCCGTTACATCGAGGAGTGGTCATTGTGGCTGGATATCAAGCTGCTCTTCAGGACCATTTGGGTGGTCGTAGCCGGAAAAGGGGCACGGTGATTTTGAATGGGGCATGTGTTGACAATTGTAAGCAATAAATTGAAGAACCTTTTGAAAACAGCCGAATTGCCGGGTATTCGCCTGTGCATGGCCGGCGTGGGGCTGCTGACAACGCTTGTGTGCGTAAAACCGGCCTGTGCCCTTTCCTCGGCCAATATCCCCCTGAGCAGCCCGGTCTACAGTTACCTCGACAAGCTGGCCGGCATGGGGCTGATCACCTCTGATATAAAAGGGTTGCGACCCTATTCCAAAGCAGAGGCCGCCCGGTTACTGCTGGAGGCGCTTAAGAGCATTGCCGGTCAGGATGTTGCCGCTCCGGCCTTTGCCATGGAGCTGGTGAGGCGGGTTCGCGAACTTCTGCCCCGTGAAGTCTCGCTGCAAGCACATCCCGAACATAAACCGCCCCTGGTTGACTACAATCCGGTATCTGCCCTGCGTGCCCGTTATGTCTATCTGGATGGGGCGCCCCGGAACTACAGCCGGCCGGTCTTTATCCGTGGAGGTCAATCCGCTTTCGGCTTTATCGGGGGGACGCTCCGTCCGCTCAGCGACGCCGGCGTGCTGTATGAATCCGGAACCGAAGGAACGCCCCTTGATGAGAACAACAACGGCATTATATATAAACGTGGAAACAATGCCGAAATTCGTCTGTCTGCCGAAGGGTATGTAAGCGACAAGGCATCTGCCCTGCTTGAACCGCTGCTGCAATACTCACCCGATGATACCCGTTTACTGCTCAACAGGGGCTATATAAAGCTGGGAGGTGGCGGCCTGGAACTGGAGGCAGGGCGCGATGAAAACTGGTTCGGGCCGGGATATCGCGGTGCCTTGACCCTTTCCAGCAATGCCAGGAACTTTGATCTGGTCAAGCTGTCCAGCCCCGAGCCCTTGGATGTGGCCTGGATAAAACGCTGGCTGGGGGATGTCAAGTATGCCTTGATCGTGTCGCGCTTTAACGAGACCGATGCAGGTACCCCCGCGCATCGGCGCCCCTATTTTATCGGAGCCAAGCTGGCAGTGAAACCTTACACCTGGTTCGAATACGGGATTAATTTTGTACGCCAGCAAGGCGGACCCGGCTTCATCGGATCTACCAGCCTCACAGACGAGATTTTTGGCGGGGGGAATACCAATCACAATAATAGTATCGCCGGAATAGATCTTCGCTTTCGAGTACCCTGGTTACGAAATACGGAGATCTATGGTGAGTACGCGGGAGAAGATTCTGCCTCATTCTGGCCTATTGTTGAAAGCTATGTTGCCGGCGTTTACGTCCCCTGCCTGACCGCTTCCTGTCGCGATGATCTGAGGTTTGAGTTTTTCTGGGGCAATCCCATGTTGTACACCGACTTCAAGTTTCCTCGCGGCTACAGCTACCAAGGCATGACTCCCGGCCATTCCCAGGGCGGAAGCGCCCAGGATTTTTTTGTACGATACAGTCACTCCTTCTCTGCCCGCAATGTTGCCGCCCTGGAATATTTTCATACGGATCGCGGCCAGGAGGGGCGTGTTCCGGTTGACAGTGCCGGGCAATATGATCCGCTCAATGGTGTCATGCAGGCCATGGAGCATAAGGATGCCGGACGTATCAGCTGGTCGCTGCCGATCTACGGTGATGTTGATGGCCAGATACTCTACGGTCTTGAAAAAATCAGGAACCTGAATCTGGTAGCGGGCGCCGTGCGAACAAACCAGCTTGCCACGTTTGAACTCAGGTATCGGTATTGAATACCCGTCAATGCTCGCTCCCGGAAGGCCAGACGTAGTGCCGCACCGCATTATCCATTGCATGGCCGTATGATGTGATGGTATATCATGACGGAATAGTTAACTTATTATTCCACGTTGCTTTCAAGTTGGCCGTTTCAAACCTCCGAGAGTTTTGAAACCTCGGAGGTTTCTTCTGGATTAAATGTCATCTTGATTGCAAAAGTGAATGAGTAACGTGGTAATCAGCTTCCGCGCTTGTTTACGGGCATGGTTTTGTTAACGCCTGTTTTATGTTTTTTTGGAGATAGTAAGGAGAGCTCGATGAAATTGTTGATAGTACGAGTACTGGCCCTTGTCTGGATTCTGACGTTTGCCGGCATTTCTTACGCTGCTACGGATGGCAATGTGCGGGAAAATTGGGGCAAGGAATCGAGCGGGAACGTGTCATCGCCACAATTCCAGGCCGGGAGTCAGACCTCACCAGGCACGCTCAGTGATGATACTCTCCTGCGCCTGCTTGAAAATCGCCGCGATCAAAAAAAACTGGATGTTCAGAACGGCGACCCCAGGGATGAAATAATTGGTCAGGATAAGGCGGAAATCGATTCCCGCACGGGCAGGGCAAAGAAGCCGCAAGTGCTGGTAACCGCTGAGCCGGGAGATGGCCTGATCAAGCTCACCTGGAAGTTGGTCAATCTGCCGGTAAAGAGTGACAATCAGCCCCTGCGTTTCGCTGTCCGCTATGGTATCGAGTCGGAAAAGATGACCAAAACCCTGCAGGTAGGAACCACTGACAGCTATGTGCTGCGAGGGCTGAAAAACAATCAGCCCTATTATATTCAGATTGCGGCACTTGACCGCGAACAATTGGTGTCATTCAAGTCTGATGAAATCAAGGCTGTGCCGCTGCCGGCCGAGGATCAGGGCTCCCGGCTGGAAAAGGCCTTTTCCAAAAAGACCCTGACCTTGATGGATAAAAATGTACCGGAACCTTTTGAGCGGGATTTGCACCAGTTCGGCTACGATTTCTTCAAAAACAGCTTACAGAGCTTGGGGGCAATGGATTCCCTGCCGGTTGGTAACGATTATATCCTTGGTCCGGGGGATACCCTCAACTTGAGGGTGTGGGGCGCCATTAATTTCCGTCACGAGCTGACGGTTGATCGTAACGGCGAAATCATGATTCCGAATGTCGGCGTTGTCAATGTCTGGGGACTGACGTACGAACAGGGCCGGGATGCCATCAATAAAGCCATTGGCCGTCTTTACAAAAACTTTGAGATGAACTTAACACTTGGGCGTCTGAGAACGATCCAGGTGTTTGTGGTTGGAGAGGTTGAGGCGCCGGGCAGCTATTCGGTCAGTTCTTTGGCCACCGTCATCAATGCCCTTTCAGCCGCCGGCGGGCCTTCCCGCAATGGCTCGTTACGGAGGATCCGAATCACACGCAACGGGCAGTCGCCTATTGCCGCGAAGGTCCCACTGGACAGCCCGATTTACGGCTACCTGGATAAATTGGCCGGCATGGGCTTGATTGCGCAGGGGACCAAGGAATCCCGGCCGTATACCAAAGCAGATGTTTTGCGCCGGGTGCGGGAAGCAGAGAAGAATATTGCCGTGAATGATAAGGCTTCTCCGGGCGCGGCCATGGAATTGGTCGTGCGTATTCGCGAGTTGATCCAGCGCGCGGATGCCACGGGGGAACAATCGGGTACGAGCCAGGCGCCAGGACAGAATCTGGCTGCCCGCGAAGTCGACCTGTACGATATGTTTCTGTCCGGTGATCGCAGTAAGGATATACGGCTTCAGAACGGCGACACCATCTTTGTGCCGGTGATCGGACCGGTGGTAGCTGTGGCTGGTGAGGTTAAACGCCCGGCAATTTACGAGATTGCAAAGAATACGACGCTTCCCGATGTGCTCAAGATGGCCGGGGGCGTAACGGCGAACGGCTATACCGGCCGTATCCAGGTTGAACGCATATCAAACAACGCCAGGGTGGTACTCGATTATGCGTCGAAAGGTAGTAACCTTGATGCTGCGCTGGGAAAGGTTCAGATCCTGGATCGTGACATGATCAAGGTCTTCCCGGTTCAGGAGGCGACCCGTCAGGTGGTCAGCCTGAAGGGCAATGTTGTTCGTCCCGGAGAATACCAGTACCGGAAAGGGATGCGACTGACGGATCTGATCCACGGTTTTCGGGCCTTGCTGCCTGAGTCATACCTGGAATCGGTCGAGATTACCCGCCTGGCCCCCCCCGATTTTCATCGCGAGTTGTTAACCGCCAACCTGCGCCGTGCTTTAGGCGGCAGCACGGCCGACAATGTCCTGCTGCAGGAACAGGATACGGTGAAGGTCTTTTCACGCTGGGAGATGGAGGAGAAGCCCCGGGTTTCCATAAATGGCGCGGTGGTGAACCCCGGTACCTATGACTTTTATCCCGGTATGAGGGTCAGGGATCTGATCACCGCTGCCGGAAGCCCGAAGCGTAATGCCTACCTGGAAACAGGCGAACTGAGCCGTATCGTGATTGTGGGTGACAAGGCCAACCCCAGTCGTCTGTCTCTGGACCTGTCAAAAGCGCTGGCTGGTGATCCTACGCAAAACCTGCCGCTTCAATCGGACGATGTGTTGATTGTCCGGAGCGTTTCTGATTGGTTCGATGCCTCGGACAAGTTTATCACGCTGAAGGGTGAGGTGCGATTTCCCGGTGTCTACTCGGTTGCACGCGGCGAGAAGCTGAGCTCAGTCATTGCCAGGGCTGGCGGGTATACCGAGAGAGCCTATCTGCGCGGGGCGAAATTCGAGCGACGCTCTGTGCGCGAAACCCAGCAGCTCAGGATGAATGAAATCGTAGCACGGACGGAGAAGGAAATTCTGCAGAAGCAGGTCGCGTTATCCTCGGTGTCCTCTTCGCGGGATGAGCTTGAGGCCACCAAGGCCGCGCTGGATGGTCTGATGAAGAATGTCGAGAGGATGAAGACCATGAAGGCCGAGGGGCGTGTTGTCATCCGTCTGACACCGCTCGATGAGTTGCAAAAGAGCAGTTTCGATGTGGTGGTGGAGGGGGGCGACGAGCTTGAAATACCGGCGCGCCCGAGTGTTGTGAACGTGCTGGGCATGGTCTACAATCCCATCTCTTTTGTATATCAGCCGGAGGCTTCCGATATTGAATCCTATCTTAAAAAAGCGGGTGGACCAACCAATGATGCCGATCCATCTGAAATGTATGTCGTCAGGGCTGACGGTACCGTATTCAGTAATCAGCAATCTACGTTCGGGCTGCATTGGGACGATAGTGACCGGCGCTGGACCTTCGGCGGTTTCACAGCGTCCACACTCGAACCGGGTGATACCTTGGTTGTGCCGCAGAAGATCGAGCGTATTGCCTGGATGAGGGAAATAAAAGATATCACACAAATTTTAGCGAATGTTGCCCTTACAGCAGGCACTGTTCTGATCGGTCTGAGATAGGGGTATCGTATGAACCAGCAACCATATACAAATCCACCATCTGAAAGTTGCGATGAAGACGAGGTCAACCTGCTTGAATTATTGCAGGTGATCGTCAGGCGCAAAATGCTGATTATCAAAATCTGCACAAGCGCCATAATCCTTTCGGTCTGCTTCTCGCTGTTTCTGGATAATATTTATACCGCTACAAACCAGTTTCTTCCGCCACAAAAAGAGAACACGAGTGCTGCATTCTCTGCACTGCTTTCCCAGGCGGGTGGTTTGGGAGCTCTTGCTGCTGGTGGCTTGGGAGGTTCGACCGATCTGTATCTGGGAATTATCAAAAGCCGTTCCGTGGCCGATGCCGTTATCAAACGTCTGGATCTGCAGAAGGAGTTTAAGAAAAAAAATATTGATGACACCCGTAAGGCCCTTGAAAAGGTTGTAACGTTCAAGGCAGGTAAAAACGGCATCATTTCAGTTTCAGCTGATAGCAAGGACCCTCAGAAAGCAGCCCTGCTGGCCAATACCTTCGTGGATGAACTGACCCATCGGAGCATACAGCTCTTCCTTTTAAAAGCCGGGGGGGAACGCCTTTTTCTGGAACAACGTCTGGCGGTCGTCAAGCAGGATCTCAAAAAAGCTGAGGATGATTTAAGGTCGTTCCAGGAAAAATACAAGACCATCAAGATTGACGCTCAGGCCGCAGTTGCTATTGAAGGGATCGCACGAATCAAGGCGGAAATTGTTTCCAAAGAGGTGCAGCTTGCTACGTTGAGGAATTCCAGAACCGATGAAAGTAGCGATGTAATGGCACTTCAAGCAGGTATTTCCAAATTGAAGAGTCAGTTGGGCACCATGGTCGGCAGCGGCGGCGCTGAAAACGTTATTCCAGCCACCGGAAATTTGCCGGCACTCGGTGTTGAGTATCTGCGCAAGATGCGCGACCTGAAGATTCAAGAGGCGATCTTCGAGCAGCTAACCAAACAGTACGAAATGGCAAAAATAAATGAAAATAAAGATACCTCAACACTCCAGGTACTTGATGAGGCCGTGGCTCCGGCAAAGAAAAGTAAGCCGAAGCGATTGCTCATCGTGCTATTGTCAACGTTTACAGCCTTTCTGTTCTCAATTGTGACCATATTCGTACAGGAACACCTCGCTAAGTTGCCTCCCGAAGATGCGGAGATTCTCAGGGAGATCAAGCAGTCGCTGAGCTTTTGGAGAAGAAGAGCAGGAGGAGCATGACCTGAGCTGCCCGTCAGGGGTCCGGTAAACGGTTTTTTGAGAAGAGATGATGGATGCCCAATGTTGTCAGGATGCCGCAGCAGATACCTGCCAGTATATCGCTGACAAAATGGTAACTTGTTAGCAGGAGCGCCAGTGCGAGTCCGGAAAGCGCCGCAACAACCAGCGGGCGGCTCCGCGGATAGTACAGCCAGGTCGCAGTAAAAAATGCTGTAAAAACCACCATATGCCCGGAGGGGAAGCCCCCGCTGTCTTGCAACGGCTTGAACCAGTTGAACTCAAGCGGGCCCCCAATTTTCAACCACAAGCGGGTGGTTGTGCGTCCGAAGGCAAATTGCATAAAAGTTTTTAATAAAAATGCAACCGGTACCGCTGTTGCTGCTAGCTGGAAGAAGTGAGCCGGTTTGTGTGATCCTTTCGTGTGGACCACGAGATAATACGCCAGCCACATGAGAACGGTGCCTATGGCAACAATCTTGGACAATGTGTCCGGGATGTTTTCGAAGTGCGACTTCAGTACGGGTTGCGACGACGTAAAGGCCCAGATCCCCAAGGCCACTCCCGTGTCCACGAAGCGGATGCAGCTGACGATAGCCAGCGCGGCAAGAAAAAATGATGAGGCGAGCACGGTTCGGTTGGAAACTTTTTGCATGCCTGCAGAAATATCATACTCCCGCAGATAATGATATAGTTGGGACGCGTGCCGGAAAGTGCCACCGAAAATTCCCGAACGTTGACAAACCACCACCCTGATTATTATATTGATACTACATACGAAATAAGCGGAGGAGTCTATACGTCATGCCCATGTACGAGTACAAATGTTCAGCCTGCAGCTACCAATTTGAACTGCGCCAGAAGTTTTCCGATGCCCCAGCCAGCGAATGTCCCCAGTGTGGCGGACCGGTTGATAAACAGATTTCATCGACGGCGTTCAGCCTGAAAGGTGATGGCTGGTTCAAGACCGGATACTGCCCCAAGACGGAGGCCCCCAAGCCGGCTGCCTGTGCCGGCGGCGGATGTTGCGGTGGCGAGTAAGCGGGTGAGTGCTGCCGTGTCTCAGAGACCTCCGGGGTTTGTCCCCCGGGGGTCTTATTCACTTTTGCAATCAAGGTGACCGGTATTCCAAGAGAAACCTCCGAGGTTTCAAAAACCTCGAAGGTTTGAAACGGTCAACTTGAATGCACGTGGAATTAATGTGTTTCGACTGCACACCCACTTTGCAAAAAACGACCCGTGAACGTAGTAGGCAGCGGGCTCCTGCCATGTCAGTCCTAGAGGAATTCTTATGATCGTATCCACCCAGAAGCCGCTTGATCAGATCCTCGCCGCCCTGGAAGGCGCTGCCCGTGTCTTTATCATCGGCTGCGCCAAGTGCGCCACGGTCTGCAAAGCCGGCGGCGAGGAAGAGGTCTTCCGGATGCAGGACGAGTTGACGGCGGCCGGCAAGGAAGTGACCGGCACGATCGTTATCGATGAGACCTGCCACATGCTCCGTACGGGTCGCGACCTGCGCTCCCGCAAAGAACAGGTGGAGGAGGCCGATTTCCTGCTGGTGCTTTCGTGTGGCGCCGGTATCCAGTCCGTGGCCGAGGCCTGCAATCAGAAGGTTGTGGCCGGGACCGATTCCAAATTCCTCGGCAATATCCGCCGCTTTGGCCAGTTCGAACAACGCTGCAGCCTGTGTGGTGACTGCCGTCTGAACGACACCGGTGGTATCTGCCCGGTTACCGTCTGCCCCAAGGGATTGCTCAATGGTCCCTGCGGCGGCATGGAGGATGGCAATTGTGAGGTCGACCGCACGAACCGCTGCGCCTGGGTAACGATCTACGAACGCCTGGAGCAGCAAGGGCGGGTGGAAAACCTCCATCGCACGACAGCGTCACGGGATTTTACTCACAAACGTCATCCCCATCACCTCAAATTGGAGAAATGACAATGCCCACGGTGCTGTCCCGAAAAATGGGCGACAACAGTTTTATCATTACCGCCGAGCTGGCTCCTCCGCATGGCAGCGATATGTCAACATTCCTGCGGATGGCGGCATTTGTTGCAGCACATGTGGACGCGATCAACATCACCGATAACCAGGGCGCCAATATGCGCATGACACCACTGACCGCTGCCGCTTTGCTGGTACGTGAAGGCATCGAGCCGATCATGCAGCTTACCTGCCGCGACCGTAACCGGCTGGCTTTGCAAAGCGACCTGCTGGGAGCCGCAGCCATGGGGATAAATAACCTTCTGGCGCTGACCGGTGATGACATCGGCTGTGGTGACCATCGCCAGGGGCGGGCCGTGTTTGATCTGGATTCGGTTCTTCTGCTCCGCACGATTCAGGCGCTCAACGCCGGCCGGGATATGAATGGCAAGGCTCTGGCCGGGCATACGTCGTTCTTTACCGGTGCCGCCGCTGCACCCGAGGTGGAGCCGTTTGCTGCCACCCGTCCCAAGCTGGCAAAAAAGAGTGCGGCCGGCGCCCGTTTTTTCCAGACCCAGGCCATCTTTGACCCGCAGCGTTTGGCCGGGTTCTGCTCAACGGTTCAACCCTTGAATGTAAAGGTGATAGCCGGAGTGCTGGTTCTCAAATCTGCAAAAATGGCCGATTTTATCAATCGCAACATCCCCGGCCTGAAGATTCCTGCCGCTGTTGTGGAGCGGCTCGCATCCGCTGCTGATCCTGCGGCCGAAGGAGTCAGGATTGCCACAGAGCTGGCGCTGCAGTGTCGCGAGCTCTGCGATGGCGTTCACCTGATGGCCATGGGGCGTGACGAGGTTGTGCCGGAAATCGTAGCTGCTTTGAAATGAAGCCAGGAGGTACCACATTGAAGGTTAAAAAAGCTATATTCCCCGTTGCGGGTATGGGGACACGTTTCCTGCCGGCCACAAAATCATCTCCCAAGGAAATGCTGCCGCTGATTGACAAGCCACTGGTACAGTACGTCGTGGAAGAAGCGGTGGCTGCAGGAATCGAGCAGATCCTGTTTGTCACAGGCCGTGGCAAGCGGGCCATTGAGGATCATTTCGATAACTCAACCGAACTGGAACAGCATCTGGAGGAAAAGGGGAAGCAGAAGACCCTCCAGATTATGCGCGAAATAGCAGACATGGTTGACATATTTTACGTCCGCCAGAAAAAGGCCCTCGGTCTCGGACATGCCATTCTCTGTGGTAAGGATTTTATCGGAAATGAGCCGTTTGCCGTGTTGCTGGGGGATGATATCATCGACAGTCAGCGCCCTTGTCTGAAACAGCTGCTGGATGTGTATGATGACCTGCATGGCTCGGTGCTGGCGCTGGAGAAGGTGCCGATGGACAATATCTCGTCCTATGGTTGTGTCAAGGCCGAACAGCTTTCCGAGCATGTGTTCCAGGTGACGGATATGGTCGAAAAGCCGAGCCGGGAGGAAGCGCCCTCGGATATGGCCATTATCGGACGTTATGTGCTGACACCACGTATCTTTGGTATCCTGGAGCAGCAGGAAGCGGGCAAGGGGGGCGAGATCCAGT
The DNA here is from genome assembly GCA_021780495.1 of Deltaproteobacteria bacterium. GTDB lineage: Bacteria > Desulfobacterota > Desulfuromonadia > Geobacterales > Pseudopelobacteraceae > CAIPTY01. The sequence goes on from JAJXYO010000052.1 coordinate 52,587, forward strand.
TGACGGATGCAATCCTCAAACTTTCCAAGGAAGAAAAGGTGTATGGTTGCCTGTTCGAGGGTCTGCGGCACGATTGCGGTGACAAGCTGGGGTTTCTCAAGGCCACGGTTGATATGGCGCTCAAGCGGGATGAATTTAAAGTCGCATTCGAGGCGCACCTGCGGCAGCGATTGGCATTATAATGTAGACGTTATTTTCTGCGCTATTCGGGCAGAAAATAACGTCAATCGTATAGGTCGGTTATTTACCGGTATCCGGCATGGGTGGTGTCGTGTCTCGCTTTGGCTCCCATCCCTCCCAGACATAGGCTGGTTCGATCATAGAGTCATAGTAACCTGGCTGCGGCACTAGGAAGAAAACTGTCTCGGTCAGGCCGATGACACCGCGATAGAGTGACATGCCGATCCCTTTGAGCGGACCGATCAGTGCATATCCCATGGGCCCCATCTCTCTGCCGGTCAGGATGGTTTGTTTGGGGATTTCGGCAAGACTGGTAAAGGTGTTGGCTACGCCGCGCGCCAATTTGATCGACATTTTCTCGGCAATCATTTCAGGTTGCTGCTCGGCAGCGGCCGAGTACGGTAACGTGAGTATCACGCTCAGCAATAAAAGGTTGATCAGAAGTATTCTCTTCATGGTATCTCCTTAATTTATCGATTTAAAATAATGTATTTTTGTCTCATACCACAAAGAATCCCTACTTGCAAGCATCACAGGTCGAATAGCGACGGTTCCCGCGGCAGGAACGGCTCGAAGCGTTTCTTCAGCAGGCGCAGCTTTTCAATATAGTAAGGTGCGTTGATATCAGGATGCGCCGGGTTGAAGGCCCGCGTTGGCCGGCAGTTTTCATAGGCGGCCACGTCTTTAGTCGATCCGCTGACATAATAGCTGACCTGATCACCGGCACGGTAGGGCTTTTCTGCAGCCAGGGCAATCTCGAAGGCCGCCGAGGGATTGCGTTTACCGCAGCGCACTTTCTCGCGGTAGGCCGCCGGCGATTCGTTGATCGTTTCTGAGCGGCTGATCCAGGCTGCATCCAGGTCGTGCGAGCGGAGGCGGGCAACATAATCGGCGTAGAGACGTTCGATTCCGGCAGCCTGGCCGGCCAGCAGCAGTGCGATCAGCTCCTGCATGAACTCGCGCAGATAGCGTTCGATCCCGCGGGACTTGAGGCTGCTGCCGCGGATGGTGATTCTGCCGTCATACCCCAGCAGGGCATAGTTCTTGATTTTATAGGCAAACATGGAAGAGTAGCGTCCATCCAATTCCACCTCGATCCCGGCCGGTAACGCCTTTGAAATCCGCTGTACCAGAGCCTGTTCCGCATCCTCGTTGTCGCATCCTGTTGGCGGCCGGAAGTAGATGCCGTCCGTATCAACCTCCACCGGTTCCGCCCCTTCCGCATTCAGCAATTCAATCATATTTCTGATGGTGACCCGCCCCAGGCGTGTTACCTCAGCCGCAGCTGCCGGGTCGGAGAAGTTGTGCAGTGCCGCGCCCAGGTAGCCGAAGAACGAGTTGATCAAGACCTTGAAAACCTGTTGCAAGGCGTCGAAATAGTGACGTTCGCCATCGGTAGCCGCCTCCCGGGCCGACCGCTTGGCATCCAGGCGGAATCGCCGCAGTTCAGCCAGCATTGGCAGAAACAGTCCCAGCGAGTCATTACTTGGACCCAGGCGGTAGGTCAGCATCAACGACGGATACAGCGAAGCCACATCGCAATGGACGATCGGGCCGCAGACCCCCTGCCGGGCCAATTCGGTATACCCACCTTCGAAGGGAGCATTCTCCGCAGTACGGGCAGGAATGGCATGGCCGCGGTACAGGTATTCGCGCAGAAAAAGGGAGTTGATGCGGGTGGCATTGCCCCGGAGCGGGCAGTTCTGGAACGAATAGGGAAAGATGCGGGTCTGCAGGAACCAGGGGTATGCCAGCAGCCGGAAGAGCGCCAATGTTTCGCGTACATCGTCCAGATTGTAGCGGTAGAGCCGTTCCGGGTCCGTTTGGAAGGTCGCCGAGATGTTGCCGCCATCCACATAGACCCGTGTGTCTGCTGCAATGCCAAAGTGGCGGGCAACCTGTTTCAGCCCGTGACTTTCGAGGCTGCGCAGACCGATATCGTAGAGTTGCACCAAAAAATAGGTGTCGATGATATGGCGGCCGTACACATCCCAACGGGGGTAGTCGATGACTTTTTCGGCCAGGCTCCAGCGTGAATTGGGGGAAACGTGCGCCGTCGTACCGTTGCGGCCCCAGTCCAGGCGGATAGCGTGCATCTTGGCGCGCTTGCCGATGTAATCCAGGTCGAAACGGAATATGTTGTGACCAACGATTATGTCCGGGTCAGTGCGGCGGATGGTTTCGTTCAGTGCCAGCAGCAATTCCGGTTCGGACAGGACGTCCCCGCGCAGCACGATCTCATCCCCGTGGGAATCCTTGAGCGCAATGGAAACAATACGGTCTTCCGGCCGTTCCGGGTTCGAAAATTCGTACCCTTCGGCGCAGAGCGTCTCGATATCCAGCGCGAGACAGTGCAGATCGCCGAAATCCATGCCTTTGAAGAGCGTCGCACCGGTTGAGAGCAGGTATTGATGGGAAAGGTCTGAGATGAAGAGATAGGGGGCATCGCTTGAACCGGAGGTCTTTCCGGATTTTGCTGCCATAAAATCCCGTGCAGTCAGGCAGTCGCCCCATGAGTCGAATTGCAATTGGTAACGAAAGGCGTCGCTGCCATCTAGCTGGCGGATTGAGCAGGGCACCCGGCAGCCGGTAAGCAGGGCCGGGTCGCTGACCAGCACAAACGGCCGGAAAGGTTCGTCGTGAAAAAGAAGGCCGTTGTCTGTCCGGAAAAAGAGCCGGACAAAATGTCCGGCCGGCTCTACGGCTACAATGCCGGTGCGTTGGTCATGTCCGAAAAGCAGCGGTGTATGTTCGATCGAGCTTGTATGCATTCTCTAACTCTAATGCAGGTATCAGCAGGGAGGCAATAAAAAAGGCGTACCCATTGTGGGTGCGCCTTGATCAAAGCAGATGTCCCTTGTTTATTGCTTGGCGTGTTTGGCCAGATACCCAGCGACACCTTCTGCAGTCGGTTTCATGGCCTCGTCGCCTTCCTGCCAGTTGGCTGGGCAGACCTGATCGCCGTGCGTTTCAACGAACTGCAGGGCATCCACCATGCGCAGGGCCTCATTGACGCTGCGTCCCAATGGCAGGTCGTTGATGACAGAGTGACGGATGACCCCTTTGGTGTCGATCAGAAACAGACCGCGCAGGGCAACAGCTTCGTTGAAGAGGATGCCGTATTCTCTGGCAATGTTCTTGTTCAGGTCGGACACGAGGGTATACTGGATATTGCCGATGCCGCCATCCTCCAGCTTGGTGTTTCTCCAGGCCAGATGGGTGAACTTGGAATCCACGGAAACGCCGATCACCTCAGTATTGCGGCTCTTGAATTCCTCAAGTTTTTTGTTGAAGGCCAGGATCTCGGACGGGCAGACGAAGGTGAAATCCAGTGGATAGAAAAACAGTACGACATTTTTTCCTTTAAAGCTGGAAAGTGTAATCTGCCCGAAAGTATTGTCAGGTAGAACAGCGTCAGCAGTAAAATCAGGGGCTTGCTTGGTGACGAGGGTTGTGCTCATGAGAATGTCTCCTTTGATATGGACGTAAATTGACGATGATTATACTCATACCAGTCAAACGTACGTCTGTCAATAGGATAAAAATACTCTTTTAGTCTTGTTTGTGTTTTATCATCTTTGACAAATGACAATAAAAGTTGTCACTGGACAATCTATGTTGTCACTCTGATAAAGATTTGAGAGAAATCACGAATAATACAGGTAGGTTATGGTTGAAATTAATGACAAAATAAGTTGTCACCCAATTTGACAATAAAAGTTGTCACTCTTGTGCCTTGATTGCGAGGCTGCGTATATGAACATTGCAAAAGGCATCTACAATACCTACGACCAAATCTGGACACTGGACGCACTCCAATCGGAATGGCCGTGAACCATAGAACAATTCTCCATATCGATATGAAGTGTAACCCCCGCTTGTTACATCAACAGAGTTGGTGTTAATAACTCCGATTGTCACGATAATCGCCAATAGCAGCCATCCACAAAGGTTGTCAGCCAGCTGGTCAGCAGCGAGCCCCACTATTTTATCCGGAATATCTCTGGGAGTCGGGAGATAGACTGAAACCTTCCGCGGCTCTAAAATGGCATAACGGCAATTATAATTGACAAAATAACGCATTTATGTAAATAATAGTTACCATTATGGCCAATAAAAGAACAACGACAATTTATCCTTCCTCCTCTAAGGAACTGAAGGAACTGGGGCAACGCCTCAAGGACGCCAGGCTTCGACGCAAGTTTTCCATGGAGACTGTATGTGCCAGGGCTGATATTTCACGTCCAACGCTTTACAAGGTCGAAAATGGGGAGCCTTCTGTTGCGATCGGGATCTATGTGCAGGTCCTGCGCGTGCTTGGTATGACAGGTGATTTGTCACTGGTCGCCAAGGAGGATGCTCTTGGTCGCCGCCTCCAGGATGAGTCCCTTTCCTTGAGAAAGAGGGCTCCAAAGATAAGACTCAGATCTTTTGCTGGCAACTTCCGTGGAAGCAAAATCGAGGATAAAGATGGCTAAACCATCAATGGACCAAATATGGGTATGGCTTGACGACCCAGCCTTTGGCCCACTACAGCAAATCGGTACGCTTTCCCGAGGTGATCGCGGCAGTGTGCGTTTTGCTTATAACCAAACCTGGCTCAATCATGCTCACGCTTTCCCTCTCGACCCCGAACTGGATATCATGCCTGGTGAATTTTTCCCGGGCCATTCCAATTTCGGTGTGTTCATGGATTCGTGCCCAGACCGATGGGGCCAGGTGTTGATGCAGCGACGGGAAGCGGTCGAAGCCAGGGAGGAAAAGAGGGGGCCGCGTACGCTCGGACCGTGGGAGTTCCTGATCGGAGTCCAGGACTGCACTCGTATGGGGGCTCTGCGTTTCAGCTGGGCAGGGGATGAGGATTTTCTTGCGAACGAGATATTGGCCGCACCGCCGATTACAAAAATCGGAGAGTTGCAAGCGATAGCCTATGAGTTAAGCAAGAAGAAGATAGACGATCTTGGTAAAATCAAAGAGTGGTTGAAGGTTTTGGTTGCACCCGGTTCGTCGCTTGGTGGTGCCCGACCCAAGGCTAACCTTATCGATGAGGAGGGGGCACTTTGGATTGCCAAGTTTCCTTCCTCTGAAGATGAAAACGATGTGGCGGTATGGGAAAAGCTTGTTCATGACATGGCAAGGGAGTGTGGCATAACGGTGCCGGACTCTCGACTTATGATGATCGGTCATGGCTATCACACCTTCATGGTCAAGAGGTTTGACCGTAATGGCGATGACCGATCTTTCTTCGCTTCGGCCATGACTATGACCAGGCATATCGATACCGAAGATGCCAGTTATCTTGAGTTGGCTGAGTTCATTGCCACTTTTGGGAAGGCGGAACATATTGTTCAGGATCTCGAAGAGTTGTTTACCAGGGTTGTTTTCAACGTGGCCACTGCCAATCGGGATGATCACCTACGTAATCATGGATTCATCCGTTCCCCGGCCGGCTGGCGACTGGCACCGGCGTTCGATATGAATCCGTCATTCAAGAAGGGTGAGCATGCCCTGTCCCTGAATCTTTACGATCGAGTGCCAGATCTGGGGCTTGTGGTTTCGACCTCGGAATACTATCGTGTGAGCGCAAGCCGGGCAAAAGAGATTGTGGCTATGGTGTGCGAGGTTGTAGCTGGCTGGAAGGGTAAGGCAAAGAAGTTGAAATTATCGGCTGGTGAGGTCGCGATAGCGGAGCATCTGTTCCTCATGGCATAAAAAAGCCCACCGAAGTTCAGACCGGCTCAATGCACTCCGGCCCGCTAATTCTGGGAGAATTCATCCAGTCGGTGACCCGGTATCCAACCAAATGCTCAGCGGTGAACCCACTGTGCACTCAGCGTTGCCTCTGTCGAACAGCAGGCAGATCCCTCACTTCGTGACGGATCCTGGCTGGACGTCACACATTCCCTCTCCATCTTTGGATCCGCAGAGAGGATCGCATATCTAATCAAGGCTAGGATCAGGCACAGCTTCGGGATCACGTGCTCCGTCGGTTTCGATTATCATGGCTCAAACATTGAAAGTCGGCAACGGAAAAAACGCATTAATCTATCTTACCTGTAATAAATCTGGTACATGAGATTCCGCTTTTTGCCCAATCAGTGACAACATTTATTGTCATTTCCCCTTTTGCTAACCTATTGATCTATCGTATGCCTGAGTGACAACTTATTTATTTTGTCACTCGGCATCGTGTGAATCGTCAATATTTGGGTGGAGTGATCAATAACGGTGACGTTCGATGAGTTGTCCGGATGGTAGATCGGTTTGTTGCCCTGTTTTGCAGTATACTGAATCAGTCCATCCCAATAATCACAAAAAAATCCCCTCCTTTGAAAGAGGGGATCATGCGCCCAGACCGCATATAGCCACGCACTACTTCTTATGGCAGTCTTTGCAGCTTTTAGGGCCCTTTTTCATTTCGATGTGACATCCTTGACAGGTTTTGTGTGCCCACGCTTTGCCTAGTTCCGCAATCTTACCCGGACCTTTTGCGTGGCATTTTTTACAGTCCTTCAAAATTTCCTGATGTTTCTTGTGAGGAAACGAAACCTTGCCCATGGAAGCGGGTAATTCGATAACATCGGCGGCAAAGGCGGTTCCGGCAAAGCTAAACAGGGCCAGCAGGATAACTACGATTTTTTTCATGATCATCTCCTTGATGTAAAATCCTGCCAGGTGGCAGTTGAAAAATTGATTGGGGTATTGGTGTTGACGATGCCCTCGATTGTTTTTACGTGACGTAATGGAAATAAATGGTTGCCATCGCCCCATCTTCATCCTCGTTAAACGGGGTGGCATTATCAGAGCCTGCTCCTGTTTTGCATGCTGAACAGTTGGTTTACGGTGTTCACGTTGCATATCGATTGATGCATCCGGCGGTCTCCCGCATTTTTTACAGAGAATATACTTATCCATATCCTTTCCGTTGTCAATCGGCTTTGACTTCAGCTCCACTCCAAGGGGTCGTGTTCAGTGGCGCCAGACAGTGAAAAGATGATTGTAACGCTGAAAAATTGAGCGTAATATGATTAAAATTATAATATCAGGATTCTAAGAGACCCCCCGTGTATGATTAGAGACAGAATCGGAGTAACTTCAATCACGGTTGTTGTAATTATGTTTCTGACGGTTATGGGTGTGCGGCAACCTTTCCTGGATAAGTCCGGAAAACCAAAGCCGGGCACCGGTGCGGTTCTTAATCATTTCGCAAAATTGATATCAGACCCCGTACTCTCAACGAAGCCCTCGTTTCCCACCTCGATTGATGTCAGTAATATCCCCGTGGCACCCCGTGTACCTCTCTCGTGCGAGATTTGCGGCTACCTGGTCCTGCAGGTCTCACCAGCAGCTTCCGCCGGCGTATCTCTCTCAAAGGGGCGTTCTCCACCCTGCAGCTAATGGCGGCACCCCCTTGGGTCAGATTTCATAATTACCGCTGCCTCCGAGTACGTGACGGTGGTTTTGACGCGCATGTTGTCCGGACCAAGGGATTCCCCCGTCTGGCCAAACGTGCATGAGGAGAGTTCATGACATACCTTTCGATAGTCATTCCTGTCTACAATGCCGAAAAAACCATCGCGAACCTCTGCCGCGATCTGATCACGCTTTTGGGCCTGCGATACCGGCTTGAGATCGTGCTGGTCAATGATTGCAGCCGGGATAACAGTGGCATCATCTGCAGGGAGATCCATGCGGAATTTCCCGATGTCGTTACCTGTATCAGCCTGTCACGCAATTTCAGTGAACATAACGCCGTCATGGCCGGACTCCATCACGCGAATGGCGAGTATATCGTCATCATGGATGACGACTTCCAGAATCCGCCGGATGAGGTGTCCACGCTCGTCGCAGAGATCGAGAAAGGCTTTGATGTTGTCTATTGCCATTACTCCGAAAAGAAGGACAGTATTTTCCGCAACTTCGGCAGCTATCTGAACGGCAGCATGGCGCGCGTCGTTCTCTCAATACCGGCCAACCTCTATCTTTCGAGTTTCAAGGTCATAAACCGTTTTCTGCGGGATGAGATCATTAAATTCAGTGGTCCCCATCCCTATCTGGATGCCATCATCCTGCGAACGACGCGAAACATCAGCTCGGTCTTGGTGCGTCACGATGAAAGGCGATCCGGGCGATCCGGTTATACCTTTAAAAAACTGGTATCACTGTGGGGGAACATGATTGTCAGCTGCTCCCTGATTCCTCTTCGTATCATAGGAATCAGCGGTGCTGCCTTGACGGTGCTTGGGCTCTATTCGGTGGCGAGTGCCATGGTCAGGGACCTGCTCCCGATGCTTGCCGATCCTTCCGATCTGGAGAAAATGGCCTCGGTCACCATGTTCTTTCGGGGCTTTCAGCTTGTTGCCACCAGTATTGTCGGTGAATATGTGGGGCGTATCTACATGAAACTCAACAGTGAGCCGCAGTTTATAATCCGGGATATGTGCCAGGCAACCACAAATGGAGGGTCAGAACATCGTGATTGAAACACGCGCCGGAAATGGCGCCCATAACTCAGGAAGCGGGATGGGAGGGTGCCAGCGGGATGGCTTTCCACGGGAACTTGCTATTCGCGCGAGCGATATGTCCGCTGTCTTGGATTCATTCTCGTCCGCCAGGGCGCTTCATGACGATCTGTATGTCGAAACCTGGATCCAGAGTAGCAGGCGGTGTGCCTCGCTGAATACCATGATCGTTCCCCTGGATGCCGTCAAGGGGTGGAACAGAGACCCGCAGTCCGGCAATCTTGCACATGATACCGGGCGCTTTTTCAGCGTTATCGGGCTTCAGGTCCGCCATCAGGGCAAACAGGCTGAAATCGTATGGGACCAGCCGATTATCGAGCAACCCGAGATCGGCATCCTGGGGATTCTGGCGAAATCCATACATGGCAGCTTGCATTTCTGTATGCAGGCCAAAGAAGAACCCGGCAATATCGGCGCTGCCCAGCTCTCCCCAACCGTTCAGGCTACGTATAGTAACTATAGCGGCGCCCATGGTGGCGGCAAGCCTCAGTTTCTGGAGTATTTTCTGGACCCTGATCCCGACAGGCTCATTTTTTCCCGGCTGCAAACCGAGGATGGCGGCAGATTCCTGTACAAGTCGAATCGCAACATGATTGTCTCCGTTGGAGACGATTTCCCGGTGCAGCTTCCCGCGGGCTTCATCTGGCTGACGCTCAAGCAGATCTCCGCTCTGCTTGACAGGGACTATCTGTTTAACGCCTGCACGCGCAGTATCCTGTCCAGCTTTTTCTGGGCCGGAACGCGTGTCAGGAGCGGTTCCGGACACGTTGATCCAGGCGATGCGGACAAACCGCATGATCGTGCCGCTGCTGCTGCCTGCCCGGTAGCAGTGGAGAAAACGGGGCCGGCACCCTCAGAATCCCAAGACCTGCGCGCCACCCTTCAATGGATTGATGACCAAAAAGCATGTAACCATATGCTGGCCAAGCGGATCGGTTTGAATGACCTGCAGGAATGGGAGCTCGATGGAAAGGGCTTTTTTTCTCATAAAGAAAAGCGTTTTTTCAGGATCGTGGGGCTGAGTGTTTCTACCGAATCCAGAGAAATCAGGACATGGGAGCAACCGATTATCGAGAATCAGACGGCAGGTATAATCGGGTTGTTGGTCAGGAACGGCCGCAATGGAATAGAATTGCTCATGCAAGCCAAGGCAGAGGTTGGCAACAAGAGTGCGGTCCAACTCGGCCCTACGGTCCAGTTTACCCAGTGCAATTATGAGGGAAGTAAAAAACTTCACAAGCCGTTTCTGTACGACGAATTTTCAGAATCCCGGACTTTCAAGGTGATCCATGAGAGCAGGCAGACCGAGGAGGGGGCCCGCTTCTACCGTGAATTTCATCTGCACCGTGTGCTGATGTTGCCGGATGAGATGGAAATCAAGCTACCTGCCGACTACCGCTGGTTACCGCTGGAGCATATCGCCTTTCTTCTTCACCTGGGGGATCAGGTCAATTCATGTGCCCGTAGCATTTTATTCTGTCTGTTCTAAGGATTGTCATGCCAGATATCATCACTGACCGTTACCGGCCATCAGCGGATGCGAACCGTGAAAAAAAACTGCATCGATTTGATGGTGTTGCAATTCTGCTGCTGTTCCTGGTTGCTCTCGGGATACGCCTGTACCTCTATCGCTTCAATGATGTGATCTCCGTTGATGGCACCGGGTATGTTGGCACAGCCCGTAAACTTATGAGCGGTGATATCAGCGGTCTGGGGTATTACGGATTTTACCCCGTGCTGGCGTGGTTGTTAGGACTGACAGGCATTGACCTGGAAACAGCGGCGCAGCTTGTGTCGGTTATCATGGGGAGCCTGCTGGTTGTCCCGCTGTATCTCCTGGGCCAGCTGCTTTACTCGCGGACCACCGCTTTAGCCGCGTGTATTGTGTCAATCGTGTGGTCATCCCACCTGTTTGTTTCCTGTATAGTCGCGAATCAATCCACCTACACGACCTTGGCGCTGACGGCTGTTTACCTTGTCATGCGCATGTTTGATCGACGTCTGTTTTCCTATGGTTGTTGGGCGGGCATCGTCATGGGGCTGGCCTTTTTCACGCGGCCGGAAGCCTTTCTGCTTTTTCTGGTCATGCCGCTTGCGTATGTGTTTGAAAATCGCCGGGAGCTGCGTGCGGTGTGGCGGCCAATCGTTGCATACGGAACGGTCTTTGCCGTCATTCTTCTCATGAACACGCTCCTGATACATCACTTCAGTGGTGTATGGCAGCTCTCCGCCAAAACATCCAGCGCATTGGGCGACAGCTTGAGCTATTACCTGAAAATACGAGACGTCAACCTGATCCCGGGTGGCAAATCTATTGGCTATCTGGAGTTGATCACTCGGTATCCGGGGTTTATTCTGACAAATCCGATTCAGAATCTGAAAACCATCGTCGAAACAACATTGCCCGTATCCCTGTGGCTGCTTGCCGTGATCGGCTTTGTCTCAGGCGGCATGCGCGGTCAGATCGTGTTCAAGCGCTTGTATCTGATCTGCACGTTCGCGCCGCTTGCTGTCATCATACTGTTTTACTACATAAATGGTGGCTATATGGAACCATACCTGCCGGTACTGTTCCTGTGGTGCGCGGAAGGAGGACGTTCCGTTGAACGATTCGTAATGCAGCGGGTACTGGTACCGGCTGGTTATTGTTCTGAGAAGCTTGTCCGGCACACCCCCGGTGTGCTGATCGCCTCATGCATCTATGCCGTGGTCCTGTTGGCGCCACAGATTCCGGAAAAGCGGAATGACTCCACCTATACCTGGCTGGATGATGACTGTCGTTTTGACCACAAACGCCTCGGTCTCATGCTGAAACAGTATCTGCCGCCAGGCAAGGTCATGACCCGTTGGGCGCGGCTGGCGTATTATTCCGGGCATGAGATGGTCGCTATTCCCAACACCGATATCAAGGGGATTGAACGAGCAGCCTATGCGGGTGGTGCCCGCTTCCTGGTGCTGTATGGCGGCTCGAACGGGGCCGATGCCCAGCTGGATTATTTGCTTGAGCCGCTCACCAGAATTCCGGTAAGTTACTTTTCCATCACGCCGGTCACCACGGTGACGCAGCCAGGCTTATACCCGTACCTGGTTTATTCCAATCCAAGCAGCCTTGGGCTGATCGTCTATGAAATTATCCGTTAAGACTGTTGTGAGGGCTGCCGACGGTGAATGATCTGCTGCCTGATAAGCCTCTCCGTGTAGGCATCCTTGGAAATTCCGATATCGCCCGCCGCAAGTTCATGCCCGCCCTTGTGCAGAGCGGCAAAGCGGTACTGGTGGCTGTGGGGAGCATGCAGCGGGAACGGCCGAGCGGTGTGCAAGCGCCTTTGATGAGCTATCGGGAGCTCGTCTGCGATCCTGACATCGACCTGATCTACATCTCACTGCCCAATCATCTGCACGAGGAATGGAGTATCCGCGCCCTGGAGCAGGGCAAGCATGTCATGTGTGAAAAGCCGCTCGGCCTGTGCGCCGCTTCGGTCAACCGCATGCTGGAAACGTCCGTCAGGCATGGCAGACTCCTGTACGAAAACCTCATGTACCTGCAGCATCCGCAGCACAAGATCGTAAAATCGCTCATCGCGGACGGCCATATCGGACGGCTTCTCTCCCTGCGAAGTGAATTCTCTTTCCCGGGACCGAGTGCCGGTGATTTCAGGCTGGATCCGGCCAGGGGCGGCGGAGCCTTTCATGACCTGAACCGCTACCCGTTGAGTGCCGCCCTGTATTTCCTGGAAGGCAAAACGCATCGATTCCTTGCTGGAACCACGGAAATGCGGGACGGACTCTCCCGGTCGCTGCAGGCCGAATCCGTGACCGACGCAGGTGAGGGGTTTTCTTTCCTGATCTCATTCGGCCGGCAGTATCGGTCGTTCTACGAGATCCGTGGTGCACGGGGGACCATACGGGTCGAGCGGGCTTACACCACGCCGGCGGATATGGAGAACGAGATATTCGTAACAATCGACGGCCGGGACCAGTCTTTTCGTGTACCGCCCTGCGACCATTTCTTGGGTACCATTGAGCATGTATGTGCGTTGATCAGGAGCGGCAGCTGGAAAAGGGAACACGAGCGAGCACGGAAACTGGCCGAATTGGCCGGAATGTTCCGGGACAACTGCATTGAGAGGATAGCGGCATGAAACAGGATAAACCGAAGATACGTTACTGGGATTACCTGGATGACTACAGCAGCCACCGGGAAGAGTACCTGCGCATCTGCGATGAGGTGTTTACATCCGGGCGTCTTGTTCTGGGCAGCCACCTGGCGGCATTTGAACGAAAATTTGCCGGCTTTTGCCACGTTCCGTACGCGGTGGGGGTCGCTTCCGGCACGGATGCGATCTTTCTGGCATTGAAGGCCTTGAATATCGGCAGCGGTGACGATGTCATCACGGTTGCCAATACCGCTGTGCCGACAGTTGCCGCCATTCGGGCGACAGGTGCCAACCCTGTGTTTGTAGATGTGGAGGAAGACAGCTACCTGATGGACGTGGCACAGCTCGACCGGGTCATAACCCGGAGAACGCGCTGCATCCTGCCGGTGCATCTGTTCGGGCAGATGGTCGATATGGTGCCATTGCTGGAGTACGCCCAACGCTACAGCCTGTCAGTGGTGGAGGACTGCGCCCAGGCGTGCGGCGCCACCTGTAATGGCTACCTCGCCGGCAGTCTGGGGGATATCGGGGCGTTTTCCTTTTATCCGACCAAGGTGCTGGGCGCGTTCGGTGATGGAGGGCTGGTTACGACGTCGCGGCCGGAACTGCATGAAAAACTGCGCAAGCTCCGTTTTTACGGCATGCAGTCGGGCTATTATGCGGAGGAGGAAGGCTACAATTCACGGCTGGACGATGTACAGGCGGCATTGCTCAACAGAAAGCTCGACAGACTCGGTGCCGCGGTAGAACAGCGGCGGCAGATTGCAGCCAGGTACGACAAAGGTCTGAACGGCATTGGGGATATCCGGCTTCCGGCGGTAAGGCCGCACTGCGGTCATCAGTATTATCTCTACACCATCCGGACGGGGCGGCGGGAGGAGCTGATGGCGTATCTGGCCGGTCAGAATATCGACACGAAGGTCAACTACCCCGATCCGATCCACCTGATGCGGGGCTACGGTTTTCTCGGGTACTCACCCGGCAGCCTTCCTGTTACGGAGAGACTGGCAGGTACCATCCTTTCGCTCCCCCTGTATCCGGAATTGCCTGAAGAGCAGGTAACAGAGGTGATCGCCGCCATCAGACATTTTTTCAGTTGAAGCATGGTGCCGCATGAACCTGATTGAGTATGCCCGCATGTACGAAGTCGAAGATCGCCACTGGTGGTATGTGGCCCTTCATGCGTTGATTCTGGCGACAACCAAGCGAGAGTCGCGGCGGATCGGGCGGACACTGGCTGTTTTCGACGCCGGCTGCGGCACGGGCCGGCTCTGCCAGCTCATGGCGGCCCAAGGACATGCCGTTGCCGGCTGCGATGCATCGGAGCTGGCGTTGCAGCATTGCCATCAGCGGGGTGTCAGCACGGTGTGCCAGGCCGACCTGAACACACTTGAGCTTGAGTCAGAAGCTTTTGACGTCGTCACCGCCATCGATGTCCTGTACCACACCGGCATCGTTGACGATGTTGCGGTCATGAAGCGTCTGTGGAGCAGCCTCAGACCGGGCGGCATGCTGATTCTGAATCTGGTTGCCCACGAATTTCTTCGCAGCACGCATGACATCGCGGTTCATACCAGAGAGCGCTATGATCGGAACATGCTGTGTGAACGACTGCAAGCCGCCGGTTTCGACACGGTATTCGCGACCTATCGCGTCAGTTTTCTGTTTCCGCTCATAGCCGTGTACCGTCTGGTGTCCCGGTTTGTATCCGTTAAAGAAACGGATCGGGGTAGCGTCGCTTCGGACGTCTCTCTGCCGCATCCACTGACCAATTCCCTGCTGCTGAAAATCATGACCGTGGAAAATTTGTTGATTAAAAATTATTCACTGCCGTTCGGTAGTTCAATTTTCGTGCTGGCGCGTAAACAGTAGGATATTTATTGTTGGTGACGGCCAGGCTGCATTTCAGATTGTGCACATAACCTGACGCACGCGGTACTCCCCGCCGATCACCAGATACTCTCCCTCGCCCTTCAAAATACTGCCCGGCAGCAGCTCGTTGTAGAAAAATATCTTGCAGAGCGGCACCTGAACCGCCCAGACGGTTGAGCCGAATTCCCAGGCGCGCTCCTCATCCGATGTGAAGGATACCAGGTTATTGAGCCTGACAATCTGCTCACGTTTGCCCACCTGCTCGATGACGTCGTGCTCGCTGGCATCGTACGTTCCCCGGTACAGCATGGTGATGGTCGTGTGTGGATATTTCCGGATCAACTCGAACTGGCAGTATTCATAGAGGATATCCAGCTGGGACTGGATGGCGTTGGTGCGGGCGCT
>JAJXYO010000056.1 GCA_021780495.1 Deltaproteobacteria bacterium
ACTGCTTGCGGCGGGTTTCGGAGCGGAAGATGAGGTAGGTGGCGACGAATCCCAAAACATACATCAGCCCGTACCAGCGAAACTGGAGCGGGCCGATGCTCAAAAATACCGGGTCGATATGCGGAAATGTCATGGTATCTATCTGCCGGCTACACGCCGCAGCCGCAACTGCGGGTACAGGCGCCGACCCTCATGTGCAGGGCCTTGATGAAGGTGGCTTCGGTGGCGGCCTGGATCTCTGCCTGTACATTGGGTTGCACGGCCGAGTCAAGCGAGAGGATCACCATGGCCTCGCCCTTCTTCTCGCGGCGCCCCAGGTTCATGGAACCGATGTTGATTTCGTGCTGGCCCATGATGGTGCCGATCCTGCCGATCATACCGGGGCGGTCGTTATAGTTGAGCAGCAGCATATGCTCTTCCGGGGCAAAGTCCATGGTGTAGTCGCGCAGCCTGACGATGCGCGGGGCACCTTCGAAGAGCGTGCCCGAGACCAGGCGGCGCTTGCCGCCCCCTTCGATGACCAGGGTGATAACATTGGAGAAGGCATCGGATTGGGTGGACTTGGTCTCCTCCACCGCGATCCCCATCTGTTCAGCGATCAGCGAGGCATTGACCATGTTGACATCCTGATCGACCATGCGGTTCAGCAGGGCCGACAGGCCGCAAACGGTCAGGGGCGAGCAGTCGTAGTGGGCGATGCTGCCGGCATAGGCGAAGGTGAGCTTTTCCGGATTGCCGTCCACCAGTTGTACGCCGAAGTCGCACATGACACTCATCAGGTTCAGGAACGGGCGCATCTGATCCATCAAGGCCATATCGAAACGAGGGATATTGACGGCGTTCTCCAGAGGCTGGTCGTCGAGATAATTGACGATCTCCTTGGATACGTCGATGGCCACATTGACCTGGGCCTCGAAGGTATTGGCACCCAGATGCGGCGTCACCACCATGTTCTTGTGGCCGATCAGCTGCTTGAGGGTCTCGGTTGCCGGTGGCTCCACGCTCCACACATCAAAGGCGCCGCCGATCACCTTGCCGGAGTTGAGGTTGTCCAGCATGGCCTGTTCCTCGATGATACCGCCCCTGGCCACGTTCAGCACGATGACGCCGCTCTTCATCAGACCGAATTCACGGGCACTGATCATCCCTTTGGTCTCTTCATTGAGCGGGGTGTGGACCGTAATGATGTCGCAGTGCTTGTAGATCTCGTCGTGGGAGACCAGTTTGACGCCCAGGTCGTGGGCACGTTTGACGCCGATGTAGGGGTCACAGGCCAGGACCTCGCACTCGAAGGCCTTCAACCGCGAAACCACGCGTCCGCCCACCTTGCCGATACCGATGACGCCGGCGGTCTTGCCTTTCAGTTCGTGTCCGGTAAAGGGCGCCCGCTTCCAATCGCCCCCCTTCAGGCTGTTGTTGGCAACCGTCACGTTGCGGCAGAAAGAGAGCAGCAGTGCCATGGTGTGCTCGGCGGCGCTGTTGGTGTTGCCGAAGGGGGCATTGACCACGATTACGCCCTTGGAGCTGGCGTAGTCCACATCCACGTTATCGATGCCAACGCCGGCCCGGGCAATCATCTTGAGGCGCGTGCCGGCATCCAGCAGCGCCTTGTCAACAGTGGTGCCGCTGCGGGTAATAATGACATCGTAGTCGCCGATGACGGACAGCAGTTGTTCTTTGCTCAGTCCCAGCTTGACATCCAGCTGGATTCGCGGTTCCTGGGTCAGCAGGGCGAGTCCTTCTGCCGATACTTCATCCGTTACAATAATCTTCATTGTTGCTCCTTGATCGGTATTATTTTGATTCAATGTAGGACGTTGTTGTTTGCGGGAATAAAGGAGAAATAATAGCCCCGCCTTGAAAAAAATGCAAGCATGGCGGATATATTTAGTGGTATACATTCTGACCATGTACCCATTTAATATCGTACTTATAGAACCTGAAATACCTCCTAACACAGGCAATATTGCCCGCCTCTGCGCGGCCACCGGTACCTGTCTGCACCTGGTTGGCAAGCTGGGGTTCTCCACTGACGACCGCTATCTGAAGCGTGCCGGCCTGGATTATTGGGAATTTGTTGATATTCATTACTGGCAGGATCTGGATGAATTAAAAGCCACTGCTCCCGACGGGCGCTTCTTCTATCTCAGTACAAAGGTCGCCCGTACCTATCTGGAGGTTCGTTTTGAGCCGGGTGATTTCATCGTTTTCGGTAAGGAAACCAAAGGGCTTCCTGATGAGCTGCTGGCTGCTAACCCGGATACCGCCATTACCATTCCCATGCCGTCTGAAAAAGTACGCAGCCTCAACCTGTCCACCTCGGCCGGAATCGTGTTGTACGAAGCGCTGCGCCAGGTTGGAGTATTGGGCTGACTCCCTGGAGGGGTTTGAACTAACATGCACCCCTATCTAAGCGCAGACATACCCGGCACCGGCGGCGTTATCAAGGAGTCACCCGATGATTTCGTGGTCCACGAAAACCCGGCTTACGAACCATGCGGCTCGGGTGAGCACCTCTACCTGACAATAGAAAAGCGGGGCATCACGACGCTGGAAGCTATCCACCGGATTGCCCGGGCATTGAAGGTCTCCGAGCGCGATGTCGGTTATGCCGGTATGAAAGATGCCGTCGGGGTTACCCGGCAGACGCTCTCGGTGCAGCGTGTCAAAGCGGAAGATGCTTTGGCTTTGAAGCTGGACGGTGTCAGTGTCATATCTGCTCGCCGCCACGGTAATAAACTCAAGCTCGGGCATCTCAAAGGCAACCTCTTCAAGATCGTTGTTCGTGGCGTGTCCGCGGATGCGGCCGCCACGGCGCAATCGGTTCTACAGCTCCTGCAACAGCGCGGCGTGCCCAATTACTTCGGCTATCAGCGCTATGGAGCCCTGGGCAATTCGCACCTGATCGGTGCCGCCATGCTGCGACGTGACTGGCAGGGGGCCGTTGATCGCATGATAGGCGAGCCGGATGCTGTCCGTGACCCTGAGTGGCGATCGGCAATTGATTCCTATCAACAGGGGAACCTGTCTGCGGCGCTCGACCAGATGCCCCGTCACTGCCGCAGTGAGCGCGACGTATTGCAGCGCCTGGCGGCAACGCCTGGCGCCTGGGAAAAAGCTTTCTCCCTTATTCATCCCCGTCTGAAAAAATTATATCTATCGGCGTACCAGTCGTACCTCTTCGACAAGGTAGTTGAGCTGCGTCTGGAGACCATCGATCAGGTCATGGAGGGCGATCTGGCATGGAAGCACCTCAATGGCGCCTGTTTCCTGGTCGAGGACATGGAAGCGGCAGCGCCCCGAGCCGCGGCGTTCGAAATTTCCGCCAGCGGGCCGATGTTCGGCAGCAGGATGACCCAGCCAGGTGGAGTTGTGTTGCGTCAGGAGCAACGGATTCTTGAGGATCAGGGTGTGCGCTGTGACGATTTTGATCTGGGTCGTGGATTGCATCTGGAGGGAGAACGGCGGCCGCTGCGGGTTCCTCTGGGGGATCCGGTCTGTCTGATGGCAGGTAAAGCGCTGCTGCTGGAATTCAGTCTGCCAAAGGGGAGCTACGCGACCGCGGTGCTGCGGGAGATAACCAAGGCGTTCTGATTCAATCCCTGTTTGTGGCGCTATCACAGAAAAAGCCGGCACTTGCCGGCTTTTTCGCGTTGTGCGCCCGGCAGGGCGCGTGGGGCGCAAGCCCCATCGAATCAGCCATGGTAGCTGATTCGTGACTTGGAGGTGCAAGTCCTCTACGGACCCTGATGGTGGGAACCGTTAGCCGAACGGCAAGG
>JAJXYO010000014.1 GCA_021780495.1 Deltaproteobacteria bacterium
GATTCTTTTGTAGCCGGAATACCGGCCATGTTGCAACGGATGCTGCTAATTCCGGCCTGGAAATACTGACTCAGAGCGTATAAACAAAAGCGTTACCACCGCTTATGTCGGTGCGAAAGTTGAGTTACCTAACAGACATAATGTCTCCGGATTACTTGACGGTTTGATCCAGAAAGTTTTCAGCGATTGCTGACCAGCAGGTATTTGCCGGATGTCGCGGCTATCCTGGAATTGGGCAGCGGACTCATTTTCTGCAGATTGTCAAAGTTCTCCCGGCTGACGACCAGCAGCAGGGGTAGTTCACTGCTCCAGGCCTGCTTCAGCTGCCCGGTATCCAGGAACCATCCCGACTGGTCTCCCTGACGGCGACCGAAATCCAGCTCGTCATAGAGGTGGTAGGTGGCTGTCCGCCGGCCGGTGTACCAGTTCAGACTCTGCATGGGCCCCCAGGTGACGATACGGGTCTGCGGTGTGATGATCGTATTGACCACTCCGGCCAGAGTGCGCGTAGATTCGCCGGCTGTTATGGCGGGCATGATCAACCGGTCTACGGATATGGTCAGCACAAATGACGACAGCGCCAAGGTTGCAATCAGGCGCACGGGGGCCCGGCCGGCGAATATCAGGCAGGCCATCCCCTGAATTGCCATCAGTACCGCGATGACCAGACAACTGCCGCTGGTAACCGGCGGGGCGTGTTTCTGAAACGCACTGATCTGTTGTGTGTATTCGGGAAAATGCGTCTGCACTTGTGCCGACAGGTCGGGCAGAAAGGCATAGGCGCATATACCCGCAGCAAGCAGACAAAGGGATATTCCGAGCAGATAGGCTGCGCCTTTGATCTCGCGGGCATGACCGTTGACAAGCAGATTGAAGCGCTGTGCGATCAGCATGCTCAGCGGCGGGAAAATGGGAAGTAAATACGGGATCAGTTTTGAGTCGGATTTTGAAAAAAACAGGAAAATCAGCACGGCCCAGATCAACAGGTACGTACCGGCCTGACTATCCTCGTGATGCCGGTCGCGCCACGCCCTGACAAGCGCTCCGGGGATGAAAAACGACCAGGGCAACATTGTCGCGAGCAGCACCGGCACAAAAAACCAGAAGGGCTTATAACGCCCGTGCACCGTGCTGGTGAAACGCTGGAAGTGTTCGTGGACAAAGAAAAACCAGGCAAATTCAGGGTTCCGCAGTGAGACCACCACAAACCAGGGCGCAGCTATGGCCAGAAACAACGGCAGCCCGGTTGCCAGACGCATCTCGGACAACAGCCTCCAGCGCCGGCTCAACAGGAGATAAAAAAAGATGATGCCGGCGGGGAATACCATGCCGATCAATCCCTTGGCCAGAGTCGCCAAGGCGCAAAACAGGTAGAACAGGTACCAGGGCAGCGCCCGCGACCGGCGGCCCTCACGCTGGGCAGCCACGATAAAGCTCCCCAGGGCAGCTGTCAGACAGAGGGTCAGCAGCATATCGGTCAGAATAATACGCGATTGGAGTACGAACCCGGTCGACGTCGCCAGGATTAGAGCCGAGATCAGGGCACTACGACGGCCATAGAGGTGGCGGGCGATGACATAGGTTACCAGGATGGTCAAAAGCCCGCACAGGGCGCTGGGGAAGCGGGCGGCAAATTCATTCTGACCGAAGATTTTCAGTGAGACCGCATTGAACCAGTACAACAAGGGCGGTTTTTCAAAATACTTGACGAAGTTCAGGGTCGGCGTGACCAGGTCGCCCCGTAGCAACATCTCGCGGGGGATCTCGGCGTAGCGCCCTTCATCCGGGTCCATCAAGGGCTGCGACCCCAGATACAAAAAGAAGGGGATACCGAGCACAACCGCCAGCATCAGCAGATCGCGCAACCAGCCCCCAGCATCGTTACGGGCATACAGCTTGCGGTGTCTCATAGGCCGCCCTTTTCCCGCCGGATGAGATCCAACGGCTCTGCGGCAAAGGGCAGCTCCATCACGACCCGCTGATTGGGGTTGACGGATTCGACCGCTTCCGATTGACCGGAAACAGTCAGCAGCTCCAGCCGTTCAACTTTCAAGGTATCCGTTCTCATCCCCGTGCCGATGAATTCCAGTTGGTCCCCGATCCGGATACGGTTGCGGGCTTCGATTACGGTCAGTCCATCCGCCCGCCGTTCTTCTACCAGGCCGACGAACTCATGGCTGCGGATATAGGCCGATGCGTATTCCTGTCCGACAGAACGCGGTTCGCCGAACAGGAAACCGGTGGTATAGCCGCGGTGACTCATCTTGGACAGCTCCTCCAGCCACTCCGGCCGGCAGTACCACCCGTCCGGGTCAGCCAGATATTCGTCCAGCGCCTGACGATAGACCCGCAGTACCGAGGCCACGTAGTTGATGCCCTTCATGCGCCCCTCGATCTTCAGTGCGGCGACGCCGCTTTGCACCAGCGCCGGGATATGCTCCAACAGGCACAGATCGCGCGAGTTGAAGATAAAGGTGCCGGCTTCATCCTCCAGCACGGGGAAATACTCGCCGGGACGGGATTCCTCCACCAGGTGATAGCTCCAGCGGCAGGGATGCGTACATTCTCCCTGGTTGGCATCCCGCCCGGTCAGCATGCTGGAGATCAGGCAGCGCCCGGAGTAGGAGATACAGAGTGCGCCGTGCACGAAGGCCTCGAATGCCATGCCGGGAACAGACGCTATCGTCTCGCGGATATTCTCCAGCGTCATCTCGCGGGCCATGTTGATGCGGCCGATACCCTGGCGCTGCCAGAAGCGGGCGCTGCGCAGGTTGATGGTATTGGCCTGGGTGGAGAGGTGCAGTTCACGCTGCGGCGAGATCTCCCGTACCAGATCGATCACCCCCGGATCGGCCACGATGTAGGCGTCGAAGGGCAGGGGCGCCACACGTTCCAGGTACTGTTCAAGTGTCCTCATCATCTCGTTGCGCGGATAGCTGTTGACCGTCAGGTAGGCCTTCACCCCACGGCGATGGCACAGATCAAGCGCCGGCGCCATCTCTTCGATGGAAAAATTATCGGCCTTGTTGCGCAGGCCAAAGGAGTGCCCGCCCAGATAGACCGCATCAGCGCCATAATGCAGGGCGATTTTCAATTTTTCCATATTACCGGCCGGGGCCAGCAGTTCGGGCTTGTTCACAGGGAGTTCCGGTTCAATGTTCGGAAAATACATTAATTAGGTGCGAAATGTAGCACACTATAGTTTTCAATTAAACCGAAACCTGACAGGCAGATTAAGTAAGTTGAGTAAAAATCAGCTTTCACTTGACAAAGCGCGGGTTATCGCTTTAATTATGAAAAACATCTATCAAATGGGGGAATTATGCTCTATGGCAGCAGATTGAGTACCTGTATCGTACTGTGTTTCGCGCTGACCGGCTGCGCCGCCAATGATCTGATGCTCAAGCGCCAGGCCGAGTCGGAAGCCAAGGTCGAGCACCTGCTTCAATCAAGCAGGAAGGCCGAAGCCCGCCTGAACGAAATGTCGGACCAGATCCAGACGCGGGATGAACAGTTCAAGGCCACAGCCTCCCAGATCACGCAACTCCAGGAGACCATCAGGGACCTGCGGGCAAGCCAGGATGAGTTAAAGGCCCGCTTTGCGCTTCTGGCCCATCAGACTGCCACCCCAAAAATCGAGGTCGTCAACCCGGAACCCACGTCAAAAGGCAAAGATACCGGGCCACCTGCTGAGTATGTCAAAGCCTTCGGACTCTACAGCGCTAACAATTTCGCCGATGCCATCACGGCCTTTGAAGCATTCCTGAAAAACAACCCCCAGAGCGATTACGCCGCCAATGCACTGTACTGGATCGGCGAATGCCATTACAGCCTTTCCGACCTGCCCAAGGCAAAAGAAATCTTTTTCAAGGTTGCAGGAGATTACCCAAACAGCCCCAAGGCACCCGATGCCTTGCTGAAACTGGGCTACACCCTGGCAGCGATGAAAGAAAAGGAAAAGGCACATGCCATCTTCGAGAGCCTGACCAAGTCGTACCCCAGCAGCCCGGCGGCAACAAAAGCCCGCGAACGGCTTACTGCAAATTGAAGTCCGCAGACCAATCCTGCGACTATCTCATGAGTGAAACATTGAGGTGCCTATGAAATTCAGACTGAAGCTACTGCTACCGCTGCTGGCGTTAACCTTGCTGGCGCCCTGCCTTGCCGGCGCGGCAGACCAGGACAAGCCTACTATTTATGTCATCAAGCAGGGCGATACGCTCTGGGGGCTGTCGGATCGTTTCATCAAGGATCCGATGTATTGGCCGAACATGTGGGCGCATAACAGTCAGATCACCAATCCGCACTTTATCTATCCCGGCCAGAAGGTTCGGGTATTCCCAGACCGGCTTGAATTCGTACCGCCGGCTGTAGCGATTCAGAATGGCCTGAAACCCGCAACAGCCGCCTCCGTCAAACCAGTCGAGCCATTTCAGGATGTGGCGGCCCCCGAGAAGAGCTATCTTGTGCGGGGCAGTGAAGGATTCCTGCTGGAGTCCGGCCTCAACCCCTCCGGAACAATCATCGGCATCAACAACAGCCGTATTATCGCCGGTGATGACGATATCGTCTACACAGACATCGGCAGAAACCAGGGGGCCAAGGGGGGAGACAAATACTCCATCTTCCGCAAGGAAGCCACCATCAGTCATCCGGCGACCAATGAGATCATGGGCGTCAAGATCGTACCTCTGGGGACGCTGCAGCTTACCGACCTTGAGCAGAAGTCATCCCGGGCAATTATCACCAAAACCTACAAGGAAATCAGCCCGGGCGCATACCTGCTGCCCTACCGCGAAGACCATCGCCGCGTAGTGACGCTCAAAATGCCTGTCAGGGAGCTGAAGGGCTATATCATTGAAAGCTATAGCGGCACCAGCATCATTGCCGAAGGCGATATCGTCTACATTGACCTGGGCAGTAGCCAGGGTGCCGAACCGGGCAACATGCTCTACATCGTTCGCGATGTGCAACTGGATCAGAAACTGGTTGAGGGGCGTGTCGATAAACTGCCCCAGGAACTGCTTGGGGCGCTGGTCATCCTGGAAACAGGCAAAAAGACCGCCACTGCACTTGTTGTCAAGAGCGTCGATGCAATTTATAAAGGCGATCGCATTGTGAGCCAAACAAAGTAACAGACGGAGAATATCAAAAAAAGACCGGC
The DNA here is from genome assembly GCA_021780495.1 of Deltaproteobacteria bacterium. Classification (GTDB taxonomy): domain Bacteria; phylum Desulfobacterota; class Desulfuromonadia; order Geobacterales; family Pseudopelobacteraceae; genus CAIPTY01. The sequence continues at coordinate 5,165 of JAJXYO010000014.1, forward strand.
CAGTTGCCGGTCTTTTTTTGTCGCGCCTGATCAGCAAGCGTGGAGTTGTTTTTCTGAGCTTTTGTATCAGCAAAGTAGCTTCATTTACGCACGTATCCGTTTACCGGGGTGAGGTATCCAGATGGAACATTACTACTGGTTAGGTCTCAAAGCGGTTCCGGGCATCGGCAATGTTGCCTTCCGGCGGCTTCTGGAGCGTTTTGACACCCCTGAAGCAGCCTTGAAGGCGCCTCCCGCGGCTCTGGCCGGCGTCAGGGGCATAACGCCCGCGACCATCGAAGGCATCAAGAGTAGTCATTGGCACCGCTTTGCGGAGGAGGAGTGCCGCAGGCTTGAGACAAGCACTGCGCGTCTGGTGACCTATATCTCGCATGATTACCCAAAATCACTGTTTGAAATCCCCGATCCGCCTCCCTTTCTGTATGTCAAGGGGGAGCTCTGCTCCCGTGAACGCTCTATTGCTGTCGTAGGCTCGCGCCGGGCGACAGCCTACGGGCTGATGACCACCGGGAAACTGGCCGAGGGGCTCGCCAACCACGGGGTGTGTGTTGTTTCAGGGATGGCGCGCGGAGTCGATACCGCGGCCCACAAGGGGGCTCTGCGAGCGGGGGGCAGAAGCATCGGCGTTTTAGGCTGCGGCGTCGATCAAATCTATCCGCCTGAAAACCGTGCTCTTTTCGATGAGATGGCTGACAAGGGCTGCCTGGTATCCGAGTTTCCGTTGGGAACCCTGCCACTGGCCGAAAATTTTCCGCGCCGCAACCGGATTATCAGCGGACTCTCAGCCGGTGTGCTGGTCATAGAAGCAGCCGAGAAAAGCGGTTCACTGATCACAGCCCAGTATGCCCTGGAGCATGGGCGCGATGTGTTTGCCGTCCCCGGCAACATCTCATGCGCCACCAGTCGCGGCAGCAATCGCCTGATCAAGCAGGGGGCCAAGCTGGTGGATTGTGTCGAGGATATTCTGGAGGAGCTTCCGGGCTGTCCGCAGACAGCTGCAGATACGCCCCTGTTTCAGCAGCCGCCGCACACCTTCTCCCTGACACCGAAGGAGGCGGCCATTTATGAGCTGCTGGCCCGCTCGCCGTTGCACATCGATGACATTATCGCCCAAACGGAATTGACAGCCGGAGAGGTTTCCTCTATGTTACTCCACCTTGAGCTCAAGGGGGCCGTCTCTCCTCTGCCGGGCACACACTACGCCGTTACATGATCCACACTTCATACCACGAGGATAGATACCATAATGTCGCATAATCTCGTTATCGTCGAATCGCCCGCCAAGGCCAAAACAATCGAGAAATTTCTGGGACCGGACTACAAGGTTCTGGCGTCTTTCGGCCATGTCCGCGCTCTGCCCAGCAAACAGGGCTCGGTGGACACGGAGAAGGGCTTTGAACCCAAGTATCATGTGCTTCCGGAAAGCAAAAAGCATCTCGACGCCATCAAGGCTGCGCTCAAGGGGGCAGAGCGACTGCTGCTGGCAACTGACCCCGACCGTGAAGGGGAGGCCATCTCCTGGCATCTGCTGGCGGCGCTCGGGCTGGACAAAAAAAACCCCGGCATAAAGATTCAGCGGGTTGAGTTTCACGAGATTACCAAAGACGCTATTTTGCATGCCGTTCAAAACCCACGCGACATTGCCCTTGATCTGGTGGACGCCCAGCAGGCCCGTTCGATTCTGGACTACCTGGTCGGCTTCAACCTGTCGCCGTTTTTGTGGAAGAAGATCCGCTACGGCCTTTCCGCCGGGCGTGTCCAATCGGTAGCACTGCGCTTGGTCTGTGAACGGGAAAAGGAGATTCAGGCCTTTATCGAGCAGGAGTATTGGACCATTGCCGCACGGCTGGGTGCAGCCCCCGGACAGGAGTTCAAGGCCGGTCTGGTGGATGTAGGCGGCAAACGTCTGGGCAAGTTCGACATCCCCGGCGAAGAGATTGCCGCCGGGCTGAAGACGGCCCTGCAATCGGGCAGCTACCAGGTGGCCAAGATCACCAAAACCGAGAAGAAGCGCAACCCCTCCCCACCCTTCACCACCTCGACCCTGCAGCAGGAAGCCTCCCGCAAGCTGGGCTTCTCCGCCAAAAAGACCATGTCCAGCGCCCAGAAGCTGTATGAAGGCATCGATATCGGCGAAGAGGGCACGGTCGGTCTGATCACCTATATGCGTACCGACAGCGTCAATCTTTCGTCCCAGGCGCTGGCCGAGGCCCGCGATGTCATCTCGGCCGCCTACGGGCCGGAATACGCCCTGGCCAAACCGCGCATCTTCAAGACCAAAACCAAGAACGCCCAGGAGGCCCACGAAGCAGTGCGTCCGACCTATATCGCCAAGACACCGGCCGAGATGAAGCGCTTTCTGACACCGGACCTGCACAAGCTCTATGAGCTGATCTGGAAGCGTACCGTGGCCTGCCAGATGGCCGAGGCCCTGCTGGACCAGACATCCGTGGACATCAGCGCAGATCTCGGGACTGCACCGGCCTCGGGGCCGTTTACCGGCGCCAAAAGTTGCGGGCTGCGGGCCGCCGGGACCGTCATCCGCTTCCCCGGCTTCATGAAGCTGTATATCGAAGGACTGGACGACCAGGATGAGGAAAAAGAGGGCCTGCTGCCCGCCATGACGGAGGGTGCAGCGCTGAAACTGCACGAGATCCTCCCCGAGCAGCACTTCACCCAGCCACCGCCCCGCTATACCGAAGCCACCCTGGTAAAGACGCTGGAAGAATATGGCATCGGGCGCCCTTCTACCTTCGCCTCGATCATGAATACGCTGGTGGAGCGAAAATATGCCCGCCTCGACAAAAAACGCTTCTTCCCCGAAGATGTGGGCATGGTGGTCAGTGACCTGCTGACCGCCCATTTCCAGAAGTATGTCGATTACAACTTTACCGCCGGACTGGAAGAAGAGCTGGATCAGGTTTCACGAGGTGAAAAGGAGTGGAAACCGCTCCTGAAGGAGTTCTGGGAACCGTTTATTGCACTCCTGAAACAGAAAGAGGGTGAGGTCAACAAGGCTGACCTGACGACCGAGGCGACCGATGAGGCCTGCCCTGAATGCGGCAAACCGCTGGTCGTGAAACTGGGCAAGCGCGGCAAGTTCATCGCCTGCTCCGGCTTTCAGGAAGGGTGTAAATACACCCGCAACGTGGATGGCGACAAGGATGCCGAGGCAAGCGAACCGGTTGTATCGGATGAAAAATGTGAAAAGTGCGGGGCGGCCATGCTGATCAAGGACGGCCGCTTCGGCAAGTATCTGGCCTGCTCCGGTTACCCGGCCTGCAAAAACATCCAGCCTCTGATCAAGCCCAAAAGTACCGGCGTGGTCTGTCCCGAATGCAAAGAGGGCGAGTTGATCGAGAAAAAATCCCGTTATGGCAAGATGTTCTACTCCTGTAACCGCTATCCGCAGTGCAAGTTTGCCCTCTGGGATCCACCGGTTGAACGGGCCTGCCCGAAATGCGGCTTTCCGCTGCTGGTGCAGAAGAGCCTCAAACGCGAGGGCGATTTCGTCAAGTGCCCCAAAGAAGGGTGTGATTTCAAAGAAGGCGGCAAGGTAAAAACCGATTGAAAACACTTACTATCATCGGCGGCGGCCTGGCCGGCTGCGAGGCCGCCTGGCAGGCTACAGAGCGCGGCATTCCGGTCACCCTCCACGAGATGAAGCCGGAGAAGCTTTCACCCGCCCATCATCTGCCCGGACTGGCCGAGCTGGTCTGCTCCAACTCACTGCGCGGCGATTCGCTGGATAACGCGGTCGGATTACTGAAGGAGGAACTGCGCCGCTGTGGTTCCCTCATCATGGAGGCCGCCGAGGCGACCCGCGTCCCGGCCGGCGGAGCACTGGCCGTCGATCGGCAGCTGTTTTCCGAGTATGTGACTGCCAGAATCAGCACCCACCCGCTGATCAGCCTCGAACCAGGTGAAATCGTCCAGATTCCCGCTGACGGCACCGTCATTATCGCCTCCGGGCCGCTCACCAGCGACGCCCTGGCAGCCTCTCTGTCAGGCCTGACCGGTGAGCGCCTCTATTTCTACGATGCCATTGCCCCGATTGTTGCCGCCGATTCCCTCGATATGACCAAGGTCTTTGCCGCATCCCGCTACGGCAAAGGGGATGGCGACGACTACCTCAACTGCCCACTGAATGAAGCGGAATATCTGGCCTTCGTAGCCGAACTAGTGGCAGCCGAGAAGGTAGCGACCCGTGATTTTGAGAAGATTGTCCATTTCGAGGGCTGCATGCCGGTGGAAAGCATGGCCGAGCGCGGTGTGGAGACGCTGCGCTTTGGCCCGATGAAACCGGTCGGACTGACCGATCCCCGTACCGGCTTGGAACCGCATGCCGTTATCCAGCTGCGGGCCGAGAACCGCGACAAGACCATGTTCAACCTGGTCGGCTTCCAGACCAAACTGACCTGGCCGGAGCAACGGCGGGTCTTCCGGATGATACCGGGACTGGAAGGGGCAGAATTCATCCGGCTGGGCTCCATGCACCGCAATACCTTTATCAATTCCCCATCTCTGCTGCTGCCGACCCAGCAGCTCAAATCCGCCCCGCGATTGTTCTTTGCCGGCCAGATTACCGGAGTAGAAGGCTATGTCGAATCTGCCGGCAGCGGTTTTCTGGCAGGCATTTCCGCAGCCGGGGTGATTGCTCACGGACACCCGCCTGCCGCGCCGCCGCCCGAAACGGCCCTGGGGGCCTTGATAGCGCACATCACCAACGCCGATGCCCGCCATTTCCAACCGATGAATGTCAACTATGGCTTGTTCCCCGACCTGCCGGGGCGGATCCCCAAGAAGGAAAAGCGCCAAAAACTGGCAGAACGTGCCTTGCTGGCACTGGATGAGTGGCGGGCAACCCTTGTGGCCTGATCCGGCAGAACTCACCCGCCGCTACCACGAAAAAGGGATCTTGGACGAGCACACCATCCAGGCCTTCCAACGCCGGATATACTCCCATTACCATGCCACACCCCGCCCCATGCCCTGGCGTGAAACCCACGATCCCTACCACATCCTGGTATCAGAGGTCATGCTGCAGCAGACCCAGGTCGAGCGGGTCAGATGCAAGTATGTCGAATTTCTGGCAGCCTTTCCCACTTTGGACGACCTGGCCTCGGCACCGCTCGTGGATGTGTTGCGGGTGTGGCAGGGTCTGGGGTACAACCGTCGCGCCATTGCCCTCAAACGCTGCGCCGAGGAGATCCAAACCCGTTTCAACGGCAGCTTCCCGTCATCCGTCCCGGACCTGGAATCTCTGCCCGGCATAGGACCCTACACGGCTCGGGCTGTGGCGGCCTTTGCCTTCGGCATCGCCGAACCATGTATTGAGACCAACATTCGCAGCGTGTGCATCCATTTCTTTTTCCACAATCAAAAGAGTGTCAGCGACCGTGAAATCATGCCCGTGGTGGCAGCTACAATTGACCGCAACAATCCCCGCCAATGGTTCTACGCACTGATGGATTTCGGCGTCATGCTCAAACAACTCCACCCCAATCCGGGTCGCCGCAGCTGTCATCATCAGCAGCAAAGCCGCTTTGAGGGCTCCAACCGTCAGCTGAGAAGCCGCCTGCTGCGGGCAGTGATTGCTAATCCGGGACTTTCGGCCGGCGAACTGGCTAAGCAGACGGGAGCCGGGCTGCAGGATGTGAATAGAAATCTTGCGGATATGGTGCAGGAGGGCTTTTTGACTCAGACAAGCGGCAGTTACGTGGTAGGAGGCGGCACAAAAAAAGGGTAGCGCATCTACGCTACCCCTTTTTGCTACCAATCCTGTCCGTTACTTCTTGTGGCAATCCTTGCAAGAGGTCGGCCCTTTTTTCATTTCAGCATGGCACCCTTTACAGGTTTTGTGTGCCCAGTCTTTTCCGAGGTCTGCGATCTTGCCGGGACCTTTTGCATGACACTTGCTGCAGTCTTTCAGCATCTGCTGATGCATTTTGTGCGGGAAGGTTACCTTTCCCATGGAAGCCGGCAGTTCAATCACATCTGCTGCAAACGCGGTTCCGGCAAATGCTGCCAGGGCAATCAGGGCAATAACAGTCTTTTTCATTTCGTTCTCCTTTTTTGTGGTTTCGACCCTACGGGCAAGATGGTTACAGTCATCACAAATACTGTTGTAGCGGATGCTTCACATCCCGTGCCAACTACATTCAATTAAAAACCACCCGATTTAACTCACTTCTTTTTTTAAGCCTGATTCTGCTATCCAATCATCACCTCATTTGAGGCACACATGATTTCATTTGCGACAACCGTGGGAAATCGAAAACCCTTGTTCATGCCTCTCCCTTCATGTAACATTCATTATTCTACAACATCACATGTACGGAGGAAGCTGCTCAATGAAACAACTCAGCAACAGAAACGGGTTTACACTCATCGAAATCATGGTGGTAATTGTCATCCTGGCCATGCTGGCGGCTTTTGTCGGACCCAAGCTGATGGGACGAACCGATGAGGCCAAGATCAAAACGACTAAGGTCCAGATCAAGGGTATTGAGTCCGCACTCAAACTCTACAAACTGGATAACGGCATGTATCCCAGCACCGAACAGGGACTGAGCGCCCTGGTGACAAAACCGACCGTCGGCATAATCCCCAAATCCTATAAGGAGGAGGGCTATCTGGACAGCAAGGCTGTACCCAAGGATGCCTGGGGCAACGACTTCCTGTATATATCACCCGGCGAACATGGCGACTACGACCTCTTTTCATACGGAGCCGACGGCACCAAGGGTGGGGACGACAAGAACGCCGATATAACCAGCTGGGACACGAAATAGCAATTTTCCCCATATAATAGTTGTTATTTTGAAAATCTGCGTTATAGTCTACCACTGTAAGCTGTTATTTTTATTATGAATAAACGTTTTTAGCGAGTGTAAACAGCACAAGCTTTATCTACGACAGAGGAGGCAGTACAATGGCGCAGAAGTTCGTGTATTTCTTTGGTAATGGCCAAGCCGAAGGGCGAGCCGACATGAAAAACCTGTTGGGCGGCAAGGGGGCCAATCTGGCAGAAATGTCCAGCATCGGTCTGCCGGTGCCCCCCGGCTTCACCCTCACCACCGAGGTCTGTACTGAGTTTTATAAAAATAACCAGAAGTACCCCGAGTCACTGGCGGCTGAAGTAGCCGCCAATCTCAAAAAAGTCGAAGAGCTGATGGGCAAGAAGTTCGGCGATGCCAAGAACCCCCTGCTCGTCTCCGTCCGTTCCGGTGCCCGGGCCTCCATGCCGGGCATGATGGATACCGTTCTCAATCTCGGTCTCAACGACACCACCGTACAGGGCATCATCGCCCAGAGCGGTGATGAACGTTTCGCCTATGATGCCTATCGCCGTTTTGTGCAGATGTATTCCGACGTTGTCATGGGCATGGAAAAGGAGATCCTCGACCACCTGCTGGAGCAGAAGAAAGAGGAAAAAGGTGTCCACCTGGATACCGACCTGACCGCCGGTGACTGGAAAGAACTGGTCGCGGTATTCAAGGCCACCATCAAGCAGGAACTGGGCGTTCCTTTTCCTGAAGAGCCCCAGGAGCAGTTGTGGGGCGCTATCGGCGCCGTATTTGGTTCCTGGATGAACCAGCGTGCCATCACCTACCGCAAACTCAACAACATCCCGGCCGAATGGGGCACCGCCGTCAACGTACAATCGATGGTCTTCGGCAACATGGGCAACGATTGCGCCACCGGCGTGGCCTTCACCCGCGACCCTTCCACCGGGGAAAATTATTTCTATGGCGAATTCCTGGTCAACGCCCAGGGCGAGGATGTGGTGGCCGGTATCCGCACCCCTCAGCCGATCAACCGGGTCAAGGACAAGGACGGCAAACTCCCCTCCATGGAAGAGGTCATGCCGGAGTGTTACAATCAGCTGGTCAAGATTCGCGCCATCCTGGAGAAACATTACAAGGACATGCAGGACATCGAGTTCACCATCGAAACCGGTGTGCTGTACATGCTGCAGACCCGCAACGGCAAGCGCACCGCACCGGCTGCCATCAAGACCGCAGTTGACATGGTCAATGAAGGGCTGATCGACCAGAAGACCGCTGTCCTGCGCGTGGCCCCCAGCCAGCTCGATCAACTGCTGCACCCCTCCCTCGACCCCAAAGCCGTGAAGAACATTATCGCCAAGGGACTGCCGGCTTCACCCGGTGCTGTGTCCGGCGAGGTCATCTTTACTGCGGATGAGGCCGAAGCCGAGGCCAAAATTGGGCGCAAGGTCATACTGGTGCGCATTGAAACATCTCCCGAGGACATTCACGGCATGCACGCCGCCCAGGGCATCCTGACCGCCCGCGGCGGCATGACCTCCCATGCGGCGGTTGTGGCGCGCGGCATGGGCAAATGCTGCGTGGCCGGCTGTGGCGACATAAAAGTAGATTACAGCGAGGGGACATTTACCGCCAAGAACGGCGTGGTCGTCAAAAAAGGCGACATCATCACCCTGGACGGCTCCAGCGGCGAGGTCATGCTGGGGGCGGTACCGACCGTACCGGTCCAGCTGACCGGCGATTTCGGCACCCTGATGACCTGGGTGGACACATTCCGCACCATGAAGGTCCGCGCCAATGCCGACACGCCACACGACGCCAAGGTGGCCCGCGAGTTCGGTGCCCAGGGCATCGGCCTGTGCCGTACCGAACATATGTTCTTCGATGCCGAACGCATCGCGGCTGTACGTGAGATGATCCTGTCGGAAGAGCTTGAGGGGCGCAAACGAGCCCTGGCCAAGATCATGCCGATGCAGAAGGGCGATTTCATCGGCCTGTTCCGCGAGATGAAAGGGCTGCCGGTCACCATCCGTCTGCTCGATCCGCCGTTGCACGAATTCCTGCCCCAGGAAGAGAAGGACATCGAGGATCTGGCCCGGACCATGAAGGTCACCGTCAACTCCGTCAAGCACAAGATCGAGCTGCTGCACGAATTCAATCCCATGCTCGGGCACCGCGGCTGCCGCCTGGGGATCACCTACCCCGAGATCTACGACATGCAGGTGCGGGCCATCATGGAAGCGGCCTGCGAGCTGGTAAAAAACGAAGGTTTCAGCATCGTACCCGAGATCATGATCCCGTTGATCGCCACGGTCAGCGAGCTACAGTTGCTCAAGCGGAATGCCAAGGTAATCTGCGAAGAGGTTATCACCCAGTACGGCGTCAAGGTCGAGTACCTGATTGGCACCATGATCGAGCTGCCGCGCGCCGCCCTGACCGCTGACGAAATCGCCGGCGCAGCCGAATTCTTCTCCTTCGGCACCAATGACCTGACCCAGACCACCTTCGGCCTGTCACGTGACGACGCCGGAAAGTTCCTGCCCTTCTATGTGGATAACGGTATCCTGCCGGAAGACCCCTTTGTCTCGCTTGATCAGGCCGGCGTCGGCAAGCTGGTCAAGATGGCCTGCCAGCTGGGCCGCTCAACCCGGCCGGACATCAAGCTCGGCATCTGCGGCGAGCATGGCGGTGATCCTGCGTCGGTCATCTTCTGCCATAACATCGGCCTGGATTACGTGTCCTGCTCACCCTTCCGGGTGCCGATCGCCCGTCTGGCCGCAGCGCATGCCGCTCTGGCCTGATTCTGACACATCGTGGTATCGGGTAGGAGGCGGGATTACTCCCGCCGTCCTCCCACACCACCGTGCGTACGGTTCCGTACACGGCGGTTCACGTTGAATGTTGAAAGTGGTGAAACTGGTTGAGTAGTGAAAGAAGTCCCAGT
>JAJXYO010000017.1 GCA_021780495.1 Deltaproteobacteria bacterium
TTTCATCGGTGAGTACCAGTGGAGCTCGCATTGTTTTTCGTGCCATGATCGCCTCCTCATGTGATTTAGCGCAATCATGGCAAAAACAGCATTATTTGTAAATATATTTATGAATCGTACTACTAGTGGAACTCGTTATAACATGCCGTCCGGAAAAAGGAAAGCCGCCGGCATGAACCGGCGGCTTTGAGACCGCAGTTGTGCCCTTCCAGATGCCTACGAGGTTAGCTGACGGGCTCGGGATTGGAAGTTCCCTATCCGGCTACACTGCCGGAATACGCCCCAGATAACTGGGTCCCCCGCATCCGTCCTTCCGGACGAATCTCGGCTGCTTTTTTTTGCAGTTATACGCCATTTGTGCGAAGTGTCAAGTTAATCGCCAGGGGTGGGGGGGCGGTCGCCTGTAATCTGTCAACGTACCAGCCCGCTATATCAGGGGTTAGCTCCGGGTCTTACAGCTTGTAACGGCAAGCGTATCACGATACTGAGACCGCCGCCGGTTCGGTTTTCGGCAGCGATCCTGCCACCATGGGCTTCGACAATGCCCTTGCAGATCGATAGTCCCAGGCCGGTGCCACCGGCCCCCTCGGGTACCGGGATGCGATAGAACTTGTCAAAGACCCGTTTCAAGTCCTGCTCCGGCACCCCCGGACCCCGGTCGGCCACTTCAAGCAGCAGCCATGCCGTATCAGTGGTCGCAGTTATTTCGATCGGGCTACCTGGCGGCGAATATTTCAGGCTGTTGTCCAGCAGGTTGACCAGTACCTGGATCATCAGCACCAGGTCCATCGGTATCAGCGGCATCACCGGCGGCATCTTGAACGACACCTTGCGGGTGTCGCTACGTGTCTCCAGGACAGCCAGGGCACAGCCGATCAGTTCCTGCACATCGCATGGTTCAAGGTTGAGCTTGACGGCCCCGGCCTCGATGCGGGTCATATCCAAAAGATTGCCGACGAAACGATTGAGGCGATCGGCCTCGCTGCAGGCGGTCTCCAGCAGTTCCTGACGGGCGTGCTCACCGAGATGCGACCCTTCCTCCTTCAGGCTGGTGAGGACCCCGGTCACCGTGGAGAGAGGGGAACGCAGGTCGTGGGAGATGGAGTTGAGCAATGCCCGTTCCAGGTTTTCGCGTGCTTGCAGGATCTGGGCCTGCTCCGCCTGGCGCGCGAGCTGGATCCGTTCCATGGCCATGGCGGCCTGGGTAGCGAAGGCATCCATCAGACGGCGGTTTTCCTGGGAGTGGTATTCATGCTCGCTCAGCAGCCTGACCCCCATCACACCCAGGACACTGGCCGGGGTCTGCAGGGGCAGATAGATCAGGGCGGCGGATACGAGCGTGTCCGTGGCGCGCCCGGCCGGGTGGTTATTGCGAAAGACCCAGTCGGCCACGGCCTGTTCCTTCATGTCCAGCAACAGTCCCTCGCTGGCTGCCAGGATATCAAGCCGTTCCCCTTCCGGCAGCAGGATCACTACCCGGGCCCCCAGCGCCTCTTCCACGTTCCTGAGCACCGCCTTCAGCACGGCCGTGATATCAACGGAAGCGGCCAGGTCGCGGCTCAGGTAGTACAGGCTGGCGGTCTGCACCTCGCGGGCCCGCATCACTTCGGCCCGCTCCCGGGAACGGGCCACCAGGGTACTGATCACCACCCCCACCACGAACAACCCCAGGAAGGTCAGCAGGTACTGTGTGTCTGCTACCACAAAGGTCATGCGCGGTGGAATAAAGAAAAAGTCGAAGGCCAGTACGCCGAGGAAGGAGGTGGCGATTGCCGCTTTGCGGTTGAGTCGCACCGCGGCAACCACCACGGCCAGCAGGTAGAACATGACCATATTGGTCGGCGCCAGAAAGGGGCGCAGCAGTTCGCACAATACCGTGGCGGCTAAAACAAGTGCAAGGCTGGCCGCATACCCACGCAGTTCAAACGGGGTATGGCGCCTGTGTACGGTAGCGGTCCCAGCGGACTTATCCGGTTCGAAACTTACGATGACGACATCTATGGCCCCGCTTCTGCGGATGATGCGGTCCACGATCGGTGTTTGCAGGGTTTTTCGCCAGCGGCGCCTGGTCGGTTTGCCCATCACGATCTTGGTGATATTGTGCTGTGTGGCGTATTCCATGACAGCGTCGGTTATATCGGTGGCGGTGATGCTCGCGACCTGGCCTCCCAGCCCCTCGGCCAGACGCAGGTCGCGCCAGATATGCTCCCGGTTCTCCCGCACATGACGACTGTCTGTCGGAGTTTCGATATAGACCGTGAACCATTGTCCCTTCAACTCTTCAGCCAGGCGGCAGGTGGCGCGGATCAGCTTTTCGCTGTAGGGGCTGCCGCTGACGCAGACCAGCAGCCGTTCCGCCGTCGGCCACGGCCCGGCGATGGATTGGGTCTCCATGTAGGCCCGCATCTGGTCATCCACCCGGGCGGCGGTGCGACGCAGGGAAAGTTCCCGCAGGGCCATCAGGTTGCCGGGACGGAAGAACTTCTCGATGGCCTTGGCGGCCTGATCAGCGATGTAGATCTTCCCCTCTTTCAGGCGCTGCAGCAGGTCTTCAGGGGGGAGATCGATCAGTTTGATCTCGAAGGCCAGGTCCAGCAGGCGATCCGGGACGGTCTCGCGCACGGTGATGCCGGTGATCTGCGCCACCACGTCGTTCAGGCTCTCGAAGTGCTGGATGTTGACCGTGGTGTAGACGTCGATCCCGGCAGAAAGGATCTCCTCCACATCCTGCCAGCGCTTCTCGTGCCGCGAGCCGGGGGCGTTGCTGTGGGCCAGTTCATCCACCAGCACGATCTGGGGCTGGCGGGCCAGGATGGCGTCGATGTCCATCTCCGGGAGCGCCACCTCCAGATAGCGGACTTCCTTGCGCGGCAGGAGTTCCAGCCCCTCCAGCAGGGAGTCGGTCTCGGCGCGGCCGTGGGATTCGATATACCCCGCCACCACGTCGCGGCCGTCCTTCTTGCGTTGCCGGGCCGCCTCCAGCATGGCGTAGGTCTTGCCGACCCCGGCGGCATAGCCGAGAAAGATCTTCAACTTGCCCAGCTCGGCCGTAACCTCCTCGGCCTGGGCCAGCTTCAGCATCGCCTCCGGGGAGGGGCGTATGTCGTCGTTATCGGTCATGGCTACAGTCTATCCAATTCCAGATTCAACACAAGCACATTTACCCGCGGCGCCCCCAGAAAACCGAGCTGGCGCCCTTCGGTGGCCTGTGCCACGGCCTGCTCCACCGCGTCCTCGGATAGACCGCGCGCCTTGGCTATTCGTGCCACCTGCAGCCCGGCCGATTCGGGCGAAATATGCGGGTCGAGACCGCTGGCCGAGGCCTGCACCAGGTCGGCCGGAACCGTGCCGGTTACCCCGCTGTCGCGGAGCGCCTTGACCCGCTCGGCCACGGTCTTCAGGTAAGCGGGGTTGGTCGGTCCGGCATTGGAGCCGCCCGAGGCCAGGGCGTTGTAGCCAAAGTCGCTGGTTGCCGAGGGACGCGGCCAGAAGTATTTCGGGTCGGAGAAGGGTTGGCCGATCAGGGTCGAACCGGCCGCCTGGCCGCTCTTGCCGGTTATGAAGCTCCCTTGGGCCTGCCTGGGGAATACGGCAGCGGCGATGCCGGTGACCAGGGCCGGATAGATGCCGCCGCAGATGATGGTGAAGATGATGAAGAGCAGAATGGCCGGTCGTATGTCTTTCATGGTTTTTTCTCCTTGTATGTAACCACCCCCCGTCCCCCTCCTAAATTAGGAGGGGGTGCCCGTCAGGGCGGGGGTGGTAGTTTTTCACACCATCAGCCCGATCACCAGATCGATGATCTTGATCCCGACAAACGGCGCGACCATCCCACCCACCCCGTAGATTAGCAGGTTATGGATCAGCAGCTGCTCGGCCGGCATGGGGCGGAACCGGGTCCCCTTGAGGGCCAGCGGCACCAGCAGCGGGATGATGATGGCATTGAAGACCACCGCCGACAGGATGGCGCTGAAGGGGCTGGCCAGGTGCATCACGTTCAACACCCCCAGTTGTGGGTAGATGGAGAGCATCATGGCCGGGATGATGGCAAAGTACTTGGCGATGTCGTTGGAGATACTGAAGGTGGTCAGGTTGCCGCGGGTCATCAGGATCTGTTTGCCGACCTCGACGATATCCAGCAGCTTGGTCGGGTTGCTGTCCAGGTCGATGATGTTGGCCGCTTCGCGGGCCGGCTGGGTGCCGGTATTCATGGCCACGGCCACATCGGCCTGGGCCAGGGCCGGGGCGTCGTTGGTGCCGTCGCCGGTCATGGCCACCATGAAGCCCTGTTCCTGATACTCCTTGATCAGGCGCAGCTTCTCCTCGGGCTTGGCCTGGGCCAGGAAGTCGTCCACCTGGGCCTCGGCGGCGATGGCGGCTGCGGTCAGCGGGTTGTCGCCGGTGATCATCACGGTCTTGATCCCCATGCTGCGCAGCTGCAGGAAGCGCTCCTGGATACCTGCCTTGACGATATCCTTCAGGTTGATCACCCCCAGGATCTCGCACCCTTTGCAGACCACCAGCGGTGTGGCCCCGCCCCGGGCGATCTTGTCAACCACATCTGCCAGATCGCTGGGGATGGTTGTGCATCCATGTTTCTTGACAAACGCGACCGTCGAATCCGAGGCGCCTTTACGGTATTGCGTACCCGCCAGATTGATGCCGGAGAGACGCGTGTCGGCGCTGAACTCTACGACCTCGGCATCCTTCGGTGACTCCCTGACAAGGCCATGTTTCTCTTTCGCCAATATTACCACGCTGCGCCCTTCCGGGGTCTCGTCCGCAATGGATGACATCAGGGCCGCCTCGGCCAGCTCCGGTTCGGTATGGCCGCCAACCGGGACAAATGCCACCGCCTGCCGATTGCCGTGGGTGATGGTGCCGGTCTTGTCCAGCAGCAGGACGTTGACGTCGCCGGCGGCCTCAATGGCCCGGCCGGACAGGGCGATGACGTTCTTCTGGAACAACCGGTCCATGCCGGCGATGCCGATGGCCGGCAGCAGTGCGGCAATGGTGGTCGGCGCCAGGCAGACGAACAGCGCCACCAGGATGGTCAGCGACACCGGCGTGCCGTGACCGGCCACCGTGACGCTGTAGATCGAGAGCGGACTGATGTTGGCGCAGACCAGCAGGAAGACCAGGGTCAGGGCGATCAGCAGCACCTCCAGAGCGACCTCGTTGGGGGTCTTGCGGCGCTTGGCGCCCTCGATCAGGCCGATCATCTTGTCGAGGAAGGTTTCGCCCGGATTGGCGGTAATCCTGACGATGATGGAGCTGGAAATGACCGTGGTGCCGCCGGTGACGGCGCTGCGGTCGCCCCCCGATTCACGCACCACCGGGGCCGATTCGCCGGTCACAGCCGATTCGTTGACCAGGGCGGCACCCGCCACCACGTCGCCGTCGCCGGCGATCATCTCACCCCCCTCCACCAGGATCAGATCCCCCTTGCGGAGCTGGCTGGCGCCGACCGTGGTGAAGTTGCCGCCGAATTCCGGCTTGTCCAGTTGCTTGGCGGTCACGTCGGTGCGAGATTTTCTTAAAGACGCGGCGCGGGCCTTGCCGCGCCCTTCGGCCAGCGCCTCAGCGAAGGTGGAGAAGATCACCGTCAGCCAGAGCCATGCCGTGACGGCGCCGGTAAACCAGGCCGGCTCGGTATTGGCGCCGGTCAGCGACATGGCGAAGGTGACCAGGGTGATGACACTGGCGATCTCGACGCACAGCATGACCGGGTTGCGCCAGAGGGTGCGGGGATCGAGTTTTTTGAGGGAGTCAATCAGGGCGCCCCGCATAAGTTCTGCATCGAAAGCCGATTTCGGCTGTTGGATATGTTTGGACATTGTGCTCTCCGTTTGTTTTTCTCCCCCCTTTAGAAAGGGGGGCTGGGGGGATTTGATTTTCAGGTTCAAAGGCAAATCCCCCTAAATCCCCCTTTCTGAAGGGGGACTTTAATTCACCATCATCAATTGTTCCACGATCGGACCCAGGGCCAGGGCCGGGAAAAAGGTCAGGGCCCCGACGATCAGGATGACCAGTGTCAGCCAGATGGCAAAGGGCGCTTTATCGGTCGGCAGGGTACCCAGGCTGGGGGGGATGTACTTCTTCCCCGCCAGGGAACCGGCCATGGCCAGCACCGCGATGGCCGGGACGTAACGACCGATGGTCATGGCCAGGGAGCCGAACAGGTTGTAGAAATTGACGTTGGCGTTCAGACCGGCAAAGGCACTGCCGTTGTTGTTGGCCATGGAGGCAATGGCGTAGAGCACCTCCGTCAGGCCGTGGGCACCGGGGTTGGACATGGCAGCCACCGCCTGCGGCGCGATCATGGCGATGCCCGACAGGATCAACACCACGATCCCGGCGGTCAGGATGGCGAGGATCGACATCCACATCTCCCGGACCTCGATCTTCTTGCCCAGGTATTCCGGCGTGCGGCCGATCATCAGGCCGGACACAAAAACCGCGATGATGGCAAAGGCCAGCATGGTGTAGAGACCGGAACCGACCCCGCCGAAGATGATCTCGCCCAGCAGGATCAGGGAGAGCGGCATCATGCCGCCGATGGGGGTGAGCGAGTCGTGCATGCTGTTGACCGCGCCGCAGGAGGTGCCGGTGGTGGCCACGGTGAAGAGGTTGCTCCCGGCCAGGCCGAAGCGGACCTCCTTCCCTTCCATGTTGATGCTCTGTACCCCCAGCCGGGCCACCAGCGGATTACCGCTGCTCTCGGCCCATTGCAGGACACCGAAGGTGGTGATCAGGATGAAAAGCATCACGCCCAGCAGCATCCAGCCCTGGCGGGTATTGCCCGCCATGACCCCGAAGGTGTAGGTCAAGGCGCCGGGGATCAGCAGGATCAGCAGGATCTCGATAAAGTTGGAGAGGGGGGTCGGGTTTTCAAAGGGGTGGGCCGCGTTGGCGTTGAAGAAGCCACCGCCGTTGGTGCCCAATTCCTTGATGGCCTCCTGGGAGGCGACCGGCCCCATGGGGATGGTGACCTCCTTGACGATCACGTTCTCGCTGACCGGGTTGCCCTTGGCATCCTTGAGCGCGACACCCTTGTCGTCCATTTTGGCTTTGTCGTAATTGGTGGACTGAACCAGCGGCACGGACTTGTAGGGGCTGAAGTTCTGGATCACCCCCTGGGAGACCAGGACTAGTGAGAAAATAAGGGAGATCGGCAGCAGGATGTAGAGGGTACAGCGGGTCAGATCGACCCAGAAATTGCCCAGCAGGGAGGTCTTGCGGCGGACAAAGCCGCGGATCACGGCAATGGCTATCACGATGCCGGTGGCGGCGGAGACGAAGTTGTGCACGGCCAGCCCCACCATCTGGGTGAAGTAGCTGGCGGCCTGCTCGCCCACATAGGCCTGCCAGTTGGTGTTGGTCGTGAAGCTGACCGCCGTGTTGAGCGCCAGCTGCCAGGTGAAGGCCGGCACCTTCTGCGGGTTGAGCGGCAGCAGGTGCTGGGTCAGCAACATGACGAAGAGCGCGACGAACAGCACCAGGTTGAAGAGCAGCATGGCACCGGCGTAGCGTTGCCAGCCCATCTCATCTTCCGGCTTCACCCCGCTGACACGGTAGATCAACCTCTCAAAGGGTGCCAGGACAGGCGACAGGAAGGTCCGTTCCCCCTGGAAGACCTTGGCCATGAAGCTGCCCAGCGGCTTGACCAGGGCCAGCAGTACGACGAAATACAGGATCGTTTGCAGCCATTCGTAGATGTTCATGATTTGCTCTCCGTGTCCGTATCATTGAGACGAAGCAGTTGTTTGGCGATGGCAACCGGTATCACGGCCCATTCTTTTTTCCGGCGGTCGAACACCGGCACCTGGCCATGTTCATAGCCGGGAGGGGCTATGGGTGTGATCCCCTCATCATGCTGAAGCATACCAGCTTCTGCGAATGTTTCACCTTCGTAGAGTCCGCTTGCGGTGTTGAACAGATAGACTTTCATGGTTGCTCTCCCTGCGCGTTGATATAGCTGCCATGGTTCCAGGGTAGCAGGGAGGGTATAAATTTGGTGTCAAAATGGGGGGGAAGCATGTCAAGGATGCATCAATATCTGCTCCGGTTTGCAGCTGCATGCTCACAGGCTGCGGGGGCGCTCAGGATACTGCTCGTGTAGCCGCAAGAAGGGCTAGCGGTTTGAATGCCATGAAATGGCCTATCAAGGCCTCCGCCATTAACCATAGAGGGAAAAAAGAAGAACGACCGGTTGTATTAGGGCAAACCAGTGCTATTGTTTACAAGGTCATTGTCACCGCGGACTCATGAAGACCTATCCCGGATGTATTATTCGCTTTTGCTTTCATCGATGACATGTATTCCTGGTAAAACCTCCCAGGTTTCAAAAACCTCGGAGGTTTGAAACTGTCAACATGGATGCATCCTGGAATGAGAATGAGGGGGTGAATTTGCCGGCATCTTCCTGTTGTGGAGCTTTTATGAACACCCCCGGCCTGCAGCTTTTCAGAAAATACGGTCTCGGTCTGATCCTGGCCTGGACCGGCGTTCTGGCGGCATTGCTATGGTTCATTATCAATGAATATCATAAGGATGCCATCAATCAGGCTACCCGTGAGGCCAGGGACTATTACAGTCTCAATCTCCATTACCGGCAATGGGGGGCCGGCATCGGTGGTATGTATGCCCCCATCGACAAAGTCGCCCCCAATCCTTATCTCACCGTTCCCGGCCGGGATGTGACAACCGCTTCCGGTAAAACGCTCACCCTCGTCAACCCGGCCTATATGACCAGAATGGTGTTTGAGGCTATCCGGAAGGATTCGAAAGATCCCATTATCAGCAGACTGGTGAGCCTCAAGCCGCTGAATCCCCGTAACGCCCCCAATGCCTGGGAACGGGCAACGCTCCAGCTCTTCGATAAAAATGAGGCCAGGGAACGGTCCCAGATTGTAACGATTGCCGGACGGCCGTATCTCCAATACATGGCAGCCTTCATGACCGAGAAGGGCTGTCTCACCTGCCATGCCCAGCAGGGGTACAAGATCGGCGATGTGCGCGGCGGCATCAGCATCGCCATTCCGATCAGCGGGTACCTGGCCTCGGAGGCTGGCCGGAGAAATCAGCTGTTGGGCGGTTTTGCCCTGCTGTGGCTCCTGGGGGCTGCCGGTATTGCCCTGTCCTCCCGCAGAAGGCATCAGCAGGAAACACTGCTTCGCGAGCATGCCAGAACACTTGAGGATGAGATTTCTGAACGGCAACAGATCCAGGAGCAGATGGAAGAACAGGCTATCAGGATCGAAGAGGAGGTTACGGAACGGCAGATTGTCCAGGAACAGCTTGAGGAACAGGCTGCTGTGCTGGAAGAGGAGGCTGTCGAGCGTCAGCAGGCTGTCGCGGCTCTCCAGAAGACGGAACGGTTTCTCCAGACCATTATCGATTCGGAGCCCGAATGCGTCAAACTGCTCGATGCTGCCGGTCATCTGCTGTTGATGAACCGCGCCGGGTTGGAGATGATCGGCGCCGGCACCTTCGAGCAGGTGCAGGGCCGCTGCATCGGCCTGCTGGTGTGCGAACCCTACCGCAGTGCCTTCGAAGAGCTCACCACCCAGGTCTTTCAAGGCAGAGCGGGCGATCTTGAGTTCGAGGTCATCGGGCTTACAGGGGCCAGGCTGTGGCTGCATACCACGGCCGTTCCGTTCAGGGATGAAAATGGCACCATCGTGGCGCTCCTGGGTATTACACGGAATGTAACCGGGTTCAAGCGTTCCGAAGAAGCGCTCCAGAAGAGTGAAGATCGTTTCAGGGGTTTTGCGGAAAGCCTGGCGGACTGGATCTGGGAGGTGGATGCCGCCGGCCGTTTCACCTTCTGTTCCGAATCGTCGGACCGGGTCCTGGGATACACCCCTGCTGAGATCATCGGTAAAACCGCCTACGAATTTCTCGATCCGCCGGATGTTGACAGGGTCAGAGCGGTATTTACGGAGCACACCGCTGAAAAAACGGTTATCAAAAACCTGGAACACTGGAATATCACCAAGAACGGCAAGCGCATCTGCCTGCTGACAAACGGGGTGCCGATACTCGATCCCCAGGGAGAGCTGATCGGATACCGCGGGGTCGATTCCGATGTGACACAACAACGCCTGCTCGAACTCCAGGCTTCACAGCAACAGAAGCTGGAGAGCATCGGGCTGCTGGCCGGCGGTATCGCCCATGATTTCAACAACCTGCTGGTCCCGATCTTCGGGTATGGGGAGATGATCCTGACCAGGCATGCCTCGGACGAAAAAACCGCCGGCTATGCCGCAACGATTTTGAAAGCAGCCGAAAAGGCCAGGAACCTGGTCAGCCGCTTGCTCAGTTTCAGCAGGAAGCAGACCTTGAAGATAGAGAAACAGGACCTGAATGTGACCATAGCCGCATTCGTGGAACTCCTGCAGCGAACCATCCGTGAAAACATTTACATCAATCTGCAGCTGAGCCCGGAGCCGTGCATGCTGCTGGCGGACAGGACCCGGATCGAGCAGGTCTTGCTCAATCTGGCCATCAACGCCCAGGATGCAATCGAGGGAACAGGCGTTATCACCATTGAAACCGGACATCTGGCCTTTGATCATGAATACTGCCTGCAACATCCCGGTACAGTGCCGGGACGCCATGTCATGCTTGCCTTCTCGGATACCGGCAGCGGCATCGAAGAGGCAATCTTGCCCTATATCTTTGATCCTTTTTTTACCACCAAGCCGATAGGCCATGGCACCGGTCTGGGGCTTTCGTCCATTTTCGGGGTCGTCAAACAACACGAGGGCAGCATCGCCGTTAACAGCCGGCCGGGTGCGGGCACGACATTCTCCCTGTTCTTCCCGGAGACAAGCGGAGTAGAGGCCGCTCCGGAGCTGTCCGCGGATTCAACCGAAGCTGCTCTGCCGGCCAACACGATACTCGTGGTCGAGGACAACCCGATGGTGTTATCCATGGTGCGCGAGATTCTCGAAGACGCCGGACATCGCGTTATTACTGCCGATGAACCCTCCCGGGCCATCGAGATCGTACGGTCGTGCGGAGTGGCCATCGACCTGCTGGTATCGGATGTGGTCATGCCACAGATGAACGGGCCCGAACTCTATGAACGGATCAAGGATATCAGGCCGGGGCTCAGGGTGCTGTTCATGTCGGGCTATGCCGGGGTTGTTAGCGCGCATAACGGTCATCTGGAGGAAGAGGCCAATTTTATCTCGAAACCGTTTACCATGGAGTCCTTCATGAGAAAGGTGTCGGAGGTAATAGCCGAAGATTGCAGCTGAAATTTGCTTCAAAATATCGCCGAACCATGGTATTTACTTTGAAAAGTTTGAACGGTTGCACATATTCGCACAAAAAGGGTAGATCCATGAAAATGAATTTGTCGGCCAAGGTGTTCTGCATCATCGGGATTTCTCTCTTTGTGGGCTTCAGCGTGATGGGGGTTACCTCGCTCTGGCTGGGGCTGAACTCGACCATCCGGTTGCACGAATCCTCTTCCCAGAAACTGGCCTCCGCGGTCCGGGAATCTGTCGAAGAGTTCATGATGAAAAACGACCTGGATTCCGTCAAAAAATATGTCGAGCAGCTGAAAACCAAAAAGGTCGTGCTCGATCTGACCATCTTCGGCAAGGAGGGCAAGGCCTCCGGCGGCAGCTCGAACGCCGACCCGCTGGTGCTCGAAGCCTTCAAAAGCGGCAAATTGATCAATTCCAAGCAGACCACCAATGGTATCCATACCCTGACCACGGTCATCCCGCTGCCGAATGAACAGCGCTGCAAAGCATGCCACCCCGAAAGCGGCCATACGGGCGCGATCATGTTGACCACGTCGATGGAAGCCGGCTATGACAGCGCCAAACAGCTGGCCTTGCTGCAATGCGCCGTCGGTGCACTCTGCTTTGTGCTGATCGTCGCCGGCATGTACCTGTTCATGCGCCTGACCATTATCAGGAATATTGTCAATGTATCGAAAAGCATCCAGGAACTGTCGAAGGGCGAAGGCGACCTGACAATAACGATCCCCGTGCAGTCCTCCGACGAGATCGGAATCTTGACCGAGGGGGTCAACAGTCTGGTGACGAAGCTCAGGGAGATCATCTCGGAGCTGTACAGCCAGGCCGGACATGTCGCCATCACCTCCTGCCGGACCATGGCCGGTATCGAACAGCTGGCCGCGTCGATTTTTGAGCAGAAAGAGCTGTCCGCTTCCGTGGCGGTCGCCACGGAAGAGATGTCGGCCACACTGAATGATGTTGCCGCAACAACCGCCAAGGCCTCGGCCCTCTCGAAACATGTAGACGAATCGGCCATCGACGGGCGCAATGTCGTGGGAGAGACCGCTGACAGCATCGACCAGATCCGGATCGGGGTCGAAAAGACTCTCGGTGTGATGAATCGGCTGGAGCATTCGTCCGGCCAGATCGGTGATATCGTCGGCATGATCGAGGACGTTGCCGACCAGACCAACCTGCTGGCTCTGAATGCGGCCATCGAGGCCGCCCGGGCCGGCGAGGCCGGACGCGGTTTTGCCGTCGTGGCCGACGAGGTCAAGCTGCTCTCGGGAAAGACCTCCGCCTCCACCCAGCAGATCGCAGCCATTATCAAGTCGATTCAGGGTGATATCAACGAGGCCATGAAGTCCATTGAGGAGGAAAAGGGCCGCGTCGAACACGGCATCGTCAACTCCAACCGGGCCAGCCAGCAGATTACCGCCATTCTCAATCTTGCGACGGAATCGGCCGACATGATCAACACAATTGCCATTGCGACGGAGGAACAGGGCGCGACCACGGTCGAGATCACCAACAAGATCCACCAGGTTTCCCAGACATCCAACGAGATCGAGACCCAGATGGGAAAAGCCGTCTCGACCTTCGGCGAACTCACCGAAACGGCGGAGAAGATCTACAACACGGTCGGCAGATTCCGGGTCGGTAACGACCACGACTTGATCAAGGGCTTTGCGGTCGAGCTGCGCGACCGGGCTGTGGCGACGCTCGAAGGCGCCATCAACAGCGGCCGCATCAGCCGGGAAGCGCTGTTCAGCACGGACTACCAGCCGATTCCGGGCAGCTTTCCCCCCAAGTTCACGACCCCCTTCGACCGCTTGTTCGACGAGATCATCTCTCCCATCCAGGAGCAGGTTGTTGCCAAAGACAAGCGCATGTTCTATGCCATCTGCGTTGACCGCTCCGGTTACAATCCTTCCCATAACCTGCGCTACACCCAGCGCCTGACCGGAGACATGCTGAAGGACAAGGACGGCAACCGCACCAAGCGGATCTTTAACGACAGGACCGGTCTGCGGGCCGCCGTCAATGAGGAGCCCTTTTTGCTGCAAACCTATCTGCGCGACACCGGCGAGGTCATGAACGACATGTCCACCCCGCTCACCATCGCCGGCAAACACTGGGGCGGGATCCGGATCGGCTATTCGGCGGAGAACTGTTAGGAACCGTCAGGAAAAAACGGAGGCACTTCCGGCTATGAGCGGGTGCCGGTGACCCGCCTGCCAGATCCAGTTGAGCGGCGCGTGCCGTAATCATATCTAGCGAGGAGAACGTCTATGGCAGTTATGGAATGGAGTCCGGTATTAAGCGTCAAGGTAAAGAAATTCGACGATCAGCACAAAAAACTGGTAGACCTTCTCAACCAGCTGCATGACGCGATGAAGGCCGGACAGGGCAACGCCATGCTGGGGGTGGTCCTGCAATCGCTCATCACCTATACGGCCACCCATTTCAAGGACGAGGAGCAGGTGATGCAGGCCAATGGCTACCCTGACCTGGCCCGGCACAAGGGTGAACATGAAAAGCTGGTCAAGCAGGTGCTCGATCTGCAGCAAAAGTTCCAGTCCGGGAGCAGCGTGCTGACCCTGACGGTCATGAGTTTCCTCAAGGATTGGCTGGTTACCCACATTCAGGGCGAGGATAAAAAATATGGCGTCTTCCTGAACGCCAAGGGCATCTCCTGACATGACCGCCCGCTACACCGGCGTGTAATGGTATGAGCCGACATGTTTTTGGTATGTGCGGGCTCACAGCTTTTGCCCGCTGCAGATCCTGCCGATGAAAACCCCGCGTTCCCGCAGAGGAATCCGGGGTTTTTGTGTCTTTAGCGCTGCAGGGCGGGAGGCTGTTGATTTAATTTGTCAGCCAGGGTTGTATAGTCTCCAAATTGGATTAGTCTTGATAGAAACCGTTGGGTGTTGATCACAGTCCGGGAGGTGAGGCATGAAGGCAAAAAGATCAGGGTTGGGCGCTGCCGGATGGATTACAGGTATGGTTATCGGCGCGGTCGGGTTGGTCTGCGCGGCGCTTCCCGCGACAGCGGCGGCGGAAACCAATATCACGATCGGCGGAACCGGTTGTGCCCTGGGAACCATGAAGCAGCTGGCGGCTGTGTATGAAAAGTCCCATCCGGGCATCAGGATCAAAATCATGCCCAGCCTCGGCAGCACGGCCGGGATCAAGGCCGTCCTGGGTGGAGGCATCGACCTGGCGCTTGCCAGCCGGCCCTTGACGGAGACGGAACGTACACAGGGGGCGCGGGAGGTGGAATATGCCAGGACACCGTTTATGTTCATCACCAACGCCAAGGTCAACAAAAAGGACGTGTCCATCCGGGAGCTGGAAGGGATCTACAGCAATCCCGCAGCAACCTGGCCGGATGGCAGCCGCATCCGGCTGATCCTGCGGCCGGAAAAGGATATCGATACCAAACTGCTCCGCGACCTCTCGCCTGCAATGGATCGGGCCGTGACGTCTGCCCATGCCCGTCCCGGGATGATCAGGGCGATCACCGACCAGGAGTCGACCGACGCGGTTGCCCAGACGCCCGGCGCACTGGGCGCGGCCACTTTGACCGAGATCGTCAGCGAAAAGCGGCCGGTGAACGTGCTCTCCTACAATGGCGTTCCCGCGACTGTCAGGAACATCGCCGGCCGCTCCTATCCGCTGGTCAAGTCGCTCTATCTGGTGACAACGCCCAAGAGTCCGGCCGCGGCCCGGCGATTCGCCGTATTCGTTTGCTCGCCGGCCGCCCGCGCGATCCTGACCAGGAACGGTAACCTGGCGGTTACAGCACAATAGGGGATAGATGTAGATGTATGACCGACAAAAGATTGTCAGCATAACCACCTGGATTGCCGCTGCGGTGGCTATAGCCGTGACGCTGCTGCTCCCGCTGGGCTACTTTGCCGTTTCATACCAGTATCTGTCCGGGAGTCTGGCAGCCGAAGCGGAGATGACCAGCCGCATTATTTCCGATGTGATCGATGCCAATCCGGAGTTGTGGCAGTACGAACAGCTACGTCTGGAGGAGCTGCTGGCACGGCGCATGCGGGGCAACCATCAGGAGACGCGCCGGATCCTGGATCGCCGAAACAGGCTGGTAGCGG
Organism: Deltaproteobacteria bacterium; assembly: GCA_021780495.1. GTDB lineage: Bacteria > Desulfobacterota > Desulfuromonadia > Geobacterales > Pseudopelobacteraceae > CAIPTY01. Next base: position 15,386 of record JAJXYO010000017.1, read on the forward strand.
AGAACGGCCCGCAGCTGAAACACCCCCTGTTGACGCGTCGGTTCGATCTGCTGGACGCGGGGGCGCCGGTCGGCACGCTCGAAATCAGCTGTTCCCTGTTTCCATTGCTGCTTCGCTGCGGCCTGGTGGCCTTGATCGGGCTCTCCGGCGGGGTGCTGGTATTTATCACCTTGCGCGTCCTGCCGATGAGAGCCGTGGCCCAGGCGGAGAAATCTCTGCGAGAAAGCAAGGCCGAGCTGACCGAAAAGGTCGCGCAGCTGGAAGCCGCCCTGGCCAAGGTGAGGCAGCTCGAAGGCATTATCCCGATCTGCATGTACTGCAAAAAGATACGGGACGACAAGGAAAGCTGGCAACACCTGGAAGCCTACATCAGCGAGCATTCCGAGGCGTTTTTCAGCCACGGTATCTGTCCGGAATGTTTCCAGAAGGTCGTTCTTGAGGAATTGAAGGATCTCGAAGGCAAAATACCGCACTGATGCTCGACCGGTGCCAGGCCCGCTGCCGCCAACTGGAGCGATATCACCGAGCGCAAGCAGAACGAGGCGGAAATCCGCAAACTCAATGAGGAGCTCGAAGAGCGGGTGCGGATGCGGACCGCAGAGCTGGCGGCCAAGAATACCGAGCTGGAACGGATGAACCGCCTGTTTGTCGGCCGCGAGCTGCGCATGGTGGAGCTGAAGGAGCGGATCAGGGCGCTGGAGCAACAGTCCGGGGAAAAAGGTGATTGTGATGCCCGAGAGTAGCAGGCTCGAAAAACTCACCAACATCGGTATCATTACGTCCATAGCGCTGGGGCTTTACCTCGCCAGTCTTTACAGCTATCTCCTCTTCCACAGCCTCATCGAGATCACAACCATCGCCATCGGTTTCACGCTCTTCATCCTTACCTGGAACAGCCGCAGATTCCTGTCAAACCACTTTCTCTGCATAATTGGCATCGGCTATGCCTTCATCGCCCTGATCGACCTGCTCCATACCCTGGCCTACAAGGGGATGAATGTATTTCCGGGCTTCGGGGCAAACCTGCCCACTCAGCTCTGGATAGCCGCTCGCTCGCTGCAGGCCGTCACCCTCTGCGTTGCTTCGCTCTTCGTGGAGCGCAAGACGGAGAATCGCGCCGTTCTGGGAGGCTACGTCGTAACGGTATCGATAGTCGTGGCGATGGTGTTTTCCGGCAATTTTCCTGACTGCTACATCGAAGGGAGAGGGCTCACCACGTTCAAGATCTGGAGCGAATACGTCATAACCGCCATGCTCCTCACCTCCATATATCTCTTTTACCGGAAACGCGAATCCATCAACGACCGGGTTTACTTTCTCACCGTCTCTTCAATAGCCTTCACCGCCATCTCCGAACTATCGTTCACCTCGTACCTGAGCGTGTACGGCTTTGCCAACCTGGTGGGGCATTTTTTCAAGCTGGCGGCCTTCTATCTCATCTACCGTGCAATCCTCGTAACCGGTCTCCGAGAGCCGTTTGATCTCATATTCAGAGACCTCAAACAGGCGGAAGAAAAGCTCCTGACGGCCCAGGAGACTCTGGAGGAAACCGTCAGGGAACGGACCGCCGAGTTGCGTGCAAGCGAAGAGAAATACCGGGCACTGATTGAATGCGCCAACGATGCCGTGTTTATCCATGAGATACAGAAGGACGGCATGCCCGGACCTTTTCTCGAGGTGAACGAACTGGCATGCAGCCGGCTCGGATACAGCAGAGAAGAGCTCACCCGGACAAGCCCGCTGGAACTCGACGATCCCCGCTACCGCGACAGGATTGTGCTGGCCATGGAGCGACTGCTGAAAGAGGGACATGTGATCTTCGAGACAGCGCAGATTGCGAAAGATGGCCGTAGTATTCCGGTGGAAGTGAGCACGCGCGTTCTGGAGCTGAAGGGCATCCGGCTCCTCTTTTCGATCGTTCGCGACATCACCGAACGAAAGCGGGCAGAGGAGGCGCTGCATTTCCAGGCGCTTGAGCTCGAACAGGAAGTGGCCGAGCGTCAGATGGCGCAGGAGAGCCTTCAAGAGCAGGCGCTCCAGTTGGAGAAGGAGATAGAAGAGCGCCGCATGGCACAGGACGAAATGGTGAAACTGAACGAGAACCTCGAACAGCGGGTACAGGAGCGAACAGCCGAACTGGCGGCCAATTATGCGGATCTGCGGCGGATGAACAAGCTTTTCGTCGGCCGCGAGCTGCGAATGGTGGAGCTGAAGGAACGGATCAGGGCGCTGGAGCAACAGGCCGGGGAAAAAGGTGATTGCGATGCCAGACAGTAACAGTTGCGAAAGCCGCTCATACAGCGCAGGCGAGGCCCGGGATCGCTCTCTCATCTGCAAGGTCCGGACCGCCATCGTGCTCCATGACGGCCAGGGGCGCATCCTGGACAGTAATCCCTTGGCACAGGAGCTGCTCGGTCTTTCCGCGGAACAGCTCCTTGGCACGTCCCTGATGGACCCGGAATGGCATTTCCTGCGGGAGGATGGTTCACGCTTGCCGGTCGCCGAATTCCCGGTCAGCCTGGTACTCTCCAGCCGCCAGCCGCTCAGGGATTATGTGGCCGGCATCAGCCGCCCGGACCGGGATGCAGTCACGTGGGTGCTGGCAAATGCCGAACCGGAATACGCCGCAGATGGGGACATATCGCAGGTCATCGTTTCCTTTGTGGATATCACCGGCCGCCGGCAGGTGGAAAAGGAACTGGCCGAGCGGGTGATGCTGGCAGAGCTGACCACAGATATCGGATGTGCACTGGCAACACAGGGTGATCTCCGCAGCATGCTGCAGGCCTGTGCCGAGGTTCTGGTACGGTACCTTGATGTGGCGTTTGCCAGGATCTGGACGCTAGCTGCCGCTGAAAACTGCCTGGAGTTGCAGGCCAGCGCCGGAATGTACACAAGAACAGACGGTTCCCACAGCCGGGTGCCGGTTGGTGAGTTCAAGATCGGACTGATCGCCTCGGAACACCAGCCACACATTACGAATGCCGTCATAGGAGACCCCCGTGTCCATGACCAGGAATGGGCAAAACGGGAGGGGATGGTGGCATTTGCCGGTCATCCCCTCACTGTTGCAGACAGGCTCGTCGGCGTCATGGCGATGTTTTCCCGAAACCGGCTCAGCGCGATAACCCTGAAGGCCCTGGCCTCGGTTGCCAATGAAATCGCCATCGGCATCGAACGCAAACGGGCGGAGGATGAACGGCTGGTGCATCTCCGCTTCTTCGAGAACATGGACCGGGTCAACCATGCCATACAGGGGGCCAATGACCTTGAACAGCTGATGCGCGATGTCCTCGACGCAGCGCTTGTGATCTTCGATTGCGACCGGGCGTGGCTGCTCTATCCTTGCGACCCCGAGGCCGCTTCCTGGTCGGTGCCGATGGAACGCACCAAGCCGGAATATCCGGGCGCCAATGTTCAGGGACTAGTGATACCGATGGACCCGGAGGTTCAGCGGGTGTTCCGCATTCAGAGGGCTACGGACGGCCCGGTCAGCTTCGGAGCGGGATCCGAGTATCCGCTGCCGGAATGGATCAGGGAGCAGTTCGGGGTACAGTCCCAGGTGACCATGGTCACCTACCCCAAGACAGGCAAACCCTGGGCGTCCGGCATGCACCAGTGCTCTCATGCCCGGACATGGCAGCCGGAAGAGCTGCGTCTTTTTCAAGAGATCAACCGGCGGCTGGCCGACGGCCTGACCAGCCTGTTGTCCCGTCGCGACCTGCAGGAAAGCGAGGCAAAGTACCGACGCATCGTGGATACGGCCAACGAGGGCGTCTGGGCATTCGGGCCGGACGCGATCACCACCTTTGTCAACGCCAGGATGGCCGAAATGCTGGGCTATTCCGCAGAGGAGATGATCGGTCGGCCGGTGACCGACTTCATGTTTGAGGAGGATGCGCCCGATCATCTGATGAGACTGCACAACCGTCGCCAGGGACAGTTGGAACATTACGAACGTCGTTTTCACTGCAAAGACGGCGAGACGGTCTGGACCATCGTCTCTGCTGCCCCTCTCCTGGATGATGACCGCACGTTCAAGGGGTCATTCGCGATGTTCACCAACATCACCGAAATAAAGCGGACTGAGGGGGCGCTCAAGCGGCTCAACGAAGAACTGGAACAGCGGGTCAGGCAGAGGACAGTGGAACTGGAGGAGAAGAACGCCGAACTGAAGCGGCTGAACCGGGTCTTTGTGGGCCGGGAACTCAAGATGATCGAGCTGAAGGAGAAAATCCGGGAGCTGGAGAAGCATAGTGAGGGACTGAACCATGAATCATGAGACCAGCTTCAAAAAATACGCATTTCACCGGCATCTGTCATCCGTCTTCTTTGGTTCGCGGAAGGCCGCGGTGATAACCTCGCTCTTCTGCCTTGCCATTGCCGCATTGCTGTATATCGCCTATCTGCAGGTACAAGAAGCGGAGCATGTCGAACTGCCGGCCGGCCGGGTGGAGAGAACAGATCCCACAGCCGCACACGTACGTGCCACAGCTTCACAGGAGATCCTGATTCTCAACTCCTATCATGCGGGACATACCTGGTCCGACAACGAGATGGCAGGGATCACGAATCTATTACACGAGACCGCCCCTGGTGTGACCTATTCCATGGAATACCTGGATTGCAAGCGTCACCCCGGGCATGAACACTTCGAAGCGCTCCAGGAACTTTTCAAGATCAAATACGGCCACAGGGTTATCCCTATCGTGATCGTAGCCGACAACCCCGCGCTCGAATTCGCCCTGACGTACCGTGCCCGGTTGTTTCCCCGCTCGGCGATTGTCTTTTGCGGTGTCAACAACGTTACAACAGAGATGCTCGCAGGGCAGAAAAATATCACCGGGCTGGCAGAGGCGCTCGCTGCGCTTGATACGGTGAAGCTGGCGCTCAGACTCAATCCCGCAACGAAAACGGTCGTGGTCGTACACGACTATACCTCCACCGGCCTGGCTACACGCCGGGAGACGGAGCAGCAGGTGCAGGAGATGTCCGGCAGGGTCTCCTTCCGGTATCTGGAAGACTTGACCAGAAACGAGTTGATCAGCCAGCTGAAAGGGCTCCCCAAAGACAGCATTGTCCTGGCACTGGCCTATAGCGTGTTCAAGGATGGCGAGCTGATCGGTCATGAAGACTTGGCCGGGTTCCTGAGCGCAAACGCCCCGGTCCCCGTGTACGGCGTCCACCGGGAACGCCTCGGCTACGGGATCGTGGGGGGCAGCCTGCTCAGCGGCAAGCTTCATGGAGCCGAAGCGGGCCGGGTGGCCCTCACGATCCTTTCCGGAACGCCGGCCTCTGATATTCCGGTGGAGCTGAAACCGGCGACGCGGATCATGGTTGATTATAACCAGCTGCTCCGTTTCCGCATCCCCGTAAAGGCAGTACCCGCAGGGGGTGTCGTGGTCAACCGGCCCATCCCGTTCATCTCGTCGCACCTGTATCTGGTGGTCAGCACCCTGCTGGTGATCGGCATGCTCTGTTCCGGCATTGTTATCCTCGGGTTCGCCATCTACCGGCGCGAACTGGTGGAGAATGACCTTCGTAACGCCAAGGCAGAGCTGGAGAGCCGGGTCGCGGAACGGACCGCCGAATTGAAAAGCACAAATGAGCAATTGTACGTCGAACTCACCGAACGGAAAAAGGCCGAGGAAGAGCTCGGCCGGCTCAACCAGGAGCTGGACCAGCGGGTACGGGAGCGTACCGCGGAATTGTCACGGAAGAACGCCGCACTGGAAACCATGAACAAGTCGTTTGTCGGCCGCGAGCTGCGCATGGTGGAGCTGAAGCAGCGGATCAAGGCGCTGGAGAATGAGTCACATACCAGGTGATTGGGTCGCACGCAGGCCACAGGAGAGTGCTAAATATGGGAAGCGACAACGACAGGGATCAGGCAGCAGCCGCCGCCGCACTGCGGCGCCGGGCGGAAGCGCGCAGCTGTGCGGAAAGGGTGGATCAGCAGCCACCCCGCACTGAATCAGATGCCCAGCGGCTCGTTCACGAACTGGAGGTTCACCAGATCGAACTGGAGATGCAGAATGAAGAACTACACCTGGCCCAGGAAAAGCTTGAGGTGTCGCGGAATACGTATGCCGAGCTCTACAACTTTGCCCCCGTCGGCTATTTCATCTTTGATGCGCAGGGTGTCATACGGGAGGCCAATCTCACCGGCGCGCAATTGCTGGGAATAGACCGTGGCCTGCTGATCGACAGGCGCTTTGCCGATTTTATTGCCGATGCAGAGGGGCGGGGGATCTATTCTGAACACCTCGCAGCTGTGCTGCACCGGCAGGTCATACAGAGATGTGAACTCAGACTCACGGGGAAAGACGATACGGTGGTCCATGGCCTGATGCAGAGCGTCACGGTCGACACAATCAAAAGTAGGGACGGCTGCATCCTTTCTTCAATCGTGGATGGCACGGTGGGCAAACAGTTGGCCGATGATCTGCAAAAAGCACATGACAACCTGGAGGCCATCGTACAGGAACGAACCGGAGAGTTGACCAGGGCGAATACGCGGCTCAGCCAGCAGATCGAGGAGCGCAAGCGGACCGAGGATGCGCTCTACGAGGCCCAGCAGGTGTTTCGCGTCCTGGTCGAAAACTCACCGGATATCATTGCGCGCTACGACCGGGAGTGCCGGCGCACCTATGTCAACCCCACCTACCTCAAGGTGGCCAAGATTCCCCGGCAGGATCTGCTTGCCACCGCACCCATGGAACTCTCGCCGTTGCCTGCCGACAGTGCGACAGACCTCCAGAATCTGCTGCGCAGGGTGCTCGACAGCGGCGTTGCCGAGGCTATAGACGCCGTGTGGTCAATGTCAGACAACATTGATCACTGGTACAACATCTGCGCCTTTCCGGAATTTGACCGCGACGGCCGGGTCGTAAGCGTGATGACAATTTCCCGGGACATCACCGAGCGCAAACAGGCGGAAGCGACCATACTCCAACTCAATGAAGACTTAGAGCAACGGGTCAGGGAACGTACCACAGAACTGGAACGCAGAAATCGCGAGCTTGAGCAGATGAACAAGGCCTTTGTGGGCCGGGAACTGAAGATGGTGGAGCTGAAGGAGCGGATCAGGGAGCTGGAAAAAGGAGCGGCGTGATCGATGCAGCAATGACGTGATAGCGGAGAATCTCAGTGGCAGCACTAAGTTCCACATACAAAATCACGAATAAACCTCACCGGATATCAGATCGGTCAAGAAGCTTTGCCAGTCTGATCGCACTGCTTGTGCTCTGCGCCACCACACTGGCCCGGGCCGATGGCGCCAAACAGGAGAGCAGCCTGGATCTGGCAGCAATGCGCAGGATTGTCGCTGGCGCGAGCACTACAGCGCCGCCCTGGGCCGGTCCCCGCAGCGGGCCGACCGGGGTAATGGGAAAAACCGTTGCCGTTGTCGCTGAGGATCTGCGCAATGGGGGCATCCTGGGGGTTGCCCAAGGCGTCAGCGAAGCGGCGCGGATCTTACACTGGAACCTCAAGCTCTTCGACGCCGGAGGCACGCCGGCCGGACGTGGCAAGGCGGTGATTTCCGCCCTCGCCGCACACCCGGCCGGCATGATCCTGATCGGATCTGACGCAGGCGAAATGTCCGCTTACCTCACGCCGGTTGCCGCGCGGAACATTCCGGTCGTCGGTTGGCACGTAGGTCCCAGGGCCGGCCCAATGACCGGCAGTCCGGTGGCCATCAACATCTCGACCGACCCGCTGGAGGTGGCGCGCATCACGGCCATGGCGGCAATAGTCGACTCCGGAGGCCGGGCCGGGGTGGTTATCTTCACCGACTCCAATTTCCGCATTGCCATGGCCAAGGCCAAGGCCATGGCAGAGATAATCCGTGCCTGCAAAGGATGCACCCTGCTGGAGGTGCGCGATGTGCCCATCTCGAAGTGTCGTAAGCTGATGCCGGGCATCACCTCTGAATTGCTGGCACGTTACGGCCATCGCTGGACCTATGCGCTGGCCATAAATGACATCTATTTCGATTACGCTGTGCCGGAACTGACCAAAGCCGGCCGATCGCCCGGCAGTCTCAAGCTGCTTTCCGCAGGTGACGGCAGTGCAGCCGCCTTTTTGCGCATCCAGGCCGGACTGTTCCAGATCGGTACTGTTGCCGAGCCGCTCAATCTGCATGGCTGGCAATTGGTGGACGAGCTGAACCGGCTGTTGGCGCATCGGTCAAGCGACGGCCATGTAGTCCTGGTCCATCTGGTAACGCCCAAAAATATCGTCCATGACGGTGGCCTGCGGCTGCGGTTCGATCCCGACAATGGTTACCGTGAAATCTACCGGCGCATCTGGGGCGTCAAATGACTGCGGGTGGCGACATGGGTTTTGTTCGTTGGCTGCCGCGCTCTCTGCGTCTGCAGTTCAGCCTGGTTCTGGCGGCCCTGTCGCTGCTGATCGCTGCGGGCGGCCTGGTTGCTGTCCATGCCCTGCGCCAATCCGCAGAGATCACGCGGCAGCTGTCGGGAGAACGTCTGGTTCAGATGGAGGAGACCCAGGAGCTGGCCCGGATAGCACTGCAGATCGAGCTCGAAACCAACAGGATGCTGGCCGCGTCTTCCCGAGAACGCATGCATGACAGCTATGCCGGCACCGTTGGTTTGCTGGACAGGCTCGACCGTCTGGTGGGAGGTCTGGGCTCCGACAACGAGTATGATTCGGTGCTGGCTCTGCACCAGGCGGAGCACAACTTCCGCAATATTGTCCATGTCGTGGCTGGCCTGCGCGGGGCAGAGTTACAGGCTGATACGCAGCATGCACTGCGGGGTGAGCAAGGGAAGGTGCTGCAGCGTTTTCAGGATGAACTGCTGCACCAGGCTTCGGAGATGGTGGCTGCCAGCGGCAAGCTGTCGGCTCAAAGCAGCGGGAATTACCGCGCGGCGGTACGTCAGCTGGCCGCGATGTCGGACACAAACCAGCGCCGGATTCTGATACTGCTGGTCGGCAGCCTGGTGGCGGCCTGGCTGATATCACGCATCTTTCTGGGCCGGCATGTACTGGCACGTTTGCGCGCGGTCAGCCTCCACCTGATCAAGAGCGAGGCAGGGGATGCGCCTGTCCGGATTCCCGTGCAGGGTGGGGACGAAATCAGCGAGATGGCCCGGGCCGTCGAACAGTTTCTGGAAGATCGGCGCCAGCTGGCTCTGGCCAACCAGGCCTTGCTGCGCTCCAACGATATGCAGCGGGCGATTTTCGAGGCCGCGCCAACGGCCATCTTCGGACTGGACCTGAACGGCAACGTCCATACGGTCTGGAACGGAGCCGCTGAAAGGCTGCTCGGCTGGAGCGCCGCAGAGGTAATGGGACAGCCTTACCCGGCGGTGGCGCCCGATAACAGGAGCGAATTCAATTCGTTGCGGGAACAAATCCGTCAGGGCATGGTCGTGAACGGGGTCGAGGTCCGCAGGGTCAGGCGCGACGGCAGCCCTATCGATTACAGCATCTATGCCTCCCCCCTGCACGATGCAGTTGGTCAGGTTTCCGGCGCTATTGTCGTGCTGGTTGACATTGCCGAGCGCATACGGATGGAAGAGGCGCTGCACTTCAGCGAAACCCGGTTGCGGGATATTCTGGGCAGCACCAGCGACTGGATATGGGAGCTTGATGCTGCTGGGTGTTACACCTTCTGTTCTGAAGGTATCCAAAGGGTTTTGGGATATTGCCCGGACGAGATTATGGGGCGCACCCCCTTCGAACTGATGCCCCCGGATGAGCAGGAGCGGGTAGGCGGCCTGTTTCAGAAGATTGTCGATAGCAAGGCTCCGATTGTCGAACTGGAAAACTGGAACCTGGCCAGGGACGGCCGGAGGATTTGTCTCGTGACCAACGGTGTCCCCCTGCTGGACGACCAAGGCCACATCCTTGGTTATCGCGGCGCCGACCGGGACATAACCGCCCAGAAACTGCTGGAAAACCAGGTTCAAGAGCGCACCAGGGAACTGGAGAAGATAAATCAGGAATTACACAATATGAACCGCCTGTTTGTCGGCCGGGAACTCAGGATGGTGGAGCTGAAGGAGCGGATCAGGGAGCTGGAGGGGAAATTGATATAATTGACGCTGAGATGACAGTACCTCAGGGAAACCCGATGGACACTTTGGCGCGAAGCTGCACGACAAGGTGGACGAACGGCCGGGAATCCGGCGTAAAGGACCACGCGATATGAATGCGATACGGGTGAAAAGACTCTCGGCCATACTGGTGGCCCTCCATCTGATAGGAGGGGCAACGGCCTCCTGGGCCGAGGAAAAGCCTGCCACCCCGCCGCCCGCCCTGGATTGGGCCGATCGAATCAAGAATCCGGTGGAGTGGTTTTCATGGGGGGCGGATGTTCGCCTGCGGAATGATTCGAGCAACAATCCTTACCTGATCGATGCCGATCCCCCGGGGCACAGCTACAGCTTCGAGCGCTTGCGCATCCGAGAATGGAACACTCTCAGACCTCGCCAAGAGTTGGAGTTCAAGCTGCGCTTCACCTGGGAAGGACGGCATTACTGGCTGCCCGCTTCCAAAGAGGAGTGGGATGAATCGGAAATTGTCATCGACTCCCTCAGCGCCACCTACAGGTTTCCGAATATCCCGGTGACTCTGATCGTGGGGCGTCAGGATATGGTATTCGGTGATGGCTGGCTGATTTCCGACGGCACCCCTCTCGACGGTCCGCGCACCAACTACTTTGACGCTCTCCGCGCCACGGTTGATTTGAAGAAGATCAAGAGCTCGCTCGACCTGATCTATATCGATCAGACATCCCGTTCCAACCGCTGGCTGACCCCATTCTACAACAAGAGCAAAGCGCTCATGGAACAGGATGAACGCGGCGCCATCGCCTACTTCAGCAACAAGGCCATCGACGGCACGCCGATAGACGCCTATTACATCTACAAGCATGACGAGGCCGTGCTGCCAAGCGGCGACAACGGTGATGTCAACACCTTCGGCGGTTCTCTTGCTCACGACTTTACCGGCAACCTTTCCGGCCGTGTCGAAGCGGCGTACCAGTTCGGCATCCGCGCAAATGCCGCTATGTTCCCCGCACAAGGGAGCGATTTTTCCGCATGGGGGCTCACCAGCCGCCTTACCTACAGCTTTCGTGATCCGGCAAAGAATCAGATGTGGCTTGGCTACGAAGGTCTTTCCGGCAACGACGCGCATGACTCCCATAATCACCAGTTCGATCCGCTCTGGGGGCGCTGGGCCAAGTACAGCGAACTCTTCCCCAATGACCTGGACCGCCCGGGCGACAGGAGCAATCTGCACCGCATCAACCTCGGCTATCAGGTCGCCCCGGCCAGCTGGCTGCTCCAGGTCAACTACCAAGCCCTTTTCGCCTACGCAAACCGCTATTCCGGAGCCCCCGGCTTCAGCAATCACGGTAGCTTCAAGGGAAACCTCTTCACCGCCATTGTGCGCTATACGTTCAACCGTTTCTGGAGCGGTTATATCCTGGGTGAGTACTTCACCCCCGGCAACTATTACGAAGCACCCCCCGGCGGCGGTCCACTCGACAGCCGGCGTGATCCGGCCTCTTTCCTGCGGGCCGAAATAGTCTATACTTTTTAGATGGTTAGAAATTGTTTTCTGCGTTTTTTGGAGAGAAAAATGAATAATGGAATATGCAACTACCCGTTTCAAGGCAGAGCGCCACGCGCGGTTCTTTGTGGCATCGTGCTTGTTATACTCGCTCTCTCCACCTCGTTGGCCCAAGCAGCCAATGATAAGCTCCTCTTTCTCGGCAATAAGAATATAGCTCCGGTGGTCTACCTGGATAACGGCGTCCCGGCGGGTGTTGCCGTTGATATCGTACGTGCGCTTGCTCGATACATCTCACAACCGGTCGAAATCAGGGCCATGGATTGGTTGGAAGCACAAGCGCTGGTTGCGCGGGGGGACGCCGATGTCCTGATTCAGATAAACCCGACTGAAGAGCGAAAACAATTATATGATTTTTCAGATACGTTGCTTGAATCGCAATTCTCAATTTTTACCGCAACAGATCGGGTCGGCATTTCAGGGATCTCCAGTCTGCGCGGCCTACGTGTGGGAGTCGAATCGGGAGGCCTGCCCCAACAGCTTTTGGAAAAAAATCCTCATATTGCCTTGACAATCATTCCCGATTTTCTCGAAGGATTTAAACTGCTGAATCAGGGCACTGTGGATGCTGTGGTTGTCGACTACCGGGTCGGCTCGTATGTTATTGCAGAAAATAAACTGCGAAACATCAAGGTGAGCGGTGAGCCCATTGCGTTCTCCTACTCTGCCTTTGCGGTAAAAAAAGGAAATACACAGCTGCTTGATGCCATCAATGATGCCCTGCTCACCATGAAGGCCGACGGTACCTACCAGAAGATTCTCAACAGATGGAAACCGAAAGAGGTGATTTTTCAAACCCGAGAGCAGATCAGACAAAGGTATTACTCCGTTACGATCTTGATCTTACTCATACTGTTCCTGATTGCAGCGCTATGGATGCTGACCTTGAAAAAGGAGCTGATTAAACGAAAGGCAGCCGAAGAGAAGTTGAGGGAACAGTATTCCACTTTAAGCAGCATCATCAACAGCGCCAATGCGACCATTTATTCTTTAGAACGGACATACAATTACACCAGTTTTAACCAGGAACATGCTGTTGCCATGAAAGCGCTCTATGCTGCGGAGATCGAGCTGGGACACAGCTTATTGGAGTATATGAGCGTGCCGGAGGAGCGGGATGTCGTCAGGCGCAATCTTGATCGGGCATTGGCCGGAGAGCAAATCGATGAGGAATCGTATTCGGGGGAAGAACACAAATCGCGGCACTGCTTTCAGATATCGTACAGTCCCATCAGGAGCGCAGAAGATGTCATCGGCGTCGCTGTGTTTGCCCGGGATATTACCGAGCGCAAGCGGGCCGAGGAAACGCTGTACCGGGAGAGGACCTTGCTGCGATGCATCATAGACTCCGCCAGCGATCTGATCTTCATCAAAAACCGCGACTATATCTATCTCGGCTGTAACAAGGCCTTCGAACAATTCATCGGACTGACGGAAAGCGAGCAAATCGGCAAGAGTGACTTCGATTTTTTCGGTCAGGATAGGGGCGGCCTCATTCGGGAGAACGACCGGCAGGTGCTTGGAGGTGGAAAAACGCTACGAACCGAGGAGTGGGTGACCTATCCGGATGGCAGCCGGTTACTCCTGGATGCCGTCAAGGTTCCCTTTTATGGAGCCGATGGTGAAATCCAGGGTCTGGTGGGGATTTGCCGAGATATCACCGAGCGCAAGCGGGGCGAGGAAGAGCTCGCTAGACTCAACGAAGAACTGGAACAACGGGTGAAACAGAGGACAGCCGAACTGGAGAAGACGAATGCGGATCTGCAAAAGATGAACCGGCTCTTCGTCGGCCGGGAACTCAGGATGGTGGAGCTGAAGGAGCGGATCAGGGAGCTGGAAGGAAAAACGGCGGAGAAATAGTCTCCGGTAGTGCGGGTCTCTGGCCATAATTAGTGAACGTCGGAGGAAGTTTTCCTTATGTCTCAAAGCAAGCAATCAGAGACGGTTTACTCGATTGTCACCATCACTGCCGTGGTTATCGGCATTTACTTCAGCGGCAACTATGCCTATGTCCTGTTCCACGGACTCGTGGAGATTGTCAGTGTCGCAATTGCCTTTGCCATGTTCGTTCTTGTCTGGAACACGCGCGAATACCTGGCGAACAACTATCTCTGCCTGCTCGGCATCGGTTATGCGTTCAGCGCGCTGATCGATCTGTTCCATACCTTCGCTTTCCAGGGGATGACCGTGTTCACCGGCTACGGAGATAATCTGGCCCCCCAGCTCTGGCTTGCCGCGCGCTATCTGCAGACCGTCACCCTTGTCGCCGCGCCGCTCGTCATAAAGCGCACCATGGACAGTCGCCTCGTCTTCGCCGGGTATGTGGCGGCTGTTGCCCTGCTGCTGACCATGGTCTACTCCGGCCATTTCCCCGATTGCATGGTCGAAGGCAAAGGGCTCACGCCGTTCAAGAAAGACAGTGAATATGTCATAAGCGGTTTACTCGTCATATCCTTATATCTCCTCTCCCGGAACCGGAGCCATTTCAGCGGCAGGATCTACTGGCTCATTGTCGCATCCGTATCCTGCACCATCGTTTCGGAACTCTGCTTCACCGCCTTTGTCAGCATGTACGACGTAAGCAACAAGCTCGGCCACATCGCCAAGCTGATGGCGTTCTACCTCATGTACCGGGCGATACTCGTCACCGGCCTCAAGGAGCCTTTCGAAGTGGTCTTCAGGACGCTGAAACAGACGGAGCAGGAGTTGCGCGACCACCAGGAGACCCTCGAAGACCGGATCAGGGAGCGGACCGCCGAGTTGAGCACTCTCAACGCCGAACTGGAAGGGAGGGTGCTTGAGCGTACCCGGGAGTTGCAGCAGGCCAAGGATGCGGCCGAAGCCGCCAACCGCGCCAAGAGCGCCTTCCTGGCCAACATGTCCCACGAGCTGCGCACGCCGCTCAACGCCATCATCGGCTTTTCCGATATCCTGCGGCGCGAGCCGGGCATCTCCGGGAGCCAGCAGGAGACCCTCGGCATCATCCAGAAGAGCGGTGATCACCTGCTCGGCCTGATCAACGATGTGCTCGACATCGCCAAGATCGAGGCCGGCCGCATCGAACTGGAAACTAAACCGTTCGACCTCGGCGCTATGGTGCTCGATGTCACCGACCTCTTGAGCGTGCGCGCCGCTAACAAGGGTTTGAGCCTGCTGCTCGACCAGTCTTCGAAATTTCCGCGCTACATCGTCGGCGACGAGACCAAGCTGCGGCAGATTCTGATCAACCTGATTTCCAACGCCATCAAAGCCACCGAACAGGGGAGCGTAACCGTGCGGCTGGGGGCGAAGCACAACCACGCCGCGCATCTGATCATGGAAGTGGAGGATACCGGCTGCGGCATTGCCACTGTAGATCAGGACAAACTGTTCCAGCCATTCGTGCAGGTCGGCCCCCAGGCCGGTCAGCAGGGCACCGGCCTGGGGCTTGCCATCACACGCCAGTTTGCCGAACTGATGGGGGGCGGCATCTCCGTCACCAGCAGCATCGGCCAGGGGAGCATCTTCCGTGCGGAGGTGGTCGTGCAACTGGCGAGCCCGGAAGAGATCCCGCAATCCACTCTGGAGCTGGGCGATGTCACCGGCCTCGAACCGGGCCAGCCCGCCTGGCGGGTACTGGTGGTTGAAGACCAGCAGGACAACCAGATACTCCTCCTGCGCCTCCTGGAAGGTGTCGGCTTCCAGACCCGGCTGGCGGAAAACGGCGCCGTGGCGGTGGAACAGTTCACCACGTGGCAGCCGCACTTCATCTGGATGGACAGGCGCATGCCGGTGATGGACGGGGTGGAAGCCACCCGCCGCATCCGCGCCCTGCCCGGCGGTGCAGCGGTGAAAATCGCCGCCGTGACCGCCTCCACCTTCAGGGATGACGATGCGGAGATGGCCATGAACGGCTTCGACGCCGTCGTGCATAAACCCTACCGTCCGGCACAAATCTTCGACTGCATGGAGCGCCTGCTGGGTGCGCGTTTCACCCGGGACGAAGCGGAAACAACGTCAACTGCGCATCCGCAGTTATCCGGCGCTACGCTGGACACCGCGCTGGACGCTGTGCCGGACGCCCTGCTCCAGGAGCTGGATAAGGCGCTGCTGCTCCTGGACAGCGAACGTATCCTGCAAGTGATCGGCGAGATCGGCCGGGCCGCCCCCGAACTTGCTGTCCTACTCGGTGAGCTGGCGCACAATTATGACTACGCCGGTCTCGTGGAAGTGCTGCGGGGGAGGAGATCTTCATGAATGGCCGGGGCACAATCCTTGTCGTGGATGATACACCCGAGTCACTGCGGGCCCTGACCGGGATTCTTCAGCAGGAAGGATACTCAGTCAGGCCCGCCAACAGTGGGCAATTGGCGCTGGCATCCATTGCCGCGCAGCCGCCCGACCTGATCCTTCTGGATATCCGCATGCCGGGTCTGGACGGTTTCGAGGTCTGCCGCCGCCTGAAGTCGGAGGAGGCCACCAGGAACATACCGGTCATCTTTCAGAGCGCCGCCACCGACCTGGCCGACCGCCTGGAGGGCTTGAAGATGGGGGCCGTGGATTACATCACCAAGCCCTTCCAGCGGGAGGAGCTCCTGGCGCGGGTGAAGACCCATCTGGAACTCGCCCTGCTGCGCGGGCATCTGGAGGTACTCGTCCAGGAACGGACCGCGCAATTGGAATTGGAAGTCGCCGAGCGCAAACGGGCTGAAGAGCAACTTCGCCTATTGAACGAGGAACTGGAAGAGCGGGTACGGCAGCGCACCGCCGAGTTGGCGGCCAAAAATACCGAGCTTGAGCAGATGAACCGGATATTTGTCGGCCGCGAGTTGAGGATGATGGAGTTGAAGGAGCGGATCAGGGCGTTGGAGGGGCTGCCGGGTGGCAACCTTGACAACCCTTGAAAGGGAGATAGTATTTCGTTGATTCGGCACACCAGGGGGGAGACATGCTGGAACAGGTCATGAACCAGTATAACGAGGCCGTCATGGATACCGACCGGGATCAGGCGCTGCTGGTTGTGCGCGACGCCCTGGCTCTGGGGGTTACGCCGGAAGAGGTGGTCTTTAATATCGTGGTGCCGGCCATCGAACTGATGATGAAGGCGATCAGCGAAGAGCAGGGCGTCACTCTGGCCCAGCATTTCATGGCCGCCCAGATCGCCTCGGAGGTGGTTGATGACATGGTACCCCGCTTCCGGAAGGCGCCCGAGAGTGTCGGCACGGTCATCATCGGCACCTCCCAGGGGGATTTTCACGGCCTCGGCAAACGAATCGTCAGCGGCTGCCTGAAGGCCATGATGGTCGAGGTGACCGACCTCGGCCTCAACGTGGCGCCGGAACGGTTCGTTGACGAGGCGCTGGCCCATGATGCCCAGGTCATCGCCATTTCTTCCATGATGGTACATACGGCACAGGGTGAAAATGGCTGCCGACGGGTGCGGCAGATATTGAAAGAACGCGGACTTGAGAGGCGGATCCGGATTGCCGTGGGAGGGGCGCCGTACCGCTTCGACCCGGAGCTGTACAGGAACGTGGGGGCCGATGCCTGGGCCGAGAACGGCATAACGGCGGGCAGGGTCATCACCGGTCTGATCCGGGAGGTGCGGCCATGATGACCGGTATGCAACGACTCACTGCCGCTATCAACGGCACCCTGGCCGACCGGATCCCGGTTTTCTGCAATCTGCTGGATCAGGGGGCCAGGGAACTGGGGCTTCCCCTGGAGGAGTATTACAGAAGCGGCGAACTCGTTGCCGAGGCACAGCTCAGGATGCGGGCCAAATACGGTTATGACTGTCTCTGGAGCCTCTTCTATGTGGGTAAGGAGGCCGAGCTGCTGGGGTGCAGCAGGATGATCTATGCCAAGGACGGCCCACCCAATGTCGGTGAGATGATCATCAAAAAGTACGACGATATCGCCCGGCTGCAGGTCCCTGACGATATTGCATCCCACCCGGCCTTTGCCGAAGAGCTGAAGTGTCTGCGGATCCTCAAGGCCGAGGCCGGCGGCAGGTACCCGATCTGCGCCTATCTGACCGCCTCCATGACCATGCCCTCACTCCTGATGGGCATGGAGAAATGGCTGCAGATGCTGATGATGGGTCCTCATGATCTGCGCGATGAACTGCTGGCCAAATGCTCGGACTTCTTCCGGAAGCAGATCGCCGCCTACCGCGCTGCCGGTGCGGATGTGCTGGTGTATTCCAACCCCTTCGGCTCCACCGATGTTATCCCGCGCCGGTTCTTTGACGAACTGTCGCTGCCCTGGATGGAGCGGGACCTCGGGCCGGGCGGCACGGCCGGGGTGGTCTATTACTGCGGCAGCGCCCGCTTCAACAAGGTCATCGACGCGGTCATACGCCGTTTGGGGATCGGCGTCTACTATCTCAGCCCCATGGACGACATCGCCGAGGGAAAACGACTGGTTGCCGGGCGGGGGCTGACCTGCGGCGTGATCAACGATATCATGCTGCTGCACTGGTCGGCGACGGAGATCCGGGCCGAGGTCAAGCGGATGATCGCGGCCGGCAAGCCGGGGGGCAAATTTCTGTTCGGCACGCTGGTCATGCCCTATAACATCCCGGAAGAGAACATCCGGACGATGCTGGAGGCGGCTTACGAGTTCGGACGTTTTGAAACGCCATGACGGCGCCGGCGGCCACTCCCCTGCTGCTTCTGGGCTGCGGTATTCTGCACAAAGAGCTTCGCTTTCTGATACAGAGAAACAGCTGGCCGGTGGAGACCTTCTTTCTTGATTCTGCCCTGCATATCGACTTCGACAAACTCTCCCTGGCTCTGACCTCGGGCCTCCAACAGCATGCCGGACGGGATGTGATCGTCTTCTACGGCGCCTGCCACCCGCTGATGGAGAAAATCCTCGCTTCCGCCGGAACGTTCCGGACCATGGGGCAAAACTGCGTGGAGATGCTGCTGGGAGCGGAGCTGTTCACCCGCGAGCTGGAACAGGGCGCTTTTTTTCTTCTGGAAGATTGGGCGCGGCGCTGGGAGCGGATCGTGACGGCCACCTTCGGCACAAACCGGGGGGTTATCCGGGAGATATACCAGGGCGATCGCGGCTATCTGCTGTGTATCTCGACACCCTGCTCCGCTGATTTCAGGGCCGAGGCCGAGCAGGCCGGCAGGCTGGTGGGCTTGCCGCTGCGCTGGCTCGATGTGTCGCTGGATCATCTGGAATCGGTGCTGCAGGAGGCCATCAACCGTAAAATGAGAGCGCCGGTATGACGGAGATGACACCCAGACCCTCGGCCGAACTGGCCCATTTGGCAATATGCAGATGCTTTTGCCGGAATTCACCAAGGCCCACACCTGGGTGTTTCACCTGCTGGCCGGCACAGAACGGATCGGCGTGATCAAACGATACATGCTGCTACAACGTATCAACGGGAGAAAACGATGTGTGGCAAGGTGTGTAAATTCGGAGCAGCAATAACCCTTTTCTGGATCCTGGCGCTGTTACCGGGGTGGCCTGCTCCACCCGCCAATGCGGCTGAGGTCTACACCTTCGGGGTCGTCCCCCAGTATGATCAGAGGCAACTGTTCGCGACCTGGAAACCGATTCTGGATGAATTGGGGAAACGGACCGGGCTGTCTTTCAGACTGGTTTCCGCGGCTACTATTTCGGCCTTTGAAAAAGAATGCCTTAAAGGCGTCTATGATTTCGTATACCTGAACCCGTATCTACTTCTGAAGGCTGAAAAGCCGGTTGGTTACCAGCCGATCATCCGCGACCGCACAGAGCTTCGCGGGATACTGGTGGTCCGTAAGGACAGCCCCTTCAAAAGCCCGTCCGAGTTGAACGGCAAAACCATTGCCTTTCCCTCACCCAATGCCCTGGGTGCATCCCTTCTGATGCGGGCAGAACTCTCCAACCTCTTCCACATCCGTTTTTCCCCGCTGTACGTATCATCGCACGACTCAGTGTATCTCTATGTGGCAAAAGGGCTTGCGGAAGCAGGGGGCGGCGTCGAAAAGACCCTGCATGAACAGAAAGCGGCCATACGGGATGCCCTGAAGGTCATTTATGTAACACGCCCCATGCCATCTCATCCCGTGGCGGTACATCCGAGAGTTGCCGGCCGGGATGCTGAAAAGGTCCGGCGTGCCTTTATCGAGATGGAGGCTGCACCCAGTGACCGGGAGCTGTTGGCAAAAATCCCGATGAATCACCCCGTATCAGCCGCCTTCAGTCAGTACACCCCGATGAGGAAGTGGGGATTGGACAAATTCTGGGTCAAGGAATAAGCGCATGGGGCTGAGAACAAAAATCTTTCTACCGATTTTCCTGGCGAGTGTCATCCTGGCGGCCTATATATCGGCCGTCTGGACTCCAAGGTGGCGGTCGGGCGTAGAAGCGATCTACCGGGAATCGGAGAA
Organism: Deltaproteobacteria bacterium; assembly: GCA_021780495.1. Classification (GTDB taxonomy): domain Bacteria; phylum Desulfobacterota; class Desulfuromonadia; order Geobacterales; family Pseudopelobacteraceae; genus CAIPTY01. The sequence continues at coordinate 35,371 of JAJXYO010000017.1, forward strand.
ACGGCATCTTGAGAGCGTGGCCGATGGACTGGTGCCCTTTCTGCTGGGTAACCAGCTTGACGGGATCTATAGCACGCTTGACGCCCTCCTGAGCAAGAACGGAAACTGGGTGGATATCCAGTTATTCGATCCCCACGGGAGGGTACTGTATCCTCTTGACGCCAGTCGCCTGCCTAAAGGGAATGAATCTCATGACATCAGGATTCTGTCGCAGGACATTCAATATGCGGGCTCGCGGTTGGGAAAACTTGCCGTAAAGGTAGATCTCACCGGGCAGCTGAGGGCGATTAATACCTGGTGCTCACATCTTCTGACCATGCTGCTCGTTGTAATGTTCCTCTTTCTGCTCTCAACCGTTGTTGTCCTTGAACAGCTGGTGAGAAAACCGATACGCCTCCTCTCCGATGCATCCCAAAGGCTGGCAGGTGGTGACTATGAGGTGCCGTTGCCACAGCCGAAAAACGATGAGGTCGGAGTACTCATCAACAGCTTTGCAGCGATGCGTGACGCAATAAGCATGAATGCGGAAAGGCTTTCCACAACAAATGAACAACTGCGCAGCGAGATCGCGGTGCGCAAACAGGCCGAGGAAGAACTCCATATCCAGACGGCCGAGCTTGAACAGGAGGTGGCCGAGCGTCAGATGGCCCAGGAACGCCTTCAGGCGCAGGCTGGACTGCTGGAAAAGGAGATCGAGGAGCACAAAAAGGCACAAGACGAGTTGGAAAAATCGAACGAGAGCCTTGAACAGCGCGTCCAGGAACGGACGAGCGAGCTGAACGAGAGGAATGACGAAGTGCAGCGGGCCTATGACGACCTGAAGATGGTCCAGTCGCAACTTCTCCAGCAGGACAAGATGGCCTCCATCGGCCAGCTGGCGGCCGGGGTGGCCCACGAGATCAACAACCCGATCGGATTCATCATCAGCAATCTGGGCAGTCTCGGCAGATACGTAGATAAGCTGACCGCCTTCCTTGGCTCCGATGAACAGCTGTGTGGCGGCTGCGACCCGGCCATCCGGGAGCTCATGATGCAGGAACGAAAAAAATACAAGATCAACCACATCTGCCAGGACCTGCCCGAGCTGATAGCCGAGTCCTTCGAAGGTGCGGAGCGGATCCGCAAGATCGTCCAGGACCTGAAGAGCTTTTCCCGGATCGACAGCTCGGCCGGCGCCTTGAGCGACATCAACGAGGGGCTGGAGAGCACCCTCTCGATTGCCTGGAACGAGCTGAAGTACAAGGCGACCGTGACCAGGGAGTACGGTCGGCTGCCCCAGGTCTGGTGCAATCTGGGTCAGCTCAATCAGGTGTTTTTGAACCTGCTGGTGAATGCGGCCCATGCCATCAAGGAACAGGGCGAGATCCGCATAGCGACCGGGGAAAAGGATGGCACGGTGTGGATCGCCATCAGCGATACCGGCCAGGGTATCCCGCCGGAGAATGTCTCGCGGATCTTCGAGCCGTTCTTCACCACCAAGGAGGTGGGCAAGGGGACCGGGCTCGGACTGGCCATCGCCTACGATATCGTTGTCAACAAGCATGGCGGCACGATCGAGGTAGCCAGCGAGACCGGCATCGGAACCACCTTCACGATCACGCTGCCGGTAACGAGAGCCGCTCTGCCCTGAGACTTAAGGAGAGGTGGAACGCATCCTTTGGCGGCACGTCCTAAAATGTATGAATCCTGACTGATGCGCACGGCCAGGGCACCAGGCCCGCAACCGTACGAGCTACAGCGCTGCCCGGGAGGTACGATGGAGGATCGGTCTGTCAACACATCTGCCCTGCTGCTTGTCTTTAGACTCGACCGGCAGCGTTACGCTCTCCATCTGGATGCGGTTGAACGTGTTGTGCGGGCGGTGGCGGTTACCGCGCTGCCCGATGCCCCGGAAATCGTGCATGGCATTATCAATGTGCAGAGCCGGATCGTTCCGGTCATAAACATGCGCAAATGCTTCCACCATCCGGAGAAACGCATGGGCACGAGCGACCAGTTCATCATTGCAGCCACTGCTGCCGGGACGTTTGCACTTGTGGCGGATGCGGCGCTGGAGGTCCTGGCCTGTCCGTCCGCGGGGGTTGTTCCGTCCGGTGAGATACTCCCTCACATGGAACGCGTCGAAGGGGTGATGATCCTGGCGGACGGCATGGTCCTGATTTCCGATCTTGACAAAATCCTGGCCCTTGCTGATGAAGCGCTCCCGGCCGATTGGCCGAAAGGGTGTGCCGCCATCGGCGGGCAGGCCGGGGAAGGGCAACCGGGGCAGTCCCATGAACTGTAGCCAAAGCCGGATACCCGAACCAGCGGGAGCAGGGCTGCCGGATGAGCTGCTGGCACGGCTCAGCAGTCATGTCGCCGCCCAGATGGGTCTGCATTTTCCGCCAGCCAAATGGCAGACCCTGAAAAATGCCTTTAGTTCGGCCGCCGGGGAACTCGGCTTTCGGGACCCGGAGGGCTGCGCCAACTGGTTCATGAGCGCCCCGCTTTCCAAGGAGCTGGTTGAAGCCATGGCCGGCTACCTGACCATCGGGGAAACCTACTTTCTGCGGGAAAAGCGGAGCTTCGAAATTCTGGCTGAAGAGATTATCCCGGAGATCACCCGCACGCGCCGGCCAGGCGAGCAGCGGCTGCGGATCTGGAGCGCGGGGTGTTCAAGCGGCGAAGAGGCCTATTCCCTGGCCATTACACTCCACAGGATGAACCATCTCCTGCACGGCTGGAATATTTCGATCCTGGCGACCGACATCAACCCTCAAGCGCTGCGCAAGGCCGTGGAAGGGATCTACACGGAATGGTCATTCCGCGACCCTCCTGTCTGGCTCAAGGAGAACTACTTCAAAAAGAGCGTTGACGGCCGCTTGAGGTTGATCGCCCCGATCAGAAAGATGGTGACCTTCGCCTATCTCAACCTGATCGAGGATCCGTATCCCTCGCTACCCAGCGACACGAATGCCATGGACGTGATCTTCTGTCGCAACGTGCTGATGTACTTTACCCCGGAGCTGGCCCGCAAGGTTGTCGAACGATTCCACCGCTCGCTCGTGGATGGTGGCTGGCTGATCGTCAGCCCCTGCGAGGTTTCCCAGCTCCTCTCTCCGCTGTTCAAGGCCGTTAATTTCCGCGACGCGATCTATTATCAGAAACAGCCGCCAGGCGCCAGGCAGCCCGAACACAGGGGGCCTGAGCCGAACACCCGTTTGGCTCCCTCGCCGCCAGCCGTGCCGGAAGCTCGCCGGGCCCCGCCCATGGCAGTCCGTCCCCAGTCAGTACCGCCGGTTGTCCGGCCGGCCCTGCCCTTGGAGCAATCCTGTTACGAAGAGGCCCTGGCGCTGTATGAGCGGGGACTCTACCCGCAAGCGGAGCACAAACTCTCTGCGCTGCTCCGGCCGGATGGCGTGAACGTCCCGGCGACGGTCCTGTTGTGCCGGATCCGCGCCAATCAAGGGCAGCTGGCCGATGCGTTGCTGCTGCTCGATCAGGCCTTGGCCACGGACAAACTCAACCCGGGCCTGCACTATCTCCGGGCCATGATTCTCCAGGAACAGGGCGCCGACCATGAGGCGGGCAACTCGCTGAAGCGGGCGCTCTACCTGGACCAGAACCTGGTGGTTGCCCATCTGGCCCTGGCAAACCTTGCCCGGAAAGGGGGCAGGCTCAAGGAGTACCGCACGTATCTGGAGACCGCCCTGACAATCCTCGGCAGCTGTCCTGCGGACGAAATTCTGCCGGAAGCCGAAGGGATGACGGCGGGCAGGCTCATGAATATCATCGGATCGATGGAGACGAGGGGAGAGCGGGATGGAAGCTAATGCCGCGGCGGGTAATCACAGGTCTTCTGATCCTGAAGCAGCGCCGGAGGTCCGACCGCCATCCGCTGGATGCCCATCGCCGTTGCTTGAAGCTGAGCAGCAGGAGATCCTGACGGCGCGGGCCCGGATTCTGGCCCGGCCACCCGAGCAGGCCGAGGCGGCTGCCGAGCGCATCGAGGTGGTCGAGTTTTCCCTGGCCTACGAGCGCTACGGCATCGAGCTGTCCTATATCGGGGAGGTGTACCCGCTGAAGGATCTCACCCGCATCCCCTGCACGCCGCGCTTTGTCGTGGGGGTCATGAACGTGCGGGGCAAGATCCTATCGATCATCGACCTGCGGCAGTTTTTTGAACTGCCGGACAAGGGGCTCTCCGACCTCAACAAGGTCATCATCGTCCGCGACGCTGCGATCGAGTTCGGCATTCTGGCGGATGCCATCCTGGGGGTGCGGATGCTTGCCCTCAGTCATCTGCAGCCCTCGCTCCCCACCCTGACCGACATCCGCTGCGACTATCTCAAGGGGATTACGGAGGACCGGCTGGTGGTGCTGGATGGCGGCCGGATACTCGGCGACCGGGGTATCGTGGTCCATGAAGAGGTATAGCTGTCGCGATGCACTCTGAAATTTAACGAGGAGGGTTTCCCATGCAATGGTTTCTGAATCTGTCCACCCGCTCAAAGATTGTCTGCTGCTTCAGCCTGCTGGTGGCACTGATCATCATCGTGATCTGGACGGCGTACCTGGGGATTACGGCCACAACCCAGTCGCAGCAGGAGTTGTTCCAAAAAAACTACCAGGGCTCGCTTAACATCCTGGAGTTGCGAACCGACCAGAACCGGGCCAGGGCACAGCTGCTGGAAATGATGATCACCAGCGACCGCTCCCGGCAGCAGGCGCTGCTCAATGACATCAAGGGGTGCTTCAAGGAGATCGACGCTGGCATCAAGACACTCGAACAGGCCCAGAAGGACGATCCAATATTCATGGCTGCGCTCCGGGAGATTATAACGCTCTGGGAGACCTACCGGTCCGCATTCGAGGAAGAGGAAAACCTGATTATGGCGGGCAAGGTCGAGGCCGCGCGCCAATTGGCGCTTGGACCGCAGGTGCTGCGCTACAACAAGATGCACGATATCGCCCTCACGCTGGACCAGGTGGAGATGGATCAGGCCCAACAGCGGCTCCTGCTGTCCGGGCAGAACGCCAGGAAAGCGCTGATCATATTCCTGCTGGCCGCTGTGCTGGCCGTCGTGATCAGCACGGCCATGACACTGATCATGAACACGGCCATTGCCAAACCGCTGACCGGGATCGCCGCCATTGCGGAGCGGATCGCTACCGGCGAGCTGGATGTCGATGTGCCCGCTGCCGGCCGGACAGATGAGGTCGGAATCCTGATCCGGGCCTTTGGGCGCATGGTCGAAAACATCAAGGGGCATGCCGATGCGACCCGCCGTATCGCCGCCGGCGACCTTTCCGTCACGGTGATCCCCCAGTCGGAGAGAGATATGCTGGGCAACGCCCTGGCCGCCATGGGGAGCAGCCTGAGGGAGATCACCCGCGAGATCATCGAGGGGGTCAATGTGCTGGCCTCTTCATCCAGCGAGATCATGGCCTCCACGAACCAGGTGGCCTCCGGCGCCGCTGAGACGGCAACGGCGGTGAGCGAGACGACCAGCACGGTGGAGGAGGTCAAGCAGACCGTCCAGGTGTCGAGCCAGAAGGCGCGCGATGTCTCCGAGGTGGCCCAGAAGGCGGTCCTGTCGGCCCAGACCGGCCGGCGTTCGGTGGAGGAATCCATCGCCGGGATGGGGCGCATCCAGGGGCAGGTGGCGGCCATCGCCGACAGCATCGTGCGGCTTTCCGAGCAGAGCCAGACCATCGGCGAGATCATCGCCACGGTCAATGACCTGGCGGAACAGTCCAACCTGCTGGCGGTCAATGCCGCCATCGAGGCGGCCAAGGCGGGGGAACAGGGCAAGGGCTTCGCCGTGGTGGCCCAGGAGGTGAAGAGTCTGGCGGAACAGTCCAAGGAGGCCACCGCCCAGGTGCGGACCATCCTGAACGATATCCAGAAGGCCACCAACGCGGCGGTGCTGGCGACCGAGCAGGGCAACAAGGCGGTGGCGGCGGGTGTCCGGCAATCGCAGGAGGCCGGCGAGGCCATCCGCCAGATGGGTGAGAGCATCGACGAGTCGGCCCAGGCCGCGTTGATGATCTCTGCATCGAGTCAACAGCAGTTGACCGGCATGGATCAGGTGGCCCTGGCGATGGAGAATATACGTCAGGCCAGCGAGCAGAACGTCAGCGGCATGCGGCAGGTGGAGCTGACCGTGCAGGGGCTGCATGACCTAGGGCAGAAGCTGAAGGGGCTGGTGGCGAGGTATAAAGTTTAAAGGATGAAGGATGAAGGATGAAGGATGAGTAATACAAATTCATAATTCATAATTCATAATTCATATTTTAACTTGAGGTTCCCATGATCGACAAGGACGCCGCATTCTTGCAACGCCTGCTCGCCACCTTCAGGATCGAAGCGGACGAGCACCTGCGCAAGATTTACAGCGGGCTGGACGAACTGGAGAAGGCCGAGGCCGCGGAACAGCGGACGGATATCGTGGAGGCCGTGTTCCGGGAGGCCCACAGCCTGAAAGGGGCTGCCCGTTCCGTCAACCTGGCCGAGATCGAGGCCCTGTGCCAGGCCATGGAAGGGGTCTTTGCCGCCATGAAACGGCATGAGATCGAGGGTTCCGCAACACTGTCCGACCTCCTGCAGCAAGCGGCCGATCATCTCGGCCGGTTGCTCGGCGCCGCCGGAGGCGAACCGGACGGCGAGGGGAAAGCCCTGCTGGCTGACCTCGTCAGCCGGCTGGAGGAAGCGCTGCCGGGAGAAAACAGGGCAGCGGAGCCGAAGGCGCCCCGCGCGCCCCTGCCCCCCGCTTCCCCGCCTCGCGACCCCTCATCCGGGCCCCTGTCGTGCGTTGCCCCGCTTCCGGACACAGCCCCGCTTCATGCCGTATTGACGGAGACCGTGAGGGTGCCCACCGCCAAGCTGACAACGCTGCTGCTGCAGTCGGAGGAGATGTTGTTTGCAAAGCTCTCGGCGGCCCAGCGCGTGGCACAGATGCGCGAGGCGCGCGCGTCCTTCCATGCCTGGGAAAAGGAGTGGGCCAGGGTCCTGCCGCTGATGCAGCAGATCACGTCGTCATCCGCCAGGGCGACGGCCGGGCCGGGCGAAAACAGCGGCGCCGGGACAGATCCCGAGACACTGAGGCTGGTGGAATTTCTCGGCTGGAACCGGGAATTCATCAAAACGCTGGAGACCAGGTTTGTCAGCGGCATAAAAACAGCCCGACACGACAGCAGGACACTGGACGGCATGGTGAACAATCTCCTGGCGGATATGAAGAAGGTCCTGATGTTTCCCTTTGCATCGCTGCTGGAGATACTGCCGAAGATCGTGCGGGAGCTTTCCCGGGACAACGGCAAGGAGGCCGACCTGCTGATCCGTGGCGAGGAGATCGAGATCGACCGGCGCATCCTGGAGGAGTTGAAGGATCCGCTCCTGCATCTGATCAGGAACTGCATCGATCATGGCATCGAGAGTCCCGAGCAGCGCAGGGCTAACAACAAACCGCAACGCGGGACGATTACGGTTGAGGTCTCTGCGCTGGATAACCGGGTGGTGCTCGTCATTGCCGACGACGGAGCCGGTATCGCCCTGGAGCGCGTCAGGGCCGCGTTGCTGAAACTCGGCAGCCTGCCACGGGAGCGGGTGGAGGAGCTCAGCGACCAGGAGCTGGTGCCGTATGTCTTTCAATCGGGGCTATCCACGAGCCAGATCATCACCGGGCTGTCGGGCCGGGGGCTCGGTCTTGCCATTGTCAGGGAAAAGGTGGAGAGGCTCGGCGGAACGATTTCCATTGAAACGTTCCCCGATGCCGGCACCCGCTTCCGTATTGTCCTGCCGCTGACGGTTGCGACCTTTCATGGCGTTCTTGTCCGCCTGGGTGAACATGCTTTCATCATTCCCGCGATGCACGTGGAACGAACGGTGCGGCTGGAACGGGAGGATGTCAAAACCGTTGAAAACCGTGAGACGATCCATGTCAAGGGTGTGCCGGTCTCGCTGGTCCGGCTGGCGGAGGTTCTGGAGCTGCCAGCGCCGGTCAACAGGGCGGCTGCCACGGATATGATCCAGACGGTCGTCCTGAGCGTGGCCGGCACACGTATCGCCTTTCTGGTGGATGAGGTGCTGAACGAACAGGAGGTGCTGCTGAAGAATCTGGGCCGGCAGCTTTCCCGCGTGCGCAACGTGGCGGGTGTTACGATCATCGGGAACGGCACGGTGGTGCCGATACTCAATGCCCCGGACCTGTTGAAATCGGCAGTGAAACGTTCCGCTCATTCAGCGCTGCCGGGTATCGCGGCCGATACCCGGCAGGAACTCAGCCGGAGGCCCTCCCTGATGGTCGTGGAGGATTCCATCACGACCCGGACGCTGCTCCAGAACATCCTGGGGGCGGCGGGCTATGACGTGGTTACCGCGGTGGACGGGCTCGATGCCTGCAGCAAGCTGAAAGGCGCGGATTTCGACATCGTGGTGTCGGATGTGGAGATGCCGAGGATGAACGGTTTCGATCTTACCGCCCATATCCGCGCCGACAAGCGGCTCGCCGAATTGCCGGTGGTGCTGGTGACCGCCCTCGAATCGCGCGAAGACCGGGAACGCGGGATCGATGTGGGGGCAAACGCCTATATCGCCAAGAGCAACTTTGACCAGAGCCACCTGCTGGAGGTGCTCAAGAGACTCGTGTAGGGGAGGGTAGCGTGATCAAGGTCCTGGTAGTAGACGATCTGCCGGTTGTCAGGGCATTCCTTTCTCACCTGTTGGATGCCGACCCGGAGATACGGGTGATCGGCACCGCCTGCGACGGCCGGGAGGCCATCGAGGCGGTGAGAGACAAGCGGCCCGATGTGGTCACGATGGATGTGCACATGCCCAATATGGACGGCTTTGAGGCGACCCGCATTATCATGGAAACTAATCCGGTTCCGATCGTCATTGTCTCGGGCAGCGCCGACCCGCAGGAGGTCTCGATGACCTTCCGCGCCGTGGAGGCGGGCGCCGTTGCCTTCGTGGCACGGCCAAGCGGCATGGGTCACCCGGAGCACGGAAAAACCGTCCAGGAACTGCTCCGAACCGTCAGGGCCATGTCCGGGGTGCGGGTCGTCCGCAGGTGGCCGCGCCCGGCCCGGGAAGCCGGATCCCCTGGGCTGCCGGACCAGGCGCTCAGGCGCGAGACCAGCGGGATAGGGGTGGTGGCGATCGGCGCCTCCACGGGAGGACCGGTCGTCATCCAGCGCATCCTGGCCGCTCTGCCACGGGATTTCCCTGCCCCGGTCCTGATTGTCCAGCACATGGCCACTGGATTCACCAGCGGATTTGTCGAGTGGCTGGCGCGATCCTCGGGTATCCCGGTCAAGCTGGCGGTTCATGATGAGCCTCTCCATCCCGGCTGCGCCTATGTCGCCCCGGACGGTTTCGACCTGGAGGTGGAGAGGGAGGGCTGGATAACGCTCAGAAAAGGGGACCCCCGCAACGGGCATTGTCCCTCGGTTTCCCGGCTCTTTCGCTCGGTGTCCCAGGTGTATGGAGGCAATGCGGCCGGGATACTGCTGACCGGCATGGGCAAGGACGGTGCGGAAGAACTGCTGCAGATGAAAGAGCAAGGCGCCGTAACCATGGCCCAGGACAAGGAGAGTTCTATCGTGTACGGCATGCCGGGCGAGGCGGAACGCCTCAATGCGGCTACCTATCTGCTGCCGCCCGATGCGATCATACGGGTTCTGAAAAGGGTGGTGTCCGAACGGCAGGAATATGCCGGCCAGGTAACCAGATAGCGCTCATCAAAAAGGGAATTACCTATGAAAGATGACAACCGCGAATACAACCGGGCAGAGATCCTGATTGTGGAAGACAGTCCGACCCAGGCCGAGGAATTGAAATATGTCCTTGAACGGCACAACTACGTCGTGTCGCTGGCCGCCAACGGTATTGAGGCGCTCTCGCAGATCGAGGCGCGCAGGCCGGCCATGGTCATCAGTGATATCGTCATGCCCGAGATGGATGGCTATCAGCTGTGCCGGGAGATCAAACAGGACGTCAGGTTCAGGGGGATCCCGGTGATTCTGCTGACGTCGCTTTCAAATCCGCGGGATGTTGTCAAGGGACTGGAATGCGGGGCGGACAACTTCCTGACGAAACCATACGAAGAAAAATATATCCTTTCGCGCATCCAGTACGTCATCGCAAACAAGAATCTCAGAGATGTCGAGCAGACCCAGCTCGGCGTTGAGATCGTCCTCGACAACGAACGCTATTTCATCAAGTCGGACCGCATCCAGATCCTCAATCTCCTGCTTTCCTCATACGAGGCCGCCATCCAGAAGAATGGCGAATTGATCACGGCCCAGAAGAATTTGAAGGCGTTGAACGAACAGCTCGAGCAGAAAGTACAGTCGAGAACCGTTTCGCTTGTGGAAGAGATCAATGAGCGCAAACGGGTGGCGGATGAGTTGCGAAGATCTGAACGCAGAATAACGCTGATGGACCGGATCTCGACCATATTCCTGACCTTCGCTGACGAGGATGTGTTCGGCGAGGTGCTGGAGGTTGTCCTGGCGGCAACGGAAAGCCGGTTTGGGGTGTTTGGATTCATCGCGGACAATGGCGATCTGGTGGTCCCCAGCATGACCAGAGAGGTCTGGGAAGCGTGCCGGATTCCGGGCAAAACCATCGTCTTTCCGGCCGACAGCTGGGGAGAGAGCCTGTGGGGAAGGGCCATCCGGGAGAAGACCGCCCTCTATGCCAATGGACCCTTTCATACGCCCGAGGGGCACATCCCGATCGACAACTTCCTGACCGTGCCGATCCTGTTTGGCGACCAGGTGATCGGGCTGCTCTCCGTGGCCAACAAGCAGGGCGGATACAGCGATGACGACAAGGAGCTGCAAGAGATCATCGCCCTCCGCATCTCCCCCATCCTCAATGCCCGCCAGCAGAGGGACCGCCAGGAACAGGAGCGCCGCTGCACGGAGGAAGCGCTGAGATTGTCGAACGACTATAACCGCAGTCTGATAGAGGCCAGCCTCGATCCGCTGGTCACCATTGCTTCCGACGGAAAGATCACAGATGTCAACACCGCTACGGAAACCATTACGGGCTATTCTCGCCAGGAACTGATCGGCGACGATTTCTGCAACTATTTCACCGAACCGGAACAAGCCCTGAGCGGGTATCAGCAGGTTTTTCGTGAAGGCGTGGTGCGGGACTATCCTCTGCAGATTCAGCACCGGGACGGACATGCGGCCTCGGTACTGTACAACGCCTCGGTGTTGCGGGATGAAAACGGAGCGATAAAAGGTGTGTTTGCTGCCGCCCGTGACATCACCGAACAAAAGTTGCTGGAAAACCAGCTCTTCCAGGCCCAGAAGATGGAGGCCATCGGCCAGATGGCAGGCGGGATCGCACACGACTTCAATAATATCCTGACCGGCATCATCGGATTCAGCACCCTGATTGAGATGCATATGGACAAGGATGATCCGCAGCGCGAGAACCTGAATCACGTCCTGGCTGCCGCCAACCGGGCCACCGATCTGACCAAAAACCTGCTCGCGTTCAGCCGGAAACAGATCAGCAACCCGCAGCCGGTCGATCTCAACCAGATCGTCAGTAAGACCGAAAATTTTCTGAAACGGATCATCGGCGAGGATATCGACTTCAAGGCTGGCATCTGCACGGATGAGTTGACCGTCAACGCCGACAGTGGACAGATCGAGCAGGTGCTGATGAATCTGGCGACCAATGCGCGGGATGCCATGCCGAACGGCGGGCTGCTCCACCTTGAAACAGGCCGGGTCGAGATCGATGCTGAATACATCAAGCTCCATGGTTACGGCGAAGCGGGGAGTTATGCCGTCATATCCCTGTCCGATTCGGGGGCGGGTATGGATGAGTCTATCTGCAAGAAGGTCTTTGAACCGTTCTTTACCACCAAGGAGGTCGGCAAGGGAACCGGCCTGGGGCTGTCCATCGTCTACGGGATCGTCAAGCAGCATAACGGCTTCATCAATGTGTACAGCGAGCCGGGCAAGGGAACGACCTTCAAGATTTATCTGCCTCTGATACAACCGGCCGTTGCGGACATGCAGGCCAACGAGGAGGAGATTCCGGAGCGGGGGACCGAAACGATCCTGGTGGCCGATGACGATGCCTCGTTACGGGAACTGGCCGATAAGGTGCTGAACATGTTCGGCTACACCGTCATCACGGCGGTGGATGGCGTCGAAGCGCTCAGCCGCTACCGGGAAAACAGGGACAGCATCGATCTGGTGATCCTGGATGTCATTATGCCGAGGATGAACGGGAAAGAGGTCTTTGACGAGATGCGCAAGCTGGATCCCGCCGTCAAGGTGGTCTTTATAAGCGGTTATACCCGTGACATTATCCATAAGCGCGGCATGCTTGACCAGCGCCTCGATTTTATCTCGAAACCGCTGCATCCCAAGAATTTGCTGGTCAAGGTGCGCGAGGTGCTGAGAGGCGCCAGGGATGGTGCTGCACCAAAGGTAATGCAGCAGGAGTGAGTGCCTATGCCGGATAACGTAACCATACCCGAGGGCAAACTGGTCTATCTGGAGCAGCGCGCCAATAAACTGGCCCGGGAAAAATCGCAGCTCCAGCTCGTCATGCGCCTGATAAACCGGGTGAACGCTGCTTCGGGGCTGGAGGATACGGTTGACTGCGTGCTGCGCAACATCCTCGATGTCGTGGGCGGTACCACCATCGTCCTCTACTACTGGATCGACAGTGACCTCTTTTCAGTCGACGTCTACGGCACAAAGACCAGGCTTGAGGCAATCGACGACGAACAGGTGCAACAGGTCGTTGCCAGCCATGAACCGGTCGAGCTGGAGCACGACTTCAGCGATACGCGCATGACAACCCCGGGATTCAGCCACGCCTACACCTGGATTTATCCGCTTGTGGTGGGCAAGGATCTGATCGGCGTCCTCAAGATGGAGAGTCTGCATATCCGCATGTGCGAGTTGTATAAGCATCTGACGGCCTTTTTCAACTATACCGCCCTGGTACTGAAAAACGAGATTCTCGGGCACACCCGGCTCAATCAGCTCAATGAACAACTGAGCGAGGTGAACGAGGAACTGGAACAGGAGATCGGGGAGCGGGAGCAGGCCGAGGAGGAGCTGAGACGAGCCAGGGATGAGCTGGAAGCGCGGGTTACGGACCGGACGACCGAATTGCAGCGCGCCAACGAACAGCTGCAACGAGAGCTTGCCGCGCTGGAACGGGCGCAGGAGGAGCTGCGCCTCTACGCCGAAGTGATCCACGACCTGTACAACCACGCTCCCTGTGGCTACCACTCCCTGGACGACCAGGGTACCTTTGTCCGCATAAACGATACCGAGCTGCAATGGCTCGGGTATCAACGGGATGAGATCGTCGGCCGGAAGCGCTTCAGCGATATGGTTACCCCGCAGAGCGCGCAGGCCTTTCGCGAGTATTTCCCGCGCTTCAAGCAGCAGGGTTTGATCAAGGATCTGGAATTCGAAATGCTGCGCAAGGATGGCACCATCCTGCCGGTGCTCCTCAATGCAACCGCCATCACCGGCCCGGATGGCGCCTTTTTGATGAGCCGCTCGACCATCTACGACATTACGGATCGGAAAAAAAAAGAAGAGTCGGAGCATTTGTTGAGTTCCATCGTAGAATCCTCCGATGATGCCATCCTGTCCAAGGATCTAGCCGACGTTATTCTCTCCTGGAACCGGGGAGCGGAGCGGATTTACGGCTATTGTGCCGAGGAGGCCATCGGGCAGCATATCTCGCTGCTGATCCCGCCGGGACATGAGGAGGATCCGCCTGAAATCATGGCAACACTCAGGCGGGGCGAGCGGGTCGAACATTTCACCACCGAGAGGATGCGCAAGGATGGCCAACGGATCTACGTGTCGCTGACCGTTTCGCCGATCACCGACTCGGCGGGGGCGCTGATACGGGCATCGATCATTTCGCGCGATATCACCCGGCAGATGCAGATGTCTGAACAACTGGAGTCACAGCGTGTTCTCCAGGAAGAGTTGATTCAGCAGCGCACGAACGAGTTGCTGGATAAGAGCCAGGAACTTCAGGGTAACCAGCAGGCGCTGATGAATATCGTCGATGATCTCAACCTGAAGACCGCGGAGCTGGAAGATGCCAACTCCAAACTGATAGAGCTGGATCGCTTGAAGTCCATGTTTATCGCATCCATGAGCCACGAACTGCGGACGCCGCTCAATTCGATCATCGGCTTCTCCAGTATCCTCCACGACGAATGGCTCGGGCCGATCAATCCGGAACAGAAGGAAAACCTCGGCATCATCCAGCGCTCGGGAAAACACCTGCTCAGCCTGATCAATGATGTGATCGATGTTTCCAAGATCGAGGCCGGCCGGATCGAGGCCCGCTTGGAGGAGTTCGATCTGTACGACCTGCTGACGGAGGCGGTTCAGTATGTGGACAAGGATCTGCATGACAAGGGGCTGGAGTTGCATCTGGAGATACCTCACCGCAACCTCTGCACCGATCGCCGCCGACTCTTGCAGTGCGTCATCAATCTGCTCAGCAATGCCGTGAAGTTTACCGAACGGGGTGGGATCACCCTGTCAGCGCAGGTTGCGGATAGCGGACAGGGGCGTGAGAGGCTTCCGCCATCCGCTGTGGCATCCCCGTTGATCAGCATTTCGATAGAAGACAGCGGCATCGGCATCGCCGGGGAGGACATCCAGAGGCTCTTCGAACCGTTCGTACGACTGGAATCGCCCCTGAAGATCACGGTGCCGGGGACCGGTCTCGGTCTGTATCTGACCAGGAAGCTGGTGGAGAAAGTTCTGGGTGGTGATATACTCTGTACAAGCGATGTCGGCAGGGGCAGCACCTTCACCTTGAGGATTCCGGAGCGTATCTATGAAAAAGGTACTGGTAATAGAGGATAACAGTGACAACCTGCGGCTCATCACCTATGCCCTGCAACGCTACGGCTACGAGGTGATCGCCGCCGAGACCGGATTGCGGGGGGTGGAGCTGGCCATAGCCGAGCGTCCGGCCTTCATCCTGATGGATATCAACCTGCCCGATATCGACGGACTTGAAGCCACCCGGCGCATTCGCACGAGCGGCGCCGACGGGACCATTCCGATCATCGCCATTACCTCCAATGCCATGGCCGGGGACATGGACCAGTCCCTGGCTGCCGGGTGCACCGGTTATTTTGAAAAACCGATCGATCCTTTGACCATCATGGACAAGATCCACGACCTGCTCGGTCGGGGAGAGAACGGGGTACCTGTGTGAACGTTCTGATCGTTGAAGATAATGCCGATGTACGGAAGCTGCTGCTGTATACCTTCGAACACCACAACTGCACGGTCACCGAGGCGCAGGACGGGCAGGAAGGGCTTGAGCTGGCGGCTCTCCATAAGCCGGACGTCATCATCTCCGACGCGCTCATGCCGCGCATGGACGGATTTCAACTGCTGCGGGCGCTCAAGGCCGACCCTGCTCTCCAATCGATACCCTTCATTTTCTATTCATCCACCTATACCGGGGTAGAGGAAGAAAAACTGATTCTCTCGCTCGGGGCGGAGGCCTTTGTCGCCAAGCCAACCGAGCCCGAAGAACTCTGGCAAAAGACCTGCGCGATCATGGATGCCTGGCAGGTGCGCCAGAGAAAACCGGCCCACCCGGCCATAGACGAGAGCGACGAGCAGTACCTGCGGGAATACAGCCGGATTGTGGCCAGCAAGCTGGAAGAAAAGGTAAAGGAGCTGGAAGTGGCGCTGGCACTGCGTATCCAGGCCGAAGACGAGCTGCGCTGCCTGAATGCCAAGCTGGAGCAGCGGGTGGCCAGGGAGGTGGAGCAGAACCGGGAGAAAGACCGCATCATGGCGCATCAGTCCCGCCTGGCGGCCATGGGCGAGATGCTCAGCAATATCGCCCATCAATGGCGGCAACCGCTCAACAACATTTCGCTCATCGTTCAGAATCTCCAGGTCGAGTACGAGATGGATGTCCTGACGAGGGATTCCTGCCGGGAATACGTCTCCGAGTGCATGGAGATCCTGGCGTACATGTCCCGCACCATCAACACCTTTTCTACGTTCTATCAGCCGGACCGGGTGCGACAGTTGTTTGAATTGTATCCCGCCATTGCAGATGCCCTGTCGCTTGTCAGGGAGGATCTGGAGTCCCATGGCATTGCCTATGGGATCGTTAATGAATATGACTCCTGCGTAAACGGCTTCAGGAACGAATTCTCCCAGGTCCTGTTGAACATTATCGTGAATGCGAAAGAGGCGCTGCTGATGCGGCAGCCGCCGGCGCCGAAGGTGAGCATCGTCTGTTCACAAGAAGGGGCATCGGCCGTGGTGACGGTTAGCGATAATGGCGGGGGGATCCCCCCGGAGATCTTGGACAAGATTTTCGACCCCTACTTTACCACCAAGTTCATGTCCCAGGGAACAGGGGTGGGACTGTATATGTCCAAGATGATTATCGAGAAACATATGGGTGGCAGGATTTCGATTGCGAACCGTGCGGACGGTGTGGACGGTGTGGACGGTGCGGAAGTGACCATTGAGCTTCCGCTGGCGCCCCCGGCAGCAAGCGACGGCCGGGCGGCAGTATGATCGCTGTTGGTGTGAGCGAGGGGCATCCATGAAGGTCTTGATTGTTGAAGACAGCACCAGTGCCCGGAAGCTGTTGCGCTATACCTTCGAGCACTACCACTGTACGGTCATCGAGGCGCAGGACGGGCAGGAGGGGCTTGAGCAGGCGGCGTGCCATAAGCCGGACATGATCATCTCCGACGCGCTCATGCCGCGCATGGACGGTTTTCAACTGCTCCGGGCTGTCAAGTCCGATCCGGAGCTCAATGCGATCCCCTTCGTTTTCTATTCATCCACCTACACCGGCGAGAAAGAGGTCGAGTTGGCGCTGTCGCTGGGCGCGGAGGCCTTTGTCGCCAAGCCGGTCGAGCCTGAAAAACTGTGGGAAAAGGTCTGCGAGATCAAGCAGGAATGGGAAGCGCGTCAGAGGAAACCGGCCCACCCGCCGATAAATGAGAGTGACGAGCAGTATCTGCGGGAATACAGCCGGATGGTGGCGGCCAAGCTGGAACAGAAGGTGGGGGAACTGGAAGAGGCGCTGATCCGGCGCGAACAGGCGGAAGACGGGTTGCGCACGCTTAATACCGAACTGGGCAGAGAGATCGGCGAGCACATACAGGCCGAAGAGACCCTCAGGCAGCAGGAACAGGAGCTGGCCACCATCTTTGAGAACACCCCCTTCGTGATGCTGCTGCTTGACGGGGATCGCCGGGTGCGGCGGGTGAATGGTCTGGCCTGCACGTTCAGCGGTTCGACCATCAACAATCTGCTCGGGCGTCGAATCGGTGAAGCATTGCGCTGTGTTCACACCTTGGATTGCAGCGCAGGGTGCGGTTTTGGTCCCCATTGCCAGGCCTGTGCCGTCCGCCAGACCGTGGTGGCCACCTACGAGACCGGGCAGAGTTTTCAGAACGTAGAAACGAGAATGCCGATCTCCGTCGACGGAACGGAACAGATTATAACGTTTCTCTTTTCGACCTCGAATGTACTGGTCGCCGGCTATCCGATGGTTCTGCTCAGCTTTCAGGACATCAGCGATTACAAGAGGCTTGAATCCCAGCTGCAGCATGCACAAAAGATGGAATCGATCGGTACCCTGGCCGGCGGTATTGCCCATGATTTCAACAATATCCTGACGGTAATCTTCGGATACGGGGATATGACCCTGTTGAGCATGGCGCACGACGATCCTCATCGTCTGAATGTCGAACACATGCTGGAAGCTGCTCGCCGGGCAGCCAACCTGGCGCAGGATCTGCTCCTCTTCAGCAGGAGACAGAGCGGTGAGAAGAGCACGGTCGATCTGAATGAGATCGTGAGGTCCGTGGACAAGTTCCTGCAGCGGATCATTGGCGAGGATATTACCTGTACCATCACACTGTCCGACGGAAAGATGTCGCTATTCGCCGATGCGCACCAGCTTGAGCAGGTGTTGATCAACCTGGCGACCAATGCCCGGGACGCCCTGCCCAGAGGTGGTTCCTTGGCAATCACCACCGCATGTGCAGAGCTTGACGAGCCGGATAGTGCCGGACTTGGCAATGACCGTAGCCGCAGGTATGCCGTACTGACCGTGACGGATACCGGTATCGGCATGGACGATAAGACGCGCCGGCAGATCTTCGATCCCTTCTACACGACAAAAGAGGTTGGCAAAGGTACGGGTCTTGGCCTGGCGGTTGTCTACGGCATTATCAAGCAGCATGACGGCCGGATCACAGTCGATAGCGAGCCGGGCCAGGGCACGACATTCCGGATATACCTGCCGTTAAGCGCAGCGCAGGCTAATGGAAACAAAATAGTGCCGCTGAACATACAGCCGGAACGTGGCACCGAGACCATACTGCTGGCGGAGGATGACGAGACCGTGCGAAACATGGCTCTGGCGCTGCTGGAAAGTTTTGGCTACAACGTCATTGTCGCGGTTGATGGGGAGGATGCCGTACAGAGATTCCGTGAGAACCGGGAGCGGATTCAGCTGCTGCTGTTCGACGTGATCATGCCGAAGAAAAGCGGGATTGCCGCCTATGATGAAATCCGGGCGATCGAGCCTGGCGTTCGGGTGATATTTGCAAGCGGCTATGCCTCCGATTCCGTTCATCAGCAACGTCTGGCCGACGATCATGTCATGTTGATAGCCAAGCCGTATTTGGCAGGCAAGCTGCTGGCAATGGTGCGTAGTGCAATAAACGCCGGCGGTACGTCTCCCGCCGGGAAGTGATGCGGGTGGCGAATCCGGCACGGATATCGCCGGGCAGCGGTCTCATCTTCCGGTAACGTGGCGGTATCAGGGCGGCATAGAGAAGCATGTGTGCATATTTGGGTTTTACTCCGCAGGTAAAGCTGGTACACTCTCGTGCCTGAATCCCCGGCAGAGAGACCTATTCATGACAGAAAAAATCGTAGCATTGAAGGTGGATGTGGATACCTACGCCGGGACGCGGGATGGTGTGCCGAATCTGCTGTCCGACCTGGCCCGTTTCGGTGCCATGGCCACCTTCTATTTTTCCATGGGGCCGGATAACTCGGGCAAGGCTTTGCGGCGGATCTTTACCCGCAAGGGATTTCTGAAAAAACAGCTGCGCAGTGGCGCCCCTTCAGCATACAGCCTGAAAACAATGATGTACGGAGTCCTGCTGCCAGCTCCCATGATTGCCGCCAGCTTCCCCCATGTGCTGCGCGAGACCGAACGGCAGGGGCACGAGGTTGGCATCCACTGCTGGGATCATGTCAAGTGGCATGATTACCTGCCCTGGTTCCCCAAACATCTGACCGCCATGGAACTGGGGCGGGCCAGTGCCCTGTTCGAGGAAATCCTGGGGCATCGGGCGGCAACCACCGCCGCTCCCGGCTGGACGGTCTCACCCGATTCGCTGGAGGTGCAGGATGCCTTGGGGCTTTCCTATTCCAGCGACGGCCGTGGCAGCACCCCCTTCTATCCGGTTATGGCCGGCCGCCGCTTCCGCACGCTGCAGATACCGACCACCCTGCCGACCGCTGACGAGATCCTGGGCGAAAACGGCGTCACCCCCGCTAATATCCACGAGTATTACCGCGGCAATCTGAAAGACGGCTTGAATGTCCTGACGATTCACGCCGAAATGGAGGGCGGCGCCATCCGGCAGTCGTTCATACGTCTGCTGGATGGCTTGCGGCAGGATGGGGTCCGCTGTATCACCCTGGGGGAGGCGGTGGCAGGCATCTCCGGCGCTCCGGCCTGTGCGTTTTCCATGGGAGAGATTCCCGGACGGGCGGGTCTCGTGGCTATTCAAGGGGATGTGATCCCGTGATCTTCCGTTATTTCAAGGTGCTGCACCGGGATATGGTCTATCTCAAGTTTATTCTGGAGGCCTATGAAGGGATGAATGTCATGAGCACCGTGGACAACGTGGCCGGCATCATCCGGATTGCCATTATGGAAGGTTTCGAAGCTGATATGGATGGCCTGCTGGCCGAGCTGGGGCAACAGGTCGCCATGGAAGCGGTCGAGTGGGCTGATGCCCCCTCGTTTTAAGCGGTATTCTCTGTCCCGGTCATTCTGCTCGTACTCCCCCCCTCACGTTACCACGACGCGCAACCCGCGCCCTTGACCGGATGCATACACGAAGGTTATGTCGGCAGGGCCATCGAGCCAGGCAGCATCCCGGTAATCCCTCTCGAATGTGCAGCGCAGGATTTTAACCCGGCTGCCGGGCGGCAGATCCAGCCCCCCGGGCAGGTCCTTGAGACCGGGCCAGGCGCACTGCTGTTGCCGGGTTGCTGCAAAGGCCGGTAGTTTGCCCAATAACGGCATTTCGCTGCCGCAGTAGTCAAAGAAGAGTGCGTCGAACAGCTGGTGCTGGTGCGGTTCGGGCAGCAGGGGGGCCGCCAGGTCGGCAAACAGTTCGTACAGCCGTCGCAGCGAACGGCCGGATAGGTTTTGGATGCCGGATTGTTGCGCCATCCGGCCGAAGAGAACGGCAGTGCCCATGTATTGTTGCATGCACCGAAGTGCAGCGGAAAAGCCCCCGTTGTTATAGAACAGGTCCAGCAGACGGCCAATGGTTTCTATGCGCCCGATATCATCATAGGATAGCCAAGGATTACGCAGGATGGTGTAGGGCGGAAACCCGGAGAAATGGTAGTCTTCGCGCCGGGCGATCTCCCGCATGGGTGAGCCTTTGAGGACCTTGAGCGGTTCGACTTGAATCTGCTCCGGATGGAGATCAGCCACTACCTGAAGCGATTCCATGAAGCCTGAGTATTTCTCGCCCGGTAGTCCCGCCACCAGATCCAGGTGCAATTCGATCCTGGTCTCGGCGTGCAGACGACGAATCATGTAGAACAGCCGGCCCAGATCTGCTTTCCGGTTGACCTGTTCCAGTGTCGCCGGTGAGGCTGACTGGATCCCTACCTCGAAGCGGAAGGTGTTGGCGGGTACCTGTTTGAGTGTGTCGAGATTGACATCGGTCAGCAGGTCGGCGGCAATCTCGAAATGGAAATGGCTGCTGCGGTTATGTTGCAGAATAAAGCGCCAGATCTCATCCGCCCGGCGGGCATCGTAGTTGAAGGTTCTGTCTACCAGTTTGATCTGCGACACGTTGTGCTGCATCAGGAACAGCAGATCGCTTTTGATACGCTCCATGGAATAGGATCGAACCTGGCCTTCGACGGATGACAGGCAGAATGCGCAGGCAAACGGGCAGCCGCGGGACGTCTCGTAGTAGACCAGCGGTTTGCCCACGTCTACCAGACCGGCCACGAAAGGGGAGGGGATGCTGTCAAGCGGGATGTGCCCGGTGGTATGAGGTCCAACCGCGATATCGTTGCGGTCGCGAAAGAACAGGTTCGGCACCTCTTCAAGGGCCGCCCCGGGTAATTGCCCGGTGGTGTGGTTTGTCACGATCTCCAGCAGCATGCGGAAGGATGTTTCTCCCTCGCCCTTGATGACAAAATCGATGGCCGGGTTATCGTGCATCAATTCAAAGGTGCCGAAGGAAGTTTCCGGTCCTCCCAGCACAATGAGCGTGTGCGGCGAAATCTTCTTGATGTCGGAGCAGATACGCAGGGTTTGTTCGATATTCCAGATATAGCAGGAGCATGCCACCAGTGTGGCCCTCTCTGCCATGATCATTCGTAACAGGTGCTCGCGTGGCTCGTTGACGGTAAACTCGCGAATGATGACGGTACTGCCGGGAAGGTCCTGACAGCAGGCTGCCAGAGACGGCAGCGCCAGGGAAGCATGCGAATATTTGGCGTGCAGGGTTGTCAACAGGATTTTCCTGTCAGAAGTTGAGTACATATCTGCCACCATGATGCCGGATTTCGGTTTTAAACGGTTTTGAGAGCCGGTTCAGCCGCTCGATGACACAGCTCGCCCGCTCACCCGTGAGAGGCTGCGGCTGGAATCCTACCCGGCGGTGGCAGATATCCAGCGGAAGCAGCTCGGCCTCACGTTGGGCGTCGCTCAATCGCAGACGGACTATGAGGCCGGCATCCGCTGATGTGCCTTTGCTGGCAAAGACAAAATTACCCAGGCTGTAAAAGACGATACCGGTTTTGTAGCGCTCTATCCCGCGCAGCACATGGGGGTGGTGGCCGATGATGACGTCTGCTCCGGCCTCGATGGCCTTGTGGGCAATCGTACGCTGATAGGGCTGGATCTCGCTGCTGCCTTCCGTGCCCCAGTGAAAGCTGACGATGACGTAATCGGCGTGCTGGCGTGCCCGCGTGATATCCTCAATGATAAATTTCTCAAAACCAGGCGCCGTGCCGGGACGGTTTCTGCCGGCATAAAAAGCGGATGGCTGGGTCAGGGAATAACCCAGGAAGGCGATTTTCTTATTCTTGATGGTGTAGAGAGCCATCTGCCGCGCCTCGGCCAGGTTCTCTCCGGCCCCGATCCAGGCGACGCCGGCCTGGTTGAGATGGTACAGTGTCTCGCTCAGAGCTTCCGGGCCGAAGTCCATGGTGTGGTTATTGGCCAGATTCACCAGGTTGATGCCGGATTTCTTGAGTGCCGCTGCCACCTCGGGATCGGCCCGGAAGCGGAATTTTTTGCCGGTGAACTCATTGCCGCCGCTGGCGATTGGTGACTCCAGATTGGCAATGGTGATGTCGGCCTGGGATAATTGCCCTGCGACTGAGCTGAAGGGGAGGTCGAATCCCTGGCTTTTGATGGAGGCAGCCCATCTGCCAGCCAGCATGACGTCACCGACGGCATTGACGATGAGCTCCCCGGCCTGTACCGGCAGAGGCAGGCCGAGGAGAGCAACTATGAGAATGTATATAACGGATGTCAGGTTCATAATGGGTTCTTTTGGATTGACGGGAGGGTGACTCCGGTGCTAATAAATACACGCTTACCCATAATAAATAAAGGTGTTTCGAGATGCTAGATACAAAATTTATCCGCGAAAATCTGGAAGAGGCCGAGCGCCGTCTGCGTACCCGTGGGGGCGCTTCCTACCTTGACGGGTTCCGTGAGCTGGATGACAGACGTTTGAATCTTCTGCGCGAGAGTGAGACGCTCAAGGCATTGCGTAATTCGGTTTCCGACGAGATTGCCCGAATCAAGGACAAGAGCCAAGCCCAGGATAAGATCCTGGAAATGCGAGAGGTCTCCCAGAAAATCAAAGGCATGGATGAGGAGCTCAAGCAGGTGGATGAGGAGCTGCAGGGGTTCTTGCTGACGGTGCCGAACCTGCCTGATCCCGCTACTCCACTGGGAACGTCCGAGAATGATAATGTTCTGGTCAGGACCTGGGGTGAGCCGGGCAGTTTCAACTTTACTCCCAAGCCTCATTGGGAAATCGGTGAAGAGCTGGGCATCCTTGATTTTGAGTGTGGCGCCAAGCTGACGGGAGCGCGCTTTACGCTCTACCGCGGCGCCGGAGCCCGGCTTGAGCGGGCGCTGATCAGTTTCATGCTTGACCTGCACACGGGTTCGCACGGTTACCTAGAGGTGTTGCCGCCCTTCATCGTCAATAGCGAAAGCATGACCGCTACCGGCCAACTACCAAAATTCGAGGAAGATCTGTTCAAGCTGAAGGACTCGGATTTTTACCTGATCCCAACCGCAGAGGTCCCGGTTACCAATATCCACCGTGGCGAGATTATCAAAAAGAGCGACCTGCCCATCTGCTATGCGGCCTACACCCCCTGTTTCCGGCGCGAGGCCGGATCGTATGGCAAGGACACCCGCGGCCTGATCCGTCAGCACCAGTTCAACAAGGTGGAACTGGTCAAGTTCACCCATCCGTCCACGTCCGCCGCCGAGCTGGAAGCGTTGACACAGGATGCCGAGAAGGTGCTTCAGCTTTTGGGTCTCCCGTACCGCGTCATGGCGCTGTGCAGCGGCGACATCGGTTTTTCTTCGGCCAAGACCTATGACATTGAGGTCTGGTTGCCGGGGCAAAGCTGTTACCGCGAGATCTCCTCCTGCAGCACGTTCGGAGATTTTCAGGCCCGCAGGGCAGGCATCCGTTTCCGCGAAGAAGAAAAATCCAAGCCGGAGTTTGTTCACACGATTAACGGTTCTGGCCTGGCCGTAGGGCGTACCTTGGTGGCGATTCTAGAAAATGGACAGCAGGACGATGGTTCGGTTGTCATCCCTGAAGTGCTGCGTCCGTACATGGGCGGTCTGGAGAAAATTACCGGGCTGTGATGCTGCTGGTACGTTACAGGTTTATTCTGTGTCTTGTGAGGCATGAATTGGCAGGCATGCCTTTCTGTAAATCCAGATAAACCTTTGAAATTTTGAAAAGGGTGTGCTATAGAAATAAATCGATTTGGAGAGGTGGCCGAGTGGTTTAAGGCAGCGGTCTTGAAAACCGCCGAAGGTAACACTTCCGTGAGTTCGAATCTCACCTTCTCCGCCATAACAAAAACAGGCAGTTAGCTCAAATGGGCTGACTGCTTTTTTATTGCCGAGATTGGTAATGGACACTAATGCCATGTAACTCTTATTATTTCGCAGCAAACCCCTCTAAATCTCCCCTGATTCGTATCTTCTGGGGCCTAAAGGGAGATTCAATGGGGATTTGCAGCAGTTACATGGTACGAGCGCGGTACGTATTCATTTGAAGACGTTGGATTCTCGAATGAGCGTAAACAGGCGTCATGATGAATGCATCTCAGAGATTTGTTTAACTATGCTGCAAAAGCTGATACGGTATACGACATTATCTGTCACGAGGGCTGTGCTCTATGCTCGACCAACCCGGATCAAACATTACAAGTAAATCAATTCTCGCCTTTCGTTTCATAATCATCTTTGTAGTGTCTAGTGGCATTGCAGAGATGGTTGAGATTTACATAGAGCCACATTTTTCATCAAGTGCATTGATTTTCGAACTACTTGAACACTCAACACTCGTCAGTCTTTTACTGCTCTTTATGTCTAAATTGGTTGTAAATCCCATGCTGAGAGAGATGGCCTTGAGAAGGCAATCGGAGCAACTGTTAGAACGAAGTGAAAAAAAGAATAGAAACATTGTGGAAGCAATGCCTGATGCCGTTCTAAGGATAGCTTGTGATGGCACGGTGATCGAGTATCAACCTAAACAAAATGCCGATCTCAGCTTTACGGCAGGCACCAACGTCAGCGACTCCTTGCCTGCGGATGTACTAGTAAGCTTTCTGAACAGCATGAACTCAACACTTCAAGACGGAGATAATCATCAGATTGACCTTATGTTCAGGCAAGCGGCTGCAGTCTGCTATCATGTGTTCAACTTTGTTAAATCAGCCGACAATGAAGTAACGATTTTCATACGGGATATTACCAGACGTAAAGTTTATGAAGAGCAGCTGAGGCATTTGAGCTCTCACGATGTATTGACCGGCCTTTACAACAGAACATTTTACGAAGCTGAATTGGCCAGATTGGCTGGCAGCAGGAGGTATCCGGTAAGTATAATTGTTATCGATCTTGATGGGCTGAAGATTACTAATGATTCCTGTGGTCATGCGGCTGGTGATAAAATGATATGTAAGGCTGCCGGCATTCTGAAAAGCGCGTTCAGGGCCGATGATTTAGTGGCGCGCACCGGAGGAGATGAATTTACCGTCCTTCTTCCAGAAGCAGGCGGTGAGGTTCTTAAGGCTTCAGTTAATCGCATCGGGTTATTGCTCGATGACGCGAATAATGTTGAAGATGGCTTTTTTGTACAGTTCTCTCTAGGCACTGCAATTGCTGAAACCAATGAGATGCTTCATGAAGCTGTAAGAATGGCAGATATGAGAATGTATCAAAATAAAGCAACTCGAAAATCAATATCGGACAACAAAGATGTTCATATGAAGAAATTTGCAGAAATGATGATATAAGATGAGAAGGCAGAGGGATGCTTCAAATGGTGCCCCGACCCTTCAGATAGTGACAAAATATGCTCCGCAAAGACTGATGGGCGAGGCCGGGGCGAGATTGATTCTGGCAGAGACGGAATTCCGTTGAATAGGCAATCTGATTAACTATGCCTTATGGTAGTGTTGACTGTGAAAAAGTGAGTGCAGAGTTATGATGTTTGAATGTTGGGTGCTATGAAAAAAACAGTAGACAAAAAAGGCATAATAAAGAAGCTGTTGCTCTTGCAACCAATTGACATTCCGGTTTTTCACGAAGTGGCATTGCGGTTGCAACAAATGATGAATGACAACTCGTACAGAATTGAAGAAGCAATAATACTAGTAAATGAAGATACAGCATTAGCATCCGTAATGCTCAGGCATGCCAACACTACCTATAATTCAGGGAAGGCTCCGATTACCACAATAAAAAATGCAATTGTTAGACTTGGTTCTCAACAGATAGTTAACCTCGCATTCACAGCCAGCATGGCAAATAGTAAATCTGATAATCCACTCATAAATACATATTTCAAAAAGCTCTGGCATCACAGTCATGCTGTAGCTATTGCCAGCTCATGGTTGGCAGTAGAACTTAGGCATGATAATATATCACTTGATATAAATCCTGATGAAGTTTACTTGGCGGGGTTATTTCACGATATTGGGAAACTATACTTATTGAAGTCAATAGACAGATTATATTCGTATGGAATATTGCATGATGATGATAATATCATAGATGATATTCTTGATGAACTCAATATTCCATTGGGTGTTAAAGTTATGCAGCATTGGAATATTCCCGAAATATATATAAAATCAGTAGAACGACATGCTGCCGATGATTGGAAATGTGGAACAAATGATTATTTAGTTGCCGCTGTTAGACTGGCATGTAAAATACATGATTACGTTCTTGATGGCCAAGAAGTTACAAAAGATTGCGAGGCATTGGAAGTGCTTGAAGATGAATTGTCATTACTGGATATAAGTGATGTATCCAATGTGTACCATATCGTAAAGGCTATAGCTGAGTGACTTTCCTGTAGTCAGATGCAGGTTTAGGGTGACCATTTTACTAGTAGTTAGTTTCATAAATAGCATTACATATCAGGTCAGTTCCAGATCGAATTTTTTCCAACGAAATGGAACTGGTGCTTCATTGATTTCAGCAATTCCTTTAAGTATCCGCTCTTTCAGCTCT
>JAJXYO010000013.1 GCA_021780495.1 Deltaproteobacteria bacterium
CAACGCGGGAAGAAGGTACAACGGCTCGTTTTTTACATTCACCCATTTGGTGAACCTCCTGATCTGATATTGCAGCACAATATCAGGAGGTTGGAGCAAAATCAAAGACTCAACTGCTTTTTATAGGATAATTGTGTTGGTTGTAATGATGATAGTGACCTTGGTCCAAGCCTACTACATAGAACCCCATGCCGCAGAATTGAAACGCCAGATAGGTTCTTTTGAGGCAACTGGCAAGGACCATCCACTTCGAAAGGAATTTTCAAAACTTCACGGAGTCTCGGCTGTCTGCAATGTGATCGTATTGGCGGGTGGGGTGCTACTGGTTATCCTGTAATTTCGAAATGATATGGGTTGACAACAATGCAGGCGCATAATTAAATGCGGCGACAACGGTTGTAACCTGATATAGTGACCAAAATTCGGCATAACAGTTCATAGAATTCTGGACAATCACTGCTACCAAGGAGCAACAATATGAATGAAATCAATGCCAGCCACACTCGTACCGCAAGTCACGTTATAGTTAAGCAGAATGCGCTGATCCGACAGGTGTATGCCTGGATGGGGGCAGGCTTGGCCATTACTTCATTTATGGCCCTGATTACACTTTCCTCACCGCAGCTTCTCAACGCAATCGCGGGTAACCGGCTTGTGTTCTTCGGTCTCATGATCGGGGAGCTTGCTCTGGTGTTTACCCTTTCGGGCGCAATCAATCGCTTGAGTGCAACGACAGCAACACTCCTGTTTGTTGCGTACTCTGCGCTAAATGGAGTGACTCTGTCCATTGTGGCGCTGGTCTACACCAGCAACTCGATTACCTCCACCTTTGTTATTACAGCCGGTATGTTCGGAGCTATGAGCATCTATGGCTACATGTCCAAGCGCGACCTGACCTCGTGGGGCAGCTTTCTCTTCATGGGTCTGATCGGAGTAGTTATAGCCTCGATCGTTAATATTTTTGTGGCGAGCAGTACTGTATCCTGGTTCATATCCGGCATCGGTGTGATCGTCTTTACCGGGCTGACTGCATACGATACCTGGAAGATCAAGGAACTGGCTGCACGAGGAATTGAAGGTAGAAAACCTGCCATTCTCGGAGCATTGACACTCTATCTCGACTTTATCAACCTTTTCCTCATGTTGCTCAGATTCACCGGAAATCGGCGCTGACGTGTCATATTTATCAGTCAAATGCGAAGGAGAGAACGCATTGGAGTAATGTATTGCTCCTAATAATTCGGACATGACTCGCACCCATTCTCATAAAGGACACTCTCCTCGAAATCCACATGCGCGTGGACTGCACATTGTTGCACTCTTTGAAGGTGCCAAAGGACTTTTGGTTCTCGTGGCTGGCTTTGGGCTGCTGTCATTTATCCACAAGGACATCCATGAAGCTGCTGTGCGCTTGGTTGAACATGTTCACCTTAACCCGGCCAGTCACTACCCCCAGATTTTCCTTGACCTGGCAGGTCGTATTAACGACACAAAACTTTGGAGCATGGCTATAGCAGCTTTTATGTACTCTCTCGTACGGATAGTTGAAGCCGCAGGGCTTTGGCTGAATAAATCATGGGCTGAATGGTTTGCAGTGCTTACCGGCGGCATGTATATCCCGATTGAGATATTTGAAGTCGCTCGAAGTGTAAGCTGGCCGAAGGTTACGGTGCTAGTCGTCAACCTTGGGGTGGTGTCCTACCTGCTCTATATTTTGACGAAAGGTGGAAAGACAGCAACCCACCGAAGATTCGGCATGTAATTACAGAACGTACAAATGGAGGTGCCGTATGAAAATCGGATTCATCGGGCTTGGAATTATGGGCAGTGCAATGGCAGCAAACCTGCTCAGGGCCGGTTTTGACCTAACCGTTTGGAACCGATCCACGGATTCAAGTAATTTGCTGGCTGGTCTGGGAGCAACCGTAGCAGCATCGCCGCGCGCTGTGGCCGAACGCACCGATTTCGTCATTGCTATGATGGCCGATCCAGAAGCTGTCAAAGCGGTTCGTAGCGGGTCTGATGGTATTATCGCCGGACTCTCGAAGGGCAAAGGCCTTATCGACATGTCCACCGTAAGTGTGGAAATATCCATGGAATCAGCCCGGCTGGCACATGAAACTGGTGCCCTGTTTCTCGAAGCCCCGGTTGCCGGGAGTCGCAAACCGGCTGAAGATGCCTCCCTGACCATCATGGTGGCAGGTGATAGGCCACTTTATGATTCTGTGTTGCCGCTGCTGGGGAAGATGGGTAAGAAGATACTCTATCTTGGAGCTACTGGAAATGCGACCCGCATGAAACTGGCCAATAATTTGGTCATGGCTGGTATGCTGACGGCTTTGTGCGAAGGTATGGCACTTGCCTCCCAAAGCGGTCTGGATACGGCACAATTACTCGAGGTATTGGATTCCGGTGCAGTATCAAACCCCATGTTTCGGCTGAAAGGCCCGCAGATTGCCGCAAACTCTGAATTTCCGGCAGCATTTCCACTCAAGCATATGCAGAAGGATCTGCGACTGGCCTTGCGACTTGCGGAAGATGTTGGCCAACCGCTATTTGCCGCGTCGGTCGTCAATGAACTATTTAAAGCTGCTTTGGCAGAGAACCTGGGTGACTTAGATTTCTCCGCGGTCAGTCGTGTAATCAGAAAGTAGGGCTCAACCGACTGGTGTATGCATGGCACCAGCAGATGCGAGATTTTAACGTAAATTCGACCCAGCACAACGTAAGCATTCCTGGAAGATAGCTGGTCAGCAACCGACTGATAACATGTTTCTAATGATATGCGATACATATAAAACGATATGAATGAGGATAACGGTGTACGGACCTGAATCTAAAACTGTAGTAATTTTTGCATATCACCATGAATAGAATATGGCGGTTGAGTAGCTCGATTGAATTGTGCCTGGTTTTGCTGCTGCTGATCTCTTGTGTCATGGTGACCGGCTCGTTCCTGCTGACAGGAGAGTTTGCAGCTGCCATCAATTTCATGCCACTGCTGGTCTGGCTACGAGAAGTGCCGCTCAGCGCTTCCTGGTGGCTCTGGTTGACTATTGTACTGTTGGCGCTGCTGGTGCTGAACACGATCATCTGCTCGTCAGAAACCCTTTGGTCCCGCTGGGGCAAATCAGGATTGACGGCACTGCTGGCCACCCAGTTGATTCATATCGGTTTTCTGCTTATTGTCCTTGCCCATCTTCAAAGCGCCTATGGCAGTTATCTGCAGCAGGCTGAGGTTGTCGAGGGCATGAAAGTCCAATTGCCCAACGGTCATCAATTCGGCATAGCCCGACTTGCATCAACCCTGTCCCCGATGGGAATACCGATTGGATCCGTTTGCGAACTGGTGCCCGATCTTCGTAACCCGGCCGAGAGGGTCTCCATCAGCCCTAATCACCCCTGGTTTTCTGATGGTTATGGAGTGTATATCAAACAAGCCGAGGAGAATTGGGCTCTTTTGGAAATCCATCGTGAACCTGGTGCCGTAATTGCGTTAACTGGAGCTGTTGTTTTTACCTTGGGTAACGTACTTCTTATCATGATGCGCTCACGTTCAAAGGAACTTGATCCTGCAGAGAGAGCATGAGGAAAACAATTTGATTCATCAATATGCCTACCCTTGATCTCTGGACATATCTGCTGGCGCTGCAGTCAATCCGTAAAGGTTTTTTTCTTGACAGTCAAAAAGGTTTTGTATACTGTATACAAAATTTATGGTTTATACTGTATTAGCTATAAATATCAGTAATTTATAAAGACATTTGCGATTGAGTTTGTGGCAAATCAGCATACATAAATTGTAGTCGAAGACACTCTGCCGAATGATGGTAATGATTTTTATATGGGAAGGTTCAGGATAGGTAAAGATGGTATCAGCAGAGGTTTCTTTTCAAGCCGTTGCCGATACTTGGCATAAAAACTAAGGAGAGAATATGACAACGCAAAAAATTATTTGGTCTAAGATTGATGAAGCGCCGGCACTGGCAACCTACTCTTTACTCCCCATCGTCAATGCCTTCACGAAGGCAGCCGGCGTTGTCGTTGAAACCAGGGACATCTCTGTTGCGGGAAGAATTATCGCGAATTTTCCCGACTATCTGACGGAAGCCCAGAGGATGCCGGATTATCTGGCTGAATTGGGTGAGCTTACCCAGAAGCCTGAAGCCAACATCATCAAGTTGCCCAATGTCAGTGCTTCGATCCCTCAGTTGAAGGCTGCTATCAAGGAATTGCAGGAAAAGGGGTATAAACTCCCTGACTATCCGGAAGAACCGAAAACCGATGCAGAAAAAGAACTTAATGCACGCTATGCCAAGTGTCTGGGAAGTGCCGTAAACCCAGTGCTGAGAGAAGGTAACTCCGACAGGCGCGTGGCGAAAGCGGTAAAGGAATACGCCAAAAAACATCCGGTCAAACTGGGTGCCTGGAGCCCGGAATCGAAGTCGCATGTATCACATATGACTGCCGGTGATTTTTACCACAGCGAAAAATCAGTGACCATGGAAAAGGCCGGCAACGTCAAGATCGAGTTTGTTGATCAGGCCGGTAACGTCAAGGTTCTTAAGGAAAAATTGGCTCTTCAGGCCGGTGAAGTCCTTGATGGGGCCTTTATGAATGTCCGTGCTCTGCGCAAATTCATTGCCGAGCAGATCGATGATGCAAAAGCAAAAGGTGTGTTGTTCTCAGTACACCTCAAAGCCACCATGATGAAAATATCCGATCCGATCATGTTCGGCCATTTCGTCTCCGTCTTCTATCAGGATGTCTTTGAAAAACATGCTGTTACGTTTAAAGAGCTGGGCGTCAATCCGGATCTTGGTATGGGCGACCTCTACCTGAAAATCAAGAAATTGCCGGCAGACAAGCAGGCCGAGATTGAAGCGGATATCCAGGCCGTGTACAAGAAAAGACCCGAGCTGGCCATGGTTGACTCTGCCAAGGGAATTACCAATCTTCACGCCAGTAACGATATCATTATCGATGCATCCATGCCCGTTGTAATCCGTGATTCGGGGATGATGTGGGGACCGGACGGAAAATTGCACGATACCAAGTGCGTTATTCCGGATACCTGCTATTCCGAGTGGTATCAGGAGTGCATTGCTTTCTGTCAGAAAAATGGCGCGTTCGATCCGTCGACCATGGGCTGCACCTCCAACGTCGGCCTCATGGCACAAAAGGCCGAGGAGTATGGTTCACACGACAAGACCTTCAAGGTCCCGGGAAATGGAACGGTACGTGTCGTTGACGCTGCTGGTGCAGTGTTGTTCCAGCACACCGTAGAAGAAGGCGATATCTGGCGCGGGTGTCAGGCAAAAGATCTGCCGATCCAGGACTGGGTCAAGCTGGCAGTAAACCGGGCACGTGCGACCGGAGCACCTGCTGTGTTCTGGCTGGACAAAAACAGGGCACATGATGCCCAGATGATTCTGAAAGTGAATCAGTACCTGAAAGATCACGACACGACCGGTCTGGAAATTCATATCATGTCTCCCGTGGAAGCGATGCGCTTCACTCTTCCAAGGGCAAAAGCCGGCCAGGACACCATTTCCGTAACCGGCAATGCCTTGCGCGATTATATCACCGACCTGTTTCCTATCTTAGAGCTGGGCACCAGTTCAAAGATGCTGTCAATCGTGCCGCTTCTGGCTGGTGGCGGGTTGTTCGAGACAGGTGCAGGCGGCTCGGCGCCTAAGCATGTCCAGCAGTTTGTCCAGGAGGGGTATCTGCGTTGGGATTCGCTCGGCGAATTCCTGGCGCTTGCGGTATCCCTGGAACATTTGGCAGCTACCTTTAAAAATGAAAAAGCTCAGCTACTGGCTGATACGCTTGATCAGGCCAATACCAAGTTCCTCGATAACAACAAGAACCCGGCCCGTAAGGTTGGTCAGATAGACAACAGGGGCAGCCACTTCTACCTCGCAATGTACTGGGCCGAGGCTTTGGCTGCACAGACCAAGGATGCTGATCTTGCCGCTCGTTTTACCAAAGTAGCCAAGCAGCTTCAGGAAAATGAGACGAAGATCAATGAAGAGTTGATCGGCGCCCAGGGCAAGCCTGTCGATATGGGTGGCTACTATCTTCCTGATCAGGTCAAGACCGAGAAAGCAATGCGTCCCAGTGCGACATTGAATGCAATTATTGATGCAATTGCATAGTTTAATAATTAAGCTGCTCTTTTAAAACCTGTATTATACCAGCGGAAGTGAGTTGGATGGCTTATACGTATCTAACAGTCCCCGCGGGGGACAAGATCACCATGGGAATGGACGGCAAGCTGAATGTGCCGGACAACCCGATCATTCCGTTCATCGAAGGCGACGGTACCGGGGTCGATATCTGGAAGGCCTCGGTACGCGTTTTCGATGCTGCTGTCGAAAAGGTTTACGGCAGCAAAAGAAAAATCAGCTGGATGGAAGTGTATGCCGGTGAAAAGCCGTTCAACCTGTTCCGTGATAAAATGGGTGATAAAGCCTGGTTGCCAGACGAGACCGTTGAGGCCTTCAGGGAGTTTCTGGTTGGCATCAAAGGTCCGCTGACCACCCCGATCGGTGGTGGAATTCGCTCGCTTAACGTAGCCCTTCGTCAGTTACTGGATCTGTACACCTGTCTCCGTCCGGTTCGTTATTTTCAAGGCGTCCCGTCGCCGGTCAAGAAGCCTCAAGATGTTGATATGGTTATCTTTCGCGAGAATTGCGAGGACATTTATGTCGGCATCGAGTGGATGACCGGTACCCCTGAATGTGAAAAAATCAAGAAGTTTCTCATCGATGAGATGGGGGTTAACAAGATCCGTTTTCCGGAAACCTCGTCCATCGGCATCAAGCCGATCTCCAAACAAGGTTCCGAACGTCTGATTCGTGCTGCGATTCAGTATGCACTCGATCACAAACGCAAGTCAGTAACTATTGTCCATAAGGGCAATATTATGAAGTTCACCGAAGGGGCCTTCAAGGATTGGGGCTATGGTATCGCCAAAGGCGAGTTTCGCAATCGGACCGTGTCCGAGCGTGAAAGCTGGATTATCGACAATCAGGATCGCAACCCGTTGTTGCCGGTTGAGGATAACGCCAAAGCGATTGATCCCGGCTATGACATGATGTCGCCCAAACAAAAAGAGGCAATCTGTAGCGAGGTAGAGCTTGCCATCAAACTGATGCCGACCCACGGTAACGGCAAGTGGAAAAAACTTTTGATGGTCAAGGACACTATTGCAGATATCACTTTGCAGCAGGTGCTGACTCGTGCTAAGGAATTTGATGTAGTTGCTACCATGAATTTGGAAGGCGACTTTCTTTCAGATGCCTTGGCAGCACAGGTTGGTGGTATCGGGATCGCCCCGGGCGCCAATATCAATTATGTTACCGGTCATGCCATCTTCGAGGCAACCCATGGCACTGCTCCTAAATACGCCAACCTTGACAAGGTCAACCCTGGTTCTGTTATACTGTCCGGCGTCATGATGCTTGAGCATATGGGGTGGCTGGAAGCTGCCGACATAATTGTCAAGTCCATCGATAAAACCATCGGCCAAAAGCGAGTTACCTATGACTTCGAGCGCATGATGCAGGGGGCAACGCTGCTGTCCTGTTCAGGTTTTGCTGATGCACTGATTGAAAACATGTAGTTGTTACAAATTCGTTGTAGGGCTGATTTCGTATCCAGCCTACAATCATTTAAGCAACAAATAAAACCAGGAGGAAACAGAATGGCTCGTAAAAAGATTTCTCTCATCGGCGGCGGTCAGATTGGTGGCGTTCTTGCTCAGCTTTGTGCTCTGCGTGAACTTGGAGACGTTGTGTTGTTTGACATCGTCGAAGGCTTGCCCCAGGGCAAGATGCTGGACATCGCCGAAGTAGGTCCGGTTGACCGCTATGACGTTGACCTGAAAGGCACCAACAGTTATGAAGACATCAAGGGTTCGGATGTTGTCATCGTAACGGCCGGCCTGCCCCGCAAACCGGGCATGAGCCGTGACGACCTGATCGAGGTCAACTCCAAGATCATGACCTCGGTTGCAGAAGGCATTAAAACCTACGCTCCCAACGCCATCGTCATCGTTATTTCCAACCCGCTGGACGCGATGGTGACACTCTGCCAGAAGATCACCGGCTTTCCTTACAACCGCGTTATCGGTCAGGCCGGCGTTCTGGATTCAGCCCGCTTTGCCTCCTTCATCGCCTGGGAACTGGGCGTATCCGTGAAAGACGTAACCGCCATGACCCTCGGCGGACACGGCGACGACATGGTTCCTCTGGTCCGTTATGCCAGCGTCAACGGCATTCCGGTTGTGGAACTGCTTGAGCAGAAATATGGTGCTGAAAAGGGCAAGGAAGTCATGGAAGCCATGGTCAAGCGTACCCGCGGCGCCGGCGGCGAAGTCGTGGCCCTGCTCAAAACCGGCTCTGCCTTCTACTCACCCGCTTCATCTGCCATCGCCATGGCAGAATCGATCCTCAAGGATCAGAAACGTGTTCTCCCCACCTGTTGCTTCCTGCAGGGTGAATTCGGCGTCAGCGGTTACTATGTCGGCGTTCCGGCTGTTCTGGGTGAGAAGGGTGTCGAGAACATCATCCAGTTCAAGCTTGATGCCGAAGAACAGGCCATGATGGATAAGTCTGTAGCAGCTGTTAAAGGCCTTGTAGACAGTATGAAGTAAGCACGTAGCCTACTCAGGTTTCTTTTGTGATCGCAAAAGAAGGGCATCCGCCCTTCTTTTGCCACATTATGGGATCTGAAATTACACCTTTTATTACGGGAATAAAGGAGTCTTGTCAGATGGAGAAAAAACTGCCGAAAATCGAGATTATCGAGAAGTACTGCAAGGGGTGTCATATCTGCGTCGAGTTTTGCCCCACCAAAGTTCTTGAAATGCAGGGCTTTGTAGCTGCCGTCAAAAACCTGGAAGCCTGCATCAAATGTATGCAGTGCGAACTCAGATGCCCCGACTTTGCCATTAAAGTCATTACCGAATAATTCTACGGGAGGAAATGAACAGATGTCCAAAAAAGTAGCGTTTCTTCAGGGTAACGAGGCTGCAACCTACGGCGCGCTGTATGCCGGTTGCAACTTTTTTGCAGGTTATCCGATCACCCCTTCGACCGAGGTTGCCGAGGTTATGGCTGCCGAATTGCCAAAGATCGGCGGAAAATTCATTCAGATGGAAGATGAAATCGGCGCCATGGCTGCCATCCTGGGCGCGTCCCTGGCCGGCTCCAAGGTTCTGACGTCGACCTCCGGCCCCGGCCTTTCCTTGAAACAGGAACTGATCGGTTACGGTTGTATCGCCGAGATCCCCTGCGTCATCTACAACGTCATGCGTGGTGGTCCTTCCACCGGTATGCCGACCGGCCCCAGCCAGTCAGACGTCATGAGCGCCAAGTGGGGCACCCATGGAGACCATCCGGCCATCTGCCTGACACCGGCCTCCGTCCAGGAGACTTACGAAGAGGTCATCCGCGCCTTCAACCTGTCCGAGAAATATCGTACGCCGGTTATGGTTATGCCGGACGAGATCGTCGCCCACATGCGCGAGCGGGTTGTGTTCCCCGAGCCGGGCGAGATCGAAGTCGTGCCCCGCAAGGCCCCGACTGTGTCGCCCGACCAGTACAAACCGTATGACACCAGCTTCGGTGACGTACCGCCGTTGGCTGCCTTCGGTTCCGGCTACAAGTTCCATGTCACCGGTCTCAACAAGGCGCAGGACGGCTTCCCGACCACCAAGGCCGAGCTTGTCCAGGCTGAGGAAGAGCGTCAGGTCCGCAAGGTCGATGCCAATGTGGACGATATCGTCCAGTTCGAAGAGTACCAGCTTGCCGATGCAGAGGTTGTCGTGGTCGCCTACGGTTCCACCTCCCGTTCGGCCCGCTACGCTGTCAATGTAGCTCGTGAGCAGGGCATCAAGGCCGGCATGTTCCGCATAAAGACCTTCTGGCCGTTCCCTGACAAGCAGATCAAGGCGCTGGCTGCCAAAGTCAAAGGCTTTGTCATTCCGGAAATGAACCTGGGCATGTGCTCCCTGGAAATCGAACGTAACGCTCAGGGCAAGGCTCCGGTCCTCGGTATCTTCCGTGTAGACGGAGAGCCGATCAACCCCGACCAGATCCTCGCAAAGATTAAGGAGGTTAAGTAACCATGGCATTTAATTATGAAAAATGGCTTCGTCCCGGCAAGCTCCCTCATATCTGGTGTCCCGGCTGCGGCCACGGCATCGTCATGAAGGGCCTGATCCGGGCTTTTGAAACCTTGCAGCTCAAAAAGGAAGATACCGCACTCGTTTCCGGTATCGGCTGCGCATCGCGTCTGCCCGGCTACATCGACTGCTGTACCCTGCATACCGCCCACGGCCGTGCTGCAGCTTTTGCAACCGGCGTCAAGATGGCAAAACCGGAGATGAACGTGATCTTGGTCGGCGGAGACGGCGACGGAACCGCCATCGGCGGCAACCACTTCATCCACGCCTGTCGTCGCAACATCGACATGACCTACATCATCCTCAACAACTACATCTACGGCATGACCGGCGGACAGTTTTCTCCCTGTACCCCGACCGGCCACAAGGCATCAACCACCCCTTACGGCAACCCTGATCCCGGCTTCGACATCGCCAAACTGGCGATCGGTGCCGGCGCCACCTTTGTCGCCCGCGGAACCGCCTTCCACGCCAACCAGATCGACAAGCTGATCGTCGAGGCCATTCAGCACAAGGGCTTCTCGGTGGTCGAGATCCTGGACGACTGCCCGACCACCTACGGTCGCCGCAACAAATACAAATCGGTTATCGAGATGATGAACCGCCTGAAAGAGGTTGCTGTTCCCGTCAAGGCCGCCGAAAAAATGACCGCCGAGCAGTTGCAGGGCAAGGTACTGACCGGCGTTCTTTACAAGGAAGAGAAGGCACATTACACCGACGAGTACGCCAAGGTCATCGAGCGTGCCCAGGCCGCCAAATAATTACAGGAAAAGGAGCGATAAAGATGTCACGTTATGAACTCAGATTTTCCGGTGCGGGCGGGCAGGGCTTGATTACCGCCGGCATCATCATGGCCAAGGCTGCCTCCATCTATGAAGGCAAGCAGGCTGTTCAATCCCAGAGCTACGGACCCGAGGCCCGTGGTGGCGCATCAAAATCGGAAGTCATCATCTCCGATGGTCCGATCGATTATCCCAAGATTACCCAGTGTGACGCACTGTTGGCCATGACCCAGGAAGCGGCCAACAAGTATTCACACGACCTTAAGGAAGGGGGCGTGTTGCTGGTTGACTCTGACCTGGTCACCACCCTCCCCAAGGGCAATTTCAAGACAGTGGCATTTCCGATCATCAATACCGCCAAGAACGATGTCGGCCGCGAAATCGTCGCCAATATCGTTGCCTTGGGCGCCATGGTTGCCCTGACCGGTCAGGTTACCCGCGAGAATGCCGAAAAGGCCGTGCTTTCCAGCGTTCCCGAGGCTTTTCTTGAATTGAACAAGAAGGCCTTCAGTATCGGTTATGAAAAGGCCCTGGCAGCTGCCAACGCCTAAAAGTTGACCTTGTAAATAGGTAGTAATTAAAGGCCCGGTGCGTAAGCATCGGGCCTTTTTTTTGCACGTGGCTGGTGCCTGCGACGTATCTTGTCGCATGTCTGTGATATGGATTGTAACATTCTTTCATGATGCCTTGTTTATGGAAAGGTGATATGGATAGATGGGATTGCGCTGGATGCGCGGGCATGGGTTGCCGGTTGATGAAGTAGATTTGAAGTCCCCCTTCAGAAAGGGGGATTTAGGGGGATTTAACGGCGGAGAAATACCTGTTGCTGTGGCATTGTTTGGATGTCGGGGGGGACTAATTTATGACGAAATATTTTGCTCATTCTGAAAACGACAAGAAAGAAAAACATCCATTGGCAAAACATCTGCACGAAACGGCGCGGTTGGCAGAATCATTTGCAGGTCAGGATGAGTATAAATCTCTATTCAAACTATCCGGCTTGCTTCATGACCTTGGTAAGTACCAGCCGGAATTCCAACATTATTTAGAAAATGGTGGACGGCGAGGCAGCGTTCCTCATGCAAAATGGGGTGCTGGTTATACCCGTAAGTTCAAGATTAATGATGTGTCTATTGCCATAGACGGCCATCACAAGGGATTGCCCGATAAGGCAGCATGGCAAAGTGATACCAATCCGATTCTTCATAATGACGAGCCTGGTTTTGATGACGTAAGGCAGGCATTTCTTTCTGATGCTGGCTTTGAAGAACTTTCACTTGAATCGCTCCAGCCATTACCCTTTGAAAATGCATTTCAGAGAGAACTCTTCATTCGCTACCTTTTCAGCATCCTGACCGACAGTGACTGGCTTTCCACGGAAGAGCATTTTGAACCGGAAAAATCGGCACTGCGACCGGACCGGACACTGCCGATTGACTTCATGCTCGATAAACTTGAAGAGGAGTTTGCCGCAAAATCCAAGGATGGCGAAATCAATGAGCTGCGCAATCAGGCCCGTAATCAGGCTATTGACAAGGCTTTGCTGACAACCGGCTGTTACTCGCTCGCATTGCCCACAGGCATGGGAAAAACGTTGACCTCACTGGCGTGGGCATTACGACACGCTAAACAAAACCATCTGAAACGTATCATCATTGTCCTGCCTTACATCAGCATCATTGACCAGACTGCCCGCGAGCTAAAAAAAATCTTTGGTGAAGAATGGATTCTTGAGCATCACTCCAGCTACAACGAGGGGCAAAAAACCGCCACCGACAAAAACGAGGATTATTCCTTCGAGCAGAAAAGAAAGCAGCTCGCCTGCGAAAACTGGGACTTCCCTGTGATTGTCACCACAACTGTGCAGTTCTTTGAATCAATGTTCAGTAACAAACCGTCCAAGTGTCGCAAAGTCCACAATATTGCCGAGTCGGTCGTTATCTTCGATGAGGTGCAGACCATTCCAAAAGAGATCGTCCTCCCCACCCTGGGCATGCTGAATGATGTTCAGGCCGTCATGCGGGCATCATTCCTGTTCTGCACCGCTACTCAGCCGGCCTATGAGAAACGCCCCGGCTTCGATGGCATTACCACAATCACGCCACTTATTGAAGACCCAGGAATCCTGTACGACAAAACCAAACGAGTAACCTACAACCTGCTGGCCGATCTTGCGCCAGTCACATATAGCCAATTGACTGATGCAGTACTTGAACATAATCAATCGGCACTGGTTATTTTCAACACCAAAATGGATGCGCTGGAGTTCTACAATCTCATGGAATCCGACGAAACATGGGATGCCAAATACCACCTGTCAACCGCTATGTGCCCGGTTCATCGAAAAAAGACGATCAAAGATATCAAGGATGACCTTGATTTGAAGATGAAAATTCTAGTTATCTCGACGCAGCTTATTGAAGCCGGAGTTGATTTCGATTTTCCTCTGGTATTCCGGGCGCTGGCGCCACTGGAGGCGATCATTCAGTCTGCCGGGCGCTGCAACCGTGAAGGAAAAATGGAAGGCTTAGGCGATGTGTTTCTGTTTGTTTTGCAGGATGCCAGATACCCCAACAAGACCTACCAAGCCTGCGCCGGATATGCAGCGGAATTGCTTCAAAGCGATATTGAACAACTCTACAGCCATAACGTGTTTGAAAAATACTATGCCAGCGTCTTTGCGCTCTATATCGACCAAACAAAGCAGCAGGGAATCAACAACGCCCGCAAGGAGTTCAATTTCGAGACGGTGAATGACAGCTACCACTATCTGGACGATCACTCCGAGGGGCTGTTTATCTACAACTATAACGGCGAAAGCAGGCAACTACTGCATTCACTGCAATATAAGGAATACCTGTCCCGCGACGATTACCGCGCCATGCAGCCATTCACGGTGCAGGCGTACGAAAACTTTATCTTTCAAAATAGAGATGACGTTAAGACGTCACCCCACGGTTTCAAAATCTGGTACGGCAATTATGATCCGGCCACGGGCATTTCCGTGGCTCCAATGGAGGTGGACAAGTATGTGGTGTGATCAAGGAGGCGCATATGCTTGATAATCGAGTAGTACGGGTTAAGGTAACGGGCGACTATGCCTGTTTTACCCGACCCGACCTAAAGGTGGAGAGGATGACCTACCCCTGCATGACGCCGTCGGCGGCGCGTGGTGTGCTGGACGCCATCCTCTGGAAACCTGAATTTCAGTGGTATGTCAGACGAATCATTGTGCTGAATCCGGTTCGTTTTATGTCTATCAAGCGCAATGAGATCAATTCCAAACAGGGACGTAGTCCGATTGTTGTTGAGGAAAAACGGGCGCAACGCAATAGCGTGTTATTGCGGGACGTAGCGTACATCATTGAGGCGTCGATTTTCATGAACAATGCTGCCGACAAGAGGATGTATGAAAAGTACGTTGGCATGACGGAGAAGAGGGAAGGGCTCTTCCCTCGGCGCGTCAAAAAGGGGCAGTGCTGGAGTAGACCATATCTGGGCACCCGCGAGTTTTCCGCCGAGTTCATGTCGCCGGACGGGAATGAACAGCCGTTACAGGAAACCATTCCTATTGGCAGCATGCTGTTTGACATCTTCTATGACGACACAGGCAAACCCCAACCACTCTTTTTCGAGGCTGCAATCCGTGATGGGGTGCTGAACTGTGAAGTGCCGGAAAACGACAAGATGATGGGCTCTTCGCATTTGCGACCGCCGTTAGGAAGCGAAGTCTCCTCTGCTATTTATGAGTTTAACCGGCAGGAAGAGGAGGAGGCTGTATGATCAAAGAATTTTGCGATTTTGGAACACCGGTCTGTGAAAAGAAATACGGCGAGTGGAATCATGTAGCTCTCAAGGAAGAAGCAATTTCAATCGAATTGGTTATAGATACCGAAGGACGTTTCGTTCGATTTGAGTCTCTTGGAAAGATAGTGACTATAGCCGAGGCGCTGAACTCGAAAAAGGGAAGCGCCAGATTGCTTCTTGATAAAGCTGAAGAAGTTCTCTGTTATGGCGGCAAAGATTCACAGAAAAAACACTCTCTGTTCCTGGCGAAGCTCATGTTGTACCAGCAACTGCCTGTCCTGAAGCCAGTAGCTGCTTTTTATGGCGACAATAAAGTTAATGGACTGGATAACGCGCTCAAAGATTTTGAAGGAGCCATTCCAGAAAAAAGCAGGGGTGGAAATATCGGCTTTCGCATTCAACAGGAGGGGGTGCGTATCCATGAAAAACCAGAGGTTAGAAATGAAATAATTGCCGTGTATATGGAAAAAAAGAAAGATTCTCCCAGAAAGAAATGCGCCATTTGTGGACAAACCGAGTTTCCGGTTGAAGACGAACCACATGGTATGATCAAAAATGTTCCGGCTGGCAAATCAAGTGGTTGTGCACTGGTTTCATACAACGCCACTGCATTTGAATCCTATGAATTGAAAGGGAATGACAACTCAACGATTTGTGTTAGCTGTGCTCGAAAATATGTAGAAGGCTTAGGCGCACTATTTTCAGAAGGTATGCCGTTTAAGAACGAAAAAAAGAAAGATGATGTTCTTTATTCTTATCGATGGCCTCGCAGACGTTCAGCAAGTTACGGTCTTGATACTGCGATACTTTTCTGGACTCGGAACAATATTGAACTAAAGGAAATGGATTTACTTGATGCCCCTGATGCTGGCGCTGTTGCAAAAATGATTTCAGCAGCATCATCAGGGAACAGGAACGACTCCAATTACGTTGAGGTGGAAAAGTTTTATTCTTGCTCACTTTCCGGCGCGGCGGCTCGCATTGCTGTGAGGGATTGGATCGAAACAAGCTTGGGTGAATTTCGGTCATCAATTGCGCAGTGGTTCAAAGATATCGCTATCATCAAGTATGATTCTGAACAAAAGAAATCAGACATCTATTACGCCCCGCTGTATTCGTTGGCTAAGAGTTGTCAGCGGAGGTTGCTGGATGCCAATAAATATGACGATAAGGACACAACCTGGGCCAGAGTCGCCAGCATTCTATGGAAGTCAGCCATCTACAATAATACCTGCCAGAATAATCCCGTTCCGATCTGTATTCTTTCAAAAATTTTACAACGCGCAAGAGTTGATAAACACGGCGTTACACCGGAACGCGCCGCACTGATCAAACTCATATTGAATCGAAATTTCAAAGGAGGTGGATTCATGATTACGGAAGACAGTGTGCAGGGTGAAAAGCCGATTGCCTACATTTGTGGACAGATTTTCGCAAAAATCGAGAGCATCCAGTATGCAGCTCTTGGAGAAAAGAATGCTGGGATCAGGGAAAAGTTTTTCACCTACGCCATGACGACACCGGCAGCGGCGTTCGGCAGGCTTTTTAATCTGAGTTCCAAACATTTTACCAAGCTGAAACACGAAAAACCGGGATTGGCTGTAAAGTTGGATAAGGAATTACAGGAGATGTGCGGGGATATAGACATTAACAAGTTTCCGGCGATGTTCCGGCTGGAAGAACAGGGACAGTTCGCCATAGGCTACTACCATCAGAGGCAGAAACAATTCGCATAAAATACCAAAATTAAAGGAGATACAACGATGAGTGAAGTAATCAAAAACCGATATGATTTTGCATTTTTCTTCGACGTTAAAGATGGCAATCCCAATGGTGACCCGGATCAGGTCAATCTTCCAAGGGTTGATACCGAGGATCAGCACGGCCTTGTTACTGATGTCTGCATAAAGAGAAAAATCAGAAACTATGTGACGTTAAAGGGAGAGCTGAAGTCACCTTTTGACATATTTATTCGCCAGCGCGATATTGCTGCCGATGACAGTTATTTGAATGCTCTTATCGGTAAGGCTGAAGGGGACACAACTTCTGCCAAAAAAGGGAATTTGTGTAATAACTATTGGGATATCAGAACGTTCGGTGCTGTATTGAGTACAGGCGAATCTGAAAGCGTTGAGGCTGGTGATGAGACTGACGATGGAGCAGCCACAAAAAAGCCGAGCAAGAAAAAAGTAAAGGGTGGCGGCACGGTACGCGGACCGGTGCAACTGACATTTGCACGTTCGGAAGATCGCGTATACCAGGCGGAACACTCTATTACCCGTTGTTGTGTAACCACAGAAAAAGAGAGGGACAGTCAGTTAGCGAACGACAGGGAGTTTGCTTCAACTTTCGGACGAAAGGCAACCGTGCCGTATGCC
Source organism: Deltaproteobacteria bacterium (assembly GCA_021780495.1). Lineage (GTDB taxonomy): Bacteria > Desulfobacterota > Desulfuromonadia > Geobacterales > Pseudopelobacteraceae > CAIPTY01. The sequence continues at coordinate 17,163 of JAJXYO010000013.1, forward strand.
ATGTATCGTATGCACGGCTTTGTCTCAACCATTGATGCCAGGAAAACCGGTTTTTCCGAAGATGATCTGAAGTTGCTCTGGGAATCCCTTATCAATGCCTTTGAACACGACCGTGCAGCGGCGCGTGGCGAGATGAACCCGCGTAAGCTGGTTATCTTCAAGCACTCCAGCCATTTGGGTAACGAACTTTCCGGCAGGTTGTTTGAACGGGTAACGGTAAAGAAAAATTCTGATTTACCCCGCTGCAAGGATGATTACCAGATTGACGTGAACAAGGAACAAATACCGTCAGGCATTGAAGTTAAGGTCTGGCCGGAAGAGGCGGTTTATTAAGGAACCACCTACAACCAAAGGCAAATCCCCCCTTGCCCCCCTTTGCAAAGTGGGGTAAAGGCAAATCCCTCCCAGCCTCCCTTTGCAAAGGGAGGAGCCTTGAAGTCCCCCTTCAGAAAGGCACCCTCTGGGGCATAAAGGGATTTAGTGAAAGTTGTAGATTTGAAGTCCCCCTTCAGAAAGGGGGATTTAGGGGGATTTGCCTTTAGAAGGAGCAATCATGCTCGAATACAGTCGCAATCTGAAGCCACCATCCCGTGAGTTGCGCAAGAATATGACCGATGCCGAGCGGGTCTTATGGGCGCGGCTGCGCGGAAAACAGTTGCTTGATGTTCCGTTCTACCGCCAGAAGCCGATCGGCCCATTTATCGTTGATTTTTACTGTCATGCGGCAACTTTGGTTATTGAGGTTGATGGCGGACAGCATTTTGAGGCGGAACACGCCAGGAAAGATGCGGAACGGGACAAATACCTGGTAAAAGCAGGGTTACTGGTCTTGCGTTTCGATAATCGTCAGGTGCTGTTGGAGACGGATGCCGTGGTTGAGGCGATATTGAAGGTGATGGTGGAAAGGCAAATCCCCCCTGGCCCCCCTTTGCAAAGTGGGGTAACTTTAAATCCCCCTAAATCCCCCTTCAAAAAGGGGGACTTTAAAGACTCCCCCCTTCAGAAAGGGGGGCTGGGGGGGATTTGCCGTTCAGATTCAGGGGGATTTGCCGTTGATCCCATCCCTATCTCCGCCCTGGAGCACTATGCCTACTGCCCGCGCCAGTGTGCCTTGATTCATGTGGAGCAGGTTTGGGATGAAAACCTGTACACCATGCGGGGCAGGGACGTGCATGAGCACGTGCATGACGATTCGTCCCATGAATTGTCCGGGGTTCGGATGGAGCGTTCACTACCAATCTGGTCACGGCGGTTGAATCTGACCGGTAAGGCCGATCTGGTTGAGTTTCATGGTGATTGCCCCTATCCGGTAGAGTACAAGTCGGGGCGTCATCGCAAGGGGAATCCGGAAACCATCCAGCTCTGCGCCCAGGCGCTTTGCCTGGAAGAGATGTTCGATGTTTGCGTGTTGAAAGGGGCCATCTTCTGGCATGGCTCGCGGGAGCGGCGTGAGGTGGCCTTTACCGATGCCATGCGTCAGCAGGTGGAAGAGGTGGCGCAACAAGTGATTGAAATGCTGGAGAAGCGAATTGTACCCCCACCGGTAAATGACAAGCGCTGCGAGGGGTGTTCATTGAAGGAGGCATGTATGCCCGCAGTGGTCGCCGACAAGGCAAGAAACCGCAAGGCGGCGCGGGAGTTGTTTGCAATTTAGGAGGGAAATATGGAAGAGAAGCTGGTAGTTTTTCAGGACAAAAAAATCCGGCGGACGCTGCATAAAGGTGAATGGTGGTTTGCTATTGTTGATGTAATTGCGGCATTAACAGACTCTGTTGATCCGGCCGGATATATCAAGGATATGCGTCGTCGTGATGCGGAGTTATCCAAAGGGTGGGGGCAAATTGCCACCCCCCTTTCTGTGGTGACACCTGGTGGAAAACAAAGGATCAATTGCGCCAATACCGAAGGTATCTTTCGCATTATCCAGTCGATCCCATCACCCAAGGCCGAACCATTCAAGCGCTGGCTGGCCAAGGTCGGCTACGAAAGAGTACAGGAGATAGAAGATCCTGAACTGGCAACGGCCAGGACACGGGAGCTGTACCGGGCCAAGGGATATTCGGAGGCCTGGATCGAAAAGCGGATGCGCGGCATTGCAGTGCGGGCCGAACTGACAGAAGAATGGAAACAGCGCGGTGTGGGCGAAGCGCCGGAGTATGCCATCCTGACTGCCGAAATCAGCAAAGCGGCCTTCGGTATGACGCCGACGGAATACAAAGAGTTCAAAGGGCTGGAGCGAGAGAACCTGCGGGATCACATGACCGATCTGGAATTGATCTTTTCCATGCTGGGTGAGGCGGCCACTACGGAGATTGCCCGCAAGCAGGATGCCAAAGGTTTTCCCGAGAATAAGGTGGCGGCACGTAAGGGCGGTAAGATCGCCGGTGATGCCAGGGAGAAGCTGGAGATCGAGACCGGTGAAAAAGTTGCTACGCAGGAGAACTACCTGACTGAGCCTGAGAGTCTAAAACGACAGCGAAATCCCCTCCAGCCACCCTTTGATAAAGTGGGGAGAAAAAGATGAAACAACTCCTCAACACACTCTATGTCATGACCCAGGGAGCTTACCTGTCGCTCGATCACGAGACCGTGCGGGTGGAGGTGGGCGGCGAGCTGAAACTGCAGGTGCCGCTGCATCACCTCGGATCTATAGTGACCATGGGAAATGTCATGATCAGCCCGTTCTTCCTGGGCAAGTGCGCCGACGACGGTCGCGCCGTGGTGATCCTGGACCGCAACGGGCGCTACAAGTGTCGCATGGTCGGCAAGACCACCGGCAATGTCCTGCTGCGCCAGGTTCAGTATCAGGCGGTGCAGGATGAGGCGCGAACCACCGTTCTTGCCGCCGCCATGACCGCCGGCAAGGTGAAGAACGCCCGCAATGTGCTGATGCGCAGCGCCCGCGAGGCGGATTCTCCTGATGAAGAAGCCCGCTTGCGGAAGTCCGCCGATGTTCAGGCCGATGCTCTCTTTCACCTGAAAACGCCCCGTGATGCCGATCATGTGCGCGGTCTGGAAGGGGAGGCGGCCGCTGCCTATTTTGATGTCTTTACGTTGATGATGAAACCGGCTGAGCGGGATTTGCTCCCGATGAACGGCCGTAACCGTCGTCCGCCGCTGGATCCGGTCAATGCCTTGATTTCGTTCCTGTACACCCTGCTATTGAACGACTGCATCAGCGCCCTGGAGGGTGTCGGGCTTGATCCGCAGATGGGCTTCCTGCATGTGCCGCGGCCGGGCAGGCCGTCGTTGGGGCTGGATCTGATGGAGGAGTTTCGATCCTTTTTGGCCGACCGCCTGGCGATTACGCTTATCAACCGCAAGCAGGTCACGCTAGAACATTTCGAGCCGCGCCCCGGTGGCGCGGTGTATCTGAATGAAAAAGGTCGTAAAGAGGTGGTGGCTGCCTGGCAGAAGCGCAAGCAGGAAGAGGTGGACCATCCCCTGCTGGCTGAAAAGCCGCCAATCGGTCTGTTGCCGCATCTGCAGGCCAGGTTGCTGGCACGGCATCTGCGGGGAGATTTGGAGTCATATGTATCGTATATTCATCCGTGAAAGGCAAATCCCCTCTGGCACCCCTTTGCAAAGTGGGGTAACTGCAAATCCCCCTAAATCCCCCTTCAAAAAGGGGGACTTTAAAGACTCGGTTCACTGCTGCCGGGTAGACTGTGATGCCTAGCTAATTCCATCTTCAATAAGGGGGACTTTAAGACTCCCCCCTTCAGAAAGGGGGGCTGGGGGGGGATTTGCTTTCAGATTCTGAATGCGCACGAGGTACTTTATGTGGATAGTTGTCTGTTACGACGTAAATACCGAAACACGCGATGGCAGAAGGCGTCTGCGTCGTGTGGCTCAGGTATGTAAAAACTTCGGTCAGCGGGTGCAGAAGTCGGTATTCGAGTGCCAGGTGGACGAAATCAAGTTTGAACAATTAAGGCGTCGTTTGCTGAAAGAGGTAAGGCTGGAGCTGGACAACCTTCGTCTCTACCGATTGACAGAGCCGAGGGAAAACCGTGTTGAAGAGTATGGTGCAACCAGAACCATGTTTTTTGATGAAGAGACGTTGGTTGTCTGAGTTGCGCGAACCTGGTGCTGATGAAGAAAACCGGGGGTGTTCGCGATGTATGAAATTCAAGTAGTTAGAGGTCCAATAAAGTGTAGTGTGTCATGTTTAGATGGTATTCCCGCACGGTACGCGAAACCGGTGGGATAACTTGCTGGAAACTGTACCCTTTTTGAGGGGACAGAGCGCCCGTCCTATCTGGGCGGGCGAGGATTGAAACACCGGGACCATCACCGTAAACCCCGATCTCAGCGGAGCGCCCGTCCTATCTGGGCGGGCGAGGATTGAAACTGTCAAGGAAGATCCGCAGGGCCACACCAGCCGGGGAGCGCCCGTCCTATCTGGGCGGGCGAGGATTGAAACTAGCGTGCCGATAAATGCGCCGTCGTTGGTCGGCTGAGCGCCCGTCCTATCTGGGCGGGCGAGGATTGAAACAGCGTTGCAGCAATCACTATTAAAGGGTGGTGAAGAGCGCCCGTCCTATCTGGGCGGGCGAGGATTGAAACAACGGGCAAATACAGGGTATGAATGCCGATGGTAATGGAGCGCCCGTCCTATCTGGGCGGGCGAGGATTGAAACCAGTATTGAGATTTAGGATTTGTGCATCTGGTTTGAGCGCCCGTCCTATCTGGGCGGGCGAGGATTGAAACTGCCTGTTCGCCGCCGCTGCCATTGTCCAGGCATTGAGCGCCCGTCCTATCTGGGCGGGCGAGGATTGAAACTAACAGTTAACAGCCGGTTTAAAGGTTTATGGTATGAGCGCCCGTCCTATCTGGGCGGGCGAGGATTGAAACCATTTTGCCAGTGTTGTTTCCAAAGATTCGAGGCTCGAGCGCCCGTCCTATCTGGGCGGGCGAGGATTGAAACAGATATAACACCGTCGCGCCGTAAATAATCTACAGAGCGCCCGTCCTATCTGGGCGGGCGAGGATTGAAACATCGGAATGCAAAGACGGTTACTGGCTATATGATGAGCGCCCGTCCTATCTGGGCGGGCGAGGATTGAAACGACGTAACAGATGCCTTCGACTCCGCTCAGGCAACCGCGAGCGCCCGTCCTATCTGGGCGGGCGAGGATTGAAACAATTTTAAGGACTGTAAACATGGCTCACCTTATGATGAGCGCCCGTCCTATCTGGGCGGGCGAGGATTGAAACGTCAGAGTTACGTGTTTTTCGACCAGAGAGAGAATCGAGCGCCCGTCCTATCTGGGCGGGCGAGGATTGAAACTGCCTTCCAATTAGCCCAATACGGCTCGTTATCTGAGCGCCCGTCCTATCTGGGCGGGCGAGGATTGAAACAAGGAATCACTCTATGCCGATTTGAATGCAATGCTGGAGGTGTTGCTCTACATTCGGGTCAATGTCCGGGTGGTGGAGCGCTTTGGTGGGCCGGCCGCTTCAAGAGCAGCAACAGCGGGATGATGGCCAAAAAAGCCAGGCCGATGATGAAGAAGATCCGGTTGAAGGCCAATGCCCCGGCTTGCCGTCGCACCTCGCCGTACACCATACCCAGTGCGGTATGATCAGCCTGGGTGATGGAAACTCCCTTGGCAATCAGAGTGTGCTGCAACTTCTGGAAATGGCTCTGAAAGATCGGGTTGTAGGGGGTGATATGAGCAACCAGGCTGGTCTGGTAGAACTGCCCGTAGCGGGCCATCATGGTGGCGGCCATGGCGATGCCGACACTGCCGCCGATGTTGCGCAACAGGTTGAACATGCCGGTGGCGTTGCCCATTTCGGTCCGCGAGATGGTGGCCAGGGTTACGGTGGTCAGTGGCACGAAGATCATGGCCAGGCCGAAGCCGAGAACGATGCGCGGCCAGGTGTAGTCCCAGAACGAACCTTGAAGATTAAGTCCCTGCATGATGAACATGGCTGTGGAGCCCAGCAGCAGACCGATAAGTACGATCTTGCGGCCGTCGCGCTTGCCCAGCGCCGCGCCGACAAAAGGCATGGTGATCAGGGTGGCCACGCCGCCCGGCGCCATGACCATGCCGGCATCGGTGGCCGAATAGCCCATCAAGGTTTGCAGGAAGAGCGGTATCAGCATGATCGAACTGTACAGGGCAAAGCCGACCACAAACATGATCAGATTGCCGGCGGAAAAGGATATGTTCTTAAACAGGCGCAGGTTGATAATGGGGTGTTCGTGGGCTAGTTCGACCCGGATCAGGGCGATTATCGAAACGATGAAAACCATGCTGAAGGTAATGATGAAGGACGAGCTGAACCAGTCGTCCTGCTGCCCCTTGTCCAGTACCACCTGCAACGAGCCCATGCTGGTGGTCAACAGAAACAGCCCCCAGTAGTCGATCTTAAGCGCCTGCGCTTTCTGCCTGAGATAGTCCGGGTCGAAGATGAAGAAGGCGCACATGCACATGGCGATGATGCCGATCGGCAGATTGATGTAGAAGATCCAGCGCCAGCTCATGTTGTCGGTGATCCAGCCGCCCAGGGCCGGGCCAACGATCGGCCCGAACATGGCGCCCACCCCGAAGATGGCCATTGCCATGCCGCGCTGATGGGGCGGAAAGGTCTCCATCAGGATAGCCTGGCTGATCGGGATCAGTGCGCCGCCGGCTGCACCTTGCAACACGCGGAAGAAGATCAGCGCCGCCAGATTGGGGGCCGCGCCGCACAGCAACGATGCAAGGGTGAAGAGGACGATGCAGGTCATCAGAAAGCGCTTGCGGCCGAAAACCCGCGACAGCCAACCGGTCATGGGCAGCACCACCGCGTTGGCCACCAGGTACGAGGTCAGCACCCAGGTGACCTCGTCGGTACCGGCATTCAGGCTGCCTTGCATATGCGGCAGGGCCACGTTGGCCACCGAGGTGTCGATGATCTCCATGATGGCCGGCAGCATGACGGTGATGGTGATCAGCCATTTATTGATGTTTCTGTCATCACTCATCAGAACGGATTCAGTTCCCTGAGTACATCGCCGCTGCTGCGGCCGGTCAGTATGGTCGGCACCACGCTCATCCCCACCCGCAGCAGATGTCCGCTATCCGAACTGTTGTCGATGGCGATCTTGACCGGTATGCGTTGGACTACCTTGACATAGTTACCGGTGGCGTTCTCGGGCGGCAACAGCGAGAATGCGGCCCCGGTGCCGGCCATGATGCTGTCGACTTTACCGCTGAAGGTACGACCGGGATAGGCATCCACGTGGAACTCGACCTTTTCTCCCGGCTGAATGTAGGTGATCTGGCGTTCTTTGTAGTTGGCAGTGATCCAGGCCTCCTGCAACGGTACCAGAGCCATCAGGGCCTGTCCTGCCTGGATGTTGGCACCCCGTTCGACAGATTTGCGGGTGATGTAGCCATCCCGGGCGGCATAGATTTTTGTGTAGGACAGCTGAAGCTGAGCTTCGTTCAAAAGCGCCTTGCGTTCAAGAACCTTGGCCTTACCACCTGCTGCCCCCCCCAGACCTGCTTCGGCCTGACTGCGTTTAAGGTTCTCCTGGGCCTCTTTCAGTTGCGATTCTGCCACGCGTTGAGCTGTTTTCAGGCGGTCAAGCTGTTCTCTGGGGATGACGTCCCGGCCGAAGAGTTTCTCGCCCCGCGCCAGGTCGACTACAGCCTGATCGTGTCTGGCCCTGGCTGTCTGCAGCGCAGCCCGTGACGACTCTACCTTCAGATATTCGCCACTCGTCTCGTTTTCGGCCATCCCGACTCCGGCCGCAGCCTTTGCCAGCTGAACCTGATAATCCCGTGGATCGATCTCCACCAGCAGGTCACCCTGCTTTACGTACTGGTTGTCGTTAACCAGGACCCTGGTCACCGTTCCTGAAACCTTCGATGACACCGGTACGACACGGGCCTCGATAAAGGCATTATCGGTCTCGAGGTGAGTCTTGCTGGCGATGAACATCCGCAGACCAAACCAGCCTCCGATGACAATGAGTATGCCCAGAATGATGATCCCCTTATTCTTCCTGCTGCCCGTTTTTTTTTCAAGCGCTGGGTTGCCGGCTTGCTGAGGCTCTATCGCAGGTTCTTCTGACTGTTGTAGCGGTGCTGTTTCGTCAGCCATATCTGTCTCCATGGGTAAGTTACACCTTGTGTAGGCGCAATCTGCGGTGTTACGTGTCTCTCATGCTCGCCCGGTTATCTGGGGCTCGCGTCACAATCGTCCGAGTGCTTTGAGCAAACGTGCCGTGGCGGTCTGGTGGTCATAGAAGGCCCGGTAGTAATCGGTCTTGGCCTGGGTGACCAGTGTCTGGGCATCCAGTACCTCGGTGGCGGTACCGACCCGCTCATGATAACGCTCGCGGTTGATCCGCAGATTCTCTTCGCTCTGGCGGATGGCAGCCTCTGCTACGCTTATGCGTTCCTTTGCAACCGCTACATCGTTGCGCGCCGTATCGATTTCGAGCCGGGCCTGCTGTTCTGCCAAGCGGAGTGAATCCTGGTTTCTGGAGCGGTTCTGAAGCGCGAGTTCCCTGGCCGAGGTAGATGCATACCCGTCAAAAAGATTGAATTTTATGCCGATCGTCCCTGACATGATGGCCTGCTCACGCACCTTGTCGTTCTGTACGTAATCCAGGGCCACACGTGTGTATATTTCCGGGAAGAAGTTACCCCGGCTCTCGTCAATCTGAAAATTGCTGGCCGTAACCCTGTGCCGCAGGGCCAGGATGTCGTGGCGTCCCGACAGACCGGTGCGATCGTTTGCGTCTCCTGTTGTGTTGCCGGCTATGACGCTGGCTTCATCCAGTGCGCTCCTAAAGTCGGCCGGACTGCCGGTCAGAAAATTGAGCAGCAGCCAGATATTTTCCCGTTGGTTCTTTAATGACAGCAGTTTTTGCCGGGCGGCAGCCAGACGCACATCGGCCTGCAGGACATCGTTACGGGTCACCACCCCCTCTTCGAACAGCACCTGCGCCTCCCGGCGGTGTTGCTCCACCTGGACGACCTCTTCGTCGGCTGCCTGGATCAGTTTGCCGCTTTCAAGAATGCCGAAATAGGCCTGGATCACCTGCAGGGACGTATCATTTTTCAGGGCTTCGAATGATTGGGCCGAAGCATCCACCAGCGCTACGGCCTGTTGCTTCCGGGCAGCACGGCGTCCGAAATCATAGATCGTGTAACTGGCAGACAATCCGGCAAATTTGAAATCAGCATCCTGGGTATCGGCCGTAATGCCGTTGATGATGACCGCCTGCGGTTCAAGTTGCATGGTATAGCCGGCCTGGGAGTCAATGCGCGGAAAATACGCCGCGGACGTCTGGCGGACATTCTCCTGGGCGATGCGGGTGTCCCAGGCGCTGCGTTTTAGTACCGGGTTGTTGCTGTCCGCTTTTTGCAGGCATTCCTGCAGGGTGAGCGTTCCTGACCAGGCATGGGTTGCCACTGAAAGAAAGAGAAGGCACAACAGACTAACACGATGGCAATTCATAGACACTCCCTTCTTCGCGCAGGATTTCCAGCATGCGGCGAAGTTCGTTGACTTCCTGATCAGTCAACCCCTTGGTGAATTTCACCAGTGTACGGTTGGCGCACTCCGTCAGCGGCCCTTCCATTGACTTGCCCCGCTCCGTGAGGTGGATTTTATAGGCCCGACGGTCGTGAGGGTGCTGGCGCCGCTCAACCAGATCTATCTTCTCCAGACGATCGATCAGACCACCGACCGTGGTCCGGTCGATCTGGCCCTTCTCGGACAATTCAACCTGCGTCAATCCGTCCTGTTGCCAGAGAAAAGCCAGCAGGCCGAATTGCGGCGGGGTCAGGTCATAGGTCTCTATTTCTTCGCGCATGATCGCCCAGGCACGCTGATACGCCTTGGAGAGCAGAAATCCGATGCTTTTCGTGATGTCATACATGCTGTCTGTACCTCATGGTGTAATGTAGTCATTATACGTATTATCAGTATGCTGTCAATATCCAAGAAAGGTAAAAGCTGTTTACAACAGCAGCAGCTTTGCTTATCATGCTGACCCATGCCGTTGCCGACACAAGCAGACATTCGCCCCATGATTGAATCCGATATCGAGGCCGTCCTGGCTATTGAGCAGTCATCGTTCCCGGCACCCTGGAAACGCGATCATTTTCAGCACGAGATCGAGGCCCCCCATTCGTTTGCTTTTGTAAGCGAGTGCGCCGGGAAGGTTGCCGGCTATGTCTGCCTGAGATCGTTGTTCGAAGAGTCTCAGATTCTTGACATCGCCGTTGCCCCAGATCTGAGGGGCCGGGGGCTCGCCCGCCAACTGATGGAGCACGCCTGCTCGCTGGCCCGGGAAAAGGGGGCCGAGGTTGTTGCGCTGGAGGTCAGGGACGGCAATCACGCGGCAATCAGCCTGTATGAACGGCTCGGATTCGTTCGCGTCGGCTTGCGCTCCCGGTATTACGAGGGCAGGGACGACGCCGTTCTGATGGAAAAAAATCTTCAAGGAGACTATCTAGATGCAGTTTACAGCCATGATCCTGTCTAATGCGGAGGTCTCGCCCGGCTACTGGCGCATGCGCCTGACCGCCCCGCAGGAATTCGCCTCGGCACGCCCCGGCCAGTTCGTGATGGTGCGCGTGGCAGGCGCCATCGACCCGCTGTTGCGGCGCCCCTTCGGCATCTTCGATGTCGGCATCCATACGCCGGCCCAGAGTGGCGCTGTAGCGCAGCCGTACTTCGAGATGCTGTACCGGGTAGTAGGCAAGGGGACGGCCCTGCTCGCCACCCTGCATGAGACGGACCTGCTGGACATCCTGGGACCGCTCGGCAAGGGCTTTAATCTGGGAACGGCTGACGAGGAAAAACTCATTGTTGGCGGGGGCGTTGGCTTGGCACCGCTCTATCTTCTGGCCAGAGAACTGGTGCAGCAGTCGACCGTGCGTCTCTTTGCCGGTGGCAGGACGCGGGACGATATCCTCTGTATCACCGAATTCGAGCGACTGGGTGTGGAGTGTTACACCGCTACCGAGGATGGTTCCCTGGGAGAACAGGGACTGGTGACGGAGGCCTTGATCCGTCGACTGGACGCCCTTAAGGGTAGGGCGACCATCTATGCCTGTGGACCGCACGGCATGCTCAACGCTGTGGCCACCATCGCAGCGGATCGCAGCATTCCCTGCCAGGTATCGCTGGAAGGGTACATGGCCTGCGGGGTGGGGGCCTGTCTGGGATGCGTGGCTCCGGGGCAGGGGCATTCAACCGAAACCCCGGATTTCCGCTGTGTGTGCACCGATGGGCCGGTCTTTGAATCAGGCGAACTGAAGTGGAGGGACTGAACATGAAACCTGATATGAGTGTCAATCTGGCCGGCATCCCCCTGCGTAATCCCGTTATGACCGCCTCGGGAACCTTCGGCTACGGCCAGGAATTTGCCGAATATGTGAATCTGGAATCAATCGGGGCCTTCGTTACCAAAGGGCTGTCACTCAAACCACGGTCCGGCAACCCAACCCCGCGCATCGTTGAGACCCCGGGTGGCATGCTGAACGCCATCGGCCTGCAGAATGTGGGCATCGAGGCCTTTATCGCCAAAAAGGTTCCCTTTCTGCGGACGGTCAACACCCCGGCCATCGCCAACTTCTTCGGCAACACGGTGGATGAATACGCCGAGCTGGCCCGTAGGCTGGACGATATCCCCGAGGTGGCCGCGCTGGAGGTGAATATTTCCTGCCCCAATGTCAAACAGGGCGGCATTGTCTTCGGCACCGACCCGGACTGCGCTGCGACGGTTGTCAAAGCCTGCCGCGCCGCCACTACAAAAGCGCTGATCGTCAAGCTTTCGCCCAATGTGACCGACGTGGTTGTTATGGCTCGAGCCTGTGAGGACGCCGGGGCCGACTGCCTGTCCTTGATCAACACCCTGACCGGCATGGCCATTGACCTGAACAGGCGCCGTCCGGTGCTGGCCAATATCACCGGAGGTTTCTCCGGGCCGGCCATCAAGCCGATCGCCCTGCGCATGGTCTGGCAGGTGGCACAAGCCGTCAAGGTGCCGATCATCGGCATTGGCGGCATCATGACGGCCAGCGATGCGCTGGAATTCATCCTGGCCGGCGCCACGGCGATACAGGTCGGCACAGCCAGTTTCATCAACCCCGGAGCTGCCCAGGAGATCGCCGAAGAGATGGAGGCCTGGCTGGTCGCCAACGGGGTTGCCGACATCAAGAGCCTGATCGGCGCGCTGGAAGTATGAAGCGTTGACCGAACTGGGGCTGGCATTCATGGCCGGGTTGGCCGGCAGCGGCCATTGTCTGGGGATGTGTGGCGGGGTCGTTGCCGCCCTGGCCGTTGCCAGCCCGCATACCTCAGCCGGACTGCGCTTCCGCTTGAACCTGGCCTATCATATCGGCCGGATCAGTACCTATACCCTGCTCGGCCTGCTGGCGGGGGCCGCCTTCCAGATGGCCTTGATCACCAGCCTTAAGCCGTATCTGTTCTGGATGTTTGCTGCTGCCAATGTCATGGTGATTATGTTCGGTCTGGCGACCGCATTCGGGTTGCGGGGATTGAGTCTGTCACTGCTGGATGGCAGCGGCTGGGGGTTCATGTCCGCTCTGCTCCGGCGGGCAGCTGTTCAGGCTTCACCGGCATCATTTCTGGGCGCGGGCCTGGCAATGGGCCTGATCCCGTGCGGCATGGTGTATGGGGTACTGATTTCGGCTGCCACCAGAGGTTCCTGGCTGTATGGCGGCGGGCAGATGCTGGCCTTTGGCCTGGGTACGGTTCCCGCCTTGTTGGCATACGGTCAGGTGGCTACGGCACTTTCCGCTGCGGCAGGGACCATCTTTGTGAGGGTCATGGGGGTCGCTGTTGCGCTGCTGGGGGTAGCCGGCCTCGTACAAGCCCTTGGCATGATGGGGCTGTTGCCATCACTCAGCCGTGCGATGTTCGGCTGACAGCCGGCAACTCGCGCAGAGGGTCTCTGCCTGGGTCCGTATTCAATCCTTTCCCAATCAGCAGATATTTTGTACATGCCATTGATGAAATCTTCCGAACGTCCTGCGGCGACAGCTGCTTTGAAGCCCTGCGCGCTAATCTCACAGGTCCCACTCCGATTGTGACCCACCCTGAACTAGGTTTGAACCTCGCAATCTTGCGTGATTCCAATCAGTATATCCGGAATGCCAGGCTTGCTAAAAATAGCGGATAATCGGAGCGGATCCTTGTGCGGCCAGCGCAGCACAGTAACCATCCGGGACGCTGATATCCTGCAAGAGCCAGCGGGAATGGTTGTCAGGAGCGATCATCGGGGTGGGATTTTCGAGCAGACTGACATCAAAGCGGTGCGACGGCAGGCTGAATCCCCGGCCGCAGGCTTTAAGGAAGGCCTCCTTGCGGGTCCAGCAGCGATAAAACGCGTTTCGTTGTTGATGATCGGGCAGAGCGAACAGTTCGTGCTGTTCCTGGGGGGAGAAGGTCAGTCGAGCCATCTCCGGGAAGGGGGTGTCGTGGCGGATCTGTTCCAGATCAATACCGACGTCACGATCTGCGGCAACAGCCAGGAGCAACAAGCTGCCGGAGTGTGACAGGTTGAAGTCCAGCCTGGTGGCGCAGGCGCTAAGGTAGGGTTTGCCCTGTTCCTGTACGGCCAGCTGCAGCCCCTGGGGCGGCACGCCCAGATAGGTGCCGAGGATCTCGCGCAGCAGGCCGCGGCTTGCGATGAAGCGGCTTTGTATCTGCGGGTCGAGCAGACGTTCCGCTCGCTGCCGCTCATCCGGAGCAATGTAGCGTTCAACCTCGGAGTCAAGGGCGCAACAGTGGATGTGGATCTCGTTCGCCTGCGGCCAGGGGAACGAGATCATGGCGTGCCCGCCTGAAACCATTGCCGTAAGCGTAGCAACCCTTCTTCAAGGGAGATCTCCGGCTGGTAGCCGAAATCACGCCGGGCGGCCTCAATGCTGAACCAATGGGCGCTGGCCAGTTCGTGGGCCACGAAACGGGTCATGGGCGGTTCCCCGGACAGGCGCAACAGTCCCCACACCCCTTCGCAGAGGCAGCCGGCGGCGTAGGCCAGCTGCGGCGAAATAGTGCGGCTGACCGGCGGAACATCAGCGGCCGCCAGAATACGGTTGACCATCTCCCACAGGGGCAGCGGCTGGCCGTTGCTGATAAAATAGGCCTTGCCGGACAGTACACCGTCCGGGGACAGACAATCGGCGGCCTGCAGGTGGGCGCGGGCGGCGTTGTCCACATAGACCGTATCCACCAGGTTGGTGCGGGAGCCGATGCGTCGTAGCTTGCCGGCTCGACCCTTGGCCACGATGCGGGGTACCAGGTGGTTGTCACCCGGGCCCCAGATCAGGTGCGGGCGCAGTGCCACGGTTGCCAGCGCCGGTGAGGCGGCGGACAGCACCAGTTGCTCGGCCAGCGCCTTGGTCTCGGGGTAGCAGGCCTCGTAGCGGGACGGGTAGGGGATCGATTCATCGCCCCCTTCCACATCCTGACCATCGAAGACCACGCTGGGGGAGCTGGTGTAGATCAGTTTCCCGATGCCGTTGGCCCGGCAGGCCTCCAGAACGTGTTCGGTGCCGCTTACGTTGGATTGATAAAAAGCGTCGTATGCTCCCCAGATCCCGGCCTTGGCCGCCACGTGAAATATAACGTCACAGCCTTTGGCAGCGGCTGTGACAGCCGCTTTATCTCCAAGATCACCACGGATCTGTTCCACCCCACAACTGCTCAGAGCCGGGTGTTCGGCGCGCGAAAAGCTGCGCACCTGATCGCCACGCTCACGCAGCATGCGCACGATCACGCCGCCCAGAAACCCGCCGCCGCCCGTTACCAAAGCCTTCATGAAAGTTTATCCTGCGCCCAGACGGCCAGTTTTTCCCTGAAGATCTTGGCGTTGTGACGGATGTCCACCGGGAAGGCCGGATGAAAGAGTATCTGGCGGATGTTCCTGGTGTGCGGATAGCGGCTGCCCAGTTCGAGCAGTTCCCGGCGGATCCGTTCTTGTGCGGGGGTCGCTGTCTTGGTTTCCAGCTCCACGCACAGCACCGGCTGCTGGCTCCCCTTCAGGCCCAGACCGACCAGCGCCGTGCGGAAGACCGCCGGGTGGGTATTAAAGACCCCTTCCACCGGGATGGTATAGAGGGCACCCTGCGAGGTCTGGACGCGGTGGGCCTTGCGGCCGCAAAACCAGATCCGGCCGCTATTGTCCCGGTAGCCGACATCACCCATACGGTGCCAGACCCCACCGGCCGGATCGGGTATCTTGGCCAGCCTGGTAGCCTCGGGACGGTTGAGGTAGCTGCTGCTGACCTGCGGACCGCGTACGGCGATTTCGCCCACCTCCCAGGTGGGCAGCGCCAGATCGTCGTTCCATTCTGCGATGGGCGCATCGCTGACGGGGATAATGGCCAGGGAGATGCTGGCTACCGGCCGGCCGACACAGACGCCGTGCCCCTCACCGGTCATGGCCCCGGTTTCGGACAAGACCTCGCGGCTGCCGATGGAACTGACCGGCAGCGCCTCGGTAGCGCCGTAGGGGGTGAAGATTTCGGCGTCCGGCGGCAGCAGGGCGCTAAAACGCTCCAGTACGGCTGCCGAAACCGGCGCACCGGCCGAAATCACCCGTTTGAGGTGTGGAAGCGTGATGTTGCGGGGTGCCGCGTAGCGGCCGACGCGGTTCAACAGGGCCGGAGAACCGAACATGGTTGTGGCGGAGTACTGGCCGGCCGGCCCGATGATCTGCCGGGGATCGACGCTGCCGGGGCGGGTGAAATCCATCTGCGGAAGCAGGGCGGTCATGCCGAGGGCCGGGGCGAACAGAGCGAACAGGGGAAAGGTGGGCAGGTCGATCTCTCCGGGACGGATATCGTACAGCTCCCGCAGGGCATCGATCTGGGCCGCAAAGGTGCCATGGCTGTACACCGCGCCCTTGGGCGGACCGGTGCTGCCGCTGGTGAACAGGACTGCGGCCGGGTCAGAGCGCAGGGTGTCCGCCGGAGCGAACGGCAGATCGCCGATCTCCTGGCTGCAGACCTGTGTCAGCGGCACACCGCCCCAGAAGGCTCCCCCGCCGACGACGACCGTAATGCGGATGCTGCTGCGCCCCCATCCCAGCAAGCGCCGGGCCAGGTGCGCCTTGGGAATCCCGATGAACGCCTCCGGTTCGGCTTCCGCCAGACAGCCCTTCATATTGCGGGCCCCGATGCCGGGATCGATGAACACCGGCACGGCACCGACCTTGAAGAGGGCGAAGGTCAGGGCGAACAGTTCCGGGGAGGGCGGCACCAGCAGGGCGGTCTTCATCCCGCGCCCAATGCCGATACGTACCAGCCCTGTAGCCATACGGTTACTGTCCTGATCCAGCTCCTGAAAGGTCAGGGTGCGCGCCTTCCGCGGAAAGATGATGGCGGGCGTGTCCGGCTGCAGGCGGGCCATTTCACTCAACGGGCGGGAGATGTTGACGATGTCGGTGGGGGTCATATCGTATCCAAGGAGCGAGCCGGCCGTCAGTTCAAAGGGCTGACGGCCGGCTCGCTCCCATTTCATTCATCTTTTTCAGCCGATCTGCGGCGCCTGCGAACTGTTCTGTTTGCGACGGATTTTATAGTAATACATCCGCGAATCTGCCAGTTTGAACGTATTACACAGCTGCTCGCTGTTTTCGGCGGTAGCCGAACCCAGTGAAATACTCAAGGCATAGTCGCCAGAATCCTGGTTGATGACGGTCTGGAAAGACCGTACCCGCTTGATCGACTCTTTTACGGTGGCTTCATCGGCATGTTGCAGGATAACCGCAAATTCATCCCCCCCGATACGGGCCACGACATCGGCCCCACGAAAAGACTGTTGCAGCGCCTGGGCGGCCTGCTTGATGAGCTGGTCTCCGGCTGCATGGCCAAACGTGTCATTAATGTTTTTGAGTCCATCTACATCGGCAATCACGATACTGAGCGGATAATGGCGGCTGCTCGTCATGCGTACCATTTCGGCATCGAAATAGGCGCGATTAAAGAGTCCGGTCAGGGTATCATGGGTACTCAAAAAGTTGAGTTCCTCCTCGTGCCTCTTTTTCTCGTTAATATCACTGGCAACGCCCGACACCCGTAACGGCATGCCATGTACGTCCCTGGAAACCACCTTGCCCCGATAGCGAAACCACTGATACCCGTTCGTATCCATCACCATGCGGAGCTCTGTGTCAAAGGCGGAGGTAGTCCGGGCGAGCTGATCATAGACGACACTCCGGATGCGTGGTTTGTCATCGGGATGGATCAGATTCATCAGTTCGGAAATAGTGAAGGAGATTTCATCCGGTTTGCACCCGAGCATCGCGGCAAAGCGGGGGCTCAGATTGACGGCGCCGCTTTCTATATCCCAATCCCAGTAGCCGTCATTACTTCCCTCCAGAACGAGTTTCAGGCGCTCCTCACTGTCCTGCAACGCCATTTCAGCCTGCCGGCGCCTCTCTTCACGAGCAAAATTATTGATGGCAAAACTCACGTTATCCACCATTTCCTGAAACAGATCGACGATCTCCTGGTCGAAGAACCCTTTCTGATCGGCATAGACCTTGAAAACAGCGATGCTCTCCCCTTTGAATGTAATGGGAAAGGCTGCCGACGAGCTGATGCCGTATTCGAGGGCAGTGGCACGCCACAGGACAGTGGTCGGGTCACCATGGAAATCGTTGCACACATACGGTTCACCCTTGCGAATGGCTATGCCGGTGGGGCCACGCCCCTCTTCGCAGTCTATCTTGACGGAAACAGTCAGCGAATCGAGATACTGAGCAGCCTTGCCACAATGGGCCACCGGGGTGACGAGGCCTGTTTCCGGGTCGATCGACCCGATCACGGCCAGTGACAGTTTGCCGTGATCGACTGCTATCTGGCAGATCTCCCGGAACAGAAGATCCCTGTGCCTGCTGTGCAGAATAGCCTTGTTGGTGCGGCTTAAGGCATCATAGAGATTTTTCAGTTTCGTGATTCTCTCTTCCGCTTCCTTCCGCTCGGTCGCGTTACGAACCACCTCAACGGCTGCCACAATGGTGCCGTCCTTATCGCGGATGGGGGATGCGCAGGTTTCAAAAACAAAGGTCTTTTCTGCGATGTTCACAAAGCGCTCCACCGTGTGAACCTCACCGCTGGAAAAGCAGGTTGCAACCGGACACTCCCGGCACACATCATGTAACTGATTATATGCCGCGTAGCAGGTCTTTCCGAGACAGTCGCCGAAGATATCCTTCATCACCTGGTTCTGGTAGATGATGCGAAAATCCGTGTCGTGAACCGTGATACCGTCACCGACAGCAGCAATGATCTCATCGCTCTTTGATGATGCTTGGTAATTTTTGTGAGTCATACCCTCTGATGGCATTTCTATTCCTTGCAGATTTGATAGTAGATCAATTCCCATCCGCTGAAGCAATTATCGTTCCAGTGGCATTGTCAGCCCTTCTGGTAAACGCAGTCAGCTGGAACACTGAAATAGCTCATTGCGTTGTCCGGTCGAGAAATTCGGAGATCAACGGTATGATTTCATCCCTGGCGTCCTCTAAGATATAGTGGCCGCAATCCGGGTAGCTGTGGACTTCAGCCTCGGGAAAGCGCTGTTGCCATTCGGCCAGAAAACTGGTGTCGAAGACAAAATCCAGTTCACCCCAGAGAATCAGCAGCGGCAGTGTGCTGAACTGGCCGATCCCGCCGGACACGGTGCTGACCAGGTCATAGCCCCGGTCGCCCGGTTTCAGCGGGATATCCTGCACGAAACGGAGGGTGGCGATGCGGTTCTGCCAGGAATCGTAGGGCAGCTGGTACAGGGCGCGCAGTTCGGCGCTCATCGGGTTGCGCTTGCAGCCCACATGGGAGGCGCCCACGCTGAAGGCGTTGCAGCCGCGCACCAGCAGTGTGCCGATGAAGGTATCCCGGCAGATGCGCAGGCCAAGCGGGAACGGCTTGCGCGGCGGCAGGTGGAAGGCAGCGGTATTGAGGATTACCAGGCGCTTGATCCGCTCCGGGTGGCGCACGGCATAGGCCATGCCGATCATGCCGCCCCAGTCGTGAACCACCAGGGTGATGTTCTCTCTGATCCCCAGCTGCTCCAGCAATTGTTCCAGATCATCCACCCGGCGTGACAGGGTGTATGCGTAGCGATCGTCGCCCGGTTTGTCCGACAGGCCGCAGCCGATGTGGTCCGGGACGATGCAGCGGAAACGGTCGCGCAGGGCCAGCACCAGGTTGCGGTAGTAAAACGACCAGGACGGGTTGCCATGCACCATCACGACCGGCGGGCCGTCGCCTTCGTCCAGGTAGTGATAATTGAGACCGTCCCGAACGAGGCGCTTCCCGCTGAAGGGGTATTCTTTATGTAAATCAGGTGTCATGTGGATGGGAAATTACCTTTCATAACTGAGAGCCAAATTTGTTATAGCCTCCCCCTTTATCAACGGGGGATTGAGGGGGATTTGCCTTGAAGTTGCAGCGTAAAATCCCCCCTGGCCCCCCTTTGTAAAGGGGGGGTAACTACCATTCCATCCCCAGCATGAGACAATTCAGGCCGCTGCCGATGCCCAGAAAAGCCACCTTGTCACCCGCTTCCAGGATATCGCGTTCATCGGCAATGGCGGCCGTCAGCGGCAGGGAGACGGTGCCCATGTTGCCCAGGTATTCGTAGGTGGTAAAGTCCTTTTCCGCCGGGATATCAAGGGTCTTGAGGATCGCGCTCTGATGGGCGGAGCCGACCTGGTGACAGACTACCTGATCTACATCCTCGGTTTTCCAGCCGACCTGCGGCAGGAAGGCCTCCCAGGTTTGGCGCCCCAGTTCGACGCCATAATTCATGACGTTGACCCCGTCGGTGGACATGGACTGGGTGTAACCGCCTTTGCCGTCCGGTGTCACACCCCACAGGCAGAGGCGGTGGTGTTCCGGGGCGGCCTGGGTAATGCCCCCCAGCAGCTTGCGCCGGGACGAACCGGAAAATGAACCGTCGGTCAGCAGGACAGCCACGGCCCCCGACCCGCCGGTCAGTGTCGCCAGCGATGCGGCAAAGTGCTGCATGGTCCGTTCTTCCAGCATGCGGGCGATCATGATGTCATTGATCTCGCGGGCGCTCTCGCAGGAGACTACCAGGCCGGCCTTGATCTGGCCCAGTTCGATGCGGTTGGCTACGTCGAGGATGCCGTTCAACACCCCCAGACAGGCATTGGAGAGGTCGAAAACGGCGGTCTTGCCGCCGATGCCGAGCCCGGCGGCGACGCGACAGGCGGTGGCCGGCTCGAACTGTTCCCGGCAGACACCGGCGTAGATCAGGGCCCCGATATCATCGGGAGAAACGCCGGAAGACAGGAGCACCTTCCTGGCCGCTGCAATAGCGCCATGAGACAGCGGATAGCCCGGCTCCCACCAGCGCCGTTCCCGGATCCCGGTCAGGGCCTGCAGCTGTCCCGGAGCGATGCGCAGGTATTTGTACAATGGCTCCAAACGCGCTTCCAGCACTGTCGAAGTGACAACGACGGGAGCCAGTTCATAGCCCAGAGCCTCTATCGTAACGTTACGGTACTTCATGGTTCACACACCACCCTCACAGTAAAATCATTCATCTGATAGATCGTTTTCCCATCAACGGAGAGGAAACCGGCGGCGGTCATGACCCGTTGGTCATCATCCGCAGCGGTGATCCAGGCCTCGACCGTCACCAGCGTGTTAGTCGGTACCACCTGGCCGCGGTACAGCCAGCTGTGTTTTCTGCCCAGTGCCGAGGCCTCGATGATATCCCCCTCGTGCCAGCCCCAGCGCTCTACTGCGGCATATTTTACCAGCTGGAGGAATGATTCCAGCCCCAGCGAACCGGGCGTGACCGGGTCCTCGTAGAAATGGGCCTTGAAGAACCATTCTTCCGGGTCCACTGCTTTGACCCCGCGGATGTAGCCGAGTCCTTGCGGACCTCCATCGGGTACGAACAGGTCAATCCGGTCGATCATGCACAGCTGTCTGCCGGGGAAAGGAGATGCTTCGGGGTAGGGCAGGCTTCGGCCCCGCTCAGCCTCCGCTGCTGTAACCTGATATAACTTGGCGTCGCGGATGCCGACCTGGTTGGCCAGCGCTTCTTTGGAGAAGAACCCGAACATGGTATCGCCTTCGTAGAGGATGCCCCGTCGATCGGCCACGCTGAAGTCGTACTCCTGGATGATCATGCCGCCGCTGGTGGCTACCTTCTTCATGGTGGCACAGCAGGTCAGGAGCCCGCTGGCGGGCGTTACCGGGCGATGTTGCACCGCCGTGCCGCCCAGGTTGCGGAAGGAGATATCGCTCGGGCTGGTCAGGGCCGAACCGACGTAGGCGGCCAGCCAGCCGCAGGGCTGCAGGGCTGCTTCCAGCAGGACCGAGAAGGGCATGCGTCCCTGGCGCTCGGCGGCGAAGAACCAGGCGTCGGGCGGCAGGTCGTACTGGGCCTCGACCATAGCCCCGGCCGTCATCTGCCACGGTTCGCCGCGCAGGGCGGTCACCCGGTCCATGAACTGGAAGGGCGGTCCCGGCAGACGGGCGATCTTGCGGCCGCTGTCGAAGATCCGGTACGGCTCGCCGAAACCTTCGGAGGGTTTGCCGTTGCTGTAGGCCAGGATCTGTTCCTTGGTGTAGAGGGCCGGCTTCTTTCCCTCAGCCCAGCCCTCTCCCCGCAGGAGAGGGGGCGCATCGGACCACAGTTTCTCAAGTTCTTCTTTTGTCGTGCCGCTCAGGCGGGCCGACATGCTGGTGATCTCCACGATCGGCTTGCCGTCGGCGTACATCAGGGCATCGCAGATCACGTACGGCTCCGGCCGGTAGCCGATCTCACGGATCGTGACCTCGTAGGTGACGACCCTGGTGCTCTCCAGGACCTGGCCGCGACAGCAGAGTTTGCTGGCCACGCCCGGTACCGGTTCCCAGACCGCCCCAGCCGCTTCGGCCACCCAGCCCAGGCGCAGCAGGTAGATTCGCAGGGTGTGCATGCAGCACTCATACATCAGGGTACCGGGCATGACCCGGTCATCCACGAAGTGGCAGGTGATGAACCAGTCATCGGGGTGGATATCGGCCTCGGCCCGGATGATGCCGATACCGCAGCGGCCGCCGCTCGGGTCGATCTCGTTGACACGGTGCACCAGACGCATGCGGCCGCCCGGAATGGTCAGAGGGCAATCGATCGGCAGACCGGCGAACAGCGGCCCGAAACAACCGGCCAGATCACCGGCCCGCAGCCGATCAAGCTGGACCGCGTCGTACCCCTCGCGCGCCACGGGCACCAGTGCCTGCCAGTCGGCCGGGCGGATGCCTTGGGTGGGGCGCAGGTCGATGGCCGGACGGACGATGCCCTGGCCGGCATCCAGCTCCTGCTGGCTGAAGAAACCGGCGCAGCCGTCGCGCATCGATAACAGCGGCTGGCCAGCGACCGTGGCCTCGAAGAAGAAACGGAACAGCCAGGTATCGCCCTGGCGGAAGAAGCGTTCGATGCGGATGTCGTAGTGGATGGTCTCGCCCGGACCGGGCAGGCCGCGGTGGAAGGTGACCACGGCGTCCAGCAGGCGGTAGACCGCCAGTCCGCGGGTGATGAAGTCGATCCCCAGGTAGCCGGACAGGAACAGGTCGGCCTGCCCGGCCTCCACGGCGATGCAGGTCGGGATGCGGCCGCCGTCCAGGTACCAGGCGCCCGGGTGGATGTCGTGTTCGGTCACGACCCGGCCCTGGGTCATGGAACGGGCTTGGCCCTCGACGGCAATGATCCGGTCCACCAGCATGAGCGGTTCGTCCGGCAGTCTCACGCGGGTCGGAAAGCTGTCGACCTCGGCGAAATCCGGGCCGAGCATGCGGGCCACGGAGCCGATGGCGAATTCCAGACAGAGGTTGCGATCGAAGGCCGCGCTTCTACCCCGCTCACCGGCCGCCTCGTGAGGACTGGCCACAACCTGAGGACTGGGCTCCCCACCCTGAGCGGAGCCGAAGGGAGCGGAGTCGAAGGGAGCGGAGTCGAAGGGAGCGGAGTCGCAGGGAGCATCATCCCCCAGCGCCTGCCGCAGGGCCATTTCCAGCTCCATGGCCTGGGCCATGGAATGGGAGACTGTCTCACTGAAGTCCAGGAAGGCCTTGTGGGCCCAGATCTGCTCTTGTTGCGCCCGGGCAAACTCGCCCAGCAGCGCCTCGGCAGTGTTCTTGGTGTTCTCTTCCCCGGGGAGAGGACTGCCCTGGGCCGGTTCGAAGGGGCCGGGGTGAAGGACATGTTCAGGTGCTGCTTGAGATGGTGCTGGCGGGAGTGGCGGCTGGAAGGGCAAGCCCCCCGTGGAAACCCGGACCTTGGCCGCTGAGCTCTCCGCTCCGGTCTGCGTCTGCGGCGCATCAAACAACGGCGTCAGATTCAGTGGCACCCGCTCGGTGATCAGGTGTCCCAGCAGGCGCAGCAGCGTGGAATGCGGGTCCTGACCCTGATAACAGGCTGCGCGGGCCAGATGGGGTCTGCCCTCCAGGATACGGCCGATCATGCGGCTGCAGGAAGCGCCCGGGCCCATCTCGATGAACAGGCGTACGCCGTCGTGGTAGGCGGACTCGATGGTTGCGGGATAATCGATGCCGTGCAGCGCCTGACCGAGGATGGAAGCGGCGGCGCTCTCACGGGTTACAGTGTAGGAACCACCCTTGACGCCGCTGTAATAGGTGATTCCGGCCGGCGGCGTGGTCGGGAAGAGATGCAGGTCGTGGTACGGAACGGCTACTGCTTCCGCCACCTCGCAATGCACGGTGGTGACCCCCTGCAGCGGGAAAAAATGGCAGTCGAGCCGGGCAACAAGCAGCTGGACAGCGGCGGCATCGCCACCCACCACGCATTCCTCGGGGGTGTTGACGATCAGGAGATAGGCCCGGGGTATATCTGCCAACAGTTCCCGTACCCGGCTGGCTGGGGCCGCCACGACCCCCAGGCTCCAGTTGACGCTCTCTCCCTCACCCAGTCCCCAGACCTGGCGGGCCGCGCGGCATTCGCCGGCCATGTCGTGGGTGAAGAGCGTGGATTCCTGGATGCGGCTGTACATGAGATCCCGGTCCTGCCAGGCGTGCAGGGCGAGCAGTCCGGCCGATTCGCCCAGGCTGTAGCCGATAACAGCGGATGGCGTCACGCCGAAGCTGCGTACCAGATCACTGACGGCGCAGCCGGTGGCCACCTGGCCGAAGATCACGGCCCGGTGGTCGTTGTCGATCTCGCTGGCCGGTGCTCCGTTCCAGAACAGCTCCGGTTGAAACTGCTTGCGCAGATAGAGGTTGTCGCTGTCCTGGCGACGCAGGATCTCCGGCCAGCGGCTGAAGAGTTCCATGCCCATGCCGGGGTAGTGGTTGCCGGAACCGGGGAAGACAAAGGCCAGCCGGGCGTCACGGCCAAGCGGTGCCGCAGAATAGAACAGCCGGTCGCGCAGGGCCGGTACGCTCTCCGCTGTTACCCCGCCGGCCGGCAGGGCGCGTCTGCCCTGTTCGATCAACGCCTCAAGCTCGTAGCGGTTTCTGGCAACCATGGCCAGGGCCAGCGCTTTATGGGCTGTCCCCTGATACCGGGCGAGCCAACTGCCTGCCAGATCAGACAGGGCAATTAACTTATATTCAGACAGGTTACGATTGAGCAGTTCCAGCTGTGCTTCAAGTTCATGCGGGTTGTCGCCAGCCACTGCAAACAGGAACTCACTGTCTGTCCCGAGCGGTGCGAGGCGATCCGGCGAAAGGCCGGAGGGCTGGTTGTCCCACCCTTCGAGTACGACATGGCTGCAGGAGCCATCAATCCCGCAACTGCTGACCCCGGCCCGGCGAGGACCCTCAGCCCGGTTGCGCAGCCAGTAGCGCGAGGCCCGCGGCAGGAAGAGCGGACCGTTGGCACGGAGTTCGGGACAGGGATCTTCCATGCCCCGGCAGGCGGGAATGATCTCCTGGTACAGGGCCAGACAGGTCCTGACCACGGAGGCCAGACCGGAGGCCGAGCCGCAATGGCCGATGTCGGCCTTGACGCTGGTAACGGCGCAGGAACGCTCAGCCATAGTGCTTTGACCGAAGAATGTTGCCAGGGCAGCTGCCTCCCTGCGATCCTCTTCGGGGTTACCGGCCGCGCTGGCCTCCAGATAATCGATTGTGGCCGGGTTGATGCCGGCATCCTGGTAGGCGCGCTCCAGGGCATTGCCGTAGGCGGTGACTCCGCCCGGTTGCCGGTCGCCACTGCTGGAACCCACGCCGCGGATGACGGCATAGATGCGATCACCGTCGCGCTCGGCATCTGACAGCCGTTTGAGAACCATGGCGGCCGCTCCTTCGCCGATAATAGCGCCGTCCGCGGCCTGGTCAAAGGGTAGCGCGGATCCCGCAGCGGAAAGGGGACGCAGGGCATGGTGACCGAAAACCGCCCGCAGGTCTCCCGCCAGGTCCACGCTGCCGACCAGCGCCCGGTCCAGCTCACCGGCCTGGAGCAGACGGAGTGCGGTTTCCAGCGAACGGACGCCGGAACTCTCCTCACTGGAGAGGGTGAAGCTCGGTCCGCCGACGCGGAACTCCCGCGCAATCCGGCTGGCAACGACACTGCCCAGGGCACCCATGGTCCGGTTGGCGCTCAAGGCCGGCCCGGTGGCGTCACAGAGCTGCGCGGTCCAGGCTTTCAACTCTTCTTCCGAGAGCACCCGCCCCAGTGCTTTGGCCCAGGCTTCGGCCTGTCCGGCCAGGGACCAGCGCAGGCTGAAGTTGGTGCTGTTCAGGTCGAGGGCGATGCCAATGAACACTCCGGTGTCCAGATTGTCCTGGCGGTCCAGGCCGGCATCCTGCATGGCAGCCGCAGCGCTCTGGAGCATCAACAGCTGTTGGGGCAGCATCTCCTGCAACTCGCGGGGCGGGATGCGGAACTGGTCCGCTGCAATCGCTACCTGGTCCTGGAAAAATCCAGTAAAGGGGGTGCGATCGAGTCCCTGTTCTCGAAACCAGGCGCTATCCTGTGCGCCCCACCAGGTGGTGGCTGTCGTGGGGCGGGTTGCCTGGTCACCGCCCAGTACCCGTTCCTGAAAGGCGCGCAGACCCTGCCAGGGGCCGAACCGGGCATCCAGGCCGACGACGGCGATGGGGGCAGCCGTGGCTGTGGCTTCGACTCCGCTCAGCCAGCGGGATGTTCCCTGTGTGGCATGAGATGTTCCCTGTGTGGCATGAGATGTTCCCTGTGTGGCATGAGATGTTCCCTGTGTGGCATGAGATGTTCCCTGAGCGGAATGGGACGTTTCCTGTGTGGAATAAGACGTTCCCTGAGCGGAGCCGAAGGGAGCAGGGACCGGCAGCCACTCTTCAATCAGCAGATGGGCATTGATGCCGCCGAAGCCGAAGGCGCTGACAGCGGCTCTACGGGGTGTCGCCGGGGTGCGGCGCTGCCACTGCTCCGGTGCGGTCAGAACCCGGAACGGGCTCTGTTCCAGACCCATGCCGGGCTGGGGTCTGTTGAAATTGGCCGTGGGTGGCAGGGTCTCCGCCCGCATGGCCAGCAGGACCTTGGTCAGGGCCGCCCCGCCGGCAGCGGTCAGCAGGTGACCGATGTTGGATTTGACCGATCCGATCACGCAGGGATGAGAACGGGCCGGTGTCTCGCCCCACAACTCTTTCAGGCTGGCCACCTCGACGGCGTCGCCGACCGGGGTGCCGGTGGCGTGACACTCGATCAGGTCCACATCGCCCGGCTGCCACCCGGCCCGGGCATAGGCGGAGCGCATGGCACGCAGCTGTCCTTCGGACATGGGGGCCAGCAGGCTGCCGCCGACGTCGTTGGCCAGGCCGATGCCCCTGATGATGGCGTAGATCCGGTCACCCTGGGCCAGGGCATCCGAGGTCCGCTTGAGCAGGAACAGGCCGGCCCCTTCTCCCACCACCAGACCGTCACCGGCGGCATCGAAGGGTGAGCTGATGCCGCGTTTCGAGAGGGCGCGCAGCTGGGAAAAGCCCATTTGGGTGTAGAGCGGGTCGGGCCGGGAGAGGCCTCCGGTCAGCATGGCGTCGGCCCGTCCGGCCAGGAGTTCATCCACGGCCAGCTTGATGGCGTACAGAGAAGAGGCGCAGGCGGCATCCAGGGTGCAGCAGCCTCCGCCCAATCCGAGGGCCTGGGCCAGGATACCGGCCGGTAAACCGGCTACATAACGATTAAGGGGGTTCGTGGAGGGGGGGGCGGCACTATGGCCGAGCAGCCGTTCCTCAAAGGTCCGGCCCAGCCAGGTGCGGGCCAGCTGGGTTGAGGTCTCGCTGGGGAGCGCCAGGTTGCCGATGATCACGCCGACCCGCGAGCGGTCGAGCGGTCCGGTGACGCCGTCGTCAAAGGCGCGCTTGCCGGCATGGATCAGCAGGTGAAAGAGCGGGTCGAGGCCTGCCAGGCGGGCCGGATCGATGGCCAGTCCACTGAGGGTGGAGGCGTCCGTAAGCTCATCGATAAAGCAGCCGCGGCGCGAATAGACCCGGTCCGGTGCTCCGACAGCCGGATCAAAGGCCTGGCCGGGCGGGATCTGCCAGCGACCGGCGGGAACCTCGCGGGTCGCGCTGCGGCCGTCGCGGATATTCGACCAGAAGCTGTCAAGATCGGGCGCATCGGGGAAGATGCCGCCGATCCCGACGATGGCTACAGAGGGAGGAACCGACACCATCAGGCGGCTTCCAGTACGACGCACCCCGGCTGAGACAGCTGATTACGGCGAAAGGCCCGTTCAAGGGAGGGATCGATGACACATTCGTATCCCTCCAACCGGGCAATCAGTTTACCGCTGGTCCGGTCGAGGAATTCCATGTCGGCCGAGGCGCTGTGCTCCCGTTCGGCAGTGACACGGATCACGATCTGGGCGCCGTTACGGGGAAAACTGTCCTGAAACTGGCGGTAGCGTCCCGCAAACGACGGGAGGGAGCCGGAGCCAAAGCGTTCGAAGCTCCACAGGATCATGAGCTGGAAGGCGCAGTCTACCACCAGCGGATCGGTGATCCAGCTATCCCTCAACGGCTGTCTGATCCAGATAGAGGGCTTGGGAGCCGCCTTTACCAGGGCCGAGATCCCTTTGGCCGAACAGCCGCCGATCTGTTCGATACCGTGCAGGTCGGGCCCGTGGAACAGGCGCTCCTGATCGTAGATCGCGCCGTTGTTCTGGGCATAGGGGCTGGCGGGCAGATCGACGATCGAACGGATGCCTTCCGGCAGCTTGGTGGCCAGGACGATTTCCGTGCGGGCGTGCAGGGTGGAGCGGCCGTCACTGTTGGAACTGGTCAGTTCAACCGGGACGTAATGCAGCGAGTCCCGTTTTTCGGCACGGCCGGCCAGCACCTGCAGCGAGCAGGTTGAGGTCTGTTCGAAGGTCACCCCTTTGCAGATTCGCAGATCGTTGAAGCCATGAAAACGGAAACCCGGATGGCCGTGCAGGGCGCCGTGGGCCATCCATTCCACGATCATGGCCATGGGGAGGACCGCCTTGCCGTCGATGACGTGAGAACGGATAAAGGGGTAGTCATCCACCGACAGGGTCAGGTTGAAGGCCTCCACCAAAGGTTTTGCCGGTGGCGCTGCCGTGACCGGCAGAGATGTGACGGTCGTATCGGCCAGAGCGATCACCTCGATCGGTGAGCCGGTGGCGGCGATTTCCCGGACGAGCAGTTCGCCCCCCGCCGTCAGACTTATCAGGCCGATTCCTTCAACACCGAACACCTTTTTCAGGGCAGGAGTGACCATGCCGCCGTCCCACGGTCCCCAGTTTATGCTGACGATGCGGCAGTCCGGCCGCTGCCGTGACTCGGCCTGGGCCAGTTTATTGAGGACCTCGTTGGCCACGGCGTAATCCACCTGGCCGCTGCGGCCGAAGCGGCCGGTAGTCGAGGCGAACAGGGCGATAAAGCGCAGGTCATCGGCGCTGGTGGCGGCCAGCAGTGTGCGCAATCCCGTAACCTTGGTGCTGTAGACCTGGGCGAACTGCTCGCGGGTCTTGTCGCTGATCAGGCGGTCGGCCAGAACGCCCGCGCCGTGGACGATACCCCGAACAGGGCCGTATTCGCGGCGGATTGTTTGCAGCAGGCCGTTGACAGAGTCGCTGTTGCGGATATCCACCGAGCGGTACACGGCCTGTCCACCGGCCGCCTCGATTCCGGCCAGGGTCGCTTTCAGTTCCCGTCCGGCGATAACGGACTGATAGCGCTCTTCAATGACTTTGGGATGCAGCTTTTCCGGTGCGTGCCGAAGGATGGCCCGTTTGATGGCGCTTTCATCCGTCAGGAACGTCAGCCAGTCCGGCTCGGCGGCGGGCTCGGGACTACGTCCGAGCAGGATGAGCAAGGGACGGTAGGCTTCGGCCAGAGCAATCGCGGTGGCTGCGGTAACGCCACGTCCACCGCCGGTCACCACGACGACCTCTCCCGCTTGCAGGGGCGGTGAGGTGGCGGCTGTCACTGCCGGCAGATCAGACAATACCAGACTTATCCGTCCCGCTGGGCTCAGGCCCACTTCGAGCGGCCCAACCTGGAACAGTTCGTCTGCCACGGCGCGAGTTGCTGCCGCTGTGTCGGGGAAGCACCCCAGATCAATGGCCTTGCAGGCCACCTCCGGCCATTCACGGGCTGCTGTTTTGGCCAGTCCGGCCAGGCCACCGGAGAGTGGATCAGCCAGGCTGGAACCGCTTACAAAGGCAAAGGCGCCGTCCAGCCGGGATATGGTGCTGAAAAAGGCACCGCTCTCCGCAGCACTCTGGCGCAGGGCCGGGGCGGCTTTTTTCAGCAGCAGAAAGGCGTTCTCCAGGAAGCTGTCGTCGGTCCCGCCGGCCGGGGCCACGATAACCAACCCCGAGATGGTATCCAACGGCAGGCCATCCAGATCTTCATCGGCCTTGATCAAGCGTACGGCACGACCCGCGCTGCTCAGAATGGAGCAGAGTTCGCCGGAGAAGGGGGAAGCGTCGTCGGTCACCCAGATGATGCCGTTGTCCGCTATCGCGAGCTTGTCCGCAGACGCTGCGAGAGCCAGCGGGATAACGGTGCTGCGATGAAGGGTGCTGGTGTGCCCGGCAACCTGCTCGCTGCTCGGGGGCGGAGATGTGACCGGGTGTTTGCTGCTGGCTGTCGTTGCGCCGGCTTCAAGAAAGCGGGCGATCTCTCCCAGGGTATGCAGGCTGCCCAGGTGTTCCGGGCCGATGACCGGTGCGCCGGGCAGACGTTCCTGCAGCGCCGAAAGGATCTCGACCCGCTTGATGGAGTCGATGCCCAGGTCCGAATCCAGACCCATCTCCAGCTCCAGCATCTCCACCGGGTAACCGGTCTTCTCGCTGACGACCAGCAGCAGGGTCTCGCTCAGGTTCGCAGAGCTGTCTGCCGGGATGGCAGGCGCTGCTGCTGTTGGAGCAGAGCCCGCAGCGAGGAAGCGGGCGATCTCTCCCAGGGTATGCAGGCTGCCCAGGTGTTCCGGGCCGATGACCGGCGCGCCGGGCAGACGCTCCTGCAGCGCCGAAAGGATCTCGACCCGCTTGATGGAGTCGATGCCCAGGTCCGAATCCAGACCCATCTCCAGCTCCAGCATCTCCACCGGATAACCGGTCTTCTCGCTGACGACCAGCAGCAGGGTCTCGGCGATCCGGTCTGTGGTTACGGCCGGGGGTGCTGAAGAGGCAGTCGTGACCACGGCTGCTGCCGGTCGTGAAACGGGCGTGGGTGTGGCTGCGACGACCGGAACGGGGTGTGAAACCGGTTGTGATGCCGTAAGCGGTGCGTTGCTCAGCATGCGCTGCTGTTGCTCCAGCAGGGTCTGGATAGTTCTGCTGGCGGTTTCCTGACCTTCAAGAAAGCGGCGATGCAGGCTGGCGGTCTCTTCCTGCATCTTCTGCAGTACGGACATGCCTTCCCTGGTGATCCGCAACGAATCTGCCAGCAGGTCGCGCGCAAGCGGGGTGCTCGCGGAAGGCTGGGCAGGCGCAACAGCCGGGGAAACGACCCGCGCTGGTGTCGCTGCACGCTTGGCCCTCGGTTTGACATAGTTGGCGCCACAGATCGGAATCGTCATAACCGCTTTTTTGGCGTTGGACCGCTTCGGCGGGGTATAGTCCCCGTCCCACCGGACCAGCTGTACCGCATGGCCGCGTACGGCAAGCTGAGCCAGACAGCGGGCCAGGTCGGTCATGCCGGAACGCTTGCCGCCGGAGGCATCGAGCGCCACAACTGTGCAGGACTGATCGTCCAGGATCGCTTTGACCAGACCACTCAGGCGTGCTCCCGGCCCGACCTCCAGGAAGGTTCTGACACCGGCCGCATGCATGGCCTGTATCTCAGCAACGAATTCCACCGGCTGTGCCAGTTGTTGCGCCAGGAGCTCTTTGGCATTGACTGCATCGGCCGGGTATTCGGTGGCGGTGGTATTGGAAAAGACCGGTATTTTGCCGGGCACAAGGTCTAGGCCGGTCAGGGCGTCCAGCAACGGTATTGCGGCATCGGCAACCAGGGAACTATGGAAGGCTGCGGCTACCGGCAACTGTTTACAGGTGAGCGTGCGGTTGTTGCAGGCCGTAACGGCTCGCGCGATCTCGTCGCTGCTGCCGGAAAGCACGGCCTGGGTCGGGGCATTGCAGTTGGCAATTACCAGATCGAGTTTTTCATCAGCCAGCATCAGCCGTACGTCCGATAACGGCGCGGAGACTGCCAGCATGCTGCCTTTATCGCCGGCTCCACCGGCCATCAGCTGCCCGCGCAGGCGGGAAAGGGCGTGAAACGAGCTTTCATCCAGGCGTCCGGCGGCACACAGAGCGGTCAATTCTCCATAGCTGTGACCGGCGGCCGCTTCCGCCGTCAGGCCGAACGATTCCAGCACACGCAGAGCCCCCAGGCTGACGGCGCCGATGGCGGGCTGGGCGACATCCGTTGCGCGCAGGGCCTCTTCCATACGTTTTCCGCTCTCCGCTCCAAAGGTGGAGGCCGGATAGATCAGGTCGCTCAGGCGGGCGCCATTGGCGGAGCTGAAGCCGGTCTCTGCGGCAGTGATCGTGGCCAGCATCTCGGGGAACGAGCAGGCCAGATCGCGCAGCATGCCGCAGTACTGGGCGCCTTGTCCGGGGAACAGCAGGCCGAGTTTACCCGGGGCCGGACCGGTGGCATAATATGCACCGTCGGGGCTGCTCCAGGCGGTTGCGGGCGATTTGAGCAGCATGGACCGGGCGGTAGCGCGGAGCGCGTCCAGATTGGTCTTGTTTCGTTCCACCACCAGGGCCAGGCGGCAGGGCGCCGCTGCGTCGAATGAGGCCCGCAGGGCAGCGGCCTGGCTACGCAGGGCCTCCCAGGACTGATCTGTGCTGATATCGGCCAGCGCCGTCTCCAGGTTTGCGGCGCTGGCCCCGGAGAACGTCAGGATCTGCACTGTGCCATCCCAGTCCGCCCTGCTGCTGGTCGGTCGGTACTCTTCCAGCACGGCGTGGAAATTGGAACCGCCGAAACCGAAGGCGCTGACCGCCGCGCGACGGGGAGCACCCGCGGGGGAGATCCAGGGGCGCTTTTCCGCGGCCAGGTAGAAGGGGGTATTGCCGTTAGAAACCTCTTTGAGCGGGTTCTGGACCTTGATGGTGGGGGGGATGACTTTGTGGTGCAGGGCTAGAGCCGCCTTGATCAATCCGGCAGAACCGGAGGCCGCCTTGGTGTGGCCGATCTGCGACTTGACCGACCCGAGGGCGCACCAGGGGCGGTCCGCTTCGCCATAGATCTCCCGCAGGGCCGAGACCTCCACCGCGTCGCCGACCTTCGTGCCGGTACCATGGGCCTCGACCAGGCCGATGCTTTGCGGGGTGACGCCCGCCCGTTGGTAGGCATCCTGAATCGCCTTCTTCTGGCCCGAGGCACTGGGGGTGTAGATCGCTTCACCCTTGCCGTCACTGGATGAACCGACGCCGCGAATCACGGCATAGATCCTGTCGTTGTCACGCTCGGCGTCGGCCAGGCGTTTGATGACCACCAGGCCGAGACCTTCACCCAGGATGGTGCCGTCACCGGATGCATCGAATGGCTTGGCGTTGCCGGTAGGTGAAAGCGCCGGGGTCTTGCTGAAGCACATATACATGAAGATGTCGTTGAAGGTGTCGATGCCACCCGTGACCACCATGTCGGATTTGCCGGTGGCCAACTCCATGCCGGCCAGATGCAGTGCGCTGAAGGAGCTGGCGCAAGCGGCATCGACCACACAGTTGGTGCCGCCCAGATCGTACTGTTTGCTGATCCGGCCGGCGACGACGTTGCCGAGCAGACCAGGAAAGGAATTCTCCTGCCAGGGGACATAGGAATCGGAGATGCGCTGTACGACATCCGCGGCCGTCGCATCATCCACGCCGGCGTCTTTCAGGGCCTCACGCCAGCGGGGGTGGCCAAGTCGGGCGCCCAGCGGGATAACCAGTTCCAGGGTGCCGGTGACCCCCAGAATGACACTCACGCGGCCACGGTCATAGTCACGGTCCGCTCCGTAGCCGGCGTCTCTGAGAGCCTGACCGGCGGTGACGAGTCCCAGGAGCTGGGAGGTGTCAATGGCCTCCAGCGTGGCAGGAGGTATGTTGAATTCCATCGGGTTGAAGGAGATCGGGGAAAGGAATCCGCCGCGCCGGCCGTAGGTCATATCGGGGGAGGCGGGATCCGAATCATGGTAGTCGGCCACGTGCCAATGGGTGGCAGGGATGTCGGTGATTGCGTCGAGGCCCTCACGGATGTTCGCCCAGTAGGCGCTGCTGTCTTCAGCCTGGGGAAAATGACAGCCGATACCGATAATTGCCAGCGCGACCCCGCCTGCGGGGATGTTCCTGTCCGATTGTTCCTGTTTCACGAAAAATACTCCTTGAGCTGTGTGTCTTCAAGCGGTTGCATATGGGAAGCTTCCAGGGCCATGTCGATACCCTGGTAGCGGAGGATATTGGCCCGGGTCAGTACGGCGGCGCCATACAGGATATTCTGGGCTACGCTTGCTACGGTACGCCGGTCCGGTCCATCCAGAAAACTGCCGGTCACCCATTCATTGAAGGCCCCCATGGCCGGTCCGCACCAGACCTGGTAATCGATCTTGCGCGCACTCTCGCCATCTTTGGCCCAGTGGGCCGCCTGCCCCAGGTACCAGCGGAAGACGAGCGCCATGAGGTGTTTCGGATCGCGTTCGGCCCGTTCCACCTGGCGCGGATCACGCACCAGGAAGTAGCTGCGGGTCAACTGCCAGATCGTGCTCAGACTGGCCTGAAAAACGGTTTTCTCCAGCTTGTCCCGCTCGGCGGGCGGGATATCATCCAGGCCCGCATGGGCCCGATAGATCTCGTAGAGCTTGGCGGCCCGCATGGGGAACATGGTGCCACGCTTCAGAACCTGGACGGTGACCCCCATCTCAAACATGTCCGCCGCCGGGGCCATGCTCACGTCGGCCTGGCGCGTTTCGGCCAGCATCCGCCGCACCTCGTCCGATGTACCGGATTCACGGCAGGCCTGGTTGACCGAACCGGTCATGATATAGGCGGCTCCCATGGCAAAGGCGGCCGCGGCCGCGGACGGGGTGGCGATGCCGCCGGCCAGGCCGGCCCGCAGCTTTACAGAGTAGTTATGCCGGGCCTGCAGGCGTATGGCGAGTGATTGTATGGTCGGAAACAGTGCCAGGGCCGGACGGTTGTCGGTATGTCCGCCCGAATCGGCCTCGGCGGTTATTTCCTGGGCCAGGGGGATGTGGGCGGACAATTCGGCCTGTTCCGCTGTCAGGGAGCCATCGGCAACCAGTTCCCGCAGGAATTTTTCCGGGGCAGGGGAGAAAAAGCGCTCGGCCAGTTCCTCGCGTGAGACCTTGGCGATAATCCTGTTCGGGACGCAAATCGTACCGTCGGGGAGACGGTGGATGCCGTGGAGACGGTAGCGGACCAGGGGCAGGGTCAGGGCCAGGAAGGCCGATGCTTCTACCAGACGCACACCTTTGCTGAGATATAAGTCGGCCAGAGCCTTTTCCAGGTCCGGTTCATGGGGCGAGTGGATCAGATTGAATCCGCAGGGGAAGTCTGCACCTGACAGATGATCGACAGCGGCCTCAACCGTGCTGAAGGGCAGGCCAGCGGCCCCGAAGAAGCCCAGCATCCCGGCCCGCCCCAATTCCTCAACCATGGCCACGGAACTGATTCCTTTGGCCATGGAGCCCCCCAGATAGGGGTAGCGAAGACCGAGGTCCGCACAGAAATCGCGGTCACCCAGTTTTGAGCAGATAGCTTTCAGTCCGTCGGATGATTCGAATTCCCCAGCTGGTGTGGCACATGTTTTCAAGCGCAACTCTCCAATAGTGCAGTTGTTGTTGAGGCCGGTTGTTCCCAAAGCCCGCCGCAACGTTGACCGTTATTCGACCATAGAAACACCTAAAAATATATGAAACGGAATAATAATACAAGAAAATGACTCGCCAACGATCAATTATAGAGAAAAAATAATGGGTTGATCAAAACAGCGACACGACAGTCCCTTATCGAACCGGGTGATGCCGGTGCGTGCGATTGGCTGGCCGTTTATTTTATGGCGCTGTACTGTATTGAACCGATTGACAAACATCGATCGTAAGTTGTATACAGTATGCATTTTTAACACACCTGTCACATCTGGAAGGAACACCATACCACAAGGAGGAAGTACGAATGATCGAAGCCTACCTGCAGCATGAAAAAGAGCGCGCCAAGCAGGGCATCCCGGCGCTGCCGCTGACACCGGAGCAGACCGCCGACCTGGCCAAACTGCTGGTCAAGCCCCCCAAGGGCAAGGAAAAGTTCCTGCTGGACCTGATTACCAATCGCGTTTCTCCGGGCGTTGACCCGGCCGCCAAGGTCAAGGCCGAGTTCCTGGCCGGGATCGTCACCGGCACCAAGAAATCACCCCTGATCGATCCGGTTGCTGCCATCCGTATGCTCGGTACCATGATCGGCGGCTACAACGTGGCCCCTCTGGTTGCCGCACTGAAAGACAAGAAGCTGGCCGAGGAAGCCGCCTGCGCCCTGTCCGGCATCGTATTGGTCTACGATGCCTTTGACGAAGTTGCCAAACTGGCTACCACCGGCAAGAACGCCGCTGCCGCCAAGGTCCTCAAGTCCTGGGCCGACGCTGACTGGTTCACCAAGCGCAAAGGTGTACCCGATCAGATCAAGGTCAAGGTCTACAAGGTGGATGGCGAGATCAACACCGACGACTTCTCCCCGGCCGGCGACGCCTGGAGCCGCCCCGACATCCCGCTGCACTCCCTGGCCATGGGCAAGACCCGCTTCAAGGACGGCCTGGCCACCATCGCCAAGTTCCGCAAAGAGGGCTTCCAGGTCGCCTTCGTGGGTGACGTGGTCGGTACCGGTTCATCCCGTAAATCGGCCTGCAACAGCGTGCTCTGGGCGATTGGCGACGAGATCCCCTGCGTGCCCAACAAGAAGACCGCCGGTGTGATCATCGGCGGCGTGATCGCCCCGATCTTCTTCAATACCGCCCAGGACTCCGGCGC
Organism: Deltaproteobacteria bacterium; assembly: GCA_021780495.1. Classification (GTDB taxonomy): domain Bacteria; phylum Desulfobacterota; class Desulfuromonadia; order Geobacterales; family Pseudopelobacteraceae; genus CAIPTY01. The sequence continues at coordinate 53,623 of JAJXYO010000013.1, forward strand.
ACTGCCGCTCAAGGCCGACGTGACCGGCATGAAAACCGGCGACGTGATCGTGATCGATACCAAGAAGGGTGTCATTACCGACGAAATGGGCAAAAAGGTCCTCTCCAAGCTCACCATTGCTCCGAACACCGTTCCTGACGAGTTCCGCGCCGGCGGCCGTATCCCGCTGATCATCGGCCGCGCCGTAACCGACAAGGCCCGCAAGGCCCTCGGCCTCAAGCCGACCACCGTCTTCACCCTGCCGGACAATCCCAAGCCCAAGGCCAAACAGGCCTTCTCCCTGGCCCAGAAGATGGTAGGCCAGGCCTGCGGCGTAGCCGGCATCATGCCCGGTACCGCCTGCGAGCCCAAGATGACCACCGTCGGTTCCCAGGACACCACCGGTCCGATGACCGCCGACGAATTGAAAGAGCTGGCCTGCCTCAAGTTTCAGGCCCCCATGTACATGCAGTCCTTCTGCCACACCGCCGCCTACCCGAAACCGGCCGATGTCAAGATGCACAAGACCCTGCCCGGCTTCACGGCCGAGCGCGGCGGCGTTGCCCTGCGGCCTGGTGATGGCGTCATCCACTCCTGGCTGAACCGCCTGTTGTTGCCCGACACGGTCGGCACTGGCGGCGACTCCCACACCCGTTTCCCGATCGGCATCTCCTTCCCGGCCGGCTCCGGCCTGGTGGCCTTTGCCGGCGCCATGGGCTTCATGCCGCTGGATATGCCCGAATCCGTTCTGGTGCGTTTCAAGGGCAAGCTCAACCCCGGCATCACCCTGCGTGACGCCGTCAACGCCATTCCGTATTTTGCCATCAAGCAGGGTCTCCTGACCGTGCCCAAGAAGAACAAGGTCAATGTCTTTAACGGTAAGATCCTGGAGATGGAGGGACTTCCCGACCTGACCGTGGAGCAGGCCTTTGAGCTGACCGACGCCGCCGCCGAGCGCTCCGCAGCGGCCGGCTGCATCCAGCTCTCCGAGAAGTCGGTTGCCACCTACCTCAAGTCCAACGTGGCCCTGATGAAGAAGATGATCGCCGAAGGCTACTCGGACGCCAACACCCTCAAGAACCGCATCAAGGCGGTTGAGGCCTGGCTGAAGAAACCGACCCTGTTGAAGGCCGACAAGGCCGCTGAATACGCCGCCGTGATCGAGATCGACCTGAAGGAGATTACCGAGCCGATCCTGGCCTGCCCGAACGATCCCGATGACGTCAAGCTGCTCTCGGACAAGACCATCAAGGGGACCAAGATTCAAGACGTTTTCCTCGGTTCCTGCATGACCAACATCGGTCACTTCCGCGCTGCCGCCGAGATCTGGAGGGGCAACAAGTTCAACCCGGATGTCCGTACCTGGATCTGCCCGCCGACCCGCATGGATCAGACCCAGCTCAAGGACGAAGCCTACTTCTCGGTCTACAGCGCCTTCGGCGCCCGCATCGAGATCGCCGGCTGCTCGCTCTGCATGGGCAATCAGGCCCGCGTGCCGGACGGGGTCAATATGTTCTCTACCTCGACCCGCAATTTCGATGATCGTATCGGCAACGGCGCCAAGGTGTTCCTCGGCTCTGCCGAACTGGGCGCGGTTACGGCGCTGCTGGGCAAACTGCCGACTCCGGCCGAGTACCTGAAGATCTACAAAGAGAAGATCGAGCCCAACAAGGACAAGATCTACAAGTACCTGCAGTTTGATGAGATGCCGGAATATAAGTAGTCTCAATATATGCATTAATATGGCCCGCCGGTATTTTCCGGCGGGCTGTTTTTTTTGCTTCAGCGCGTTAGGGAGTTCTGTATTTTTCGGCGTGGGGTCCTGGGGGACATTAGAAAAATCGGGAAGCGGCCACTATCACACCAGATTCACGATCGGCGCCTTATCACGAAAAGGTAGAGTATCAGCAGAAAGGGGAAGGTCGAGAAGGCTGCCTCAAGGTTGCCTTGGAACAGCTGCCATGTGCAGAAAGCCACCAGGAAAGATGCGAAACAGAAGAGCAGGATAAGCGGCAGTTTTATTAATATGTTGCGCACGGTTTCTTCCATTGCTGCAGTAACTCCCGGACGTGGTCTGTGCTCTCGCTGAGGAGATAGCGTTACGTTGTTACATAACATGAAACACGCACGGATGGTTGACAAATAACACCTTCACCCCGGAAGGCGCCTGTTGGTCCCGGCCCTGAACCTGGCGATAGTTTCACTATCCCCGCAGGGGCGGCACTTGAGACGTAGGAACAGAGTGCGGGTGTCAGTACCTCACGACGGCCCCTTCGGGCGTGTTATCCACGCTCCAGAAGAAGATCAGGTCGTTGATGCCGGAGATGAATTCCCCAAGTAGTTCGGCCGTTACACCTTCCTTGATGCGGACGGAGAAAAGGCAAAAATCGTAACCATCATAGCAGTTGACAAACATGGTTGTTCTCCTTTCTTAACCCGGTTTCATCATGTATTGTCCAGTCAACCCTGTGTTGGACTGGACCCTCAAATTTATTTCAATCGGATTGTCGAAGTCATCTGACTATAAATAGCAATTAGCTTGCCAAGTTATATGGACGTCGCTATTGGGGCGTTTCCAGAGGATTTGTGGCACCGGTCAGTCGCAGATGGGGTCAGGCGATGCCCGAAAAACGGGCAAAATTGTTGCGCACTATTTCCTGGAGCGCAATCCAGTGTGTGGCTCTGGGGGCAGACGTTACTTTCGACTTCCTGCAGACATAGGTGCTGTTTTGCAAATTTTGTAGTCTTTTTAACTCGGTAAGAACTACAATTTAAGAAAAGATGGAGTAACGAATTTGGAAAAGGTGGTGAGCATCATGGCAACATATATACTGATACTTTTTCTCGGAATACTTACATTGGTCATCACTCCGTGGATTGGACATCTGAACCATTCCACGTTACATGCCACTGACTTGATGGCAGGTGATGAGGGAGATGAATAGTCCGAACATATCGGCCCAGGCAATCAGTCATCATGGACTCGTCAACCGCAGCATTGAACCGGGGAGAGGCCTTTTGGCCTTCTGAGTTACGGGAGCGGCCGTTATCGTGTGAACGTCTGCCTGTAGAGTCGTGGCAGTAAGTGTTTCGGAAGATCCTTTCTGAGCGGCTCTTTGGAAAAGATGCTATGATATATCCACAAGGAGAATAGCAGTGGAAAATGACATGATTGCAAGAGACGCAATAAGCAGTGTAAGTCTTGATGAGGAAGCGTTTCGTACGCTTCCTTTTGACGCAAAACGCAGCTACCTTGACGGTCTGCTCCCCACAGAGAAGGTGGCCCTGATTCTGGGAGACCCGGACGATCAGAAGCTGACCCGGGCCATGCATCCGCAGGAGTTGTATTGGCTGTTCAAGGAGATCGACGCCCCCGATGCCATGGAATTGCTGGGGCTGGCAAATCCGCAACAGTGCCTTTTTATTCTGGATATGGAACTCTGGAAGGGCTGGTCGTTTCAGGAAGATAAGGGGATCGAATATCTCGGATATATCCTGAAGGGGAGTGAGGAGCATTTCCTGGAAGTACTCCCGCATCTGGATTTCAATCTCCTCTCCCTTTTGCTGGGGCGGGAGCTTGTTGTTGCAGGGGGCATTGGCGATCTCAATACCGATGAAGAACGTCAGACCGATTGGGACCACACCTTTGATGATGTGTTCCTGATCAAATTCAAGAACCCCAAGCACACCCAGGTCATCGGCTCCTTTCTGGAGCTGGTCTGCCGTTTCGATAATCCCCTGTACACGGCGCTTCTGGAAAGCGTCAGTGGTGAGATCGACATCGAAGCGGAGGAAGAGTGTTATCACACGAAATCAGGGCGCCTGGCCGATCTGGGCTTTCCGCCCCTTGATGAGGCGCGTGAGATCTACTCCCGGATCTCTCCGGACACGTTTACCCCCAGCCGCACCAAGGTGCTGCTGCAGACCGGTGAGGCAACCACTCTGCCCAGGACGCTTTTGAGCGGATCAACCTTCCTGGAGCGGGTTATTCTCCGCATGGACTCGGACCTCTTTCGCATGGAGCTGAATTACCTCATAAATACTGCGCTGGTGGCTGATCAGGCGCATCTCGTTGACACGGAATATATGAAATCGGTGGTGGAAAGGGTCTATGGCTACCTGAACATTGCCCTTGAGTACCTGAGCCAGGGGGATGAAATCAAGGGAACGGAAATCCTCAGCGGCGAACATCTGAAAAGATTGTTCCAACTGGGGTTCAGTATCGTGCTCGCCCTGAAGTTCAAAGCCGAAAAGCTTAGCGATGCGAGTTATGCCACCGGGAAAGCCCTGTCGGGACTGAAGAGCGCCAGACCGCTTTACTATCGCGGCTTTGACGCCGAGGGTATTGATGGCTACCGGGAATTCAGGGAGATGCGGGATGTGAAGACCATGTCTGATTTTCTCATACAACAGGATTCCGGCGACAGTTACTGAATAGCACAGGCTGAAGACACGAAATGCCTGAATTTCTAACGCACGCCATGCTTCTTTTTATCTGCCACCAGTGCCTTGTAGAGGTCGGATTTTTCGTACTTATCATAGAAGGCAGGCAGTAATTTGATACGTTTCCCAACCATTTCGATCTCGTGGTGTTCCCTCATTTTCCTCAGCTCCCTGGTTACGGTCTCGCGGGTAATATGCACGCGGTCGGCGATGCTTTGGTGTGAGAAGACCGAATTGATGATCACTCCGTTGGTATCTTTTATGCCCAACGTCTTGCTGTAGTGTGCCAGAGTCGCCTTGATCTTTGAGTCTGCATTGTTGATTCCGATAATGGTGTGAAATAGCCAGCTTTCACGCAAGCGACCGCAGAGGATGTCAATAACCCTGAGCAGTTTTGTCTTGTTTTCAAGGAAAAATTCATAGAAGACATCCTTTGCAATCAGAAGCACCTGACACGGCTCGGTGGCAATGACCGTCGCAGAATCTGTTCTGCCATCGATGAGCCCCATTTCACCGAAATAGTCGCCGCGATGACGAAGCGCCATTGTCCGTTCCTGGCCGTCATGCCTGATGTCGATAACCCGTACCTGACCCTTGAGGACAAGGTACATTTGTTTATTTTCCTCTCCGCCCAGAATGATAATCTCATTTTTGTGGTAGCTGTAGACATTGGTTTTATCCAGCAGTGAAGATAATTCCTGGTCACTGAGAATTGAAAATAACGGGACCTCTTTCATGATTTTCTTAGCGTGCTCCGGATCAAATTTCTTTCTGATCATCCCGTTACCTCCTTTAAAGCGAAGAGCCCCTTGTTTTGTAAAAACACCTTAATGGTATAAGTATACCAGATGGAAACTCGTCCGCATAAATTCACAACTTTTTTGTAAGGATTTATGAAACTATTTGCTATATTCGGATGCCTGAATAATTCTCATCCCGAAACTGACCGGCAGGGTAAAATGCATCTCAATCAGATTCTGTTCCCCGCTCTGCAATGCATGGCTGCAGGCTTTCACAACCTGGCTTCATCCAGGTTCGGTAAGATTGATCAATGACCGCTGACAAACTCCCCAGAGGTGTCATTGCGCTCGGCTTGGTGAGCCTTTTTATGGATCTCTCTTCGGAGATGATTCATGGCCTGCTGCCGGTGTTTTTGGTCACGGTCCTGGGCGCGGGTGCTCTGTCGGTGGGGCTGATCGAAGGGGTCGCCGAGGCTACCGCCTCGATCACCAAGGTCTTTTCCGGTGTAATTTCCGATTGGATCGGCCGCAGAAAACCTCTGGTGCTTTTGGGATACGGCCTGGCGGCTCTGACCAAACCGCTGTTTCCCCTTGCTACCGGCATTGGCGGGGTCCTCCTGGCACGCTTTTTAGACCGCATCGGCAAGGGAATTCGCGGAGCGCCACGCGATGCGCTGATTGCCGACATAACACCCCAGGAAATTCGCGGGGCTGCCTACGGACTGCGCCAGTCCATGGACACGGTCGGCGCATTTGCCGGACCGCTGCTGGCCATCATTCTGATGAATGCCACACACAACAACTTCCGTCTGGTGTTCTGGGTAGCGGCGATTCCAGCCTTCATATGCGTGCTGTTGATTGTCTTTGGAGTCAAGGAACCGAATTCTGAGCGCCAGGCCGTGCAGCCGAGATTTCCTATCAGTTCTGCGAACCTGCGACAGTTGCATGCCGATTTCTGGTGGGTGGTGATGTTTGCCGCGGTGTTGACACTCGCCCGTTTTTCAGAGGCTTTTTTGTTGCTGCGAGGGCAAGGTCTGGGGTTGCCTGTAACGTGGGTACCGATAGTTCTGATTGTGATGAACGTGGTCTACGCTGTCAGCGCCTACCCTTTCGGCAAGCTTTCCGACAACAACAGCCGGCATAAACTGTTTGCCTGGGGGATCGCGTTTCTCATCATTTCCGATCTGATACTTGCTGTAGCCGGTAACATCTGGGAGGTATTCCTTGGTGCGGCTGTGTGGGGGCTGCACATGGGAGCAACACAGGGGCTTCTTTCTGCAATGGTTGCCGACTCGGCACCTGCCGATCTGCGTGGTACCGCCTTCGGTGTATTCAACCTGGTGAGTGGAATAGCATTGCTTGCGGCCAGTGTTATCGCCGGTGGTCTATGGGCTTTGGCCGGGCCGGCGCTGACTTTTTGCGCCGGAGCGGCTTTCTCGTCTCTTGCTTTAGCTGGTTTGTTCATGAATCTACGGAGGAAGAGAAATTTTCAGCAGCCCTGATTATTTAATGATACCGGGATGCTCTTATATAATAGACAAAGCATGCTCATCCACGGTGACACCGTTTGAGCTCTTTTGAACCGTCCGTCGCACAAATTCAACAATCAAACGAGGACCGTATGTACCCTGAATCAGACGATGTAAACGAATATCTGGTTTCCGACGCAATAGTTGACTGGCAGACTTCGGCTGTCCGGCAGAAGGCTTTGGAACTTACCTGCTCATCGTCAGATGAAATCGCCAAAGCCCGTTGTTTGTATGAATGGGTGAGAGACTCCATTCCCCATTCCAATGATGTCGGCTGCGACATTGTGACCTGCTCGGCGAGCGAAGTGCTTCTTCACGCTACCGGGACCTGTTTTGCAAAAAGCCACCTGCTGGCCGCCTTGCTTCGCGCGGTTCATATCCCGGCTGGTTTCTGCTACCAGGTTTTACGCATGGCCCCTCCTGTCGATAACGAACCGGTTTTACACGGTTTTAACGCCATGTATCTCGTAACCCTCGACAGATGGATCCGGGTCGATGCGCGAGGCAACACCAATGGTATCAACGCTCAGTTCAATATACATAAAGAGCAGCTTGCCTTTGCCATGGACCCTTTGGCCGATGAATTCATCTATGAAACGATTTTTACGGCACCGGCCAGCAGTGTCGTTAATAGACTGAGAATGTACGCTACCTGTAGTGAATTGTGGCAGGATTTGCCCCAGTCCCTGTAAAATGAGAGAGAAGCGCGATGTGGTCGCTTATGCTGTGATACGGGGACGGGGTGCGTACTAAAAAGTCCCTGTTGCCAGCCGGTTGCGACGACATGTCAGGAAATCGACGGTATCAGCTTTCATGACATCAATCTCCAAAGCTGGTATGTACACTGCGCGCACTCTCGATCCAGTAATGATCAAGCGGCACGGTCTTGCGTTTACCGACGACATCCTTGAGCTGTACCGGCTCGACACCATCTCCCCGTGCCGCCACCATAACACCGAAATCACCTCTGTTGATCAGATCTGCACAGGCGGTACCCAGACGAGTCGCCAGCAGCCGGTCGCCCGCCGAAGGTGTGCCCCCGCGTTGCAGATACCCCAGAATCGTGAGCCGTGATTCCAGACCGGTGAGTTCTTCCAGTTGTTGCGCCAGATGCAGGCTGTTGCCCGGCCTGTTGCCGGCGATTCCTTCATGAGCCTGCTGTTTCTGGATCTTTTTCTTGCAACCTTTGTTCTTACCCTCCCCATCCCTTTTAGCGGCGACCTGCAGGGAGACAGCCCCTTCGGCCACGGCAACAATGCTGAAGCCCTGGCCGCTGTGACTGCGCCGCAGAATTGCCGAGGCCACCTTTTTTACATCGTAGGGTATTTCCGGTATCAGGATCACATCAGCCCCTCCGGCGATTCCGGCCCCCAGAGCCAGCCAGCCGGCTTTGTTTCCCATCAGCTCCAGCACGAGGATGCGATGATGGCTGTGTGCCGTGCTGTGAAGCCGATCGATCGCCTCAGTTGCAATCCCCAGAGCGGTATCAAAGCCAAAGGAGACATCGGTCAAGACCACGTCATTGTCGATGGTCTTGGGCAGCGTGATGATGTTCAGGCCCTGCTTCATCAGATGGTAGGCGTTCTTTTGCGTTCCGCCGCCCCCCAGGCAGACCAGGGCGTCCAGGTGGTGCTTGCGGTAGTTATCGACTATAACCTCAGTCATGTCACGCAACTTGCCGGCCACCGGCATGGCATAGGGCTTATCGCGACTCGTGCCCAATATGGTGCCCCCCAGCGTGAGTATGCCTGAAAGCGCCTCCGAGTCCAACTGCTGGGTGCGGTTTTCCATCATGCCGCGAAAACCGTCGCGGAAGCCGATCACCCGCATGCCATAGCGGCCCAGCAGAGCCTTGCCGATGCCCCGGATGGCTGCGTTCAGTCCCGGGCTGTCACCACCGGAGGTCAGGATACCGATCATTTTGCTCATGTTAGTTTTCCTTTCGATACTCAGATTTGAGATAGTGTCCATCCGGAAACCCCAGTTTGAGACGCACTGGATCTCCGGTCATTGTTGGTAGCCTCAGGTTTGTTACGTTTTAGCTACCAAGTAACCAGTTTTATCTGCTCTTTCTCAATTTCATGA
>JAJXYO010000001.1 GCA_021780495.1 Deltaproteobacteria bacterium
TGATTCTTTTGTAGCCGGAATACCGGCCATGTTGCAACGGATGCTGCTAATTCCGGCCTGGAAATACTGACTCAGAGCGTATAAACAAAAGCGTTACCACCGCTTATGTCGGTGCGAAAGTTGAGTTTCTAACTTACTAAACGGAGCGAACCATGAATATTCATGAGTATCAGGCCAAGGAGATTCTCAGCAGCTACGGCATCCCGATCCCGCGCGGACGCGTGGCGTTGACCTCCGATCAGGTCGAGCGGGCCGCCAAGATGATGGGCGGGCGCTGCGTGGTCAAGGCCCAGATCTATGCCGGCGGACGCGGCAAGGCGGGCGGCGTCAAGCTGATACATTACCCGGAGCAGGCCCAGGAATACGGCAAGGAGCTTTTCGGCCGCAATCTGGTCACCAGCCAGACCGGCCCCGAAGGCTTGAAGGTCCGCCGCATCCTGGTGGAAGAGGCGGTTGAAATCGCCCGCGAGTTCTACCTGTCCATCACCCTGGACCGTGAGAGTTCCCGCTATGTCCTGATCGCCTCGGCCGAAGGGGGCATGGATATCGAGGAGGTCGCTCACAAGAGCCCCGAAAAGATCCTGACCCTGATCATCGATCCTCTGGGCGGCCTGCGCCCCTATCAGGCCCGCAAGATCGCCCTGGAGCTGGGTCTGTTCGGTACGGTCTGCGAGGACTGTGTCGAACTGATCATGAACCTGTACCGTGTCTGCCAGGAAAAGGACTGCTCGCTGGTGGAGATCAACCCCCTGGTGGTGACCAAGGCCGGCTGGCTGATGGCCATGGATGCCAAGATCACCTTCGACGACAACGCCGTCTACCGCCATCGTGAATACCCGGATATGATGGACTATTCCCAGCTGGATCCGCTGGAGATAAACGCCGGTAAATACGACCTGGCCTACATCAAGCTGACTGGTTCCATCGGTTGTCTGGTCAACGGCGCCGGACTGGCCATGGCCACCCTGGATGTGCTCAAGGAGTGCGGCGGCGAGCCGGCCAACTTCCTGGACGTCGGGGGCGGGGCCACCCGTGAGAAGGTGGCCGAGGCCTTCCGGATCATCCTGCAGGATAAGGACGTCAAAGGCATTTTCGTCAATATTTTCGGCGGTATCATGCGCTGCGATGTGATTGCCCATGGCATCATCGAAGCGGCCGGTGAGGTCCACTGCACCCTGCCGATCGTTGTCCGCATGGATGGCAGCAAGGTAGAGGAGGGCAAACAGCTCCTGAGCGAATCGGGGCTGAATGTCCAGGTCGGCGTCAACCTGGGTGATGCCGCCGCGCGGATCGTGCAGATGCTGGGATAATCCCTGCTTACCATTTACGGAGAGAAACCATGTCCATATTACTCGACAAGCATTCCCGCATACTGGTCCAGGGTATTACCGGCCGCAGCGGTCTGTTCCATACCCAGCAGTGCCGCGAGTACGGCGCCAACATCGTGGCCGGCGTCACGCCCGGCAAGGGCGGCATCCACATCGAAGGCATCCCGGTCTTCAACACGGTCGCCGAAGCGGTCAAATACACCGAGGCCAATGTGTCGATGATCTTTGTGCCGCCACCCTACGCTGCCGATGCCATCCTGGAGGCAGCCGACGCCGGCATCGAACTGGCGGTCTGCATCACCGAAGGTATCCCGGTCCGCGACATGGTGCCGGTCAAGGCTATCCTCAAGACCAGCAAGACGCGGCTGGTTGGCCCGAACTGCCCGGGTGTGATTACCCCCGGCGAGTGCAAGGTCGGCATCATGCCCGGCCATATCCATAAAAAGGGGCGGATCGGCGTCGTCTCGCGCTCCGGCACCCTGACCTACGAAGCGGTCAAGCAGTTGACCGACATGGGACTGGGACAGTCCACCTGCGTCGGCATCGGCGGCGACCCGATCATCGGCATGAGCTTCATCGATGTACTGACGCTCTTCAATCAGGACCCGGACACCGATGGGGTCTTCATGATCGGGGAGATCGGTGGCGGCGCCGAAGAAGCGGCCGCCGGGTGGATCAAAGAGAATATGAAAAAACCGGTGGCGGCCTTCATCGCCGGGGTGACGGCACCTCCCGGCAAGCGCATGGGTCACGCCGGCGCCATCATCACCGGCGGCAAGGGCAAGGCCGAGGACAAGATCCGCACCCTACAGGAATGCGGCGTGGTGGTGGCAACCAGTCCGACCCGGATGGGCGAGGCCATGCTGGAGGCCATGAAGGCGGCCGGCAAAGCGGCGGCGAAGACGACTGCCAAACGGGTTACTCCAAAGGCGAAGGAGTAGTTTTTGAGCCGTGCAAGGAACTCGCAGAAACGGGAAATGCACGCTTCATACAACACATCCGATCCCTAACCAGACCACGACAGCGGTCAAGCCTCAGTACAGCAGGTTGAAACGTATAAAAAAGGGGGCAGCAATGAAGTGGAGAATCGTACTGATGGTCAGTCTTTGTCTGATGCTCGTGGCTGGAACGGCCTTTGCGCAGGATTCGAAAAAGGAGAAAGCTGCGCTCTCGGCTGCCGAGAAATGGTTGTCTCTGGTGGACACGGGACAGTATGGGAAAAGTTGGCAGGATGCGGCCTCCTACTTCAAACGTGTTGTCTCCAGGCCAGAATGGACACAGTCCATGCAAGCATTCCGGGAGCCTCTGGGCAAGCTGGTCTCCAGAAAGGTCCGTTCGGTGACCTACCGGACCTCCCTGCCGGGAGCGCCGGATCGCGAGTATGTGGTCATCGAGTTCGATTCCATCTTTACGAACAAGCAAGCGGCCATTGAGACCGTGACGCCGATGCTCGACACGGATAGGGCCTGGCGTGTCTCCGGCTACTTCATCAAATAAGCCGCCCCGATTTGCCGCTTGACTGAAGGGAATTTACCTGCCCGCGCATGAGCCGTTCAGCAGGTAAACTGCGACCAAGCTACGGACAACGCCGCGCCATTCCGCACAAAATCTAGCGCATGATTCCACCCCTTGACACCATATCTTGAGATAAGGCATACTTCATAGCTCATAGCCTTACACGGAGAAAAGTTGCCATGGAACCTGCCGTAATTACTGAAAATCCTCCTTCCGCACCCTTTGTCCACCTCCACCTCCACACCCAATATTCCCTGTTGGACGGCGCCATCCGCTTCGATGACCTGATCGCCAAGGCCAAAGAGCTGAACATGCCGGCCATTGCCATGACCGACCATGGCAATATGTTCGGCGCGGCCGAATTCTACCTCAAATGCAAGAAGGCGGGTATCAAGCCGATCATCGGCTGCGAACTCTATCTGGCGCCTGATTCCCGCTTTTCCAAGGATGCCAAGGGTATCTCCGACGCCGCCTATCACCTGGTCCTGCTGTGCGAGAACCTGCAAGGGTACAAGAATCTTTCCTACCTGACCTCGGCCGGCTACAAGGAGGGCTTCTACTATCGTCCCCGCATCGACCGCGAGCTGCTCTCGGGCCGCTCGGAGGGGCTGATCGCCATGTCGGCCTGCCTCAAGGGTGAGGTGGCCATGCAGTGCGGCCGGGTCCGGATGGAGGATGCCGTTGCCACCGCCCGCTGGTACAGCGAGCTGTTCCCCGGCCGCTACTATATCGAGCTGCAGGAGAACACCATCCCGGAACAGGACATCGTCAACAAGCGCCTGCTGGAGGTGGCTTCAGAGCTTAACCTGCCGCTGGTGGCAACTAACGACTGCCACTACCTGAACCGGGAGGACGCCCGCGCCCATGAGGTGCTGCTCTGCATCCAGACCGGCAAGACCATGAGCGACCCGACCCACATGCGATTCTCGGTCGACGAGTTCTACGTCAAGAGTCCAGCGGAGATGGCCAGGGCCTTCAGTTATGCACCCGAGGCGGTCAGCAACACCCTGGCGATTGCCGAGCGCTGCAACCTGGAAATGGCGGTGGATGGCAAGACCTACTACTTCCCGCACTTCGATCCGCCTGCTGGAAAGAATCACGACGACATGCTGCGGGATCTGGCGACTGACGGGCTCAAGGCACGCATGATCACGATCCTGGCCAAGTATCCCGACATGACCCTGGAACAGCAGCAGGCCTATTTTGACCGTCTGGAAATCGAACTAAAATGTATCAGCGAGATGAAGTTCCCGGCCTATTTCCTGATCGTGTCGGACTTTATCCGCTGGGCCAAGGACCAGGGCATACCGGTAGGACCGGGCAGGGGCTCGGCTGCCGGTTCGCTGGTTGCCTACGCCACCAAGATCACCGATCTTGACCCCCTGCCCTATAACCTGCTGTTCGAACGTTTCCTCAATCCGGAACGTATCTCCATGCCGGATATCGACGTGGACTTCTGCCAGGACCGCCGCAGCGAGGTGATCCAGTACATGATCGACAAGTACGGCCGCGACCGGGTCTGCCAGATCATCACCTTCGGGACCATGGGCGCCAAGGCGGCCATACGCGATGTGGGCCGGGCCCTGAACATGAGCTACGGCGATGTGGACCGGATCGCCAAACTGATCCCGGATGACCTCAAGATGACCCTCAGCAAGGCCCTGCAGCAGGAACCGCAGCTGAAGGAGCTGTGCAGCAGCGACCCGCAGGTCAAGGATCTGCTGGACACGGCGCTCTGCCTGGAGGGCTTGACCCGCCACGCCTCGACCCACGCCGCCGCTGTCGTGGTGGCCCCGGATCAGCTGGAGGAGTTCCTGCCGCTCTACAAGGATCAGAAGACCGGTTCGATCAACACCCAGTATTCCATGAAGTATGTGGAGCTGGTCGGGCTGGTAAAGTTCGACTTCCTGGGTCTCAAGAACCTGACCGTGATCGAGAATGCCGTCCGGCTGGTGCGGGCCGGCAAGGATCCGCTCTTCGACATCACCACCCTGCGGGACGACGACCAGGCCAGCTACGACCTGATCACCGCCGGCAACACCACCGGGGTCTTCCAGCTGGAATCCAGCGGCATGAAGGAGATGCTGGTCAAGCTCAAACCGTCCTGCTTCGAGGACGTGATCGCGGCCTGCGCCCTGTACCGTCCCGGCCCGCTGGGCTGCGGCATGGTGGACGACTTTATCGAGCGCAAGCATGGCCGCCAGAAGGTGGTCTACGATCTGCCCCAGCTGGAGGTGATCCTGAAGGACACCTACGGGGTCATCGTCTACCAGGAGCAGGTCATGCAGATCTCCCGCTCTCTGGCCGGCTATTCCCTGGGCCAGGCCGACCTGCTGCGGCGCGCCATGGGTAAGAAGGACGCCAAGGAGATGGATCGCCAGAAGGATACCTTCCTGAAAGGCGCCAAAGATCTGGCGATCGATACGAAAAAAGCCGAGGCGATCTTCGACCAGATGGCCAAGTTCGCCGAGTACGGCTTCAACAAGTCCCATTCGGCCGCCTACGCCCTGATCGCCTATCAGACCGCCTATCTCAAGGCCCACTATCCGGTCGAGTTCATGGCGGCCCTGTTGACCTGCGACATGGACAGCACCGACAAGGTCATCAAGAACATCAGCGACTGCCGCGAACAGGGCATCGAGGTACTGCCGCCCGACATCAACAGCTCGGGCCACTCCTTTACGGTGGTGGATAAATCCATGCGTTTCGGCCTGGGCGCCGTCAAGAACGTGGGGGGCGGCGCCATCGAGGCCATCCTGGAGGCCCGCACTGAGGGGGCCTTCAAGGACATCTTCGACTTCTGCGAACGGGTTGACCTGCGGCGGGTCAACAAGCGGGTGGTCGAATCGCTGATCAAGTGCGGCGCCTTCGACTCGACCAAGGCCACCCGTTCCTCATTGCTGGAAGGGCTGGAAGCAGCCACCAGTTATGGCCAGAAGGTCCAGGAAGAGCGGGCCAGCGCCCAGACCTCCCTGTTCGGCACGGAAGAGGTCGTCAGCTCCAACGGCTCCAAGGGCATGCGGCTCCCCAGCGTTCCCGAATGGCATGACAAGGAGAAACTGGCCTATGAAAAGGAGGTGCTCGGCTTCCTGATTACCGGTCACCCCCTGGACCGCTACCTGGACGACATCAAGCGTCTGGCCAGCTGCGAGATCGCCAATCTGGCGGATCAGAGCGATGGGGGCGAGGTGCGGATCTGCGGTATTGTCTGCGGCCTCAAGGAGATTACTACAAAAAAAGGGGACCGCATGGGCTTTGTTACGGTCGAAGACCTGAGCGGTTCCGTTGAAGTCACCGTGTTTTCCGATATCTATCTGGCCGCTGTCAACCTGCTGAAATCCGATGACCCGCTGCTGATTACCGGCAAGCTGGAAAAGGGGGAAAAAGGGGCCAAAATCCTGGTCCAGGCCCAGAAAGAGGGCGGCAATGAATGGCAGCAGAAGAACCGCGGCCCGGCCGGAGACATCAAGCTGCTGCAGGACGCGCGCGCCCAGACGACCAAGAAAGTCTACTTTACCCTGCGGATGGACGACAACATGCCAACCGAGAGGCTTGGCGGCCTGAAAGGGATTATTGAACGCCATCACGGCAGCGTGCCATCGTTCATCTCGTTCGAGATGCCGGCGCGCGGCAAAGCGGTCATGCAACTGCCCGCAGAGATGTATGTTATGCCGAACGATGATTTAAGGCTGGAAGTTGAGCGGCTGTTCGGCTATAATGCCGCCACTTTTGAGTGAGAATAAAAAAATAAATCCACTACGGTGACACAGAGGCACGGAGAACACCTGTTTAATAGGAATAATTGAGACAATCTCTCCTTGCTGTTATAGAGGGTTATTTCGTTAAATAATTCATTATTATTAAATTAATTGTATTCCCTCCGTGTCTCAGTTCTCCGTAGTGAAGAAAATGAGGTGTCATTATGGCGACTCCGTTTTATCTGGAATTTGAAAAACCGATCGTAGAGCTGGAAAAGAAGATCGAGGAACTGAACGCGCTGTCCCGCCAGGGACTGGATATCGGCGCCGATGTTGCCAAACTGGAAGGTGGTGTGGAGCAGATGCGCGCCGACATTTTTTCCAACCTCTCCCGCTGGCAGACCGCCCAGGTGGCACGTCACATCAACCGGCCCTTTACCCTGGACTATATCAACCTCATGTTCACGGAGTTTGTCGAGCTGCATGGCGACCGCAACTTCGGTGATGACCACGCCATCGTCGGCGGCCTGGCCCGCTTCGACGGCCAGCCGGTCATGGTTATCGGCCACCAGAAGGGGCGCGACACCAAGGAGAAGGTCTTCCGCAACTTCGGCATGCCCAATCCGGAGGGGTACCGCAAGGCCTTGCGTCTGATGCAGATGGCGGAACAGTTCAAGCTGCCGGTGATCACCTTTGTCGACACCCCGGGCGCCTACCCCGGCATCGGCGCCGAGGAACGCGGACAGGCGGAAGCCATTGCCCGTAACCTGCGCGAGATGGCCAGCCTGGAAACCCCGATCATCGTCTGTATTACCGGCGAAGGCGGTTCGGGCGGCGCGCTGGCGATTGCCGTCGGTGACCGGATCCTGATGCTGGAACACTCGGTCTACGCCGTCATCTCACCCGAGGGTTGTGCCGCCATCCTCTGGTCGGACGGCACCAAGGGCGAGCAGGCCGCCGAGGCGCTCAAACCGACCGCTCAAGACATCATCAAGCTGGGTGTCATCGACGAGATCGTACCCGAGCCGGTCGGCGGCGCTCACCGCGATCACAAGGCCACGGCAGACAACATGAAAGCGGCCATCGCGCGCCACCTGGCTGAGCTGAACAAGCTGTCCGCCGAGGAGCTGGTAGAAGGCCGCTACAAGAAATTCAGAGCCATGACACGCTGCACCGAGTAGTGTGGCGTTGTGTTACCAGTACGAATGGGGGGCCGGCTTGGCCCCCATTTTTGTTTAGCAGGTTAGAACGTAGCCGGTTTATCCGGGTAGCTCTACAAAGGAAACCATCATGCAAGAACGTCTTCAAAAAATCATTTCCGCCGCCGGCATCACGTCACGCCGTGCCTCGGAAGAACTGATCCAGGCCGGGCGGGTAAGCGTCAACGGCATGGTCGTGACCGAGCTGGGCAGCAAGGCGGACCCCGCCAGCGACACCATCACCGTGGATGGCAAGCCGCTGACGATCGCCTCCAAACGGCTCTACATACTGCTGTATAAACCGGTCGGGTATATGACCACGCTCGACGACCCGGAAGGCCGTCCATTGGTGACAGAACTGCTGAAAGAGATCGGCGAGCGGGTCTACCCGGTCGGCAGGCTCGACTACAACACCGAAGGCCTGCTGCTGCTGACCAACGACGGCGAGTGGGCCAACCATCTCATGCATCCGCGCCACGAGGTCGAGAAGGAATACCATGTGCGGGTACGGGGCAAGGTCCACAAAAGCCAGCTTGATCAACTGGCGGGCGGGGTGGAGATCGAGGGGAGAAAAACGGCTCCGGCCCGGGTTGCCGTGATCAAGGAAGGTGAGCAGAACGACTGGTTCTCCCTCACCATCCATGAGGGCCGCAACCGCCAGGTCCGGCGCATGTGCGAAGCTGTCAGCCTGGCGGTAGTGCGCCTGCGCAGGGTGCGGTATGGCATGTTGTCGCTGGACACGCTCAAACCGGGAGAATTCCGTTTTCTGACCGAGGCCGAGGTCAACGGACTCCGCAATCCGCAGCAGAAACAGGGCAGCGTTACATCCAAAACCCCGGCTCCAGCCAAGCCGGCCGGCCCGGAGCGAAAAACACAGCGCTCCGCCGCACCATCAGCAAAGCCTGCGCACCACACCGCCAGCGGGAAGCGGCCAGCTTCTCCGAAAAAACATGGGGCGCCCAGGAAACCATAAGCCCCCGCGCCCCGCGATGCCCAGAGGCAGCGCCGCATACGCTCAAAACACTATCATCACCGACACCAGCACATCAGGAGTGGAATGCCATGAAAACACGTATCAGTGAGCTATTGGCCACAGGGTCCGCCGGCAGGGGCGCGACCATTACCGGATGGGCGCGTTCGCTGCGGAGCTCGAAAGAGGTTGCCTTCATAGCCCTGCACGACGGCAGCAATCCATCCGGGATCCAGGTGGTGGCCGGACGTACGCTGGACAACTTTGAAGCCGTCTGCCGCATCGGTACCGGCGCCGCCCTGCAGATCGACGGCGTACTGGTTGAATCGCCGGCAACCGGCCAGCAATGGGAGTTTGCTGCAAATACGATCACTTTGATTGGCAAAAGCGATGAAACATACCCACTGCAGAAAAAACGCCACAGCTTCGAATACCTGCGCACCATCGCCCACCTGAGACCACGCACCAACACCTTCGGCAGCGTTTTCCGGTTGCGTTCAAAACTGGCACACGCTATCCACCGCTTCTTCGCGGACAAACAGTTCCTGTACGTCAACACCCCGATCATTACCGCCAGCGACTGTGAAGGCGCCGGGGAACTGTTCCGGGTCACCACGCTGGATGCCGCCGCCCCGCCAACAGTGCAAGGTCAGCCGGACTTCAGCCAGGATTTTTTCGGCCAGCGCACAGGCTTGACGGTCAGCGGGCAACTGGAGGGAGAGCTGTTTGCCCAGGCCTTCGGCAATATCTACACCTTTGGCCCCACCTTCCGCGCCGAAAACTCCAATACCGCCCGCCATGCCTCCGAGTTCTGGATGATCGAGCCGGAGATGGCCTTTGCCGATCTGGCCGACGATGCCGACCTGGCCGAAGAATTCATAAAATACCTGTGCAGGTTTGCGCTGGAAGAGTGCGCGGACGACATGCTCTTCTTCGACCGGCAGATTGAACACGGCCTGCTAGAGCGTATCCAGCGGGTTGCCGCGGCGGACTTTGCCCGCATCGACTATAGCGAAGCAATCGATCGTCTGCAGCGATCGGGCACAACCTTCTCCTATCCGGTGGAATGGGGACTGGACCTGCAGACCGAACACGAACGTTACCTGAGCGAGCAGGTGGTGGGCGGACCGGCGTTTATCCTCAATTACCCCAAGGGAATCAAGGCATTTTACATGCGTCAGAACCCGGACGGAAAGACCGTGGCCGCCATGGATCTGCTGGTGCCCAAGGTGGGTGAGATCATCGGCGGCAGCCAGCGCGAGGAGCGGCTCGATCTCCTGCAGGCCCGCATGCTCGAACTGGGTATCGCGACCGAACCGCTGGCATGGTACCTGGACAGCCGCCGCTGGGGCAGCTGCCCCCATGCCGGCTTCGGCCTCGGTTTCGAACGCCTGGTCATGTACCTGTCCGGCATGGAGAACATCCGCGACGTGATCCCCTTTCCGCGCACGCCGCGGCATTGCGAGTTTTGATGCATGAGTGAAGCAACCTCCACCTCCTCACCACTCCTGGAGATGCTCCGGGAGCGCCAGCCGGGCGACCTGTACAATCTGGCCGCCAAGGAACACCTGATAAGCGGTATTCTGGAGTGCACACGCCGGGCGGTAACCAATGCGGTATGGGGCAACAACCAGGCGGCACTGACAGTGTATTTCGGTGCGCGAATCCGGACTACCCTGGCGGTAAAGGGATTTCGTATCGACAGCACCTGCGACTGCCGCCAATGGCGGCCGGGGCGGCAGTGCCCCCATGTGGTGGTGGCCTGGGCCACGTTGAAACGGCTGGTCTCTCCCGGCAGCCTGGCCCACATCCGTTTCGACGAGCAGCTGCTTCGGGATGTTGCCGTGCTGGTTGGCCTGGAGAACGAACACGCCGGCAGCGCATTGAAAAGCGGACACGCCCCTCTCAAGGAGCGCCCGGAAGAGACACATCGCCCGAAGGCAGCCGCCCGGCCGCCACAACCCAAGGTCAAACCTGCCCAGACGCCGATCCGCCTGGTCTTGTCGGATGAATTCGGCCGGTTGCGCGGCGCCATCCGGCGGGGTAACGACACGATCTCTCCCTGGAGCACCTACGGCGTTCCGGCCGACATCGTCAGATTCCTGGCCGCATCCTCCTACTATGAATCCTCGCCCCGCTACTTCGAGACCTTCCTCAAGCTCACTAATGGCCAGTATCCCATTTTCCTTCGCCGGGAGGGGAGGGAAACCGGACTCACCTACCGGGCCGACGCCCCGCGCCGGGCCTGCCTCACCTTTGCCATCAGCGACGACGAGGTGCTGATGACCCGCACCCTGGACGGATCTGCCCCGCTCTCCGAAAACATGCTGGTAGATGGCCAGCTGCTGTTTGACCCGGATGCCGGTGCTATCCATCCGCTCGTCAATCGCGAGGCGTGGCGGGTCTGGGACGACATCATCGACGAGCTGGAGATGACGGCCGGCCTGGCCGATCTCGCAGACTTCCGGCCGGACGAACCGGACAACCGCCATGATCTTGACGAAAACGATGACTACTGCGATCCCGATGACATCGACGGAAGCGACGACCTCGATAAACTGCCGGGCATGCGGCGCACCCCGCACGGCATGGCGGTTACCGCCGCACTGTTCAACGCCGCAGCCATCAGGCTCAATCCGGCCGCGCTGACGGCATTCGACGAGACCTTCTTCTTTCTGCACGACGGCACCGTGGCCGACACGAGCCGGCGGGCGAAGAGCTCCTACCTGTTGGATATACCGGCCGGGATCACGAATATACCGGTCACCCTGGTGCCGCTCGGCATGGATGAGGGGCTTGCGTTTCCCTTTTCCGGCAGCACGTTCTGGTTCCTCAACCCGGCCAACCGCTCGCGGCTTCCGGCCCCGCTCAAGACCAAGAAACGGGTCCGCGCCCTCCTGGAGGCAGGGTTTGTGCTTCTGGACGAGACGAAGAGCTCGGCCCGCAACGCCCTTATCCGCACCATGCTGGCCACGCCCGACTTTATCAAACGCGACATCAAGCGGGAGGCAAAGCGGATCCTGAACGCCTTCGTCGAACAGTGCGGCCGGCAGACGCTCCTGATCAGGGCCGCGCCCGACGGTTGGCGTTTCGCGGAGGACGACCGCTATCAACAGGCGCGCCTGTTGCGGATAGTATTCGAGATATTCGGGGCGGACGTCTTCTCCGAGGGTTTCATGCCGGGAGAGGCCGAACTGCCGCCGGAACACCTGCTGCGCGGACTGCCCCAGCTGGCCGCCAGGCTCCTTGAGTCCGGTTTTTCCCTCCGGCTGGCCGACGAACCCATGACAACTGCAGCCTGGGAGTTTCACCTGGACGCCACCAGCAGCAGCCTTGACTGGTTCGAACTTAGGCCTGAGATCCGCTGCAATGGCGAGATCTTGACCAAGGACGAGCTGCGCGGCCTGCTGGAGGGCAGTGGCATGTTGCGCCGTGACGGCCGCCTGATGCTGCTGGACGACATCAGCGCCCAGGTACTGGCCATGTTTGCCGGCGCCATGCCGGCAGGCAGGAAAAAGAAGAAGGGTGAACAGGAACCGCTGCGGGTGCCGCGCCTGCAGATCCTGGACTGGTTGCAACTGCGCAGCCATGGGGTGCAGGTCAAGCTGTCGCCGGACGATGCCCGGATACTGGAGAGCCTGCTCAATTTTTCCGCCATACCGGAGCGGCCGCTTCCGCAGGGGCTCAACGCCAAGCTGCGCCATTATCAGGTCGATGCCTGGCACTGGCTGGCCTTTCTCTACCAGCATCGTTTCGGCGCCTGCCTGGCCGATGACATGGGATTGGGCAAGACCGTTCAGGGGATCACCCTGCTGGCCGGGATCATGTCCGGCGAGCTGGCAAGCGCGGCACCGCCGGGGACACCGCACCTGGTTGTTGCCCCCCCTTCCCTGCTGTTCAACTGGGAGGCGGAGCTGGCCCGTTTTCTGCCATCCGCACGGGTCATGCTCTATGCCGGAAGCGGCCGCAGTGTCGCCGAATTTGCCGTTCACGATGTGATCATCACCAGCTACGGTATCGTCCAACGCGACAGCGAGCTGCTGGCGGAACAATCCTTCAATGTCCTGATCTTCGACGAAACCCAGGTGGTCAAAAATCTGCAGGCGGCTACCACCACTGCCGTCCGCAAGCTGAAGGGCGCTTTTACCCTGGCTCTGACCGGCACACCGGTGGAAAACCATCTGGGTGAATACTACGCCATCATGGACCTCTGTCTGCCGGGACTACTGGGGACGCGCGAAGAGTTCAGCCGCAAACTCAACCGGGACGGCTCCGCCGGAGCGGCGCGCCTGATCGGCCGTACCCGGCCCTTTGTGCTGCGTCGAACCAAACAACTCATCGCCAGCGAACTGCCGCCCAAGATCGAGATGGACATCCCGCTGGAACTGACGCAGAAACAGAGGATCTTTTACCAGCGCACCGTGGAGGAGGTCCGAGGACAGGTCAAGGAGGCCTACGAAAGCCATGCGCCGGCCCAGGCCCGCATCATCGCCCTAACCGCCATCTTGCGCCTGCGCCAGATCTGCCTGGCACCGGCCCTGGCCTCGCCCGGTGCCTCCGACGCCTCACCCAAACTGGATTTCCTGGTCGAACAGTTGCTGGAGCTGCAGGATGAGGGGCACTGCGCCCTGGTGTTCTCCCAGTTCACCGGCTACCTGGACATCATTGAGAAAGGTCTGCACCACCATGGCCTGACCTGCCTGCGGCTGGATGGTTCGACACCGGTTCCCAGGCGCAAGAAGCTGGTACAGGACTTCCAGAACGCAACAGAGCCATCCGTATTCCTGATCAGCCTCAAGGCCGGTGGCAAGGGACTCAATCTGACCCGCGCCACCTACGTCTATCACATGGATCCCTGGTGGAACCCGGCCGTGGAAAACCAGGCCTCGGATCGCGCCCACCGCATCGGACAGACCGGACAGGTCACCATTACCCGCCTGATCATGCGCCACACCATCGAGGAAAAGATGATGGCCTTGAAGGAGCAGAAGACACAGCTCTACAAGGCGATCCTGGAGGATGGAGCCGATGGCGGCGGAGCGGGTTTGACGCGAGAAGACTTCGAGTTCCTGCTGGGGTAAGTACTACAAACCTCGGAGGTTTTAAATCCTCCGAGGTTTCGCGTATTGACGACATCCGGGAATAGGTTTATATTACTGGTACATAATGTTACACATATATGAGGTACACTCATGATTAGAACCAACGTAATGCTTACCCCACAGCAACATTTGAATCTGAAACAAATGGCCACGTCCATGCATCGCACCCTGGGCGAACTGGTACGTGACGCCATCGACACCACCTTCCCGCGGGACAGCATTGATCGCCGACGTCAAGTGGCTCTGGCAGCCTATCGCGAGGGATTCATCAGCCTGGGAAAACTGGCGGAATCCCTGGGTGTCGATCCATACACCGCCCGTAGCTACTTGCAAGAGCATGGCATACCGATCATGATCCAGGATGCATCGGATATCACCTCCGACGCCGGCAATGCCTGACATCATCTTCGATACCAATGTTCTCAGCAACTTTTCCCTTGCCGACCGATTCGATCTGCTGAAACTCCTCTATAACGATTCCGCTTGCTGCGCCGGGGCCGTAGCCACCGAGATACAGCGCGGTATTCAATGCGGACATGTCGGACTTTCCGCCGTTTCCACCTCTCTTGCCCATGGCTGGCCACGTATCGAGGACCCCGCCTCAACCACCGAACACCATCTGTTTGCAGCACTCTCCATCTCTCTGGGTGCCGGGGAATCGGCCTGCATCGTCCTGGCCGCCCAGCGAGGTTACGTCTTCGCCTGCGACGACCGTTTGGCCCGCAACGAGGCTGCGCGACTTGGGGTGAAGCTTACCGGCACGGTGGGCATACTCATCAAGGCGGTCATGGTTGAAGCCATTGATTTGAAGGAAGCAAACACGGTATTGCGCAGGATGGTCAAGGCGGGGTTTTATGCGCCAGTGAAAAGCATTACGACCACGAGGGTTTGTGGGTAGCTGTAAAGACACAGACTTGGCAAAACCGCCTTTGGACGTTGTTTTTTTGAATTGATTGCATAGCCATTCGAACGTCAGCACTATAATGACTACTGAGTGAAACCGGAGGCAAATCATGCTTACCAGATTAAAAATAACCGGCTTTAAGAACCTCGTTGATGTTGATGTACGCTTCGGGCCATTTACCTGCATAGCCGGGGTTAACGGGGTTGGTAAATCCAATCTGTTCGACGCGATCATGTTCATGAGCGCCTTGGCGGACAAACCACTTCTAGATGCCGCAAAGTCAGTGCGAGACGAAGATGGTCGGACAGCGAATATACGCAGCCTGTTCCACCGAGTCGGAAATGAATATGCTAAAGAAATGATCTTTGAAGCAGAGATGATTGTCCCTCAAAAGGGTATTGATGACCTGGGCCAAGAGGCAGAGGCAAGCATCACCTCACTTCGTTATCGCGTAAAAATAGGATATAAAGCAGAAAACGGACAAAAATCTGGAGGCATGGAGCTATTGGAAGAAGAACTTACGCCAATTAAATTAGGTGATGGCGCAAAGAGTTTTCTATTTCCGCACAAAGTTGCAATCTGGAGAGATAGTGCAGTAAAAGGAAAGAGAAGCGGTGGGCCATTTATTTCTACCGAATATACAGAAAACAAGCGAATAATCAAACTACACCAAGATGGCGGCAGCCGCGGAAACCCTCGTTCCATCCTTGCTACCAATCTGCCACGTACCGTTTTATCAACCACAAATGCGGATGAAAACCCAACCGCTCTGATTGCAAAACGCGAGATGCAATCATGGCGGTTGCTTCAACTAGAACCAGCTGCTCTTCGTAAACCGGATGACATCTCCGCCCCTACAAAAATGGGTGCAGATGGTTCTCATCTCGCAGCAACACTCTATCATTTGGCAAAAAAACAACTACATACCGAACAAGAAATGGGTGTTGTCGATGATACCGTTTCGGCTCTGTATGCTCAGATTGCCAATCGGTTATCCGACCTGATCGACGATGTAAAGGAGATATCAGTCGATTATGATGAGAAATGGGAATCCTTAACCGCCATGGTTACCGGGCGTGACGGCACTCCCCATTCCGCACGGTCACTATCGGACGGCACGCTACGTTTTCTGGCGTTGGCGGTTTTGGAACTGGACTCGGAGGCATCTGGTCTGATCTGCCTGGAAGAGCCGGAGAATGGAATCCACCCGGAACGAATACCCGCCATGCTTAACTTGCTTCAGGACATAGCCATGGACACGGAAGAACCTGTCGGACCGGATAACCCATTACGCCAGGTCATCATCAACACCCATTCGCCCGCTGTTGTAGCCCAAATACCTGATGACAGTCTATTGCTGGCCGAATCCATCGAAATGAACGAATCGGGTAAACGATTTAAAGTGGTCCGTTTCTGCCCGCTCCCTGAAACATGGCGGCATAAGAAGGCGACCGGAGAGATCTCGGTAGTTTCCAAAGGCAAACTACTATCGTATCTGAACCCGGTTGCGCAAGAAGAGCCGGACCATGGCTATGGGGCATCCGAACGAAAAAACAAATTTGTTTCCCAGAAATGCCGTGTCATCGACCGACCTGACTTACAGCTGTATCTTCCAAATCTTCTTATGGTGGCGGAACCGAAATGAAAACAATCCGCTATACTCTCTTATCCGACGGTAGTTCCGACAGGATGTTGATGCCGATACTTGATTGGCTGTTGTGCCAGCACTGCCCGGAACACGCAGTGGAATCCGGTTGGGCCGACCTTGGGAGAGTCCCACAACCGCCGAAAACATTGCCGGATAAAATAAGAATGACGCTGGATCTCTATCACTTTGACCTGTTATTCATCCATCGGGACGCTGAAAAAGTATCTTTTGAAACACGCCTTGCTGAGATAACCAGAGCACTTGATGGACTGGAGACTCCTCCCGCAATATGTGTGATACCAGTCAGGATGCAGGAAGCATGGCTCCTGTTTGACGAGCCTGCAATACGACGGGCTGCGGGAAACCCGAACGGCAGGAACAACCTGATTCTCCCGGATACACGATCGGTGGAAAGCATTCCCGATCCGAAGGAATTTCTCTTCAGCATTATCCGTGAGTCGAGCGGCCTTCACGGCACCAGACTGAAAAAGCTGAATCCACATAAACTCGCTTTTCTCGTGTCACAATCGATTGAAGATTTTTCTCCACTCCGGTCGTTACATGCATTTCAGTCCTTGGAAAACCAGCTAATAACCGCTCTTATCAGCAATGGCTGGAAATCAGTTCTATAACCCGATGTTCGTCTACTGTCTCGAAATTCATCTTTCCCTCCCCTCCCGCTCCCTCAAGGAGAAGCGCGGCATCGTCAAAAGCATCCTCGGACGGGCCCGTAACCGCTTCAATACCGCCTGTGCCGAGGTGGACCGCCAGGATAATGCGGCCGTTGCTGTTCTGGGTTTTGTAACTGTCAGTCCGGACAAAATCATCGCACGGACAGTGTTGGAGCGCCTGGAAGACTGGATCTATGAAAATTGGCCGGATGTGGAGATCACGGGGAGTGATATTTCCGAGGTGTAGCGCTCCACAGTCATGCCACATCACACTTTTATTGACACCCCCCCGGATTCAGATTATATTTAAAACTTATTTCAGACACTTACGCATCATTACCAGCACCTACAATCTCTCGTTACATCACTGACAGGATATGCCAGAGCCACTCGGTAGCAACAAGGTCCAGAACACACAAACCTACTTGAGCAAGCTGGCCGCAAACCTCCTCGACTCTGTCGTCCGGAGGTTTTCCAATCCACTGACGGCCCGCCGCAACAGGTTTATCCTGCTGGTCACAACCGCCCTCATTCTGACGTTTCTGATTCTGCCCAGCCACCATTTTTCAGATCTGGACTTTACAGCCGGAGATATTGCCACCTCTGATATCCGCGCCACTCAGGATTACCTGGTCGAAGACAAAGCCCTGACCGAGCAACGCCGTCAGGATGCCGCCAACAACGCGCCGGTTATCTACAACCTGAGCGACCGGGTCCCGGACTATCTGGTTGGCAAATTTGAACAGGCACTGACTGCCATTCATGCCGAAAAAGGTACGCATGACCCGGAAGTGTGGCGCAAGATCCTGGTCCCGCTGCTCGACACTGAACCGACCAACGCCGAGATACATGCCCTCACCCATATTAAATCGGAATCAGCATTTCTGACCGACATGAAACTCTTGCTGGTTGAGCTGTACCAGCGCAAGATCGTTCTGGATGGCAGGGTGTTCCAAACCGACTCCCGTCGAGGTGTCGAGATACTGAACGACAATGGCCGTTTCCTCGGTTCAGGTGACGCTACGGCCAGCTTCACCGAGATTGATAAAGCCCGCAAGAGGGTCACCGGCTGGACGTATTCCGGCCTGGGTGAGGCACGTGATGCACACCATATTTCGGCTCTGCTGGCCCGCATACTGCTGCCAAACTTTTTTTTCAACCGGGAAAGCACCGAAGCCCGCAGCAGGTCCGCCATGGAGGCGGTCCGGCCGGTGCTTTTCAAGGTTCAGAAAGGTGAGATGATCGTCAGGGTCGGCGAGCGCATCAGCTCGGAACAGGCCGATAAATTGCGCGCCATTTTCCAGGGAAATCGCGGCAAGAACCGGATATTCACCGCTCTGGGGACCTTCTGTCTGATACTGGTGCTGTTTTATTTCCCCTATCGTTTTGCCTGCAAGAACATCCGCAAGTTCAACCCCAGCAACAAGGACATCCTGATCATTTCCCTGCTGATAACCGGCAGCTTCTTCGTCTTCAAGACCGCCTTGCAGATCAGCCATAACATTGGTCCGGTGTTCCCCAGCGTAGAAACCAACGACTATTTCTATCTCTTTCCGTTTGCGGCCGGCGCCATGATCGTACGCATCTTCATCAACTCCGAGGTGGCACTGGTGTATTGCGCTGCCCTGGCGCCACTCCTGGGCATCATGTTCAACGACAGCATGTTCGTTGTGATCTACGCCCTGCTGGGTAGCATCGTCGGTGCCCACGGCATGCGGCAATGCGCGAACAGGAGCAACATCTATACCGCCGGATTAAAGATTTCCGCGGTTAACCTGGCCATGGCGCTCTCCTTCCAAACCTTCAGCAATACCCTCTTCACAATCCAGACCATCTATATCGCTTTTTTTGCCGCGGTGGGCGGCATCCTCAGTGCCGGCTTTGTCTCCGGTTTTATTCCGATGATCGAGACCCTGTTTCACTACACAACCGACATCAAGTTGCTGGAACTGGCCAACCTCAACTCCCCCCTGCTGCGTGATCTTATGATCAAGGCCCCCGGCACCTATCATCACAGCGTGGTCGTAGGCAATCTGGTGGAAGCGGCGGCTGAATCCATCAACGCCAACCCGCTTCTGGCCCGGGTTGCGGCATACTACCACGACATCGGCAAGGCATCCAAACCGCTTTATTATATAGAAAATCAGGTGGGCGATGAAAACCGCCACGACAAGCTCACTCCCAGCATGAGTGCCCTGATTCTGATATCCCATATCAAAGAGGGCGCCGAACTGGCTCGCGAAAAGCATCTGGGACAGCCCATTATCGACATCATCCGTCAACATCACGGCACCGGTCTGATCAAGTTTTTTTATGACCGCGCCAAAACCCAGGCCGAATCAGCCGGACAAACGGTGGAAGAAAAAGATTTTCGCTATCCGGGCCCCAAACCTCAAACCCGCGAAGCGGGGATCGTTATGCTGGCCGATTGTGTAGAAGCTGCTTCCAGAACCCTGGTCAACCCGACGCCCGACCGTATCCAGGGTATGGTGCAGAATATCATCAACCGCATCTTCACAGATGGCCAACTGGATGAATGCGAACTGACCCTCAAGAACCTCCATGAGATCGCAAAAAGCTTCAACCGGATCCTCAACGGCATCTTTCATCATCGCGTTGACTATCCCGAGCAGGTTCACAAGGGTGGCAATGGAACCAGAAAAACTGAAACAAAAACCATCGGAAACGATCAGATCGTGCCAGATCACGGAGACGTGCAGCATGCAAATCCTGTTGAACAACCGCCAGAAAAAACACCCGATCACATCCCGGCAACTAAAAAGAGTGGCGGTGAGGATCTTAAGCGCCTTGGGATGTCCTGAAGAATCGGAACTGTCCATCTCCATCGTTGGCGATCGTTCCATGCGCAGCATCAACCGGGAGTACCTGGGCAAAGACCGCCCCACAAACGTGATCTCCTTCTCCCTCCAGGAAGGCGAGTATGGCGACATTTCACCCCACCTGCTGGGTGACGTCATCATCTCGGCTGACACATCGGCCCGGGAGGCCGCCCAGGGCGATATCCCCCCCTTTGAACGGCTTTGCTTTCTGCTGATGCACGGGATACTGCACCTGTGTGGTTATGATCACGAACGTAGCGGGGAAGACGAGGCAGCCAAGATGATCAAAAAGGAGAAAGAGCTATTCAGGATCCTGAAGAAGGAAGGGTTGTTAAACCCAGCCGGTTCATAGATTCGGCCAATTGCGCGATTGAGGGCATTCTCCACGCCGCGCGCACCGAGAAACATATGCGCACCCACTTCATCTCGGCAGCGGCGGTCTTGCTGGTGGCGCTGTTTCTTCGGTTGCCGCCGCTTGAATTTGCCCTGCTGGCGCTCTCAATCCTCTTCGTACTGTGTGCCGAACTGATCAACACGGCGGTGGAGGCTGTGGTTGATCTGGTATCGCCGGAATTTCATCCCTTGGCAAAGATTGCCAAAGATACCGCTGCCGGCGCTGTTTTGCTGGCAGCATGCGGCGCCGGAATCACCGGCTACCTCATTCTGGCGAAGTATATCCTGCCACTATACGGAAAGGTGCTGCACATGCCGGGAACACAATCCGACCTGGGAACCGTGGTTTCAATCCTGATCGTCACCATCGTCGTCATCATGATCAAGAGCCTGAGCAACAAAGGCACCCCCCTTCACGGGGGGATTCCCAGCGGTCACGCCGCGGTGGCCTTTTCCATTGCTACGGCGGTTTCGCTCAACACGGGCGATCCGCTCATCTCGTTGCTCAGCTTCGCGCTGGCGACCATGGTAAGCCACTCGCGACTGATCATGAGAATCCATACCATGCGTGAGGTTATCGTGGGCTCACTGGTCGGAGCCGGCATCACCATCCTTGTCCTGTTGGCGTTCAAGCACCTGACATAGCATCGGCCGGCCGTCAGCGCTGTTATTTTGCTGTTTATCATTACGGAGGGTACCGACATTGGAAGAAGGCGGCAGTAGAAAGTCCGGATTTTTAGAACTGGTCAGCCGGCTCGTGACCGGACGGAAAAAAATTACCGCAGAGGAAATCCACGATTTTATCGAAGCCAGCGAGGAAGAAGGCTTAGTCAACGAAGAAGAAAGCGAAATGATCCGATCGATCTTTTCGCTCGGCACGACAGTGGTTCGCGAGATCATGGTTCCACGCACCGATATGGCTTGCGTATCCGTGGAAGCAACCATCCGCGAGGTTCTGGAGACCATCATCTCCTGCGGCCACTCCCGCATTCCGGTGTATGAACACAGCATCGACAACATCATCGGTCTGCTCTACGCCAAAGATCTGCTTAAATGCTGGGGTGAACAGGAAGAGCATGTCCAGGTGCGGGCTACCATGCGCACGCCCTACTTCATCCCCGAAACCAAGAATCTGGAACAGCTCCTGCAAGAGTTCAAACGCAAGCGGGTCCACCTGGCGATCGTGATTGATGAATACGGCGGCACCTCCGGCCTGATCACCATCGAAGATCTGCTGGAGCAGATCGTCGGCGATATCCAGGATGAATACGATCTCGAAGAGGTCCTGTTTACGGTCAACAGCGATGGCTCCATCAGCGCCGATGCACGCATGCCGGTCGAGGAGCTGGAGGAATATTTTTCCATCCAGATCGAGAGGGATAAATTCGATTCCGTCGGCGGCCTGATTTTCCACCTGACCGGCAAGATCCCCACGACCGGAGACATCGTAGCAGGCAACGGGCTTAAACTGACCATTATCGATGCCGACGAGCGCAAGATAAAACGGGTACAAATCGACCGGATCAGTGTCAACGGCCACGACCGGCAGGATCACGAATGACCGCTCGTCTGTTGCCGGTGCGACTCTCCACCCTGTTCGACCGAGGCGGCCTGCTGGCCATAACCTCCGGCGTGCTGATTGCACTTTCGTTCCCGAACTGCGGCCTCTCGTTTCTGGCGTGGATCGCACTCATTCCGCTTTTGATAGCGCTTGAGGGCACTACGCTCCGGACAGCATTCCGCCTCGGCTTCACCTGCGGGCTGTGCGCCTACGCCGGCATCCTGTACTGGATCAATATTGTCATAACCGAATACGGGCACCTGCCATGGGCAGTCAGCATCATGCTCTACCTGATCCTGGTGGCCTGGCTGGCCCTGTTCTACGCATTTACCATACTCGTGACACGCGCTGCGGAGCAGGTCGGGATCAAAACCGCTTTCAGCCTGCCGGTCACCTGGGTTGCCGCTGATCTGCTGCGCTCATTTCTGATGACCGGTGTTCCGTGGGCCATGCTGGGGCACTCCCAGTATCGAATCCTACCGCTGATCCAGATCGCCGACGTCTGCGGCGTCTTCGGGATTACCCTGCTGATCGTGCTGGCCAATGTGGTCATCTACCGCGCCATTCGGGCCACCACTGGCGCCGGAGTGCCCTATCCGGTTAAAAGTGCCCTGGTTCTGCTGCTGCTTTTCATTGCAACGCTCTTCTACGGTTTCAGTCGATTGAACGATGAAACAGCAACAAAGGCCAAGCCGCTCCGTATCGCTGTGGTGCAGGGCAACATTCCCCAGGATGTCAAATGGAGTCCGGCCTTTCAAGACACGACCATGAACATCTACGAACGGTTGACACGGGAAGCGGTCAAAAGCGGTGTAGACCTGGTCGTATGGCCGGAGAGTGCCGTTCCGTTCTTTTTTCAGGATGAGCCCCGGCAGGCCGCCCGTATTACCGGATTGGCACGGGAACTGTCGATCAGCATGATCGTCGGCAGCCCGGCCCACGAACTGCGCAACGGCAAGCTGGTGTTTCTGAACAGTGCCTTTATGATCTCGCCCGCCGGTAACGTCACCGGCAGAAGCGACAAGCTCCATCTGGTTCCTTACGGAGAATATGTGCCACTGGACCGTTTTTTTCCGTTTATCAGCAAACTCGTGGTCGGCATCGGCGACTTCTCCCCCGGCCGACAGGCGGTTCCCCTTGTCGCCGGCCAGACGAAGATCGGCACCCTGATCTGTGCCGAGGCCGTCTTTCCGGAGATCGCGCGGGCCTATGTCAACAACGGCGCCCGCATCCTGGCAAATATCACCAACGACGCCTGGTTCGGCAGATCTGCGGCTCCCTATCAACACCTGGCCATTGCAGCCTTTCGGACCGTGGAGACCCGCACGCCCATGGTGCGCGCCGCCAACACGGGTGTAAGCGCCATCATCGATCAGCATGGCCATATCAGCTCCATGACCGGCCTTTTTACCGAAGGGTTCCGTATCGGAGAGGTCAGCCCCGGCAGCGGCGACTCGATTTATCTGAGAATCGGCGATCTCCTGGCCTGGCTGTGTGTTGCTCTGACGGCAGTCATTGCAGTCCTGACCTGGGCCCGCCGCAGACGCTTGCCGTAAATCTTAATCTAACACAACCAAGGAGTTACGCATGTACCGTGAAGAAATTGCCCGCCTGAACGACTACGAAGGACGCATTGCCAAACTTCGGGGGTCTCTTTGACGTAGAAACCAAGCGCGAGTCGATCCAGGAGATCGAGTCGATCATGGCAGTGCCCGGCTTCTGGGACGACGCCGCCAAATCCCAGCATATCATCAAAGAACGCACGACCCTGGAAAAGACCGTCCAGCTATGGGACGGGCTCAACCGCCAGGCCGAGGATGTGCGTGTCATGATCGAGCTGGGCGCGGAAGCTGGGGACGAAGAGACCCTGGCCGAGGTTGCCCAGATGAACAACCGTCTGCAGCAAGGGATCGAAGCAGCCGAGTTCCAGCGCATGTTGTCCGGCCCCCACGACCGCAATTCCTGCTTTATCACCATAAATCCGGGAGCTGGCGGCACCGAGTCCCAGGACTGGGCCGAGATGATTCTGCGCATGTATCTGCGTTACTGTGAGAAAAAGGGGTGGAAAACCACGATCACAGAATTTCAGGCCGGAGATGAAGCCGGGCTCAAGTCAGCGACCTTCAATGTCAGCGGAGAATACGCCTACGGCTACCTCAAGGCGGAAGCCGGGATTCACCGCCTGGTGCGCATCTCGCCCTTTGACAGCAACGCCCGCCGCCATACCTCTTTTGCCTCGATGTACGCCTTTCCCGAGATCGAGGAAGAGGATATCGATATCAAGATCAGCGATACCGATCTGAAGGTGGATACCTTCCGCTCCGGCGGCGCCGGCGGACAGCACGTCAACACCACCGACTCGGCCGTCCGCATTACCCATATCCCGTCCGGCATCATCGTCGCCTGCCAGTCAGAACGCAGCCAGATTTCAAACCGTGGCACCGCCATGAAGGTGCTGCGGGCCAAGCTCTATGAACGCGAGGTCGAAGAGCGCAAAGACAAGGCCGCCGGGATTGCCGCCGAAAAGAAGGAGATCGGCTGGGGCAGCCAGATCCGCTCCTATGTCCTGCACCCTTACAAGATGGTGAAAGATCTGCGGACCGGCGTTGAGTCCGGCAACCCGGATGCCGTTCTGGATGGCAACCTGGACGATTTCGTGGTGGCATATCTGATGGGGGTCAGGCGTAATGTCGGAGATGTTGAATAGCCTCAAATTGTTCTTTACTCAATCCACACCTTTTAGGATACTATCAGCCACCATGAAACGTTACTTTTTCGTCATATCCCTGTTGATTCTTATCGCTCTCCCGGCCCTGGCCGCCACGACTCACGGTATCAGCCGCATGGGCTTTGCCATCCAGATGGGCGCCTTCTCTGACATTAAAAATGCGGAACGCTTTACCAACCGGCTTCAAACCAAGGGGCTGGATGCCTTCTACTTCCGCAAGGACAACGGCCTGTACGCCGTACGCTTCGGCAACTACCCCAGCAAGGCCAAGGCGCTGGCTATTGCAAAGCGACTGGTAGCAGATCGGCTGATCAGCGCCTATTATATCGCCCCCCCCCATGAGATCGTCTTCTCCAGGCCGCAGGGACCAGGCTGGCAGAAAGCGCCGCCCGAGGAGATCAAGGCGCCACCGGGGGTGAAACACACCGTCAAGGTCAAGCCTCCGGCAGTTGATGAAAAACCCCTGTCGAGAGCGCACGCCAGGAATGACAAGGATATGGGCGCCATCGCCGCCCGTACGGCCGAGCGCTTTGTGGGTATCCCGTATCGTTGGGGCGGGGAGAACGTGGTCGACGGCATGGATTGCAGCGGCTTTGTGCGGGCGGTCTACAATCTGTGCGGCCTGAGCATCCCCCGCACATCGCGCGACCAGTTCAAGACCGGTGACCCGATCGCCAGAGAAGACCTGCGGGATGGCGACCTGGTCTTTTTTGGCAGCTCGGAAAACGCCATCAACCATGTCGGTATCTACGTTGGCGGCAACCGCTTTGTCCACGCTCCCAAGCGGGGCGAGGAGATCCGCGCCAGCTCCATCGATGACAGCTATTTCGATAAACGCTTTATCGGCGGGCGACGTTATTTCCAATAAATTTTTTCTTCCCCCTTTGACAAAGGGGGATTGAGGGGGATTTGCCTGTGTTGATGCAGACCAAATCCCCCCCGCCCCCCTTTATTAAAGGGGGGTAAACAAAGGAGATATTAACCATGGCAATCATCAGACCATTTTGCGCTCTCCGTCCCCCCATCCATCTGGCAGCACGTGTGGCATCCCTCCCCTATGATGTCATGGACGTGGAAGAAGCCCGCCAGATGGCCGCCGGAAACGCGGACAGCTTTCTGCACGTCTCGCGCCCGGAGATCGACCTGCCGCCGGCTGTAGATCCTCACGCCGATGAAGTCCACGAGCGCGGC
Organism: Deltaproteobacteria bacterium; assembly: GCA_021780495.1. GTDB lineage: Bacteria > Desulfobacterota > Desulfuromonadia > Geobacterales > Pseudopelobacteraceae > CAIPTY01. The sequence continues at coordinate 25,749 of JAJXYO010000001.1, forward strand.
AGACAGAACCTCGACAGTTTCCAGGCAACCCGCGTGCTGAACAGAGACGTAAGCCCGTTTTATTACATCTACCGCCAGCGCATGGGCGATATCGTACAGACCGGTCTGGTGGCCTGCGCCTCCGTCGACGATTACCAGAGCGGGGTTATCAAAAAGCATGAACATACCCGGGCCGACAAGGAAGAGGATCGCGTCAAACATATCGATCAGCTGGACGCCAACGATGAACCGGTCTTCTACATCTTCCGCAGCCAACCGCAGGTTGAGGCCATTCTGGCCAGCGTCATCAACGAGCGCCCCGAGTACGATTTCAAAACCGTTGACGGTGTTTCCCACTCGCTGTGGGTACTGGCCGATGCAGAACTGATCGGCACCCTGACGGAGTTATTCGCCCGGATCCCGCGCCTGTATGTGGCCGATGGACACCATCGCAGCGCCGCCGCCGCCAGGGTGCGGGATCTACGCAAGGCCGCCAACCCCGGTCATAGCGGCGATGAGGAATACAATTTCTTCCTGACCGTCATCTTCCCCGAAAGCCAGCTCAACATCATGCCCTACAACCGGGCGGTCCGGGACCTAAACGGCAAATCCGCGTCTGAGTTCATCCATCAGGTCCGGGAAATATTCGAGGTAACCCCCTCTCCTGCCCCGGTCCTCCCGGCCGAGCGACATCACTTCGGCATGTATCTGGACGGCAGCTGGTACCAGCTGCATGCCCGCCAGTCGCTTGTCAATGAGAAGGATACGGTTGACCGGCTGGATGTCTCGATCCTGCAGAACAACCTGCTGGACCCGCTGCTCGGCATCCACAACCCCCGCACCGACAAGCGCATCCACTTTGTCGGCGGTATCCGCGGCAACGACGAACTGGTCAAGCTGGTCGATTCCGGCGAGTATGCCGTAGCCTTTGCCCTGCACCCGACCTCGATCCGCGAACTGATCGAACTGGCCGATCAGGACCAGATCATGCCGCCCAAATCAACCTGGTTCGAACCCAAACTGCGCAGCGGACTGTTCGTGCACCTGCTGAGCTAGGTTTCTTCATGCACAATGCTACGCCAAACGCCCCGCCTTCCTGATGGAAGCGGGGCGTTTGGTTTGGGCAGGTTCTAACAGAGAACCCCTACTATTCTATAACGGCCTCAGCTGCATCCTCAACAGCGACCATCGGTTCCACGACCGGCGCAACAGGTTCCTCAAAACTGACCCGCCCCAGCTTACCCGCCCGCAACTCCCGCAGGAAGGCCTCGGCGGCCCGGTGCAGATCAACCGCACCGCCTGAGATCAGACACCCCAGACAACGGCCGATGGCCTCAACCAGCTCGGTGGGATTGTCGGGCAGCGTTTCCAGTTTATAGCGTTTTTTGAGCATCTCGGGATAGCGCTGCATCATGAACTCACCGGCAAAGAACCCCACCGTGGTGTAATCGAGGGCGTTGGCCCCGATGGCGCCGCTGGTTGCCAGCCGGTAGGCGCCGTCCTGATCGCTCATATCAGGCCACAACACCCCCGGGGTGTCGGAAAGGACCACGCCGTTACGCAGATCGATCTGCTGGGTACAGGTGGTAATCGCCGGTTTGTCGCCGACCTTGGCCATGCTCCGGCCTGCCAGGGTATTGATCAGGGTGGATTTGCCCACATTGGGGATGCCGACCACCATGACGCGCACGGGAAAACCGGGCTTGCCCCGTTTCGGCGCCAGGAGCTGGCAGAGCTTGATCAGCTGCTTGGTCTCGGCATGTTGCTTGGCCGACATCGGCAAGGCGCGGATGCCGGCCTGCCGTTCGAAATGGCGCACCCAGGCCTTGGTGGCGGCGGGATCGGCCAGATCATGCTTGTTGAGCACCTTGATCCAGGGCTTGGTGCGCCGCAGGTTCTCCAGCTGATGATTGGAGCTGGACAGGGGCAAACGCGCGTCGAGCACCTCGATGACCACGTCGACCCGCTTGATCAGATCTGCAATCTGTTCCAGGGCCTTGCCCATGTGTCCGGGATACCATTTGATCGTCATAACGGTTTCTTCCTCTGTATAAATTCAGCGTTGCGGCGGTATTGCTAACTGTACCACAGACTGGAGCCGTGCAGGAGTTTTTTGCATACAGTTGAGTATCTGTGAATCGAAGGTATAGTACTGCTATGCCGTAACCACCACTGCCGGGAGGTGTAACATGACAACCGCCACGTCGTTAGCAGGATGCTTGTTGAGTTGTGCCCTGATCACAGGCTGCGCTTCGACACTCCCCCCTCAGACTATTGTGAACAGCGGATATAACCTGGAGGGGATTAAAACGGTATCCGTCAGCACACACTGTCCCAATCCAAAACTGGAAAATATTGAGGCTTCATTTGTACCCGACTTTTGCCAGATGCTTGGAAGCAGCGCAAAACTGGCCATCAAGTCCAGGAATCCAACCTGGCAGCTCAACGATACCAATACAGACGCACAGATTGATATCCAGCTGGAAGAACTCTATGGCGGAAGTGCACAGGCCCGTTTCTGGGTCGGCTTTGGAGCAGGGAAGACCGCCATTACGGTGTACGTCAAGGTCAAAAAGGATAACGCGGTACTTGCGGAAGGGCGCCTGACAGAAACAAGTACCATGCCGAACCTGAACACCGGTAATTGGTCAAACGAAGAATTACTTGCACAGGACGCTCCACTCATAAGCCGTAAAATAGCCGATTTCATAGCAGACCCGGACAGTTTTAAATAAGACGCGGCATAACCTGAAAGCCGCAGCCTGAGGACGTATGATGTCACCGGATCAGGAACATCACCTGCTGGAGCGGGCCGCCCGGATCATTGACAAGGCCGAGGCTTTCGTCATTACGGCCGGGGCCGGGATGGGGGTCGATTCCGGTCTGCCCGACTTCCGAGGCGACCACGGTTTCTGGCAGGCCTATCCACCCTACGCCCGCCTGGGGCTCTCCTTTGTGGAGTGCGCCAACCCGCAGCATTTCGAGCGTGACCCTGCCTTCGGCTGGGGTTTCTACGGCCATCGCACCAACCTGTACCGCAGCACGGTCCCCCACGAGGGCTTTCATATCATCCGGCGCTGGATCGAGAGAAACCAGGCCGAATATTTCGTGGTAACCTCCAATGTGGACGGTCAGTTCCAGAAGGCCGGCTACGCCGAGGACCGCATCCTGGAGGTTCACGGCTCCATCCACTGGTTGCAGTGCCATTCCCCCTGCTGCCACACCATCTGGCCCAATGACGAGACCATCGAAGTGGACGAAACCAGCATGCGGGCCCGCCACTGCCCCCGCTGCCCCGCCTGCGGCCAGGTCAGCCGCCCCAACATCCTGATGTTCGGTGACCGGTCGTGGCTGCCGGACCGGACCCGCATCCAGGAGCACCGTTTCGACCGGTTCCTTGCCGATAACGCGGACCAACGGATTGCCGTGATCGAGATGGGTGCCGGCAGCGCCATCCCCACCATCCGCGCCACCTCGGAGCGCATCGGCTGGAACCTGGAGCATGCCACCGTCATCCGCATCAACCCCCGCGAGCCGGACATAAAAGCGCCCCACATATCGATGCCATGCGGGGCGCTGGAAGGGCTGCGAAAGATTGAATTGTTTTTGAAATAACCCCACTTGGCTAAACAGCAATTCCCCGATTAATGTGCAACAGCCTGGCTCAGGGTTTCCGCCACAAACCGGTTCAGGGTCATCCCCTGCTGTGTCGCCGCGATCATGACCCGCTCGTGCAGTTCAGGTGCAATCCGCACATTGAACGAGCCCTTGAACGGCTTCTCCGGTTCGCGTCCCATCTCTGCGCATGTGGCCAGATAATCATCCACTGCTTCATGAAATGCAGATTCCAGGGAGTCGGCATCCTGGCCTTCGTAACTCACCAGGGCCCGGACAAATTCGATCTTGCCATAGAAAATCCGGTCGTCGGAATTATAGTGTACCGACCCAAAGTACCCTTTATGCTTGATCATGTCTTTCATAACAAACCTTCCTTTTTGAGAAACTCCACGATCTGTTCAATCTGGTAGCGCTTCAAAATCGGCGTTGGATGAGGTTTATGCAGGATAACCGGCGGATGCTGCGAATGCAGAAACTTGACCCGCGAGCCACCGGTTCTGCCGCCACTTCCCAATGAATAGCCGAATCCTTCCAGAAGGCTCTTCAACTCCCCCCAGGAGAAATCAACCGGTTTCGATAAAAACCGCTGTATCAGTTTTTCCCGCTTGCTCATGTCATTACCTTACCGCTCTTCTACAGCAACTGCAACTATATTTAGTTACATTTATGAAAGAATGAGCTGCATTTCTTCAATAAGACCATCCCACCGTCATCCGCATCAATCCCAGACCTCCCAGACCCCGTTTTGACCTCATCAATTCATTGTATCCTGCGAATCATATTATTTTTAGAATCTACGACAAAAAGGGATATCCCATCAGTAGGGTGCCGAAGGGGTCAAAGCTCCACATTCCACAAATTCAGGTCATGGAGGATTGCCCCCTGTCAAATGTGGAGCTTTGACCCCTATATCTCTCTTTTTCTTTGGGCTTCTGTGAGCGAGGCTAGATATGGGTGGTATCTTATTCGCTCTTTTTCGCTTTTGATCCCGCCTTCAAATTCTTTCAGTCCTGGATCTGTCGAATCAGATAGTTTCCTGATCTCGTACCATTCAACATTTTTATGAAGTTGGGCAATAAAGAAGCGCAACTCAGCTTCCTCCTCGGATACTTTTTCAAGTCCGAAGTAGGATAAGTACAAATAACCTTCCATTAGATTTCTTGAGAGGGATGCTATTGAACATATGTCCCAAAGTTCAGTATCTGGCTCTGTGAACTTTGATGGCCGTGGCAGTATCCTTTGGAGGGATAAACCCGTTACTGTCTGACGGGTAAAAATCCTCATGCCCCTTATCCCTCTGCCGTCGGTCATTATGCCGTGTTGGTTCCAAGAAATAAGTTTGGTTGTCTCGATAACCTTGTCATACAAATCCACCTCTTCCAGAAAAGATAATTCGAGCTCTGAAAGCTTCCGAACCGGCCTCCTGATTTTTCCCTTTTTCTGGGGCTTGTTCATCTTGCCTTTTCTTTCGTCGTTTAACGCTTTAGAGTTTATGCGGTGCGTAGCGAAGCGGAGGCACCGCATAAATTGATGTTGAACTGACCAGCTTCGGCCACCGCCTGCGCTATGGATATTTACCCTGGTTTGACTATTGTGGGTGGATAATACGAGCTTTATGAGGGCATTACAATAAGGATTGATTGCGAATTTGCTCTTTTATCAGGCGAAGACCTCTTGTGACGACCGGATTAATTACTGCTTTTTTAGTCGTAATCGTCTCTTTTACCTGTTGAGGACGCACGTAGAGTGCAGCGCTTGCTCCGAACACCGGTTTTACTGTTTTTGATTCCCTGCCTTATGCTCAGATCGTAGGGCTACGCGGCTTTCTCGGCAACCAGGAGATGATCACCAACATCCCTTCCTTACAACAGGGGCAGATGTTTTTAGGCGCCGGTTCCGGTGCTTCCTGTTTTTCCTCTTCCTTCTTTCCGCTCCTCTGTTCCAATAACAGCTGCACCCTCTTCAACGTTACCCGGTTGGCTGGACTGAGCATCCCGTAGTAGCGCACTTTGTGAAAGCCCTGAGGGAGGACATGCTGCAAATAACGGCGTAGGAATTCGCCGGCAGGCAAGGTCATGGTCTTCCATGTACCATGCTTCGACTCCTGATAACGGAAGGTGACATTACCGTTCTTTGTTGCCAGGATGCGCTGGTTGGTGATAGCGATGCGATGGACGTAACGCCCCAAATAACGCAGGACTTTCTTGGCCCGGTTGAAGGTCGGCTTGCAGAATACTACCCACTCCTTGCCCCAGACCTCTTTGGGAAACGTTTCTTCGGGTAGCGCCTTTCTGGCCAGCTTCATGAATCTGGCGCGGAACATCCTGGACAAGGCTTGCACCGGAACAAGGAATTTCTTTCTGGCACAGCGCCAGACGCCATCCTTATCCAGTCCTCCGCCCGGCACAAGCATATGTACATGAGGATGGAACTCAATGGCACGTGTCCAGGTGTGGAGTACAGACAGCACACTCAACCGGACGCCGACGAATTTGGGGTCGAGACCGATCTTTTGCAGGGTGTCGGCGGCAGCCCGGATAAGGACGCCATAGAGCTTTTTCTGGTTGCCACGCACACTATCTGAGACATGCGGGGCGCTGGATAAGAAACAAAACGGCCCGCTGAAAATTCAGCAGGCCATTTTGACAATTTCATCTACAACGTTAGTGCAGAAAAGCGTATTTTTTGTTCTGGCAAGGCTGTCGAAGGATTGGGAGGAGGCGTAGCAGCGCTACGCCGCACAATCAAGCCTGAAGACTTACGCAGCCAGGACGGAAAAAGACCGTTTCCTTACCTACCTGGCCATGGCGTCGTCCATGACTTTATAGGCACAGAACTCCCCGCACATGGTGCAGGCGCCGTGATCGGACAGCGGTGAACTGTCACGCACGGAACGTGCCCGTTCCGGATCCAGCGACAGGGCGTACTGCCCTTCCCAGTCCAGCTTCTTGCGGCACTTTGCCATGGCGATATCCTTGTCCATGGCGCCCTTGACACCCTTGGCAATATCCCCGGCATGGGCGGCGATGCGTGAGGCGATCACGCCGTCGCGCACATCCTGCACATCCGGCAACCTCAGGTGCTCGCTGGGGGTGACGTAACAGAGGAAGTCGGCGCCGGCGGCAGCGGCGATGGCCCCGCCGATGGCACAGGTGATATGGTCGTATCCGGGAGCGATATCGGTCACCAGCGGGCCCAGGACATAGAACGGGGCGCCGTGACAGAGACGCTTCTGGAGCTGGATATTGGTCTGGATCTGATTGAGCGGCACATGCCCCGGGCCTTCGATCATCACCTGCACACCCGCATCCTGGGCCCGTTGGGTCAACTCGCCCAGGATGATCAGTTCATGAATCTGGGCCCGGTCAGTGGCATCCGCCAGGCAACCGGGACGGAAACCATCGCCCAGCGACAGGGTCATGTCGTACTCTTTGGTGATCTCCAGCAAGCGGTCAAAGTGCTCAAACAGGGGATTTTCCTGATTGTTGTAGCGCATCCACTCGATGGTAAAGGCGCCGCCGCGCGAGACCACGTCCATAATGCGCCCCTCATTCTTCATCCGCTCGACCGTAGAGCGCGTCACCCCACAGTGGACCGTGATGAAATCGACCCCGTCCTCGGCATGCTTGACGATGCCGGCAAAGATATCGTCTACCGTCATATCGACGATGGCCTTTTTCTTGACCCGTACCGCATCCAGGGCCGCCTGGTAAAGCGGTACACTGCCGATGCAGGCGGTGGTTTCGGCGATTATGGCCCTTCTGATCTCATCCACCGGGCCGCCGGTGGAAAGGTCCATGATGGCATCCGCCCCGTATTTTACGGCTACGCGGGCCTTTTCCAACTCCTTCTGCATGTCCGTATCATCGGAGGATGAACCGATATTGGCGTTGATCTTGGTGCGCAGACCGGTGCCGACCGGCAGCGGCGTGCCGTTGAGGTGCTTGATGTTGTGGCAGATTACGATGTTCCCCGCCGCCAACCCATCGCGGATAAATTCGGGGGAAACCCCTTCGACCAGGGCTGCAAGCTGCATCTGCTCGGTGATGAGCCCCCTGCGGGCGTATTCAAGCTGAGTCATGTGTTCATCATCCTTTGTAGTAAATTAGAATCGATCTATGGGTACAAGTTCGTAAACGCGCCTTGCCTGTCAAACAGAGCCCAGTTGTATCCGGGGCCGCTCCGGTCCGGCGTTTCCGGGCTATGTCCGTTCCTGCGCTGCCAGGTAGTGATTGACCGGACTATGACCTTTTCCAAGCGGACGGGCCAGCCTGATAGCGGTCGTAATGAATTCCTTGCCCTTTTCCACGGCACTCCGGAGCGGATCGCCCTGGGCCAGAAATGCGGCAATGGCCGAGGCATAGGAGCAGCCGGTACCATGGGTATTGCTGGTGAACATCCGCTCGGCCGAAAAGGTATGGCATTCCGTACCGTCGAACAGGATGTCGGTAGAGCTATGTCCGGTGAGGTGGCCACCCTTGATGAGCACATTGGCGGCGCCCATCCCGTGCAGCTCCCGGGCGGCCTCCTCCATCTCGGCTTCCGAGCGGATCAATTTCCCCAGCAGGCGCTCCGCTTCGGGCACATTGGGTGTCAGCAGATAGGCCTGCGGCAGCAACTGCCGGCTGAAGACATGGATCGCATCCCGGTCCATCAGCGTTGCCCCACCCTTGGCTATCATGACCGGATCGATCACCAGCGGAAGCATGATCTTGCGTTCCGACAGGTTTTCTGCCAGGGCCGAGACAATGGCAGGGGTATGCAGCATACCGGTCTTGATCACGTCCACCGGGATGTCGGAAAGGACCGCAGCCAGCTGATCAATGACAAAAGAAGGTGGCAAACCGTGTATCGAGGAGACTCCACGGGTGTTCTGGGCCGTCAGGGCTGTAATGACGCTGGCGGCATAGCTGCCCAGCAGGGTGATTGTCTTGATATCGGCCTGGATACCGGCTCCGCCACCCGAATCACTGCCGGCGATCGTCAGCACTGCACCGCGCGGAAAAGGACGGGTGCGGTTAAAAAGCAGTTTCAGCTCGGACACGGCCACATCCGGCCGGGGACTGGACAGCACCGATGAGATCACCGCCAGGGCGTCGGCACCGGCATCGACTACCCGGCAGGCGTTACTGGTAGTAATACCGCCGATGGCAACCACCGGAATTTTGATGCGATCACGGATCTCGGCCAGACCGGCTGTACCGGCGATATGACTGACATTCTTGCTGTCGGTCGGGTACATGGCCCCGAAACCGATGTAGTCGGCCCCATCCTGTTCGGCCTGAAGCGCCTCATTCAGGTTATGGGTCGATTTTCCGACAATCCGGCCCGCACCCAACTGTTCCCGGGCCCCCCTGACACTGCCGTCATCCTGCCCCAGATGAACACCATCAGCATCCAGATCAACCGCCAGCTCCACATCGTCATTCACAATGAAGGCCACGCCGAAACTCCGGCAGAGCTGCTTCAATTGGGCACCCTCTTCCCGGCAAACATCGCGCCCCTTGCCCTTAGCCCGGTACTGCAGCACCGTAACGCCGCCGCGCAGCGCCGTCCCGACCCTTTCCACCAGATTATCACCCTGATCGGTAATCAGGTAGACGCCGGCGATCGGCAGCGGCTGCTGTGCAGCCTTGTTGACGACAAGTCGAAAGGGCCTGTTATTGTTTTCACTCATAGCCGCCACTCTCCAGAATCACGATGAGCACGAAAAAAAATACAGCCGCTCTGACAACAACATCAGGCGGCTGGATACAGTCGATACAATCCCGCGAGCCGCTTTCCTACGCCGGTGCAAGCCGGATCAGGTTCAAAGGGTCTGATTCCGCTGAATCATCTCAGTTCTGATGAACTCCCCCAGGGCCTTACTTAGCGTGCACCGTACTGGAAATCGCCTCTACTGTCAATGTCAATGACAGTCTTTCGGCTGCCGTTTACCTTTACAGAGACCATGAGACATGCTAATAAGCGTATTTCCAGATGGTTCTATTCACCCTTGATGTATCAACAGGAGCCTCCCCGCTTTGTACGACAGCCGTCCCACATTCGCCGAGATCGACCTGGCCGCTCTCCACCATAATTTCAGGGTCATCCGGGCATCCATCCCCCGCGATACCGGGATGATGGCGGTGGTCAAGGCCGATGCCTACGGCCATGGTTTTATGGATATCAGCCGGGAATTGGAACAGCTGGGGGTGAATGCCTTCGGTGTCGCTTTTCTGGCCGAAGGTATCCAACTGCGCAAAAGCGGCATTGACAGACCCATTCTGCTGCTGGGCGGCGTCTATCCCGGCCAGGAACGCAAGAGTATCGGTTACAACCTGTCCACGGTCGTATTCACCCTGGAACAGGCCCAGGCGCTGAATCAGGCAGCCGGAAAACTGTTCCGCAAGGCCCAGGTGCACCTCAAGATCGACACCGGCATGGGGCGACTGGGCATCCAGTATAGCGATGTCCCCGTCTTCATGCAGGAGCTCAGAAAGCTGTCCAATATTGCCCTGGAAGGTATCATCTCCCACTTTGCCAGCGCCGATGAGCTGGATGAGCAAGGCCGCCACTTCACACGATTGCAATCCGAGCGATTTGAATGGGCCATCGCCGAAACCCGCAAGGCCGGCTTCGTTCCCCGCTACATCCATATCGCCAACAGTGCCGGTGCCCTGCTCCGGGACATCCCCGGCTGCAACCTGGTGCGGCCCGGCATCACCCTCTATGGCGCCATCCCCTCCGCCGACTTCCAGGGCAAGCTCGATCTGCAGCCGGTCATGCGCCTGAAAAGCCGCATCGCCATGCTCAAATGGATTGAGCCCGGCACCACCATCAGCTATGCCCGCCGTTTCACCGCCAGCGCCAGAACCCTGATCGCCAGCGTTCCGGTGGGCTATGCCGACGGCTATGCCCGCGCGCTGACCAACCGGGGCGAGGCTCTTGTCAGGGGACAACGGGCACAAGTCACCGGCACGGTCTGCATGGACTGGATCATGCTGAATGTGACCGATATTGCCGGTGTCTCCGTCGGCGACGAGGTCATACTGATCGGCAGCGACAAGGCCGGAAACTGCATCCACGCCGAAGAACTGGCCACCGCTGCCGGCACCATCCCGTACGAGATTTTTTGCGGCATCAGCAAGCGGGTGCCGCGTGTCTATCTGAAATAAACGGTATCTCCGAGGTTTTTGAAACCTCGGAGGTCTTCTACCTGGAGTAATTTCAAAATGATCAAACTGACACAGCTGGTAAAAGCCGCCGGTTGAGCCGCGAAACTGGGCCCGGCGGGCCTGGCGAAGGCCCTGGACGGGCTTTGGGATCACCGCGACGCAAACCTGCTTGTAGGACCGGAAACATCCGATGATGCCGGGGTCTACAGGATCTCGCCGGAGTGCGCCCTGGTGGAGACGGCCGACGTCATCACCCCCCTGGTCGATGATCCCTACACCTTTGGCCGGATTGCCGCCGCCAACGCCGTGTCCGATATCTATGCCATGGGCGCCCGCCCGGTCACTGCCATGAACCTGGTCTTTTTCCCGGCCTGTCAGCTGCCGGGAGATGTGCTGCGGGAGATTCTGGCCGGTGGCCAGAGCATCCTGCAGGAAGCGGGTGTCTGCCTGGTTGGTGGCCATACGGTGGAAGATGATGAATTGAAATACGGTCTCTCCCTGACCGGCCTGATTGACCCCGACCGCATCATCCGCAACTCAACCGCCCGGCCCGGGGACCGGCTGATTCTGACAAAACCTTTGGGCACCGGCATTATTTCTACCGCCATCAAAGGGGAAATGGCCACCGCTGACGTCATCGCCGAGGCGGTGCGCTGGATGACAACCCTCAATCGCTCGGCAGCGGAACTGATGGTCGCGTGTCATGCCAGCGCCGCCACCGACGTTACCGGCTTTGGACTGATCGGCCACAGCAGCGAGATGGCCCGTGGCGCCGGGGTCACTATCAGGTTGAATATCCGTGATATACCGCTGATGCGCGGAGTAACGGAGCTTGCGGCAGATGGCCTGCTGCCGGCCGGCTGCTACCGTAACCGGGATCACTACCTGCCGCTCATAAGCGGCGACTGCCGGGATACCGATGCGCTCCTGCCGTTATTCGACCCCCAGACCTCCGGCGGCATGCTGATCGCCCTTCCCCCGCAAGAGGCCGCACACTTTCAGGCTCTAGCTGAGGAACAGGGGCTATTTGCCAGGGAGATCGGGGTGGTAAAAGAATCTCGGGGTGGCCTGATCGAGGTTGATTAATTTTCATCTCTTCGCATTTTCGTAGTGCGATTATCCGGCCGCGAGTGCATACTGTGACCTGACATTTTTCTCATAATTCCAATTGAACAGCATGTTCGCTCCCAGGTACACGCATGGAACAAGTAGACCATCTATTGGGCAGGCAACCCATCATGAACAGGTTTGAAGCAGTGGTTGGTTATGAACTGCTGTTCCGCTCACCGGGTTCGCTTTCCTGCGCAGCCATCAGCAACCCTCTCAAAGCCACTTCCATGGTTATGTTTGAATTGCTGTCCAGTTTCGGCATCCATGAAATTGTCGGTAACCTGCGTGGATTTATTAACATCACTACAGAAATGCTCATGAGCGACACGGTCGAACTGCTCCCCAGTGATGCCATCGGCCTTGAGCTGCTGGAAAGCACCATCATAACACCCAGTGTGATCCGACGCTGCCGGGAACTCAAGAAACTCGGGTTTGTCATAGCCTTGGACAATCACAGCTACAATCCCGACTATTTTGAGTTGTATGACGGCCTGGTCGACATAATCAAGCTCGATCTGATCCACACGCCACTGGATGCCCAGTACCGTTTCGTCGACCTGTTAGGGCACTTTCCGGTCAAACTGTTGGCCGATAAGGTTGACAACAGGGCGGTCTACCTGCGCAGCCGCAGGATCGGATTCGAACTGTTTCAGGGGTATTTTTTCGCCCGTCCGTCAGTCGTTCAGAAAGCCCGTATGGGAAATGTGACGAGTACCTTTTTCCAGCTGAAGCAACAGTTGACACATGACGCTAACATCGATGAGATCGAAGAAACCTTTAAGCAGAATCCTTCAATGACGTATAAACTGCTGATGCTCGTCAATTCAGTTTCCTATGCCTCGCGCGAAAAGATCCGTACGGTTCGCCATGCCCTCATGCAGCTTGGGATGGAACATCTCCGGCGCTGGGTTCAACTTGCGGTGTTTGTTGATGACAGCGGGCAGGGGCTGGACAGCGCACTGCTCGATATGGCCGTTACCCGGGCGGCATTCATGGAAGAACTGGCACGACTCGATACCGAAGGCAGCAATCTGATACGGCCGGTACACCCCGATGAGGCGTTTATGACCGGTACCCTCTCGATCCTGACCGACATTTACGACGTCAGTGTCGATGAAATTATTACCAACCTGTATCTGTCTGACGAAATCCGGGCCGCCCTCCTCAACCGAAACGGCGATCTCGGCACACTGCTCTGCCTGGTTGAGATGATGGAGCGAATTGAACTCGATGAGGCGGCCGAGAGCCTGGAGCGGCTTGGGATCCCACTGAAATCGGTACAGAACTGCCAGAGAAACGCCTACAATTGGCGGAGCAAGTTTGCATCCTGACCAAGACAGAAGGAATTCTACCCATGAACTTGATACATAACGGGTGATTGTGGTGTCAGGGAGCAGATTGGCCAAGAACCCTTCTAAACAACCATACCCTCAACCGAAGTCAATACCTTGTTTTTAGACAATCTATATTCACTGATGCTGCGAATGAGGCATTATCTATGTACGCGCTAGCTATTGACCTGGGCACCACCACCCTGGCAACCTCCCTGATTGAACTCGCAAGCGGCAAGCGTCTGGCCATGACCGGCAGTATGAATCCCCAGCGCAGATTCGGTGCCGACGTTGTCACGCGGTTGGATGCTGCAGTACATTCCGAAGAGGCGCTCCAGGAGATGACACGGCTGATACGTGCCGAACTGTGGCGCCTGGCCGGTCAACTGTGCGAAACAACAGCGATTCCCTGGACCAGTGTCCAGCAAATCGCCATCGCCGGTAATCCGGCCATGCAACACATCCTGCTGGGCATGCCGGTCAGGCCGCTGGCATTCCCACCCTACCGGCCGGCAGTAACGGCAGGTACCTATCGCGTGGCCCATGAGCTGGGTTGGGAAGGGAACGCCGCTGTCTATGTCTTTCCCATGCCGGGCGGTTTTGTGGGTGGTGATACGGTGGCGTTTCTGCTCGGTGCGCAACCGGGGGAAGCAACACTCTGCCTGGATATGGGCACCAACGGTGAAATGGCTCTGGTGGCGGGAGATACGGTCTGGGCCACATCGGTCGCAGCCGGCCCGGCCTTCGAAGGCGGCAACCTGAGCTGTGGCATGGCAGCGCTGACGGGCGCCATATCGTCTGTGAGCATCCAGGACGACCGGGTAACCCTGGCGGTCATCGGCGCGACGGCTCCGGTCGGCATCTGTGGCTCGGCTGCCATCGAGACCGTAGCGGGACTGCTCAACCACAACCTGATTGAGCCGGGCGGCCGCTTGCGAGATCCGGGTGAAATCCCGTCAAACCTGGCAACGCGGGTCATCCAGCACAAGGGAGAGAACTCCTTCGTTCTGCACCGCGATGCGAAACAGCTGCTCCTGCTGACCCAGGGCGACATCCGCCAGATACAGCTGGCCAAGGGTGCCATTCGGGCAGGCATGGAGGTGCTGGCCGTCAAGGCGTGTATACGTTTCCAGGCCTTGAAAGACGTGATCCTGACCGGTTCGTTCGGGGCTGTTTTACAACCGGAATGGCTCAAAACAATTGGAATTTTTGACAGCAGCATGGTACAAATGTGCCGATTCACGCCTGAGGGCGCCCTGAGCGGCGTCGAGCGAGCCATCTTCGCGGCCGACGGCTTCGCATCGGCAGAGCGTACCGGCAGGCGGTTCCGGGTAATTCCTTTATCCGGAACGCCCGTATTTGAAACACTGTTCATGCAGCATATAAACTTTCCTGACACAAACCACAGTTCGTAAGGAGCAATAACCAATGGCACACATCACCCGGGCGCTGATCAGCGTCTCCGACAAAACGGGCATTATCGAGTTTTCCCGAGCGCTGGCCGACTGCGGCGTTGAAATCCTCTCCACCGGCGGCACCGCAAAACTGTTGCGGGAGGCCGGACTGACTGTCATGGACGTCTCTGAGTTCACCGGCTTCCCCGAGATGCTCGATGGCCGGGTAAAGACCCTGCATCCCAAGGTGCATGGCGGACTGCTGGGTATGCGATCAAATCCGGAGCATGTCGCTAAAATGAAGGAACATGGCATTCAGAACATCGATATGGTTGTCGTCAACCTCTACCCCTTTGAGTCCACCGTCGCCAAGGAGGGGTGTCACCTGGAGGACGCCATCGAAAACATCGATATCGGCGGCCCGACCATGCTGCGTTCGGCGGCCAAGAACTATCCTGATGTCACAGTGCTGGTGGATTCCGCCGACTATGCAACCGTGCTGAGCGAGATGAAGGCTTCCGGAGGCGCAGTCTCGGCCCGGACCAATTTCGGCCTGGCGGCCAAGGTATTCCAGCATACCGCCGCCTATGATGGCGCCATTTCCAACTACCTGGGTGCACGCCTGGGCGAAGGCGTTGCCGACTACCCGGCAACCTTCACCATTCAGGTCAAGAAAGCCCAGGATCTGCGCTATGGCGAGAACCCCCAGCAGACTGCGGCCTTCTATCTCGAGAAGGGGATTACGGAACCCTGTGTTGCCACTGCGGTTCAACTGCAGGGCAAGGAGCTTTCCTTCAACAACATCATCGACCTGGATGCGGCCATTGAGACCGTCAAGGAATTCGAACAGTCTGCTGCCGTTATTATCAAGCACACCAATCCCTGCGGCGTAGCTCTGGCTGAGTCACCCCTCAGTGCCTATCTCAAGGCTCGTGAATGTGACCCGGTCTCGGCCTTTGGCGGGATTGTCGGATTTAATCGCAGCGTGGATGCAGATACGGCCAAGGAGCTGACTTCCACCTTCCTGGAGGCCGTTATTGCCCCCGGTTACACAAGCGAAGCCCTGGATATCTTTACCGCCAAAAAGAACGTTCGCGTCATGCAGGTACCGCTTTTGGCCGGCTACCGGCCCAATGGCTTTGACCTGAAAAAGGTCACCGGCGGATTATTGGTCCAGGGACGCGATCTGGGTATGGTGCGCGCTGCAGACTGCACGGTCGTAACCGAGCGCAGCCCCAGTGCCTCCGAATATGAAGCGCTGGACTTTGCCTGGCGGGTCTGCAAGCATGTCAAATCGAATGCCATCGTCTTCACCAGTCGCGACCAAACGGTCGGGATCGGCGCCGGCCAGATGTCGCGCGTCGACTCTTCGCGCATCGCGGTCCAGAAGTCACTTTTGCCAACCAAAGGCACTGTGCTGGCTTCGGATGCCTTCTTTCCCTTCCGCGATGGTGTTGATGCCGCAGCTGAAGCCGGCGTAACCGCCATCATCCAGCCAGGCGGCAGCGTCCGTGACGAAGAGGTGATCAAGGCCGCCAACGAGCACGGCATTGCCATGATCTTCACCGGCATGCGGCATTTCAGACATTGATTCGGCAGCAGAGATCTACTGTTTTGGCATAACGTTATCGAGGTGTATTCATGAAAGTTCTTGTTATTGGCGGCGGCGGGCGTGAACACGCCCTGGTGTGGAAAATAGCGCAGTCACCACTGGTAGAAAAGGTATTCTGTGCCCCCGGCAATCCGGGTACCGCGCAACTGGCAGAAAACATTGCCATCGGGGTAGAGCAACTCGACAAACTTCTGGCATTTGCCTATGAAAACAAGATCGACCTGACGGTCGTCGGCCCCGAACAACCACTTTCACTCGGCATCGTCGACCTGTTCGAGTCCCACGGACTCAAGGTATTCGGTCCGTCCCAGAAAGCCGCGTTTATCGAGGGGAGCAAGGCCTTTTCAAAGGACCTGATGCAGAAGTACAACGTGCCGACAGCAGCCTATGGGGTGTTTACCGATCAGAGCGAGGCGGAGGCTTTTATTAACCGTACCGGGGCGCCGATTGTGGTCAAGGCCGATGGTCTGGCAGCCGGTAAGGGTGTCATCATTGCTCAGACGTGCCGGGAAGCGATTGCGGCAGTGCGTGACATGCTCAGCGGCAATGCCTTTGGGAAGGCCGGATCACGGGTCGTCATCGAAGAGTTTCTCAGCGGCGAAGAAGCCTCCTTCCTGGTCATCACCGATGGCAAAAACATCATCCCGCTGGCCAGCGCCCAGGATCACAAAGCGGTTTTTGACAACGACCAGGGCCCCAACACCGGCGGCATGGGCGCTTATTCCCCCGCCCCGGTGGTAACGCCTGACATTCATGAAAAAGCCATGCAGCAGGTGATCCGCCCGACCGTAGACGGAATGGCTGCTGAAGGACGTCCCTATCGAGGGGTGCTCTATGCTGGGCTGATGATTAAAGACGGGCAGATAAAGACCCTGGAGTTCAACGCCCGCTTCGGAGACCCGGAGTGCCAACCGCTGCTGATGCGCATGAAGTCCGACATCGTACCGGTGTTGGCAGCGGTTGCAAACGGTGACCTTGCGGGAATCGATCTTGAATGGCATGACAAGGCGGCGGTTTGTGTGGTCATGGCGAGCGAAGGGTATCCCGGAGACTATCGCAAAGGTGATATCATCGCCGGTCTTAACGATGCCGCGCAGATCAACGATGTCTATGTTTTTCACGCCGGGACCGCGCACAAGGACGGAAATTGCGTTACGAGCGGCGGCCGGGTGTTGGGCGTTACGGCTCTGGGTGGATCGGTTCAGGACTCCATCGCTACGGCCTACCGGGCCGTTGATCGCATCAGCTGGAAAGGCGTGCAGTTTCGGACTGATATCGGTAAAAAGGCGCTTGGCAGGATCTAATATTTCTTTGAGATGGAGTCGTTTCATGAGTGCATCGCCACTGGTTCTAATTGTAATGGGAAGTGAAAATGACCTGCCTGTCATGCAGGAAGCCGCTGATGTGTTGGCAGAGTTCGGGGTGGCCTGTGAGATGCGCATTTCGTCGGCCCACCGCTCACCGCTCAGGACGATGAACCTGGCCACTGAAGCGGCCGGACGGGGGATCAGAATCATCATCGCCGGGGCCGGCATGGCCGCTCACCTGGCGGGGGTTATTGCCTCAAAAACTACGCTACCCGTAATCGGTGTACCCATGCCGGGCGGATCTCTGAACGGTGTTGACGCACTCTACTCAACGGTACAGATGCCTGGCGGCATCCCGGTTGCAACCATGGCCATCGGCAAGGCGGGTGCAAAGAATGCCGGAATTTTTGCCGTGCAGATACTTGCATTGACAGAAGAGCGCCTGGCCAAGGCGCTTGAAGAATATCGCCGCGAGATGGACGAGGAGTGCGCGCGCAAAGACAGTGCCATCCAGCATCCATAGCATTTGCATCGAATTTTAGCTTGACATTTTCTATCAATATACCGTATACAAACTCAAAATTTATTAGGAGGTCGTAGAAATGAAAATCGCTGTTACTTTGCTCGCCCTTGTTGCTTTTGCAGGCTCCGCCTTTGCCGCTGACGTCATTACCCTGCCTGCATCAAAGGGCAACATCACGTTCCCGCACAAAATGCATCAGGAACTCCTCAAGGATTGTAAAAAATGTCACGCAAAAGGTCCCGGCAAGATCGCAGACCTCGGAAAAGACTGGGCTCACAAAACCTGTAAAGGTTGTCACGCTGAAATGGGCAAAGGCCCCACCAAGTGTAACGATTGCCACAAGAAATAATTCTTGTCCTGCAAAACCGTGTAAAAAAGGACCGCAATGGAGACATTGCGGTCCTTTTTCTTTGTCAACATTAGAAAATAACTGTACCTCTTTTTCGTGATTTGGACTATAGTTCCTAATAATCGAGACGGTCAAGCACGTTTAACATTACTACACTTGGAGACACCATTGGCAACCAACGAGCGCAGCTTTGTTCAATTAGTCTGGGATTTTTTCTGTTCTCTCAAACTCACAATTTTCCTGCTCATCTCACTGGCACTCACCTCTATCATCGGCACCATCCTCCCCCAAGGTCAACTACCACCTGAGTACGTTGCCCAGATAAGTTCCATGAAGCTTGAAATCTACTCCAAGCTCGGCTTCTTTGACATGTACCACTCCTGGTGGTTCATTACGTTGCTGTATGTCTTCAGCCTCAACCTGATTTCCTGCTCCATAAAAAGACTGCCGCATGTATTCAAATTCATCAGTGAACCGGTACTGGTGCTGAGCGACTCCATGAGAAACTCATCCTCACAGAAAAAGGAAATCACTTTCACCGCATCGCCCGACAAGGCCAAGGATCGACTTACCGAATTTATAAGCAAAGAATTTGCCACGCCGATTATCACCGAGCACAATGGCGAATTCCATCTTTTCTCCCAGAAGAGTGTCTGGAGCCGCTTGGGTGTTTACGTGGTTCACCTCAGCATCCTGGTGATCTTTATTGGAGCCATTATCGGATCATTGTTCGGATTCAAGGGTTTCGTCACCATCCTCGAAGGGTCGGGAATCACGAGCGTCCAGACCAATAACGGCAAACAGATCCCTCTCGGCTTTGAGCTCTTTTGTGACAAGTTCAACGTCACCTTCTACAACACCGGCGCCCCTAAAGAGTTCAGAAGCACCCTGACCGTCCTGAAAAACGGGAAACCGGTGCCCAGCCGTACAAAAGTAAAGGTCATAGTCAATGACCCACTGACCTACAATGGAATTACATTTTATCAATCAAGCTATGGGCAGGCCACCGAAAGCAGCGAATACTACTTCACGATGACCCCGCGCTCGGGCGGATCCTCGGATAAGTTTGCGATTCACGAGGGCGAACAGATCACCCTGAAAGACGGCACCACCTTTAAACTACTGGAGGTTACCCAGGAGGTACGCCAGTTCATGCCGGAATTTTCCGGCCCAGCTGCACGCGTAGAAGTCGGTTACAAAGGAAAGGCTCCCCAGACCTTCATCGTACTGAAGAACTATCCCGAAATAAATGCCCAGCGCGGCGATGATCTCATCTTCAGCTATGATGGCAGCAACGCCCGCATGTATACCGGCCTCCAGTTTGCAAAAGACCCAGGGGTCGAGATAGTCTGGCTCGGCTGCTTCTTGATGGTCGCCGGCCTGATAATAGCCTTCTTCTTGTCGCACAAACGCATATGGATCGTGATAACAAAGGGGCACGCCCGTATGTACGGCAATGCCAGCAAAAACCATGCGGCCTTTGGAATGCAGTTTGACGAACTGGCAGAGAAACTATCCAACCTGAAATTTTAGCGGGGGTTACAACGATTATGACCAGTTCTCTGTTCTTCAACCTGACGACGATGGCCTACATGACATCCATGGTCGTTTTTTTCGCATTTCTTGCCACCAGGAATAAAGCCCTTGGTGTAGCCGGAAGCCTGATCGCCTACGCTGGCCTTGCCGTACAAACCGCCGCCATAGGTTTACGCTGGAAAGAATCCTACGACATGGGAGTGGGCCATGCACCGCTCTCGAATCTGTACGAGTCCGTTGTTTTTTTCTCGTGGACCATTATCCTGATCTACATGTTCATCGACCTCAAATACAAATACCGCATTGTTGGCGCCTTCGTCGTACCGTTTGCCCTGCTGGGTATGGCTTGGGCGCAACTCGGCATGAACAGCGGTATCGAACCATTGGTGCCGGCCCTGCAGAGTAACTGGCTGCTGTATCACGTCATTACCTGTTTCCTCGGCTATGCCGCCTTCGCGGTGGCCTGCGGCATCTCGATCATGTACCTGCTCAAGGCCAGACACGAAGAAGCGACAAAATCAGAACCTGCCGGTGGGTTGATGTCCATGTTCCCACCCACCAGGGTGCTTGACGACCTCAATTACCGGGCCATCATGATCGGTTTTCCGCTTTTGACCCTTGGCATCATCACCGGAGCCGCCTGGGCCAACTACGCCTGGGGCACATACTGGAGCTGGGACCCAAAAGAGACCTGGTCGCTGATCGTCTGGTTCGTATATGCCGCATTCCTGCACGCACGCTTTACCAGAGGCTGGGTTGGTAAACGAGCAGCCTGGCTCTCGGTCATCGGCTTTGCCGCTACGATTTTCTGCTACCTGGGTGTCAACCTCTTTCTCTCGGGCCTCCATAGCTACGGCACCACCAAGATGTAGCCCAAGCAATCGCACGATATCTTCAAAGAGGCCTCCTTTTCGTGATCATCAGCAGTTCGCGCCAAGGAGGCTTCTCAATGTTGCAGAACCTGCTTTTATCCGACGTCCCAGACGAGCCCGAGAATCATCACTACTGACTATGCCAACATTTTCTTTCGTCATCCCCGTAAAACCGGGCGGTTACATTGCTGCACTTACCTCCTTGCAACAGCTCGATGCAGGCCCCTGTCCGTTCGAGATTCTGGTAGCAGAGGGCTGTTCGCCAAGCCGGCAACGCAATAGAGCAGCGGACAAAGCCCAAGGCGAGATCATCTACTTTTTAGATGACGACTCTCGGGTTGCTCCCGATTGCCTGACCCTCGCCGCACAGGCTATGGAAGACCGGTCAATTGCGGTCGTTGGCGGACCATCCCTGACACCTCCCGACAACTCACTGTTGCAGCAGATGTTCGGTCGCGCACTATCATCCCTGTTCGGCGCCGGCGCGGTCCGTAACCGCTATCGCGCTGTCGGCGTTTCGCGCGAAACAACCGACAAAGAGCTGATTCTCTGCAACCTTGCAATTCGGCGAGCGGTATTTTTATCTGTTGGCGGACTGGACGAAAGGCTCTATCCAAACGAAGAGAATGAACTGCTTGACAGGATTCAAGACAACGGTCTGAAGCTGGTGCATGAGCCTCGCATGACAGTACATCGCAGCCAGCGCAGGACATTGCGTCTTTTTATCCGGCAGATGTATTCCTATGGCAGGGGCAGGGCGCAACAGACCCTGATTGCAGGTCCGGGGACGGTCATCGGCTTTGCCCCGTTGTTCTTTCTGTGCTACCTGACCCTGCTCACTGTTCTGCCGTTTGCATACATATACCTGGTTCCGCTTTGTGCTTATCTGGTTCTTGACATTATTTTTGCACTTGCTGCTGTCATGTCATCGAGATCACTGCTGTGTTTTTTTCTGATTTTTCTTTTTCCCCTGATGCATATTTCCAATGGCGTGGGGTTATTGACCGGACTGCTCGGCGGAAAAAACGGTTATGCGCCACCCTGCAAGACCGAAGAGCCAACGGTACGCGTGGTGAAAACATTCGATCAGCCAATCTGGTAGCAGTTGCATGCCACTAAAACATGTGCAGCAGCGGCCATATTCTGCTATGTATAGAAAACGGTCGGCCCGTTTCACGAAAACAGTGTATTAACAAGCCTGTGTTCTGTCGAAAAGAGCCAAAAACAAATTCTAACCCGCTAATATAATTCTATTGTTTATCCGGAGAGTTGCGTGGACTTCAGTATCGTGGTTCCAATTTATAACGAAGAAGACAACATCGCCGCCCTGTATCAATCGATTACGTCTGCCCTGGACGGTAGTGCTGCAAACTATGAGATCATCATGGTAGACGACGGCTCTGCCGATGGCTCTTTTGCCGCACTCAAGACGGTCGCGGCACAGGACCAGCGCGTAAAAATCATCCGTTTCCGCCGCAATTTCGGGCAGACCGCGGCTATGTCTGCCGGTTTCGATGCCGCATCAGGCGGGATCATCATCCCCATGGATGGCGATCTTCAAAATGATCCGGCCGACATTCCACGGCTGATCGAAAAACTGAATGAAGGCTATGACGTCGTATCCGGTTGGCGCAGCGACCGCAAGGACACATTCATTACCAGGAAAATCCCCTCAATCCTTGCCAATGCCCTGATCTCATCGCTGACCGGTGTACATCTCCACGATTACGGCTGCACCCTGAAAGCCTACCGTCGCGAGGTACTCGACGGTATTAATCTCTACGGCGAAATGCACCGTTTTGTACCGGCTCTGGCATCCCAGGTCGGCGCAAAGGTCGCAGAAATTCCGGTCAACCACCATCCCCGTCTGCACGGAACCAGTAAGTACGGCATATCTCGAACGTTGCGGGTAATCCTGGATTTAATGACCGTTAAATTCCTGCTCGCCTACTCCACCAAACCGATCCAACTTTTCGGCAAATGGGGTATGTACACGCTCCTGGCCGGTTTCGGCAGCGGCGCCATGACCATCTACATGAAGATCTTCGAACATTTCAGCATGAACCGCAACCCGCTGCTGATTCTGACCGCTTTCCTGCTGTTCATGGGTATCCAGTTTATTGTTCTGGGTCTGTTGGGAGAATTGAACGCCCGCACCTATTATGAAGCCCAGGGCAAACCGATCTATGTGATCAGGGACAGGGTCAATCTTGACTGACACGAAGCTAAAGATTCTCATGCTGGCCCCTACCCCCTATTTTGCCGACAGGGGGTGTCACGTCAGGATTTATGAGGAGGCACGAGCGCTTCGTTCGGACGGTCATGACGTCCGCATAGTCACCTATCACCTCGGCCGGAACATGTCTGACATCCCGACCATCCGAATCCCCTCCATTCCCTGGTATACGCGGCTGGAAGCCGGCCCCTCCTTGCACAAGCTCTACCTTGATGCACTCCTGTTCTTCAAGGCAGCCATGATGCTACCTGATTTCAGGCCGGACATCATTCACGCACACCTGCACGAAGGTGCCTTTATCGGCTATTTCCTCAAAAGACTGTCCGGTGTTCCGCTGGTTCTGGATTATCAGGGCAGCCTGACAAGTGAATGCATCGATCATGGTTTTTTCGGGGCCACCTCGTGGGCAGCCAGACTGTTCAAGCGCATCGAATCGATGATCGACCATTTCGCCGATCAGATCATAACAAGCTCCAGCGCCGGTACTGCAGAACTAATACATCTTTGGAAGATACCTTCTCATCGGGTCTCAGCTCTGATAGACGGGGTCGACACGGATATTTTCCGGCCCGGGCTGCGACAGCGGCAACCAGCGCCCAGCGGATTGTCACGGACGACACCGGTTGTGGCCTACCTGGGTATTATGAGTGTCTATCAAGGCACAGATCTACTACTTGACTGCATTGAAATACTAAAGTCCAAAGGGATCAAGGTACATTTCCTGATAATGGGATTTCCTAGTGATCGATATCGCCACATTGCACAAGAGCGCGGCATTTCAGACATGGTTGAGTTTACGGGAAAGGTTGACTACGCCAAAGCGCCGCAAATGCTCTCCACTGCTGACATTGCCGTTACGCCAAAGCTATCCCTTACAGAAGCCAACGGCAAGATATTCAACTACATGGCATGCGGACTCCCGGTAGTGGCCTTCGACACCACGATCAATCGAGAGATCCTTGCAGACACCGGTGTCTACGCCAGCTACGGGGATGCCCAGGATCTTGCAGATAAAATTATTGAATTGCTGGCAGATAACAATCTGCGATCACATAAATCGCACCAAGTGCGAGAGAGAGCGATCAATGAACATTCTTGGGCGTCTCGTGGCAAAATATTGATTAATACCTACACGGCTGCATTAAAGAGTCAGAAAAGTTAAAATGGTGCGAAGCATGAAAACGGCAAAACGACACGTTTATCCTGTGTTAAATGAATTGGAAAAAAATAGTTCGCGCGCTTGAAATGCTTATAAAAGTTATTGACACCTACAGCCTATTTTGCTATAAAACAAAACTCACTGAGCGGGAATAACTCAGTGGTAGAGTGCAACCTTGCCAAGGTTGAAGTCGCGGGTTCGAATCCCGTTTCCCGCTCCAAAAATAATCAACCATTTTAGATGGTTAGCTATAAAATGCCTCGGCTTTCGCATGTTCTTTCGCATGTAGCCGGGGCATTGCTGTTTGAACTGTCTGATTGAAATCACTTCCAAAGTAACCGAGAATGGCCTGCCAATCTTTTTCCAACCCTTCGGTATATTTCCCATATACCTCGTAAATCATTTGTTTCGAGGCATGTCCCATCAGTGCGACGAGGCGGTTCGGGTCAGTACCAAGGGTAAGTGCCCACGCTGCGAAAGTATGGCGTGTCGTGTACGGTTTGCGGTACATGATACCTGTTTCTTTCATCGCCCTTACCCATACCCTTCTTTGGTATAACTCCGCTGAAAAAGGCTGGCCATTCTCCATAGTAAAGAGATTACCATCACCAGCCGACCTGCAAGCCAGATCAAGTATTTCCCCAATTGCCCGAGTAATAGGGATCCTCCGTTCGCGGTAGCTGTTTTTCAGTTCATCCTTAGCTACCTTCCTGACTATCGACTCCTCAATGTACAGATACCCTTCCTGTACATGCCGTGCTTTCAGACCAGCAATCTCACTTGCCATGAGACCGGTCAGGATCATCAACTTTGACACAGGTCGATAATACTCACTCATGGCCCCCAGAAGAGTCTCCCACTCCTCGAAACGAAATACCTGCACCTTCTTCTTACCTTTTTTGGGAAGATGCTTCTTGATACCTTTCAAGGGATCAAAAATTATCCAGCGATGTGCTATTACCGCATCTTCCCAAATGGTTCTGAATATCTGCAGAATGTTCACCATAGTTGAACGTGCCAACGGCTGCCCTGCTTTACTACCCTCTTTATGTTTGAGAGTGGCGACAAACTCCTGCATGGTCACGCCGGTAATATGGTGAAAAGTCTTGTCACCAAAGTACGGCACCAACCAGTAGTCAATCACCGATTTGAAATCTTTCTGTTTGGTGGCAACAGGATAATTCACCCAGATGGAGGCGTACCATTTTTTGATATATCCTCCGAAGGTAACAGCCTTGGGTGTTGGAGCATACTCACCTTTTTCCAGTCGGGTGTGGAACTCCTTCTCTTCTTCGCTGGCACCAGGAAAAAGCTTGGCGAACTCCAGAGTCCCTTCCTGCTTCATTTTCAGGATTTGCTCCAGCATTGCCTCAGCCTTGCGACGGTTGACCGGATTTTCATCCAAACCGGTTGACCTCTCAATCCTGACTCCATGGTAAAAGAAGTCCAAGTACAGCTTACGTGTTCCCCGCTTGTTGGCGATGCGCCCCTCATTCCTTCTGTTGTCAAAGAACGTTACGTCCACAGCTGCCAAAAGTCCTGCCATATGATACCCCTTTCACAAGCTGCTCCTCCGGGGCATCCGTCCGGAGACAATTATACTTGTATTTTTATTTCAATCAACCTTCAGATAGTCTATAGCGAGGGCACAGACATTCCTTCCGCCCTTGCCCTTTCTTACCAGTCTTGAACGTGCTTCATTCACTACTGACTGCTTCAGCAAATGATCTAACAGCTTATCAGTCCAAACGATCCTGACAACCCCACCAAGTCGCAGCACATGAACACCGTTTTCTAAACGTCCTGCTGCAAGCCAGTTATAAACCGTGCTGCGTTTGATGCGCATCAGTTGAGCAAACTCTTCGATTGTGAGGAACTTTGTCATGGGCATACACTCTTAACGATATAATCAATCTCTATTCAGTTAAGATCAGGCAGGTGTCCGGCATACATGTCGTGTCCTACAAGTTACATGTGGTGTTGACAACCACCCGAACACATCCATCACCATCGACTGAATTGATAAATATTCTTGCATTACATAGATCATGTGCCTGTCCGGAAATTTCAAAATCCCCCGCCAGGGTACAATCCCTAAGAGGGTTCGATGGATGTGGTTGTGGTTGTGCTCGTGATCTCGATGCGGATTTCCGGAACAGACTCTCACTCTAGTACTCCAAACGCAAAAACCCCCGCCAAGGCAATCTGCCTTGCGGGGGTTCGATAATGAGTAGATATTGCGATCAGACTGCCACCTGCGAGGTACCGTCCACGCAGACTGATCTGCTGTACAATAGAACCTCTTACGGCTATTTGGCATAATGCGGGATAACCTCTTTCCCGCGACCATGGCCGAGTTGGTCACCAAGCTGCTTGTCAGATACCCCAGCCGCCTTCTCCCGTTGGGCATAATCATGACGAACAACGTGCATATTGCAGCTGTTTGCCTTGGTACCATCATAAGCCCGGATCGTATTGCGCTGATAATCGTACATCTGCTGCTGGGAAAGTTGCGGTGGTATCAGCTTGCCATGTACGTTGCCAATCTCTTTCGACACCGACCGGAGTTGAGCCAAGGCCTGTTTCTGTCCCTGACTGACAGCCGGCAAAGATCGAAACCTACCCCCTTTGCCAACTACCTCCACGTTATTGCCATTAGCCATCGCAGAGATGGATTCACCAGCCCGCAGCCCAAATTCAGTGCGCAGGTCGAATGCAGCGATCAGCGCTAGATCTTTTGCGTGTCCGGTATTTTCGAAACGCTCTACCAGGTTTGCCCGTATTCCTGTCGCAGCTGAATGATTAAGTGTTTTGGGTTGCATCCGGTCAGCTTTGGAGCGAGAGAAGCCCAACTCCCTGTTGCTGCGCGGAATGATATTCGGCTTGCCGACTTTCTCGGCCAGAAGCCGAAAGGCGGTCGCGTCTTTACCAAGTTGGGACAGCGAGATGCCTGCCACCTGCCGTGCCTCGAAGAAACTCAGTACCATGTGCGGTTTGATGTTCTCAATGCGTTCCAGACCAGAAGCCTTCAGATGATCCGTGATAGTTCGCAGCGAAGAAATCAATGCCTTGGTGCTCTTATCACTGTGGGTTCTGCCGTAGAGCTTGCCGATTGCCTGTCGTGCCTGGTGGATCATACTCCCGAATTTACCTGCCATGTCCATCTCCTTTCAGTGCTGTATTTATGGCGACCGTGAACGCCAAGATGTGCGTTAAGCGATAGACCCAGTCTGCTTACGCAGACCCGACCCTGAGGACACACCGCAGTGTGAACCAGAGTCGGCAACCGGAAGGCCGGAAGCGGGAACGGATGACCCGATAAGACATCCGCACGGAACAGCGATGAAGGGGAGACCAGCAGATCAAATTGAAATGGAGATTTTAGCAAGTTGCTCTCTGGCGAATCTTGCTAAGGCGGGAGGCAAGGCGGTGAAACCCGTGTAGCTTGGCGCTTCGCGCGATGTTTGATGCCCGTCTCTTGCTAACTTCGCTTTGTCGGAGCAAAAAAATGCTCCGCCAGCTACGTGCAAGAGACGGGCTGAACACCGAATAGTTTGTGCTGTTGGAAAGCATCAGCACGGATATGGCCTGACGGCCAACGCCTGCGGCGTCAGTCTCGGCAGCCATCATGCTTTGTGCGCAATCAAATGGACAACGACCGCCACCGCCATGGCAATCATGCATGACGGTGGAGTGATACCAAATATAAGCAGTATATCGTTGATCCGTGCGCATGATGAGTCCTCTTGATTCGGCTGTGCCGTAACGAGGACTATATTTGGACGATCAGCAAGTAATAGCCGACAGACATCGCATCACGCCGGGCTGCAGGGTCAGAATCCCGGTTTACTGTACATGATGTATGTATGTCCTTGCCGTACATGAGGATGATGATATGACCCGTTAGCAAATTTCCAACGGGCTTGATTTTCATAGGACCGAAAGTGACTTGAATCGGCGGGACCAGAGAAAATATTACGGAGGCTTTCCGTTGCATATACCGGGAAATTGCCGATTCCGTCTCAGGTCATGATTTTGATAAGTGAGGATGTTTTATGGATAATCAGAATTGATCAGCCTGTATTGAAAAAAGGCCGATGTGGTGTGCTCAAAGTGGATCTGCTTCCGCAGGACGCACTAATCCCTTTGATGTTTGAATTTTTTGGTGAGATCCCAAGAGCAAGGTCCGCTCTGAGAACTACGCTCCACTTGGAGGTAATTCATTGAATGTGCGACGTAGCGCAACATTCATGAATGAAAGATAAATTACATATCGTCGGTCCAAAACAAATCTTTAGAAAAAAATTTTCAACGAAATACCTAATAAATTCGGCAAACATTTGCACCTGATCCTACAGCTTTCCCAAAGGCGTTAAGAATCGACACTACGATTATGACTGCGGCAAGGATGATGATATATGTCAGATTCCTCAAAGTGCATTGCTTTATTTATTTTCATTCTGTGCATAACGAGGTCGGCCATGACCCGACCGCCCAGCTTTTTCGGGCGGTCGGCGTCCATGGGCCTCGTTGGTACATCCTTTATTTTCAAATCCCGGCCCGCTTTCTTCGCTATCTTGCCTTACGGCGGTATTCCCTACGTGCCAAGTTTCTATCTGTAGTCTTGTCGCCTTCGGTTACGATAAGTAAACGACCTTCAGCTTTATTGTCAGTCACCACCAGATATGCTTCATATGAATTGTAGTTGTTTGCTAATCTGGCGGCTTTGTTAAACTCGGCCAGATAAACCCCCGGCCCTTTCTCTGAGATGTGAATATCGCCAACAACGTCCTGTGTAAACGATGGATTTTCTTTGAAAAAAAGTTCTGTATCCTTCATTACTCGTTCTTTCCGAAGATTCATGCCGTAAAATTTTATGTTCTCAGCATATACAGCAGCAAGTGCGTCAGTGTCGTGTTTGTCCTTAGCCAAGTTCCAAGTTTTCACTACGTTTATAATTTCTGCTTTAATATTATCGGAAACTGGGGCGTCCTCTACCTCCGTTTTGTGTGAAGGCATAATGACGATTTCTGAATCAATTTGTGTGGTCTTGGAAGATAGTGGTGCAAACCCATCTTGTCCTGCCCCAATCCGCTCGGCACCTCCCGGACGCACCAGTATGGTTCCGTTTGATACTGCATGTGCTTGCTCAGTTGCATGTGGACCATTGTCTGCACGGTTTTCGTTCTTTCTGTTCTCATTGAAAAAGAATGTGGATAAGACTAACAAGATCAAAACGACCAGTGTAAACAGTACTTGCCGTTGATGTTGTGCCGATTGTCTTAGCCGTAACTCCTCCAGCTCTTTGCTTAACATGGCCTCTTGTTGGCGCAATGCTTCCCTTCTGGCTTCTTCTGTTCGTTGCTGCTCCTGTTTTTCTTCCCGTTGCTCCCGATCGGCCCGCTCATTTTTGAGACTCTCTTCGCGTTCACGCTCCACACTTAGAAACTTCGCACATTTTCCGCAGCGTGCCGACTCAATTGGCTTGTTCTGCGGTAGCCTATTAATGGTCGCGCAGTGGGGGCAGGTATGGGTTTTGTAGTCAGCTTCATGCCACTCGCGTCTTTGCTCCTCATGTTCTTTATCAGTCTGATCGTTTTCGTTTTGCTCCTGCTGTGCAAACCATTTCTGCACCTCATTCCACGCCCGATTTATATCCTTTAATTTTTCTGTCGCTTTGGCTTGTATGCGCTCATTGTATTGATGCCTGTCGGGATGCCAAACCTGTGCGAGATCTCGCCAGGCTCGTTTGGCCTCTTCCAAGGTCGCATGCTCTTCCAACTCCAGTATGTCGAATGCCTTACGGATTCTGCTGTTCATCATATTGCCTCAAGTGATAAGGTAGGGTCGCACATCCCGTCAAAGCCAAGCACACCAAAATTATTTTGAGCAGTTTCGTCGCTTACCTTGCCCAACGGGGTCGGAAAACAGCGGTTTGCCCGCTGCTATTACGTGGTTATACCTTCGGGTGTAGCCTCCGGCTCTCTTCACGGAGGGAGAGATGACAGAAACAGCACTTTCAAGGGAGGAATGGATAATCATAGTAGTCGTGTTCTGGCGACAGTGGTTATTCTGGTTCTTTTTTGTCCGTATGGTTGAGTACTTCATGCGATAGCCAGTATAGAAAACCAAGATAGGTAAGTAGGAAAAAAGTGTAAGTTACTAAATCAATCATGAATTCAGTATTGTTAAGATTCTTCGCCTTTTCTATGTTTTCTTTTGAAACTAAAGGCAATAATTCACCGTGAGCTATCTTATAACCTACTGCTCCGCAGAATAGAATTCCTGAAAACGTTAATATGGGTTCTATCACTGCTTTAGCTATTTTCTTATAAGTGAGAGGCCATTTTGTCGAAATAACACCAAGTCCTCCGGCGATTGCAAGCAAGACGGTAATTTTCGTGTTTGTCATTTATTGCCTCTCTTGGGTTATTTCATTTCTTGGTATAACGCCTTGATGCTAACCAGAGGCGGGTTCTATGCGATGATCCCTCTGTTTTCCTTGCCGTAGAATGGGGGCAGTTTCCCCTTGAATGACAACTCTGATTTATTGGCGAGGGATGCGGAGATGACCTCTCCGGTACTTTTTCCATCTTTAATGGTCTTTTCAAGATCCCGCATCTGCTTCTCACCGTAGGCAACGGGAGAGGCCCCTGCAGGGGCATCGATGCCGAGCATAGCCAGCCAGGCATTGCCTGGTTCGATGACCTTGGGGCGAGGTTTGGCCAATTCCCGCGCCAGATCCGGGGAGAGGCGTTCGTCATACACCGCCAAGAATACAAACAGTGACAGATAGAAAAATATGATTGAGTATTTCAGGCGTTTAATGGTCATGGCTGGCTGAATATGGCTGACAGGCTTTCTCCCGCGCCGCAGCGAAACACTATGGCAACAAGCCCGAAACCGGCTGTAATCAGGACGACAAACAGGATGAATGTGATCGCCATGCCGGTCAAGCCTCTAGCTAGCGTGAATCGCTGGGCGGCGATGACATTGGAGCAGTAGTTCCTAATGCCGCAGCAGAAGAGGATGAACAAGGGGAGAGATAGAATCAACTGAACGACGGTTGATGTCCTGTCGAGCAAGGAAAAGAGCAGTGCTACAAGCAGTAAAGCCAGCCCAGCAGGCAGGAACGACCACGCAAAGAGCCGATACAGTTCGTCGAGGGTAGCTCTGCCCCCCAGCCTTCTGCCTATGGTCATCTCCACTCGGGGGTAGAGCGACGAAACGATAAAGCCGAGCAAGGGGCCGAAGAGAAGGGTTACCGTTACGACAAAACCAGCCGTAATCATCGACAGCATCGAGGGAGCAAGGACGGTGAAAAACAGCATACCGTAGACGGCATTGATGCCGACCGCAGTCATGGCAGATCGCTCCGCAGCATGTTCACGTACTGCGGCGGTTTGATATAGCATCTTTACATACGCTTCCGGTTTCATTTCATCAATTCCCTTGTTGGTTCAACGGTAGCGTGGCGCACCGGCCGAGCGAAGCGAAGACCGTGTGCCGCCGCCTTGCTAGGCGTCATTGTGCTCTTGGCGCCGGATTACAACATGGGTGGCTTTCTCTGACGCAACGAACTGAATGCATTCGTATCCCAGCGCGCGCACGTCAATCCCCTCGAACAGTCGCTCTCCGTCGCCCAGCAGGACCGGCGAGATAGCGATGTGCATCTCATCGATGAGGCCAGTACGAAGATATTGCTGGATAGTGTTGGGTCCGCCGCCAATGCGCACGTCCATTCCGCTGGCTGCGTCTCGCGCCCGCTCAAGCGCCTCGAAAATACCGCCCGTGACGAAGTAGAATGTCGTTCCACCTTCCATCTGGATGGGCGGACGCGCGTGATGAGTCAAGATGAAAGTTGGAACGTGATAGGGTGGGTTGTCCCCCCACCAGCCTTTCCAGTTCATGTCGGGCCAGGAACCGCGAATCGGTCCGAACATGTTTCTTCCGAGAATCCAGGCGCCAATATTCTTGAAGCCCCGCGCAGCGAAGTCGTCATCGATTCCTGTTGTGCCACAGTCGGTGCCAAATAGGGTCCGTTGGAACGTGCGTGTCGGGACTAACCACTGGTGCAAATCTGTTCCGCCCACTCCAAGTGGATTCCTGATGTCCTGATTCGGACCAGCTCCGTATCCATCAAGCGAGATGGTAAAGCCCTCAACTCGGATGCGTGTCATTTTAATGCCCTCCTTTCGATTAACACCTAACGTTTCAAGGGGTCTGCGGGTTTCACCGCAGCACCCCATTGTTAGGCATTTTTTCCTATGACTCTGCTATACCGTCAGATGGCACCAAATCCTCGGGTCTGACGCCGCTCGCCCATCTCACCGACTCAACCGCAAAAATGCCACAGTTTGTTATTTTATTTGAAACGATCACATCCTTAACCCTTTCGGTAACAAGAATAAACGTCGGATAACCCTTTAGATAAAAAAAGTCAGAACCGTCCCAATTATTCTCCTCGACAATTAATCCATTGCGAAAAGACGAGTGCCTTTCAAACC
This sequence comes from Deltaproteobacteria bacterium, assembly GCA_021780495.1. GTDB lineage: Bacteria > Desulfobacterota > Desulfuromonadia > Geobacterales > Pseudopelobacteraceae > CAIPTY01. Next base: position 58,439 of record JAJXYO010000001.1, read on the forward strand.
CACATTCAGGACATTTTTCGTATACCTTTATCCCCGACGCAGGATGCGCCTCTCCACCAGAGCCAATAACAACTAACTCCCACAATCGGGGCAATTCAACAGGTTCTTTCGGCATTCTTTTTACTTTGCCAATTATCACTTCTTCAAACTTAACACCGGTAAACCTTTCCCGAACAAATATATCTTTCACCCGGTCAGTAACAATACAATCTCCGCACCACATGATATCGCCAATTTTGAGAGATGCCAGAGTTATGGCGAGAGGTGATGAACGCTTGTAATCAGTATGATCCGGATTAAGAGAACAATTTCTGCTGAAACGATGGTATGTCATCCCATTGGCCCATCCTGGGTCGTGGTACTTTATTCCCCATTTAGGGTCTCCGTAAAGCAGATCTCCTCTAATTGGGTCTGGCCAGCCAAAGTAATAAAATGGTTTATTCATAAGAGGCCAAATCCTTGTGTCATCATGTTTAATCAATTTGCCTAACGGGATATACCGCAGCTCTTTTAATTTTTATATTTATTGTATTACTGACAAATTTTAACAAAAATAACGGCAAATCGACTTGTTTTAGCCCAATTTTGCAATATAATCCCCCAATACAGGGTGGATATATTGTTGCGGTATAATTCCGGGAGTTTTTATGTTCGAACGTTTTGAACAGTTTTCGGTCAGTAACGGTACCATCACTTCAAAGCAAATTCCCTATTATGTAAAGTGGGTTAAGGACTGTTACACCAAAAGTGACTGCCTTCCAGAAAAAATCCTCTCTTCTGATCAGAAAAAAACAGTATCTGGATGGCCTGGAGAATACTCGTGAGGATTGGCGGGTCAAACAGGCCGAACAGGCTCTGCGGTTGTATACTTTCTTTATCTCGCGACACTGTCAACGCCTTGTAGCAACGACAGATGAAGGTAAGCTGTGGGTACAGATATTAGAAAAGATGATCAAAGTCATGCGGCTGAAGCATTTGTCATTGAACACCGAGAAAACTTATACAACATGGAGTGGGCAATTTCAACAATTCGTTAATGGGAAGTTTCCTAATGATCTAACCACGGATGACATCAGAACTTTCCTTTCTTACCTGGCTGTTGAACGAAGAATTTCGGCATCAACCCAGAATCAGGCACTGAATGCTGTAATTTTTCTGTTTCGCCATGGCTTGGAAAAAGAGGTTGCTAACCTGGACGCCGTACGGGCCAAAAAGAAACGCAGACTGCCCGCTGTTTTCTCAGTGGAAGAAGTCAATCGGGTTTTTGATTTACTGAGCGGAACGATGCGCCTGATGGCAATGCTGACATATGGCTGTGGATTGCCGACACGTAGCGCATATATGACAACTCACAATCGGAAGCACCCCGCTTGATATCTTCGGGTGAATACGATATTGTTGAAGAAGTGGCAGATGTAATTTTGTGGGAAACGCTAATGAGGGAATATCATGGCTGAGGCATTGAAAAAAGATATCGGTAAAATTATTGCCGAAGGTACGCAGATTGATGAAGCAGTAAAAGAAGCCGTCAAAGAGGCGGTTTTGCGGCATAAAAATGCGGGAAATTCTATAGTCACCATGAAGGACGGTCACATTGTCTGGTTAAAACCGGAAGAGATTACGGTCTGATTCTTTCGCAAAACTTTCGCAGGTAAGGCTGGATTCAAACTGAATTTAATGTATTTATTTGGACGGATACCACAAAGAAGTCAGTTTTAACTATTCAATATTGTTATCTTTATTTGCCATATATTAAAAAAGCAATTAACATTGAGCCTCATTCGAATCCCGTTTCCCGCTCCAGATAAATGCAAGGGGTCAGCTGACAAGCTGACCCCTTTTTTTTGCCGTGTGACTTTTCCAACGTAACCGTCAATTGTAGACCATATTGAATGTGTTATGGATTTATGCTGGTGAGTTTTGCTTTGCGGCGAGCCAGTTGTCGGGCAGGAGTTGTCCGATCTGCTTGGCGGGATGTGACATTATGCGGCG